>NZ_JBLUNY010000019.1:4066-13916 GCF_048065335.1 Isoptericola maris | reverse complement strand
TTCCGGGTCCACCGGCGCGCCGTGTAGTTCTCGCCGTCGTGGACGACGACGTCACCCGCGGTGAAGATCCGCGACGGTGTCCACACCGCGACACCCTCGGCGGTCTCGGCGATCTCCTGCCACGAGCCGTAGACGTTCGCCCCCGGCTCGTCGCCCCGGGTCCACCACGTCGCCTCGAACACCGACCCCTCGAACGACACCCGGTCACCCGCGGTGTACACCGACTCCGCGTCCCACACCGGGAACTCCGGCGGGCACTCCTCACCCGAGTCACCCTTCGTCCACGTCCACGACTCCGGGTTCTTCGTCGACGACGGCTTGTCGCTCAGGACGTAACCCTCCAGCGGAGTCGCCACCACCTTCACCCCACCGTCGTTCTTACGGGTCTCGACGTACTCCACACCCTCGACGACCGGCAACGGCGCACCCGTGACGTTCCCCGGACCACACTCGTCCGTCCAGGTCGGACGCTCCGGCGTCACCTCGACCAGCTCGTCCTCGGCCTGGGCGAACTCCCACCAGTCGGCCTCGAACAGGTCTTCACCGGTGGGGCCGTGGTAGCTCAGGTAGACGTCGTGCACGCCGACAGCACCGTCGAGTGTGGCGCTGACCTCGCTCCACTCCCCCACGGTCCCGTCCACTGCGACGGTCCCGACGAGCGGGCCGTCCTGCGAGTCGAGGCGGACCTCGATCTTCGCGCCCTGGACGAGCGGTCGGACCCGGGCCCCGATCTGCGCGGCCCCGTTCTCACCGAAGTCGACCGACGACAGGGCCGACCAGTCGCCGTCGTCGATGTCCTCGACCATCAGGTTGGGCGCGCCGGCACCGAACTCGGCGGAGGCGTCCGTGATCTCCACCGTCGCCAGTCCCTGCTGCCACCCGAAGGTCTCGGCCTCGACGACACGATACGGGTCGAAGTCCTTGACCTGCTCCGCACCGGCATAGTCGCCCACCACCTGCTGGATTGTCCCGTCCTCGTTGAAAGACAGCTCCTGGATGTGCGGGCTGCGGTACCCCTGGGTCGTGCTGCCGTTGATCCGCTTGTTCAGCGTCGGCGCGTGGTAGGTCATGTAGTACGAACCGTCCAGCTCGAAGACCGACTGGTGGTTGTTGCCACCGGTACCGGCGCCGAAGAACTCGGACTGGTTCGGGAACAGCACGCCCTCGTAGGTCTCCTTGGGGAACACCGTCGGGTCGTCGGAGATCATGTAGCCGATCTGACCTCCGCCGGGGTACCCCGGCTCGGGTGTCTGCGAGCCTCCGAAGTCCGGTCCGCCGAAGTGCGATGAGTACGTCAGGTAGTAGAGCCCGTCGCGCTCGAACACGTGCGCCGCCTCGAAGGCGACCGGAGCGTCGACGACTTCGGCCGTGCCCTCGGTGGAAACCATGTCGTCACCGAGACCGATGACCCGGAGGTTCTTCGGGTTGTTGTACTTCTCCGCGTCTGGCATGTCCGCCGGCGGCGGGCCGCCGCCGAAGTACAGGTACGGCGTGCCGTCGACATCGACGAACGGCGCCGGGTCGAACTTCCAGGCGACGTCCTCGGCACCGGGCGTGGACCCGCCGATGAGCAGACTGTCACGGTCGCTCGTCCAGGGGCCCAGGGGCGAATCACCCGTGATGACGTTGCTGGAGCCGCCGCCGTTGGCGTAGTAGAGGAAGTACTTCTCCTCGCCGTCGACAACCTTCTTCGCCATGCCCGGGGCCCAGGAGTTGTTGGTGAACGGAGCGATGCCGTCCGGACCGGCGACCTGGATCTCACCGTGGTCGGTCCAGTTGACCAGGTCCTCCGACGAGATCACGGTCAGCTGGTTGATGTCGCCGTAGTTGATTCCCGGCGAGATGCCGGTCTCCGGGTCGGGCGCATAGCCCTGGGTGTCGTTCGTCAGGTACAGGTAGACCCGGCCGTCGTCGACGAACCCAAAGGCGTCGGCGCCGAACTTGTGCGAGATGAGCGGGTTGTGCTCACCGGGCTTCTTGCCGACCACCTCGATCGTCGTCGACGGCGGCGGAGGGGGTTCGGCCCCCACGAGGGACACGTCGTCGAGGACGAAGTCCATGAGATGGGTGGCCGGGTCGGCCGCCGGGTCCGCCGTCCATGGCGTCTCGAAGAACAGCCGGGCCGTGGTGACGTCCTGCGTCTCGGGGATCGTGAACGACCCCTCGAGCGTGGCCCACTCGCCGTTCGTCGCAACCGTGTCCACAAGGTTCTCGTACGTGGACCCGCCGTAGTGCATGGTGGCGAAGAACTGCTTCGTGGCGGGCGACGCCGCGTCGTCGTACTTGATGCGCGCGCTGAGCTCGTACGTCTCACCTGCCTGCACGACCCCGCTCAGGTCCTGCAGCGGGCCCGAACCGGTGGTGGCCCGATCGGTCGTGAGCGCCGCGGCGGCGCCGGAGTGGGCGTCGGCGGTCGTGGCCAGCACGGCCGAGTCTGTCGAGTTGCCGTCGTTGACGAACCAACCCGTCGTCCCGTCCTCGAACCCGCCATTGGCGACGAGCTCCTCGTCCGCAGCGAAAGACGGTGTGCTGACGAACGCTGCACTCAGTAGCGCGGCCGTCGCGACTCCGGCCGCGGTCGCGCGAAGGCGTCCCCGCCTCGGTCTGTGCAATACCATCTGCTCCTCCTTGAGTTCGTTCCTGGTTTCTGCAACGCTCCGGCGAGACCGTGCACGGACGATGCCGTCCACGTGATCGCCGCAGCACCGTGGAGAAGAGGTCGGCTCCACCCACTCGTGAGCCAACGGCCGATCGCCTTCGCACGGCGTCTTGAGGTCAGTCGGTGGTCGCCTCCCACGGGCCCCACGCGGACCACGCCGGCTCCTGATTCCGGGTCCACCGGCGCGCCGTGTAGTTCTCGCCGTCGTGGACGACGACGTCACCCGCGGTGAAGATCCGCGACGGTGTCCACACCGCGACACCCTCGGCGGTCTCGGCGATCTCCTGCCACGAGCCGTAGACGTTCGCCCCCGGCTCGTCGCCCCGCGTCCACCACGTCGCCTCGAACACCGCGCCGTCGAACGTCACCCGGTCCCCCGCGGAGTACACCGCCGAGGCGTCCCACACCGGATACTCCGGCGGGCACTCCTCACCCGAGTCACCCTTCGTCCACGTCCACGACTCCGGGTTCTTCGTCGACGACGGCTTGTCGCTCAGGACGTACCCCTCCACCGGAGTGGCCACGACCTGCACCCCACCGTCGTTCTTCCTCGTCTCGACATACTCCACCCCCTCGACGACCGGCAACGGCGCACCCGTGACATTGCCCGGACCACACTCATCGACCCAGGTCGGACGCACCGGCGTCACCTCGACGAGTTCAGCAACCCGCGGCACGAGTGCAGCCACGGCCACGGCAAGCTCCCGCGCGGGCGCGTCGACCTGGTTCTGCGTGGACGGTGCCGTGGTGGACCGTGCCGTGTCGAGAGCGTCGGAGAGCCGTGCCCACGACTTCGGGGTGTAGTCCTCCTCGTCGAGTGCGGTGGCTTCCTCGACCAGCGCGTCCAGGCTCGAGCGGTCGACCTCGGAGCCCAGCGTGCTGCTGAGCAGGAAGTGGTCGAAGTCGACGACTCCACCGGTGCGCTCCGTGGCGTAGTTGAAGAGACCGAACCGGTAGCCCATGAAGTGCGACAGGCTCCAGTCCATGACCAGGGGACCCTGCGCAGGACCGAGCGGCTGCCAGTTCTGCCCGTCGAGACTCGCGGAGTACTGCACCCACAGCTGGCCCGGCGTGGCGGCGAAGTCGGCGTCCGCCTTGAGGTGGACGTCGGTGCTGTCGCCGAGGTCCACCGTCGTGCCGGGGACGAAGGACTCGACCTCGTCGCGGTCGATCTCCTCATCGAACGGCTGGAGCCGTGTGACGAGTCCGAGCGTGCGCTCGCCGTCGACCTGCTGGACGGCGGCATAGGCGAAGCTGCGCCCGTAGACCGCCAGTCCGGCGACGTCGCCGTCATGCATCCCGGAGACGTCCATCCGGGTCTCCGCCGACGACGTCGGTCCGAACGTACGCTGGCCCAAGACGTTGCGCGCCTCCTCGAGGTACGTCAGGTCGCGGCCGGGAGCCTTGGTGTACTCGGCCTGGCCGGTGACCACATGACCGTTGGTCAGCCGGAGCCACCCCTCCCGGTCGGTGAGCGTCCAGTAGCGGTTGTCCGGGTTGTGGTTCCACTGCCAGGCGAGGTCGAGGTCCGAACCGTTGTAGGAGACCTCGTCGGCCGTGGCGTGCTCGAGATCCGGCTGCCGGCCGACGACCGAGACGTCGTCCAGGAGGTACGAGACCGCCGACGTCTCCGGCTGCGGGTTGCCCCACGGTGTCTCGACCGCGATCTTGACGGTGCTCACGTCGGCGTCGCTCGGGATGGTGGCGGTGCCCTGAACCGTGGCCCACTCCCCCCGCGGAACGTCGTCGGCCACGAGCACCTCCACCCCGTCGCCCCAGTCCCCGACCAGGTGGAAACGCATGCTGTCGGGCCCGGCGTCGAACCGGACCCGCGCCGAGAGGTCGTAGGTGATGCCCGCCTGGATCGTGCCGTCGAGCTGCTGGTACGGGCCGGACCCGTTGAGCGTCCGGTCACCGACGCCCAACGCGGCGCTGCCCGACGCCGGGGACGCGGTCTCGCGGGTGAGCGTGGCGCCGTACTGCGCCGCCCACGGCTCCGTCGTGGCGTCCTCGAAGCCCGGATTCTCGACGAGCTCGATGCCGAGCAGGCCCTCGTCGTACGAGGGTGCGTCCGGGATCTGCCAGACCGTGTCGCTGAAGGCATGGTGCTCGGCGTCGTTGGCGAAGTCGTCCGAGGCGACGATGCTCTTGAGGCGCTCGCGGCGCAGCTCCTGCGGCGACAGCGTGATCGGCTTGTCGAAGACGTCGCCGACCTGCACGACGCCTTCGGCTCCGAAGGTGGGCCAACCGTCCTGCCAGGTGGCCGGGATGAGTGCCGGGATGCGTCCGAGCGGGTAGGTGTCCCGGAAGAACATGCCCCACCACTCGTAGCCCCCGTCGCCGTCCGGGACCTCGACCAGGCCGCCCTGGGCGAAACCGTCGGAGTCGAGCACCCGGCGCGCCTCGTACGGGTCGCTGCCGTCGGGGGTGGCGTAGCGTCCGAGCAGGTGCTCCGAACGGAACATCACCTCCTGGCGTCCCTGGCCGGGCGGCCAGGTGATGATCGCGATGTAGTACTCGCCGTCGATGTAGTGGACCTGGGCGCCCTCGAACAGCCCTCCGGCGAACGGTTCGTCGGCGTGGTCGCTCGCGCGGATGATGTCGGGGTACTCCTCGACGATCTGCGTCAGGTCGTCCGACAGCCGCACAGCGCTGGTGCCCCCGGAACCGTGGAAGATGTAGGGCGTCCCGCCGTCGGCGTCGTCGAAGAAGAGCGACGGGTCGTGCAGTGCCCGACCGAGGGCGACCCGGTCCCAGCTGCCGTCGTCGATGTCGTCGGTGCTGTAGAGGTAGGCGCCACCCAGATTGTTCGTGTTGAAGACGACGTAGAACCGACCGTCGTGGTAGCGCAGCGAGGACGCCCACTGGCCGTGTCCGTACCCGTTCTGCCCGTTGCGCAGGGACGAGACGTCGTCGACCCCCAGGCGGTCGTAGACGTAGTTGACGATCTCCCAGTTGACGAGGTCGTAGGACTTCATGATCGGTGCACCGGGACTCAGATGCATCGTCGTGCTGACCATGTAGTAGACGTCGCGGCCCTCGTCGTTCTCGGCGGCCGGGACGCGTGTCACGCTCACGTCCGGCACGTCGCTGTTCAGCAGCGGGATGCCGTACGTGCCGTCTCCGTTGTCCGTCGTCGTCAGGCCGAGGTCGTCCTCCGCCGGTTCCGTACCAGCGGCCGTGGCGAGCCCGGCCGTCAGTGCGGTCACGCACAGTCCGCCGAGCAGCGTCGTGCCGAGCCTCCGGGACGTCGTCGTCGATCTCACGGTCACTTCTCCTTCTCGTCGTTGAGCAAAGCTGGAACGTGCTTGGCCCCGTGCGCCAACATCTTTGTTAGCGCTCACATCTTGGTGTCTGGCACCTCCCTGGGTCGTCCGGACTGGCACCCGTCCCGCCGCACGGGCGGCGGGACGGGACGTCGGTCAGGTCTTGCGCAGGCTGAGCACCCGCTGGAGCACCACGAAGACCAGCAGCAGCACGCCGATGAAGATCTTGGTCCACCAGGAGCTGAGCGTGCCCTCGTAGGTGATGATCGTCTGGATCAGGCCCAGCACGAGCACACCCAGCACTGAACCGAGCACGAACCCGGTCCCCCCGGTCAGGAGGGTGCCGCCGATGACGACCGCCGCGATCGCGTCGAGCTCCATCGCCACGCCCGTCAGCGAGTACCCCGAGCGGGAGTACATCGCGAACAGCAGGCCCCCGAGGCCGGCGCACGTCCCGGAGATCACGTAGACGAGCACCTTGGTGCGGGCCACCGGCAGACCCATCAGCCGCGCCGACTGCTCGCTGCCGCCGATCGCGTAGACCGTGCGGCCGAACTGGGTGAAGTGCAGCAGGTAGAAGGCGATCCCGATGACGACCAGCGCGACGATCACGCTCGTCGTCATGCGCCACTGGCCGGCGATCCAGGTGTCCCAGCCCGCGATCGCCACGAACGTCTCGTCCGTGATCGGGATCGACTCCGGGGCGATGACGAAGCACAGTCCGCGCGCGAAGAACATGCCGGCCAGCGTGGCGATAAACGGTTGAACCTCGAACACATGGACCATCAGCCCGATCAGCAGACCGATGATCGACCCGATGAGCACCACGGCCGGCAGCACCACCGCCACCGGCACCCCGGCGTCGATGAGGTACGCGGCGCTCACCGCCGACAGCGCCAGCACCGCACCCACCGACAGGTCGATGCCGCCGGTGAGGATCACGAACGTCATGCCGACGGCGAGCACGATGAGGAACGAGTTGTTGATGAACAGGTTCGCCAGCACGCCGACCGAGAGGAAGTTGTCGTACCGCACGCCGCCGATCGCGAGGATCAGGGCGAGCACCACGAACGTGCCGACCACGGGCAGGTAGCGCCGGTCGATGCGCAGGCGCCGCGCGATGCGGGCCGGTCCGGAGCCGCCGGGCCGCGGGGCTCCCGGCCCGGAGCCCTCCACCGTGTGCTGGGGCGTCGTCGTCGCCATCAGGCGGCCACCTCCTCGGGCCGGGCCGCGCGCTGGCGGGCGCGCGCGGCGAGCTTGTCACGGACCCGCGGCGACTGCAGCAGGGTCACCGCGATCACCACCAGCGCCTTGAACAGCGGGGTGACCAGCGGGGAGATCCCCACGATCGTCACGGTCAGCGTCAGCGTGGTGATGATCAGCACGCCCACGAGCGTGCCCGACAACGAGAACTTGCCGCCCTGCAGGGACGTCCCGCCGATGACGACGGCGAGGATCGCGTCGAGCTCGATGAACAGGCCGGCGTTGTTGGCGTCCGCCGCCATGACGTTCGAGGCGAGGATCAGACCCGCGAGCCCGGAGAACAGCCCGGACAGCGCGAACACCGTCCAGACGATGGTGCGCGCCCGCACCCCCGCCAGCCGGCTCGCCGACGGGTTGATCCCGACCGCCTCGACCAGCATGCCCAGCGCCGAGCGCCGCGTGATGAGCGCGACGATCAGGTAGACGCCGTAGGCGATCAGCGCCGCGGCGGGCAGCCCGAGCCAGAAGCCCGCACCGAGCGTCTTGAACGGTGCGCTGGTGACGGTGGTGATCTGCCCCTCGGTGATGAGCATCGCCACGCCGCGACCGGCGGTCATGAGGATCAGCGTCGCGATGATCGGCTGGATGCCGACGACCGAGACGAGGAAGCCGTTCCAGATGCCGAGCACCAGGCACAGCCCCAGGGCGATCGCGATGGCGATGATCACGGTCGACACGGCCCCGGGGTCGGGCGCCGTGGCGATGAAGCTCAGCGACAGCGCACCGGCGATGGCGACGACGGCCCCCACCGAGAGGTCGATGCCCCGGGTCGCGATGACGAGCGTCATCCCCAACGACACCAGCAGCAGCGGGGCGGAGTTGCGCAGGATGTCGATCGGCGCGCCGAACAGGTGGCCGTCGAGGATCGACACGGACAGGAAGTCCGGGCTGAAGATCGTGTTGGCCACCAGCAGCGCGACCAGCGCGACGACCGGCCAGAACAGCGTGTGGTGGGTGAGGTTGCGCAGCCCGGTCGGGCCGGCGGGGCGGGTGCGTGATCCCGTCGTGGCAGGCATCAGTGCTCTCCTCCGCTCGCGATGAGTTCGACGACGTCGTCGACGCCGACGTCCTCGGAGTTGACGATCTCGGCGACCTTGCGCCGGTCCCGCATGACGCCGATGCGGTGGCTGAGGCGCAGGACCTCCTCCAGCTCGGCGGAGATGAAGACGACGGCCATGCCCTGCGAGGCGAGCTCGGCGACGAGCTTCTGGATCTCGGCCTTGGCCCCGACGTCGATGCCGCGGGTCGGCTCGTCGAGGATCAGCAGCTCGGGGGCCGTCGCGAGCCAGCGCGCGAGCAGCACCTTCTGCTGGTTGCCGCCCGACAGGTTGCGCAGCAGCGCGTCGGGGTTCGCGGGCCGCACGTTGAGCGCCGCCATGTACTTCTCGACGATCTCGTCGACCTGCCGGCGGGGCAGGCGGCGCATCCAGCCGCGGCCCGCCTGGAGCCCGAGCACGATGTTCTCCCGCACGGTCAGGTCGCCGACGACACCCTCGGACTTGCGGTCCTCCGAGGAGAACGCGATGCCCTGGGAGATCGCGGCACGCGGGTTGCGCAGGCGCGTGGGGACGTCCTTGATCCGGGTGGTCCCGCTGTCGGCACGGTCGGCACCCGACAGCAGCCGGGCCACCTCCGTGCGCCCCGAGCCGAGCAGTCCGGCCAGACCCACGACCTCGCCCGCGTAGACGTCGAGGTCGAACGGCCGGACGTCGCCCTTGCGGCCCAGCCCGACCGCCGACAGGTAGGGCGTGGCGCCCTGCTCGACGTCGACGGCGTGCTTGGTCGAGACCTGGAGGTCCTCCAGCACGTCCATCGACCGGCCGATCATGGTGGAGACGAGCTCGAGCCGGTCGAGCTCGTCGGTCCGGTACTCGCCGACCCGCTGCCCGTTGCGCAGCACCGTCATGCGGTCGGAGATCTCGTAGACCTGCTCGATGAAGTGCGACACGAACAGCACCGCGACGCCCTGGTCCCGCAGGCGCCGCACGACGGCGAAGAGCTGGGCGACCTCGTCGGCGTCGAGGCTCGACGTCGGCTCGTCGAGGATGAGGACCTTGGCGTCGACGACCATGGCGCGGCTGATCGCCACGAGCTGCTGGATCGCGATGGAGTGCGACCCGAGCGAGGACGCGGGGTCGATGTCCAGGCCCATCGTGGCCAGGTGCTCGGCCGCGGCACGGCGGGCGGCGCGCCAGTCGATCGCGCCCAGCCGCCGGGGCTCGTGCCCGAGCATGATGTTCTCCGCGACGGTGAGGTTCTCGCAGAGGTTGACCTCCTGGTACACCGTGGCGATCCCGGCGTCCTGGGCCTCGCCCGGTCCGGAGAAGCGGTGCTCGGCGCCGTCGACGACGATGCGTCCGGCGTCGATGCCGTAGACGCCGGTGAGCGCCTTGATGAGGGTGGACTTCCCGGCGCCGTTCTCACCCATCAGGGCGTGCACCTCACCGGGGAAGAGCCTGAAGTCGACCTGGTCGAGCGCCTTGACGCCCGGGAACTCGATGGAGATCCCGGACATCTCGACGACCGGCCGGTCCGCGCTCGGAGAGCTCGTCATCGTTGACCTTCCGTGGGTCGCGGCAGGGGGCCGGGCCGGCGCCCCTGCCGCGGGGCGCGGCCCCCCGGCCCGCGGGGGGCCCCCGGGGGGTGGGTCACGAAAGGCGGG
>NZ_JBLUNY010000019.1:0-4056 GCF_048065335.1 Isoptericola maris | reverse complement strand
CGGCCCGGCCGTGGGGGCCGGCGGGGGGGGGGGGGGGGGGGGGGGGCGCGCCCCCCCCCCCCGCGGGTCGATGCCCCGGGACGCGGGTGCGTCCCGGGGCGTGTCGATCAGTACTGGCGGTCCGGCAGGGCCTCGACGGCCGCCTCCTGGTCGAAGGCCAGGTCCTCGACGACGATGCGCTTCTCGACCTCCTCGCCGGCGACGACCTTCTGCGCGACCTCGGCCAGGTCCGGCCCCAGCAGCGGGTTGCACTCGACGATGTAGTTGATCTTGCCATCGGCGAGGGCCTGCATGCCGTCCTTGACGGCGTCGATCGTGATGATCTTGATGTCCTCGCCGGGTGTCATGCCGGCCGCCTCGATGGCCTCGATGGCGCCCAGGCCCATGTCGTCGTTGTGGGCGAACACGAGGTCGATGTCGTCGTACTTCTGCAGGAAGCCCTCCATGACCTGCTTGCCCTCGGTGCGGGTGAAGTTGCCGGTCTGGGAGTCGATCACCTCGATGTCGCTGCCCTCGATGGCGGTGCCGAAGCCCTCCTTGCGGTCGATGGCGGGCGCAGAACCTGTCGTGCCCTGCAGCTCGACCATCTTGTACCCCTCGCCGTCGTACTGCTCGACGGCCCACTCGCCGGCCATCTCGCCCTCCAGGACGAAGTCCGAGCCGATGAAGGACTCGTAGAGGGTCTCGTCCTCGCTGTCGACGGCGCGGTCGGTGAGGATCACGGGGATGCCGGCCGTCTTGGCCTCCTCGAGCACGGCGTCCCAGCCGGTCTCGACCACCGGCGAGAACGCGAGCACGTCGACGCCCTGCTGGATGTACGAGCGCAGGGCCTGGATCTGGTTCTCCTGCTTCTGCTGGGCGTCGGAGAAGCTGAGGTCGAACCCGTTCTCCTCGGTGAGGGTGTCCTGGATGGACTGGGTGTTGGCGGCGCGCCACCCGGACTCGGCACCCACCTGGGAGAACCCGATCGAGATCAGCTCGTCGCCGCCGGACCCCTCGGCGCTCTCGCTGCCGCCGGACTCCTCCGAGGCCGGTTCGCTGCTGCAGGCGCCGAGCGCCAGCATCGCCGCTGCCGAGACCGCGGCGATCGTGCCGCGCATCCACATCTTCCGTGCCATGTCTGCTCTCCTCCTCGAGACGCCGGACGGCCGGTCCACCGGCCGTGGGTCAGCTCCGACCCTCCGGCACACTTGCTTTGTGACCGCTAACATAGTGCTAGATGTGACCGGTCACAACGACGTGTCCACAATTGGACGTCACGATCTCGTAACGTCACCGCCCGGACGAGCGAGCATGCACGGACCCGCACGCGAGGACCGGCGGCACGGGCCGGCAGCACGGACCGGCTCAGTCCTCGTCGTCGAGCTCCGGCCCGTCGAGCTGCCCGTCCAGCTCGGCCGCGATCATCTCGACGATCGTGTCCACCGTGACGCCCGGCCCGTTGCTCAGCTCGCCGATCTTCTCCCGGTCCTTCAGGACCACGATCCGGTCGCTCAGGCGCACCACCTCCTCGAGCTGGGAGGAGATGAAGACGACGGCGACCCCCTCGCCGGCCAGCCGCGCCACCCGACGCTGGATGTCGAGCTTGGCGGCGATGTCGATGCCACGCGTCGGCTCGTCGAGGATCAGCACGTGCGGCCGCGTGGCCAGGAGCCGCGCGAGCATCACCTTCTGCTGCGTCCCGCCGGACAGCTCGCCGGCCGGCCGGTCCAGGTCCTCGTGGGACAGGTTGAGCGCGTCGAGGTAGACGTCCACCACGGCGTCCTGCTCGGGCCGGGACAACGGCCGGGTCCAGCCGCGCAGCGCCTGCAGGGCCAGCACGATGTTCTCCCGCACCGTCAGGCCCGCGATGATGCCGTCGTGGCGCAGGTTCTCGCTCGACACGGCGATCCGGTGCCGCAGCGCGGACGCCGGACCCCGCAGGTGCACCCGGTCGCCGTCCAGCCAGAGCTCGCCCCGGTCCGGCCGCTCGACACCACCCATGAGGCGGGCGAGCTCGGTGCGGCCCGAGCCCCGCAGCCCCGCGAAGCCGACGACCTCGCCCCGCGCCAGGTCGACGTCGGTGGGCTCGAGCGTGCCCCGGCGGCCGATCGACGCCGCCCGCAACGTCACCTGGTTCGACGACCGGGCGTAGTGGTGCTCCAGCCGCTGCGAGTGCAGGGCCTGCAACGCGTCGATGTCCTCACCGAGCATCTTCGAGATCAGCTCGGCCCGGTCCACCTCGGCCGTGACGTACTCCGCCACCACCCGACCGCCCCGGAGCACGGTCAGCCGGTCGCTGACCTCGAGGACCTGCTCCAGGAAGTGGGACACGAACAGCACCGCGACGCCCTGGTCCCGCAGCCGCCGGACCACACCGAGGAGCTGGGAGGCCTCCGCCTCGTCCAGGCTCGACGTCGGCTCGTCGAGCACGAGCACCCGCGGCTCCAGGACGATCGCGCGGGCGACCGCGACGAGCTGCTTGGTCGCGGGTGACAGCGAGTCCAGGGGTGCCCGCGGGTCGACGTCGTCGATCCCCAGGGCGGCCAGCGCGGCCGACGCCCGCTCCCGGCTCCGCGCCCAGCGGATGCCGAACGGGCCGCGCACCTCGTGGCCGATCATGATGTTCTCGGCCACGGACAGCTGCGGGCTCAGGTGCGACTCCTGGAACACGGTCGCGATACCGTCCGCGCGGCTCCGGGCGACGCTCGTGGGAGTGCTGGCCTCGCCGTCGACCCGCACGGTGCCTGCCAGGAGCGGCACGGTGCCCGTCAGAGCGCCGATGAGCGTGGACTTGCCGGCGCCGTTCTCCCCCATCAGCGCGTGCACCTCGCCGGGACGCAGCGTCAGGTCGGCGCCGTCGAGCACCCGCACGCCCGAGTACTCCACGGTGATCCCGCGCATCTCGACCACGGGCCGTGCCGTCGCCTCCGGACGCGTCTCCCGGGCCGCCATCAGTCGACCTTCCTCGGTGCGGCGCTCGAGGCGCGCACGACGATCTCGGCGGGGGTCCGCGTCACGTCCGGGATCTCGCGCTCCTCGATCGCGGCCCGCAGGACGTCGACGACGGAGACGCCGAGCGCGTCGAAGTTCTGCCGCACGGTGGTCAGCGGCGGGATGACGTGCCGCGCCAGCGGGATGTCGTCGAAGCCGACCACGCTGACGTCGTCGGGCACGGAGAAGCCCCGCTCGTGGAGCCCGTGCACGAACCCGACGGCCATGTCGTCGTTCGCGACGAACACGGCCGTGTACTCGGGCAGCTCACGGATCCCCCGCGCGAAGTCGTAGGCGAAGTCCGCCGTCCAGTCGCCGACGACGATCGGGCGTTCGCGCAGGCCCCACGACCTCGCCCGGGCGCGGAAGGCGCGTTCGCGCGTCCGGGCGTCGAGCCAGTCGAGCGGGCCGGCCAGGTGCAGGATGTCGCGGTGCCCGAGCGAGACGAGATGGTCGACGGCGAGCGTCGTCCCGGCCTGCTGGTCGACCGTCACCGTGAGGAACGTCGGGTCCTTGTCAGGCTTGACCACGAGCACGGGCACCCCGACGGCGATGCGGCGCAGCGCGGCGATCGACGACGATCTCGGCGCGACGACGCACAGCGCCTCGATGCCCAGCGCGATCAGGTGGTCGACGGCCTCCTGCGGGCTGATCTCTTCGCCGGCGCGCAGGAGCACCGAGCTGACCTCGTAGCCGGAGGCGCGGGCGGCGGACTCGACGGCGTACAGCGTGCTGGTCGGCCCGAACGTCATCGCGCTCTCCACGAGGACGCCGATGCGGCGGCTGCGCTGGGTGGCGAGGGCACGAGCCGTCAGGCTCGGGCGGTAGCCGAGCTCTTCGATGGCCTCCTCGACGCGCCGCCGGGTGGCCTCCCGGATGTTCGGGTGGTCGTTGAGGACCCGGGACACGGTCATGTGCGACACGCCGGCGAGCTGCGCGACCTGCCGGATGTTCGGCTTGTCGACACCGGGACTCGCCATGCAGGCCTCCATCGGGTTCCGCCGGACGGCCGACGCGCGGCGCGGTGCGGCGAACACAGGATACCGCCGGCGTCCGACGGCTCGTCGCCGGCCCACCCCCTCG
>NZ_JBLUNY010000018.1:0-32638 GCF_048065335.1 Isoptericola maris | reverse complement strand
TCAGTAGCGGTAGTGGTCCGGCTTGAACGGCCCCTCGACAGGCACGCCGAGGTAGTCGGCCTGGGCCTTGCTGAGCTCGGTCAGGCGCACGCCGAGCGCGTCGAGGTGCAGGCGCGCCACCTTCTCGTCCAGGACCTTGGGCAGTCGGTAGACCTGGCGCTCGTACTGCCGATCCTCGGCCGGGCGGGCCATGTCCGCGAACAGCTCGAGCTGGCCGATCACCTGGTTGGCGAACGAGTTGGACATGACGAACGACGGGTGACCGGTGGCGTTGCCGAGGTTGAGCAGGCGCCCCTCGGACAGCACGATGATCGACCGCTCGGCGCGCGGCCCGTCCGCGCCGGCCGGGCCGCTGCCGGCCGGCATCGTCCACTCGTGGACCTGCGGCTTGATCTCGGTCTTGACCACGCCGGGCACCTCGGCCAGGCCCGCCATGTCGATCTCGTTGTCGAAGTGGCCGATGTTGCCGACCACGGCCTTGTCCTTCATCGCGAGCATGTGCTCGGCGGTGATGACGCCGAAGTTGCCGGTGGTGGTGATGAAGAAGTCCGCGTGGTCGAGGACGTCCTCGAGCCGAGCGACCTGGAAGCCGTCCATCGCGGCCTGCAGCGCACAGATCGGGTCGACCTCGGAGACGACGACGCGCGCACCCTGGCCACGGAACGCCTCCGCGGCGCCCTTGCCGACGTCGCCGTAGCCCGCGACGAAGGCGACCTTGCCGCCGATGAGAATGTCGGTGGCGCGGTTGATGCCGTCCGGCAGCGAGTGACGGATGCCGTACTTGTTGTCGAACTTGGACTTGGTGACCGAGTCGTTGACGTTGATCGCCGGGAAGAGCAGCTCGCCCGCCTCCGCCAGGTGGTACAGGCGGTGCACGCCGGTGGTGGTCTCCTCGGTGACGCCGCCGATCTGCTCGGCGACGCCGGTCCAGCGCAGCGGGTCGGCCTCGAGCGCGCTGCGCAGCAGGTCGCGCACCACGTTCATCTCCTGGGTGTGGTCGGGCTCGCCCGGCAGCGTGTTCGGCGGCACGACGCCCGCGCGCTCGTACTGCAGGCCGAGGTGGACCAGCATCGTGGCGTCGCCGCCGTCGTCCAGGATGAGGTTGGGGCCTTCTCCGGCCGGCCAGACGAGGATCTGCTCGGTGCAGGTCCAGTACTCCTCGAGCGACTCGCCCTTCCAGGCGAACACGGGCACGCCCTGGGGGTCCTGGGGCGTCCCCTCGGGGCCGACGACGACGGCGGCCGCGGCCTCGTCCTGCGTGCTGAAGATGTTGCAGCTCGCCCAGCGGACCTCCGCGCCGAGCGCGGTGAGCGTCTCGATGAGGACGGCGGTCTGGACAGTCATGTGCAGCGAGCCGGCGATGCGGGCGCCGGCGAGGGGCTGCGCCTCGCCGTACTCCTCGCGCAGCGCCATCAGGCCCGGCATCTCGTGCTCGGCGAGCCGGATCTGGTGGCGGCCGGCCTCGGCGAGCGCGAGTGAACGGACCTTGTAGCGGCCGGGGGCCTCGTCGAAGCCGGGGGTCGGCTGCGCAGCGGTGGCCGTGGCGGTGTCGGTCATGGGTGCCTCCTGGGGACGTGTCGGTGCTGTCGCGCGCTGGGGGCTCCCGTCGGCGCTGTGGGCGCACCTCGAAGGACGCCCACGTCCCAGGGTAGTAGGTCGGACCCACGCTTGCCCCGGGCTCGAATGTTATCGATTCGTGATCTATGGTTGATCAAATGACCTCGACGCCCCAGACGACGCAGCCGCCACCGCGCAAGCACCTGCTCGACGTGCTGCGGTTCGGCGCAGCGTTCGCCGTCGTCGTCTACCACTTCACGGCCACGCCGACCGCGAGCCAGTACTGGGGCACCGAGGTCAGCACACTCTTCGAGGGGCTCAACCAGGTCTCCCGCTACGGATGGCTGGCGGTCGAGGCGTTCTTCGTCATCAGCGGGTTCGCGATCCTGTGGTCGAGCCAGGGCCGCACGCCGGCACAGTTCACCGGCTCGCGCGCGGGACGCCTCTACCCCGGGCTGTGGGCCTGCGTGCTGGCCACCGCCGTCCTCCAGACGTTCTGGTCCGGCGGCCGTGAGCTCAGCCTCCGCGACACGCTCCTCAACCTCACCATGGCGCCGGACGTCTTCGGCGCGGAGCTCTCGCAGGTCGTCTACTGGACCCTGCTCGTGGAGCTCAAGTTCTACGTGCTCGTCGGGGTGCTCATGCTCTTCGGCGCGCTGACCCGGGTCCGCGCCCTGACCCTGGCGCTCGCGTGGCCCGCGGCCGGGATGCTGGTCCAGGGCTTCGGCTACCCGGAGGTCGCCGAGCACCTCGTGGTACGCCACTCCGTCTACTTCGGCATCGGGATGGTCCTGTTTTTGCTCTGGCAGGACGTGACGGCCCACCGCGACCAGACCGTGCCCGACGGCGTCGCTCGCCGCGCGCTCCTCGTCGACCTCGGCGCGCTCGCGCTCCTCCTCGGCCTCTCCGTGGACCGCGTCACGACCTCCGCCCACCAGGCGAGCGGCCTGCAGGGCGTGCCCGTCCACGGCGGCGTCGCCGTGGCGGTGCTCCTCGCCGTCGTCGGCGCCGTCTGGCTCGCCGTGCAGCCGTGGGCCACGCTCCACAACCGGCACCTCGCGGCGCTGTGCGTCCTGGCCGGCGCGCTCACGTATCCGCTGTACCTGGTGCACACCCAGTTCGGCTGGGCCGTCACGGAGCTGCTGAGCAGCAACGGCTACGGCACCTGGACCGCGCTGACCGCCGCGACCGCCGTCTCGATGCTGCTGGCCGCGGCCATCTACTACGCCGTGGAGCGGCCGTTCGCGACGCGACTGCGCCGCGCCGTGACCAGCGCCCTGACCCCTGATCTGGCTCGACGTCCGCTGACACCGAGGGTCCCTGACGACAGCGTGCACCACGGCCGCGACGCGATCGCCCAGGTGCAGCAGTCGCGGGTGGCTGCCTGACGTCCCCTCGCCACGGCGGGACCAGGAGGCCGAGGAACGACGGAGCGCCCGTCCCGGACGTCATCCGGGACGGGCGCTCCGTCGTGCTCGGGTGCTGCGGTGCAGCGACGCCTCACGTGGTGAGGATCAGCCCTCGAACGCGGGGATCACGTCGGGGTTGGCCTCGAGCCAGGCCTCGACGCCGGCGGCCGGGTCGTCCGGGTGCTGGTTGACGACCGAGTCCTCCAGGGCGCCGTACTGCGCGTCGTCCAGCTTGATCTGCGAGATCCAGTCGGCGACCTCGGGGTGGTCCTCCGCGAAGCCGTCGGTGCCGAGGAAGTGCAGGGCCTCGGCCTCACCGAGCGCACCCTCCGGGTCCTCGAGCGTCTTGACCGGGTACGACGCGTTGGCCCAGAACGGCTGCCACAGCGTGACGAGGATGTCCTCCTCGTTCTCCGTGGCCTGCTCCAGCTCGGTGAGCATCGCCGTCGTGGAGGACGTCTGCAGCTCGTAGCCGGCCTCGTCCAGACCGTAGGTCGGGATGACGTTGTCCTGCACGGCCGCCGTCAGACCGGCACCGGGCTCGATGCCCGTGATCGTGCCGTCGAACATGTCGGCGTTGTCGGCGAGCTCGGCGATCGAGTCGATGTCGGTGTACTCCGGCACCGCCATGGTCAGCTTGGCGTTGTCGTAGTAGGCGCCGATGTCCTCGATGGAGTCGCCGTACTCCTCCATGTACTGCGCGTGGGTCACCTCGGGCCAGGCCGACGGGTACATGTCCACGTCACCCTCGGCGAGCGCCGTGTAGAGCAGGCCGGCCTCCTGGATGTCCTGGTGCTGGACGTCGTAGCCGGCCTCCGAGAGCACGTTGTCCAGCAGGTAGGCGGTGCTCAGACCGTCGGTCCACGAGGCGATGTAGCCCAGGGTGATGCTCTTGTCGCCCTCGGCGTTCTCGTCGCCGCCCGTGCCGGCGTCGGAGCCCTCGTCCGAGCCGCAGGCGGCGAGCGTCAGGCCCAGTGCGGCGGCGGAGACGATCGCGACGCCCTGGCGGCGGAAGTTCTTGCGGTGGGTGCTCATGGGTGAGCTCCTTCCGTGTCGGTGGATGGTGTCCTGGAGCAAGGTGGGGTGCGGCGGTTCAGACCGCGCCAGCGGTGGCGGCTCGAGCGCCGTCGCCCTTCCGGCTGCTGAGGATGGCGACCAGCGACCGGCCCGTGGGCTGGCCGATGGCGCCGGTGAGGCGGTCGAGGAAGATCGCGAGGATCACGACGGACAGGCCGCCCTCGATGCCGAGCGGGACGTTGAGCGTGGAGATCGACGAGACGACCACGCCGCCGAGCCCGCCCGCGCCGACCAGGCCGGCGACGACCGCCATCGACAGCGCCAGCATGATGACCTGGTTGACGCCCGCCATGATGGTCGGCAGGCCGAGCGGGAGCTGGATGCCCCGCAGGATCTGCCAGGAGGTGCCGCCGAACGCCTCGCCGGCCTCGACGGTCTCGGCGTCGACCTGGCGGATCGCCAGCTCCGTGAGCCGGACGCCCGGCGGCAGGGAGAAGACGATCGTGGCGACGACGCCGGGGACCACGCCGAT
The DNA here is from genome assembly GCF_048065335.1 of Isoptericola maris. NCBI lineage: Bacteria > Bacillati > Actinomycetota > Actinomycetes > Micrococcales > Promicromonosporaceae > Isoptericola > Isoptericola maris. The sequence goes on along the minus strand of NZ_JBLUNY010000018.1, from coordinate 28,123 downwards.
GCTGAAGAAGACGACCACGGGCACGAGGTAGACGAACGCCGGCATGGTCTGCATGAAGTCGAGGACCGGTCGCATGAACGTGCTGACTGTGTCGCTGCGCGCGGCGAGGATCCCCACGGGGATCGCGACGACCAGCGCGATCAGCGCGGCGACCAGCACGAGGCTGAGCGTCTCCATCGCGGGTTCCCACATCTCCATGCTCACGACGAGCAGGAACCCGAGCACCGTGAAGACGGCCAGCCCCCAGGACCGCACGACCAGCGCGAGCAGGGTGAACAGCCCGACCATGACGAGTGCGGAGGGCGTCATCAACAGCTCCGCGATGCCGTCCACCAGGAACGACGTCACGAGGGCGATCCCGTCGAGCAGCCACTCGAGGTTGTCGTCGATCCAGTCGATCCCCTTGTCGACGACCTCTCCGATCGGCACCTTGGGGATGCTGGTGGTGTCGGGGGTGGACATCGGCAACATCACTGTGCTCCTGCGGAGTCGAGGACGGGCTCGCCGTCGGTGGGACCGTCGTCCACGCCGTCGGCCGGGCTGGCGGCGCTCTCCCTGCTCGGCACGGCGAGCGCGCTGAGCAGCGTCACCCGCGGGATGACGCCGTCCAGGCGACCCTCCGCGCCGACCACCGCCAGCGGCGCCGTGCTGGCCGCGGCGTACTGGAACAGCTCCGCCAGCGGCGTGTCCGGGGCGACCTGGGCCACGGTCTCGTCGCTGACCGGCAGCCTGTCGCTGCCCAGACGGACCGCGTCGGCGACGTCCTGCTCCCACACGATGCCGAGAACCCGACGGTCGCGGCCGGTCACGAGCAGGGAGGAGACCTGGTGCTCGCGCATCAGCTTGTGCGCGGCCTTCGGGCCGGACTCCGGGCCGACCACGGCGACGGGACGCTCCATCACGTCGCCCGCGGAGAGCACGCGCGACCGGTCGACGTCCGCGACGAACTGCGCGACGTAGTCGGTGGCCGGCTCGTTGAGGATCTGCTCGCTGGTGCCCACCTGGACGATCCGGCCGTCACGCATCATCGCGATGCGGTCACCGAGGCGCATGGCCTCGTTGAGGTCGTGGGTGATGAAGAGGATCGTCTTGCCCAGCTCCGCCTGGAGCTCGAGGAGCTGGTCCTGCATCTCCTTGCGGATAAGCGGGTCCAGGGCGCTGAACGCCTCGTCCATCAGCATGATGTCGGTGCCGGCCGCGAGCGCCCGGGCGAGCCCGACGCGCTGGCGCATGCCGCCGGAGAGCTCGGACGGCAGCGAGCCGCCCCAGCCCTTGAGGCCGACCATGGCCAGCGACTCCTCGGCACGCGCCTCGCGCTCGGCCTTGCTCACCCCGCGCAGCTTCAGCGGGTAGGCGGCGTTCTCGCCGACGGTGCGGTGCGGCAGCAGGGCGAAGTGCTGGAACACCATGCTCACCTTGGTCCGGCGCACCTCGCGCAGGCCGGCGGCGGACAGGTGCGTGACGTCCTGGCCGTCGATGCGCATGACACCGTCGGTCGGTTCCAGCAGGCCGTTGACCATGCGGATCAGCGTCGACTTGCCGGACCCCGACAGACCCATCACCACGAAGATCTCGCCCGGCGCCACGTCGAACGTCGCGTCGATGACGGCGGGGGTCAGGCCTTCCTTGCGTAGCTGCGCGCGGTCCGCGCCCTCGTTCAGCATGCGGACACCGCGCTGCGGCCGGCGTCCGAAGATCTTTGTCAGGCCACTTGCCTCGATGGCTGGCACATTTCTCCCGGGTCGGGGACAGTCTGCTGCCGTCGGGACCGCCGGTGGACGTGCCCGAGCGGGTGGTGAACCCGCGCCCGCGGCTCGCGCCGCGAGTCGACATTCACGTTCTTTGCACGAGCGTAGGCCACACCTCTGAGGGTCCTGCACGAATTCACCCGGTCCCCCGATGATCTTTATCACCATGTGACCAAATCAGGGAGATCGACCACACTTTGGGGTTCAGATATCCCAGATATCGCCCGTGATGACCGTCGCCGACGGCACCCATAGAGTGACCTGCGTGCACCGCGACCGCCTCCACCTGCGCCTCATGCTGGCGCTGACGTTCTCCACCGGCATCGCCGACGCCGTCGGCTACCTGGGCCTGGACCGGGTATTCACGGGGAACATGACCGGCAACATCGTCATCCTGGGCATGGCGCTCGCCGGGGCGGACGACCTGCCCGTCGTGGGCCCGCTGCTCGCCTTCGCGACCTTCCTGGCCGGCGCCGCCCTCGGTGGGCTGGTGGTGCGCTCGGAGGACGTCGGCTGGACAGGACGCACGACGGTCCTGTTCGGCGTCGTCGGCGGGCTGCTGGTCGCGATCACCGTGGCCCTGGCGGTGTTCGACGGCGGCATGCCGTACGGCGTCCAGCTCGCCGTCACCGGTTCCCTCGCCGGTGCGATGGGCCTGCAGGCCGCCACGGCCCGGCACCTGGCCGTCAAGGAGATCACCACCGTGGTGGTGACCAGCGCCATCACCGGCCTGGCGATGGACTCGCGCCTCGTCGGGGGGCACGGCAGGCACGTCTGGCGGCGCGTCGCGGCGATCGCGCTGATCGGCGCGGGAGCCTGCGCGGGCGCGCTCCTGCTGCAGGCCCACGTCGCCTGGGGCGTCGCCCTGGCGGCGGCCATCACCCTGACGGTCACGGTGCTCGGCCACGCCCGCGGCCGCACCTCGACAGACGGCACCCCAGGAGGGCGACCTTGAGCTTCACCCCGCCGGACCGGCACCAGACCCGTCCCGACCTGCAGGGCACGTTCGGCATGGCGGCCACCACGCACTGGCTCGCCACGGCCACGGCCCAGTCCGTCCTGGAGCGCGACGGCAACGCGTTCGACGCCGCCACGGCGGCCGCGTTCGTGCTGCACGTGGTCGAGCCGCACCTCAACGGGCCCGGCGGGGACATGACGGGCGTCTTCGCGGCGTCCGACGGCGTCCCTACCGTCCTCGCCGGACAGGGCCCGGCACCGGCCGGCGCGAGCATCGAGCACTACCGGGACGCAGTAGGGCTCGAGCTGGTCCCCGGTGCCGGTGCGCTGGCCGCCGCCGTCCCGGGCGCCGTCGACGCCTGGCTCCTCCTGCTGCGCGACCACGGCACGTGGACCGTGCGCGACGTCCTGGCGCACGCGGCCGGCTACGCCCGCGACGGGCACCCCGTGCTCGGGGCCGTCGCCGCCACCGTCGAGCGTGTCGCCGGGCTGTTCACCGAGCACTGGCCCACCTCGGCCGAGCGCTGGATGCCCGGCGGGCGGGGCCCTCGCGCCGGCGAGCTCGTGACGAACCCCGAGTACGCCTCGGTCCTCGAGCGGCTGGCCGAGGCCGCCGACGCCGCGCCCTCCCGCGAGGCCGGCGTCGACGCCGCGCGCAGCGCCTGGCGCGAGATCGTCGGCACAGCCGTGGAGTCGTTCGTCGCGACGCCGCACCGGCACTCCGACGGCCGCGACCACGCCGGAGTCCTGACGGCCGACGACGTCGCCCGCTTCGAGGCGGGCTACGAGGAGCCGACGACGGCGGAGTTCCGTGGGCGCACCGTCGTCAAGACCGGTGCGTGGGGCCAGGGGCCCGTGCTGCTGCAGGCGCTACGGATCCTCGACGGGTTCGGCGGGTCCGGTGACGAACGGCTCGACCCGGCGACGGAGCGCGGCGCGCACACGATCCTCGAGGCTCTCAAGCTGGCCCTCGCCGACCGGGACGCCTGGTACGGGGACACCGACGTGCCGCTCGACCACCTGCTCTCCCCGCGGTACGCCGCCGAGCGACGAGCCCTCGTCGGCGAGAGCGCCTCGCACGAGGTGCGCCCCGGCGTCGTCCCCGGGCGGACCGCTCCCCTGGCGCCGCTGCGCACCGCTGCCGACCTGACGTCGGGCACCTCAGCGACGGGTGGCGCCGGCGCGGGCGAACCGACCGTCCAGACCAACGGGACCACCCGCGGCGACACCTGCCACCTCGACGTGGTGGACCGGTGGGGCAACATGATCAGCGCCACGCCCTCGGGCGGCTGGCTGCAGTCCTCGCCGACTGTTCCCGGGCTCGGGTTCTGCCTCGGGACGCGGCTGCAGATGACCTGGCTGGACGAGGCGTCGCCGTCGCGGCTCGAGCCGGGCCGCAGGCCGCGAACCACGCTCTCGCCCACGCTGGTGCTCGGATCCTTCGAGGGCGTGCGCACGCCGGTGATGGCGTGCGGCACGCCGGGCGGCGACCAGCAGGACCAGTGGCAGCTACCGTTCCTCCTGCGAGTCCTGGTGGGGGGCTACAGCCCGCAGCAGGCGATCGACGCGCCCACCCTGCACACCACGTCGATGACGGACTCGTTCTGGCCCCGCACGTGGGTGCCCGGCGGGGCGGTGGTCGAGACGCGGCTCGGGGCCGACGTGCTCGCCGGGCTCGCCGCCCGGGGGCACGTGCTGACCGAGGCCGGGCCGTGGTCGCTCGGGCGGATGTCCGCGGTGACCCGCGACCCGGCCACCGGCGTGCTGGGGGCCGCCGCGAACTCGCGCGGCGCGCAGGGGTACGCGGCGGGGCGATAGCCCGCGAACATGTCCACGAGACGGCCCGTTCGGTCAGCCGGCGAGCGTCACGACATGACGCCGGTCCGACGGCGACAATGCATGCTCGATCTTCGCGTCGAACGTGACGAGCGCACCACGACGGTCCGCCGCCACGTTCAGCAGGTGGAAGTCCGTCACCTGGCGGTGCCCGACCATGCGGGACAGGTCGACGGCCGGTTCCGCAAGGCTTGTGTCGTCACGCCAGAACTGATGCTGGCGGCGTGCGCGCACCCGCGCCAACGCAGCAAGCGCATCAGCGGTGGACGCTCCGGGATTGGCGGCGGCGTTCGACAGCAGCCGCACCAGCCCTTGCTCAGTCGTCGCGCACGTCGCGAACGCCGGGACGCCCCGCAACCAGCTCAAGGCCGTCGCGTGGTGCACGTGCGCCGCGACGTGAGCGGCGAACAGGACGTTGACGTCCGGCAAGCAGACCCGGTCAGTCACGCGTGGTCCCCCGGACGAGGTCGGCGTCGTCCTCGTCCAACAGGTCGGCCACCTGCTCCGTGGTGATCGTCGGGCGGTCCGGGTGGAAGACGAGGAAGTCCTCGTCCTGGGCGGACAGCAGGTCTGCCTTCTCGACGAGGCGCGCCACCGTGGCAGCGCGCGGCTCGCCTGCCATGGCGTTCCGGTCGATGATCGCCGCCAGCCGTGCCGTTTCCGTCAGGTGGATCCTTCGTCGTGTCGTCGCGGCCATGGCATCCATCTTACTCGGTCAGGCAGCCACGTGGCAGCCTCGCATGCGGCCGTCGTATGCGTCGCACCTCGGCCCGGTGCGTCAGGGCATCCGGCGCGGAGCGACGGCGTCCCCGTCAGAGGTCTTCCCGGCGTGCCGCAGGTCCGGCTCCAGATAGATGACCCGGGCGATGTCGACGGCGGCACGCACCCGGGACTCCGCCGCGTCGATGGCGCGCGCGACGTCTGCTGCGGTGGTGGCTTCGTCCACCTCGATCTTCGCCGCGACCAGCAGCTCGTCCGGGCCGAGGTGCAGCGTCTTGAGGTGGATGATCGAGCGGACGCCCTCGCCGACCAGCGCCGACCTGATCGCGGTGGCGTGCGCCCGCGTGGCGGACTCACCCAGCAGCAGGGACTTCGTCTCGATCGCGAGGACGATCGCGATGAGCACCAGCAGCACACCGATGCACGCGGTGCCCGCGGCGTCCCACCGCCCGTCGCCCGTCAGCAGCGTCAGGCTCACCCCGAACAGGGCCAGGACCAGGCCCACGAGGGCGCCCAGGTCCTCCAGAAGCACCACGGGCAGCTCCGGCTGCTTGGCCCGCCGCACGAACTCCACCCACGAGGCGCGGCCCCGTACGGCGTTCGACTCGACGATCGCGGTACGGAACGAGAACGACTCCATGACGATCGCCGCGACCAGGACCGCGAGCGGCACCCACCACCAGCGCCCCTCGATGGGCTCCGGGTGCTGCCACTTGTGGAACGCCTCGTAGAGCGCGAACAGGCCACCGACGGCGAACAGCACGATCGAGACGACGAACGCATAGACGTAACGCTCGCGTCCGTAGCCGAACGGGTGCTCCTCGTCCGCGGCCCGCTTGGCCGCCCGCCCACCGAGCAGCAGCAGCGCCTGGTTGCCGGAGTCGGCGAGCGAGTGCACGCCCTCGGCCAGCATGGACGACGCACCGGTCAGCGCCCAGGCGCCGAACTTGGTGATCGCGATGCCGAGGTTGGCGAGGAGTGCGGCGACGACGGCCTTGGTACCGCCCTGTGCAGACATGGTTCGGATCCTAGCGAGGGCTGGCGCCGGGTGGTGTCCCGTCCACCGTGCGTCGCTCGTCGTCCGCCCTGGCTTCCACGAGGCGACCCAGCTCCCTCTCGTGGCGCTCGATGGCCGCCTCGCAGGCCGCCACGAACCGTTCGAGGGACGCGCCGGGCGTCACGTCGCCGAGGTAGTACTCGACGAGCCGACGGCGCTCCTCACGCGCCGGGTCCTGCGTCGTCGCCGTGCGCAGCAGCCCGGCGACGTCCTCGATGCCGTCCACCCGGAGCCGAGGTGCGACCTGCAGCAGCGGCGTCGTCGCGACGGTCGCCCACGGTGCCGCGACGTCGGTGACGACGAGCGGACGCAGGGTCGGCAGCCATTCCGTCGCAGCGGCCGAGATGTCGCAGACGAGCACGTCCGCCTCCGCGAAGGTCGCTGCCATCTCACCCGTGGTGCGCACCTCGTGGCCGCGGGAGGGATCGGCGGCGGCCGCCGTCTCGACCACCTCCCGCACCTCGGCGTCGGCCGCGGCGTAGGCGGGCGATCGGACACCGGTCAGCGGGTGCGGGCGATACAGCAGGCGCAGCCCGGGGTCCGCGACCACCGCGCGAGCCAGCTCGGGCCCGAGCACGTCCACCGACCCGTAGGCGACCGACGGGTTCGCGCCCTCCCACGTGGGCGCGTAGAGGACCGTCGAGCGTTCGGCAGCCGCCCGGGAGACCGGGTCCGGGCCGAGCACGTCGAGCTGCGGCCGTCCCACGGGCACGCACCGCGCTGCCGCGTCGAAGTACGGCAGGTTGCGGGCGAAGCGGTCGACGGCGGCCTGGCCCGCCACGAAGACCAGGTCGTACGCCTTGTGCTGGTTCGACACGGAGACGGTCTTGTCGGAGTCGCCGTGCAGCAGCGACACGTGCACGAGACCTCCGAAGCTCAGCATCGTGAAGTTCTGCGGGCTGTGGTTGACGTAGAGGGCGAGCCGCACGTCGCTGCCGGTGAGGATCTCGTCCAGCGTCGCGTGCTGCGCCACCGTGACGACCCGGAGCGACGACTCGGTGCGCAGCAGACGGGCCGTGCGTGAGTCCCCGGCGATGACGACCAGCGGCACACGGCGGTTCAACGCTTCCAGAGCGGTGTACCACTGGCGGATCTGGTACATGCTCTCCGGGGGGTCGCCGAAGAACACGACGGCGCGCGCCGAGAGCGTGGTGCCCTGCAGCGCGTCGTCCTCGCCCAGTCCGTCGGGTATGCCGCCAGGCAGCATCCCCAGACGGCGGATGATCCGCCCGCCGGTCGACCGGACGGTACGGCGCAGCCCTGCGCCGCGCGTCGAGCCGGCCATGAGCACCCCTCTTCCGCGATCTGCCGTCGATCGCCTGTCGAGCGTCCATCTTCGCACCGGTCGACCCGGTGCTCCGCCTCACCGGGTCGGTGTCGCGCCGTCGTCCTGGCGCCGTCCGACCTCGAGGACGGTGCTGCGCCCGACCGTCTTCACCACGCGCAGCGGCCGACCTGCGACGTCGAGAGCCTTCCACCGCCGGACGACCTCCCGCTCGTGGGGGCGGTTCGTGTCGTCCAGGACGACCAGCGCGCCGTCCCGCAGGTGCGGCACCAGTCGCGGCACCGCCGGGAACCGGGCGAACCGGGCCGTCACGCCGGGCGGGCCGTCGACGAACAGCAGGTCGGCGTCGGTGACCCCCTCGGGCCAGCCGGACAGGTCGTACCAGGGCTGCGCGGTGCCCAGCTCGTCGACCGACGTCTCGACAAGCGGGGCGTCGATCACGGTGGCCCAGGCCTCCAGACCGTGGCGTTTGAGGTTCTCCCGGGTCACCTCGGCATAGACGGCGTCGGACTCGAGCGACCAGACGTGCCCGCCGTCGGCGCGGTGGCGCAGGGCTGCCGCGGTCCACAGCGTGGAGGCCCCGGACCCGCACTCCACGACGGTGCGCCGGGCGTCGCGGCCCAGGACCTCGTCCACGAGGAACAGGACGGTGGGAGCGGTCGCGGCCCAGTTGGCGCCGAGCACCGGCATCGGCTCGTCGGTGGAGCCGATGAGCTGCGCGTACCGGCGCTGCAGCTCGGTGTGCACGTACGGCTGGTGGTCGATCTGCCGGACGAGCGCCGCGATGCCCGAGCTGACCGGCTTGATGCGGCGCTGGACGATCTCCTCGACCTCCGCGGCCTCAAGACCCCGCGGCTCGGCCCGCGAGGTGGCTGCCTCGCGCACCACGTCGGCAAGGGCTCGGAAGGACAGGAAGGCCGCGACACCCGTCGCCAGGATCGCGAGCGCCAGGAGCACGAGGGCGAGGTGGGTGGAGCCGGCCAGTCCTGCTGCCATGGCCGTCAAGGCGGCCAACCACCCCACGACCCAGGCGCCTCGGCGAAGAACATCAGGCATCTGCGTTCCCTTCCTCTTCCATGATGCGCAACAGCTCCCGACCGGCATCGCCGAGATCGTCCCGGAGGCGGGTGCGGTACGCCTCGACCACACGGGCGGACCGCTCGACGAAGATCTCCTTCACCTGCAGTTCTGCCGCGGCGACTCCGTCGAGACGCCGGAGCGCCTCGATCTCCTGCTCCAGGCGCGGGACCGTCGACTCGATCGCCGGCCGGACGTCCCCGGCGTCCTGACGGAACTGCTTGAGGAACCTCTTGACGAACCGTTCCTCCAAGGTGAGGGCCATGCCCTCGTCGTCCGTGGCGACCACGCGCCCGCCCCGGTTCCGCGAGAACTTCCACAGGAACTCCTCGGCCGACTTCAGCGCGTAGTGGTGCAGCGCGGCGTGCCCGGAGGACGGGTGGTCCGACTGGGCCTGCACCAGGTGCGGCGAGAGGGTCGAGGTGAACCAGGTGTGCGGCTCGCCCGTCGCCTCACGGAAGGCGAGGCGCTCGCGCTCGGTCGTGTACGGGAAGTGCGGCTGCGACCCGAGGACGCGGCCGGGTCGAGAGATCGACTTGATGTGCGCGTCCACGGGCGCGACGGCGGCAGGGAACCGCCGCGTGACGAGGTCGTCCGCCCAGCCGGTCAGCTCGCTGGGTCCGACCACCACCCAGTTGACGGCGACCACGTCCGTCTGGCGTGCCCGGTGCCAGTCGAGGAAGTCGGCCAGACCGTCGAACATCGCCGGGTCGAGCACCAGGAACTCGTCGATGTCCACGGTCATCACCCACTCGAAGTCGAGCACGTCAGGGAGCACGGAGAAGGCGTGGGCGTACGCCTTGGCCTGAGCCTTCGTCCCCGGGCCGATCTCGCTGTCCAGCCATCGGATCGTCCCGGCCTCTGCGAGCGCCGAGAGCAGCCGGTCAGAGCCGTCGTCGTTGTTGTTGCTGTAGACGAAGAACTCGTCCACGCCGAGCGCGCGGTAGTAGGCCAGCCACTCCAACAGGTAGATCCCTTCGTTCCGCGCCGTCGCCACCACACAGACGCGACGGCGGGGACGGACCTGGCCACGGGCGTAGAAGGCGACGATCTCGCCCGACGAGGCGGCGACGTCTCCCGGGCCCGCAGACCACACCACGTCGAGCTCCGCACCGACCTTTCTCGTGCGCCAGGGCACGACGTCGGTGTCCCGGTCCCGGTCCTCGAGCCAGGCCCTCAGGTCGGGCAGCGACCGCGTCGTCCACGGGTCGGTGGGAAAGAGGTCCGCGAGGATTACGACGAGGGCGTCGTCCCCGACGACCGTCTCCGCCAGCTCGACCAGGTCGTCCCGCGAGAGGAGCGGGAGCATGGTCGAGAAGGCCGTTCTCGCCGCTGCGACGTCCGGGTCCGCGAGGACGGCGAGGACGTCCGACGTCCGCACTCCCCCATGCTGCCGCAGCTCGCGGGTCCGCACGTAGACGGTGGCGGCCGAGGTCAGGTCGGGTCCTGCGCCCGCGGCGCTGCCGACGCGCGCCGTCCCCGCGCCGGACGGCTCGAGCTCGAGCGTCTCGTCGGTGCCGATCGAGGTGACGCCCGGTCGCATCCGCGGTACGTCCGGGTCGCCGTCGACCGGCGCCGGGGACAGCCAGGTTCTCGTCCACAGGTCCCCGACCGCGACGGTGGTCTCTGAACGCCAGTCCAGCCTCACCAGGTGCGCGAGGGCCCGTGGCGTGTTTGTCCCGAGACCGAACTCATGCTCTGTGTCCTCTCCCAGGAGCAGCCCGAGATCGGATCCCGGCTCCCAGAGGAGGCGGACCCTCCCTCTCGACCTGCGCGTCTGGTCCAGCCGTCCACCCTTGACCGCCAGCGACGTCGCGTGGACGGTCCGGAGGGTGGCGACACGCACGCCGTCCGTGTCCACCGACATTGCTGCCGAAGGCACCTTCCTGGCCGACTCGGGCCGGATGAGGCGCTTCTTCCACCGGTCCAGCGGCCTCACGCGATCCGCTCCCCCAGGGGCTTGCCGACGCCGTGCGCCTCGGTGAGGTCCCGCACGCGCTCGACGACCCGCGCCGCGCTGTGGTGATCGACGTGGTCGAAGAAGAGCCGGCGCCGAAACTCGTACGACTCGTCGACGGGACGGTCGAAGAGACCGTCCAGGGCGTCCTGGAGCTGGTCGAAGGTCTGGCAGATCGGCCCCGGAAAGACGAGGTCCAGGTCGTAGAACCCGCCGCGTTCGAGCTGATAGGCCTCGTCGTCGTAGGCGAAGCTCACCATGGGCTTGCCGGTGAGCATGTAGTCGATGAAGGCGCTCGAGTAGTCGGTGATCAGTGCCGCAGACTCGCGGTACAGGACCTCGACGTCGGGGAACTCGTCGGGCGACAGGTCGATGGTCTCCAGGTCCGCCAGCTGCGAGCCGTACATCCCGCCGGTGTCGGCCATGTGCTCGCGCACGCCCAGGACACAACCGTGGGTCTCCTGCCACTCCTTGAGCCGGACGAGCTCATCGGGCGAGAACCGGTACGCACCGCCGTCGGCCGCGTTGCGGAACGTGGGCATGAGCAGGACGAGCCGCCGGTCGCCGACGAGCCCTCGAAGCTTGCCGAGCTCGTCGCGAAGATCTGCGGGAAGCTGCTCCTCGTCGCGCAGGATGAAGTCGTTGCGCGGTAGTCCGGTGATCCACACCTGGTGGAACGTCAGGGGGTAGAACGCCGCCGTCATCGCCAGCGAGTCGACCTTGGACGAGGCGATCACGGCCCGGTACTGCTCCTGGTCCGCGTCGACGCGATCGAGCTTGCCGAGGTAGTCCGCCGAGGCGTAGCCGATCCTCTTGAAAGGGATCCCGTGCCAGAGCTGGATCAGGTTGTGCAGCTCGCTCGAGACCGGGTGCACCACGTTGCGGTAGCGGCTGTGCTTGATGAAGATCGTGCCGGCCCGCATGACGCGGTGCTGGCCCTCCGGACTCTCCAGCGGCACGACCTCGACGTTCACGCCGTCCACGACGACGTCCTTGTCGCGGGTGAGAACGATCTTGCGGATCGATGGGTCATCCTTCACCTCCTCGAAGACAGCGCGTTCGTTGCCGGAGAAGACGTGCGAGAAACCGCAGACGGGAAAGGCCCACCAGTCGGCGTGCTTGGGGCTCAGCCGGTCCGCCTCGGCGAACTCGTCCGGCGTGAGGAGCTCGTCGGGGACCGGGAGGTCTTCGATGCCCGTCTCGCTGCCGATCGACAGGTTGCGGCGCAGTGTCTCGGGGTCGGCGACGCGCGCCAGGTTGCGCTCGATGGTGGCGATGTCGGCATCAGGGATCTTGCGGCGGATGCGGTCCGCCCAGTCGGCGAGACGTGGCACTCCGTAGTGGTTGCCGGTGAGGAAGAGCCGCTTGAGCAGCGGGAATCCTTCGTCCAGGAGCCGGAAGTACCACCGGGTGTAGACGGGGTGCAGGGGGTAGAGCTTGCTGACGAACGTGTCGAACGGGTGACCGTGATGGATGAGCCACCGCGTCAGCCCGATCTCGTACTTCTGGACGATCGTATGCTTCTTCTCCTGGTGAGCCACGGAAGCGAGATAGCGGCGGAACTCCGGGTCCCGGATCACGGGCGTGCGATAGGCAAGGAAGTAGGAGCCGACCAGGAAGTCGTAGGTGTAGTCCTGCTCGAACCGGTCGAGCAGCGGCCCGCGCACGGACTCCATCGGGATCGGTTCGTGGAACCGGTTCACCGGTACGTGACGGGTCCGGAAGATGCCCTTCGTCGCCTGCAGCCCCCACCAGTCGCACGCCCTGCGGTCCATCTGCTCGAACACGTCGTCGAGCGGCCGCAGCAGGTAGCCGCTGTCGTTGACGAGGATGAGCTCGTCGTACTGCTCGATGGTGGACCAGCCGATGCGTTCGATGAGCCGCGAGTACGAGCCGAAGTCGTACTCGCCGTGACGTTCGGCCCAGGCGCCTTCGGTGTGCCCCGCGAGCTTGGCGAGCTCTGGGTCCGGCATCTCGCCGTCAGCCAGGTAGTACACGTCGGCGTGCCGGGCCAGTTCGCGCACGTAGGCAACCACGTAGTCGTCGACGACGCCCTGCGGGTCGTACCCGGCGAACAGGCACACGCGCCGTACGTCACGCCCCTCGGGGAAGCGGTGACCGGTGCCCAGCCTGCGCGAGGGTGACGGCTCGGGTCGCGTCGAGAGGCCCTGGCGACCTCCGGTCTCGCGGTAGTGGGCCAGCGGGTTGACGCTGTCGTCTCCCGGGTCGAGGTGCTTGGACCAGTACCACCACGTGTCGAACTCGGGAGAGGGGTTGCGCAGATCTTGCCAGCCGTACTCGCAGTAGTGGGCCAGCGGGTTGCGCCGCACGGTCGGGTTCATCCGCTGGTAGTACGTGGTGTCGAACATGGGCGAGGGGTCGAGCCCTTCGGCGGCACCCTTGGCGACATAGTGCTCGATCGGGTCCATACCCGCGGGGATCGCGACGATCGATGAACGAGCGACCTCGCCGAGGTAGTGGTCGACGTCGAAGGTGCCGGACTCGGCGATCACCTCGGCGGCCCTCCGTCGCCGCACGCTGACGTTGCCCTCGACCGTGGTGTACCAGCGCCGCGGCTGCCCCTCGGCGGCGAAGGGCTCCAGATCGACTCCGCCCGCGACCCGCCGCCGACGCGAGGCTGACTCGGCCGTCTGGACGAGGTAGAGGTCGATCGTCTCGCCCTCGAAGACGGCGAGGTCCTCGTCCGTGACGTGGGCCTGCCAGCCCCGGGGATCGTCCGTCAAAGGGACCCGAAGCTCCAGGCCGGTCGTCCGACCCATGAGCAGGAGCCGCGGGGCGCGACCGTCCCGGGGGGCCGAGATCGTCAGCCAGGCATCGGTTGCCTCACCGTCGAACCCCACCATCATCGGCGGCCGCGGGTGTCTCGCGGGTGCGGCCTTCTTCACCAGCTGACCCAAGATTCGTCTCATCTGGCGGTCTCCTGACGATGTCTGAACACGGGATCTTGCGAAAAGAACTCGTGCCATCCTCGGTGCCTGGCGCTGATGTCGCCAGTGACACCGTCAAACGCCCCCTGGGGCGCCATCAGGCGGCGCCGTCGAGCCCGATACTAGGGCGCACCACGCGCCGGCCCACTGCGACCCGCGGGACCGACACCGATCGGCGCACCTCACCGGGCCCCGCACCGAGCTCGACCTGGCCGCCGGGAGGAGAACCCTGCGACCTGCCCGGTGCGGAGCCCGACGGACACAGCAGCCGGTCGAGCCGTGGCTGCTTCGAGGCTCCTCAGTCGGGACGGGTCATCATCCGTCCAGGCGCCACGGCCAGTCGTAGTACGGATCGGGAACCGACCACGTCTCGCCGTAGCGCTCGGCGAGGAAGGCCTCCGGGTCTGCCGGTCCGAGAAGCTTGCGTCCCTTGAACGTCAGCGGTGTCGGCGGCATGACCGCCCCGGTGGGGATCGCCCGCAGACGCATCTTCTCCATGTGCAGCGTGGCCCGTTCCCCGTCTACGAACACGGGGAACACGTCGACGTGCAGGCCGTTCTCCGGATCGTGCAGGTGGAAGTTGGTGTAGGTGTTGGGCCTCGACACCTTCCAGCCCGCCTCGCGGAGAGCTGCGCGCAGTTCGGCCAGGACAGGCTCAGCAGCAGCCCGGTCCGGCGCGTCGAGCGGGATCATCATGTCGACGTCGTCGTCGTGAGCGAGGAAGTCGCCGTCCCGCACAGCCCCCAGCAAGGTGCCGTACGCGAGCATCGCCGGATAGCCGCACTGGTCCAGCAGCGCAGCCGCACGTTCGATCGTCGCCAGGTAGTCGGCTGAGCGCTCCCGCAGTCCTCCGTCGTCGACGATCCCGTGCCGGGTCAGGACGGCACGAGGAGTTCCGAGTGCATCGCCCGCCCTGTTGACCTCGTGAGCGAGCCGCTCGAGACGCGGGACCGTCCGCAGGATCAGCTGGAACGCACGCATCGACGTCGCCGTCCCTGGCACTCTCGCCCGCTCCGCGGCGAGGAGATGGCCGAGGAGCGCCCACTCGTCGTCGGTGAGCTCCGCGCCGTCGGCGGGTGCTCTCGTCGGGACCAGCGCGGCCAGCAGCTGTTGCTCGCGAGGATCGGCGGTGAGCAAGCCCTCCTGCGACTTCTCGGCCAGTAGCGACAACGTCTTGGCCCGCTCCGCCGCAGCCTCCTCGGCCGAGCCGAGCACCGCTTCCTCGAGCGTCCGGCCGGTAAGCCGGGACAGGAGGGAGAGCGTCTCACGCACCACCGCGTCGGAGTCCGTCGTCGTGAGGGTCTTGAGTCGCTCGTCGGCGCCGGCGACTGCGACCGACAGGCTGCGGTTGCGGAACCCGTAGCCGTCCAGCCGGTTGTACACCCGGATCTCGTCGGCCTCCACCGGAGCGTCGAGGCGTGCGGTCCACCAGGGACCTACCTCCTTGGCCGACTTGATCCCTCCGAACAAGAACGGTGAGCGATCGTCCTTCGCGGCGTTCGAGCTCTGCTCGATCGTCACGTCGGCGATGTCGATCTCCACCCGCTGACCGCCGTTGTACAGCTCGATCCCCCGCAGGTCGAGCTGGCCCGACGTCCGCGCGGGCAGGAAGAGCCGGACCGACTGGACCTGCCCGGAGGTCCGGACCGACAGTCGGGTGGTGTGGATTCCCCCGAAGTAGCCGAGCGACGGCAGCAGGACCGGGGTACCGGCCTCGCGCCGCAGCGTGCGCTTCGCCGCCCGCGGTACCGCGGACTGCGTCGCCTTGTTCTTGCGCTGCAGGAACGGACAGGCATCGAGCAGAGGCCGGTAGTCGTAGGTGATCGCCTCACCCGAGAACGTGAACGCCTCACGCAGCACGTCAGTGGTGACCGACTGGGCGGCCGGGTCGAAGGTGTGGGGCTGCCGGAACTTCTGCACGGAGGCGAAGTAGTCGTAGAACTTGTACTCCCCGCCTCGCGGGGTCCGGGACGCCAGCCACGCGCTCGGGATGCCGTAGACGTCCGCGACGATCAGGCCGTGGAGCGACGACGTGATGATCCTGCGGCAGGAGAGGAAGTCGTCGATGACTCCCTCGACGTCGTCCCGGCCCAGGTCGATCAGCTTGACCCCTGGCCCGTAGGTGGCCTCGGCCCAGCGACGCTCGCTCCAGCGGACGACCACACCGTACTCGTGCGTAACCTTGACCCGCGGCTGGTAGTAGAGCGGCAGGAGGAGCGCCGGGTCGCCGTAGACGGCCGGCACCGGGATGCCGAAGCCCTTCGAGGCGCCGAGCTTCGACCTCGTCAGGGGGCCACGTACCGCCGTGTAGCGCGCCTTGCGGGCGACCTCGTCCTTCCCCTCGGTGCCGTAGGTCCCGGTGCCCCAGAAGATGGAGCTGTTGGTCCCCTGGTTGATGACCGACCCGATCACCACGTAGTGCGGCTCGCTCCGGTCCGCGACGACGACGTCGCGCCCCGTCATCTGGCGGACGAGCCACGGGGATAGGAGGTCACCGAAGTTGGTGCGGTACGTGAAGTAGTTCAACGGCACCTTGCCGTCGATGATGAGGAGCTTGTCCGAGACGACGTACTCGTCGAGCACCGATCGGTACCGGGCGCGGCCGAGCGTCTCCGGGAGTCTGCGTCCCAATCGAGACTTCGCTGCGTGCACCAGTCTGGCACGCACCTGTCCACCGATGGTCATTGGGTCTCCTGTTCGTTGATCTCGGTCAGCCGGAGGACGACGCGAGCCGAGGCCTCGCCGTCGTCGAGGGGTGCGTACTCCTCCACGAAGGCGCGGTGGGCGTCCCCGTAGGCGGACCAGTAGTCGTCGGCGAGCGCCTCGGCCAGCTCCTCCGTGGTGCCGCACAGGGGGCCGGGAGCGACCGTCTGGAAGTCCCGGTAGAACCCGCGCGTGCTGCCTGAATACTGGTCCAGGTCCGGCACGAGGAAGTACATCGGACGCAGCAGCACCGCGTAGTCGAACATGATCGATGAGTAGTCCGTCACCAGGAGGTCGGAGGCGAGCATGAGCTCGTTGACGTCGGGGTGGTCGGTCACATCGATCACCGACGCGGGCAAGTCGCTCGAGGCGGCCGCGGTGTTGGCATGTCCGCGGTAGAGGACGACCATCCCCGGCGGCAGTTGTGCGGCGTCCAGGTAGGAGACCCGGCCGTAGGCCGAGCCCGACCTGATGTTATCGCGCCAGGTCGGTGCGTAGAGCACGACACGATCGGCGTCGGTGAGACCCAGTCGTGCAC
Source organism: Isoptericola maris (assembly GCF_048065335.1). Classification (NCBI taxonomy): domain Bacteria; kingdom Bacillati; phylum Actinomycetota; class Actinomycetes; order Micrococcales; family Promicromonosporaceae; genus Isoptericola; species Isoptericola maris. Next base: position 11,297 of record NZ_JBLUNY010000018.1, on the reverse strand, counting down.
GCACCGCCGACCTCGTCGCTGCGGCATCACCGGCCACGAGGCTGTCGTTGCGGGGGTAGCCCTCGATCAACACCCGACCGTTGTAGCCGAACGCCTCGGAGAAGATCTTGGCGGCGTACTCGTTCTGGGCCAGCAGGACGTCCCAGGCCCGCGCCTCACGCTCCATGAGCCGGCGATAGGTCATCGTGAGGCCACCACTCGGCACGTGGTTGCCGATCCGTTTGATCGGGGTCCCGTGCCAGGTCTGCACGTAGCACTGACCCGCCCGCTTGGCGAAGAACCAGGGCCAGTTGTTGTTGTTGACAAGGGTGCCCGCCGTGGCCAGCAGCTCGTACCAGGGCCGGGAGAACCTCAGCAGCGGCGTCGCCCACTCGGGGACCGGCGTCCGGAGGTCCGAGACCGACCAGTACTGCTCCACCGCCGGGTCCTGTCGGTGCAGCTCGCGGCTCAAGGCCAGCGGGGAGTCCCCGACGGACCGGCCGTTGAACGCTTCGAAGAGCACCGCGTCGCGCAAGGGACGCGCGTCCCGTCGATACTCCACCTGCAGCTCGTGCTGGCGTCGGCGCCCTCGCTCGGCATCGGCGAACGGCTGCCGCAGGCCGACCGACAGCCCTGCACCGGCCGCGGTCGCCGTGGCCTCGATCCGAAGTGTCGGCCCGTCGAGCACCACCGGCATCGCCCGTCGGAGGGCGTGGCCGAGCCTTGGCACGCGGACGTAATCGCCGACTGACATGCTGAGCACCAGCCTGGTGTCGACGGACAGGGGCACACCATGGGCGTCGACCAGTGGCACGACGCACCGGAACGTCCCCGTGCCGTCTGGACGGACGTCGACCAGGTTCGCTGCCACACCGTCGGCGATCAGGCAGCAGGCGACAGCCGCCCCGTCCAGCGAGGCGTCCGCCGCCAGCCAGCCCGCCACCTCGAGGCCGGCCGGCACGACGTCGACCTTGTCAATCTCCGCCACGAACGGTCCGCTCTCCAGCGTCACGTTCCCGTACTGACTCGCCGAGAGCAGGCCAACAGCAGCGCGGGAATGCCGCAGCTCGGCCGACGGCGCAGCCCAGGACAGCCTAACCTGCCGGCGGTTTCCCGGACGCTCCAGCGAGAACACCCAGGACTGCGGCGCGAGCCCACGGCGAGAGAGGTCGAACTCCGCCCAGGTGCGACCGTTGGACATGACCAGCTCCCCGAGGACGAGCACGCCGTCGGCGGCGGCTCGTAGCGTCCCGACAACGCCGTCGGCGCGCCCGAGGTCGAAGCGGACCCTCTCGCCGTCGAACTCCGCCCCGTGAACCGGTACCCGCTGGGCACCGATACGCCGGATGACGAGTTCCGTCGAGTCCGACTGACGTTCGATGCACCACCGGCCTTCGGGCCCGAGCCTGCCGAAGACCGGGAGCCGGCCACGACCCCGGTGATCCGGGCGATGGAGCGGGCCCCTCCGCGAGAACCCGTTGACATCGACGACGACATCGAGCCGATAGCTGCGGGCCGTCAGCCGTTCGAGCGGGACCTCGGCGAAGAAACCGGCAAGCGCATGGTCGTTCCAAGGATCGCGGGCCAGTGCGTCGACCTGGGGGTCCTCGGAGGACTCGGCGACCACCTGATGTTCCTCGCCGTCCGGCCCGATCGCCACCAACCGCACCGTGACGTTGTCCCCGGGAGCGACTCCCACGTTCGCGAGGTGGGCGCTACCCCGGACGCACACGATGTCGTCCAAAAAGTCGACCATGTCGATCTTGGCACGGACCCCGGCATCGACCTCGAGCGATCGCAGGACGGGGTCGGGCTCGAGCTCAAGACCGTCGAAGTAGTACGGCTCGACCAGCGCCGAGCCGGCTTCGATGCGACCCGGGACCTTCCACGTCCGGGTCTCGCGGCGGCACACCAACTCCGTCACGTCGTCGCGGTGGCCGTGGTACGTCGCGGCGGCGAGCAGACGGTCCGAGACGGGTACCTGGCTCAGCAGATCGTACCCGATCTCGTCGACGAAGCGCCGGACACGGCCGTGGAGGAACTCCCAGTAGTCCGACGACGTCCGCGGCACCTGCTCGTAGTAGGGCCGCATATCGAAGCCGATCGTCTTCACCTGCCACGCCCTCAGCAGGTGCAGCGGAGCGTCCTTCATCTCCTGCGCCAGGTCGTCGAGCATGTTCCACCGGCCCACCAGGTCCTTCATGGTTGACTTCTGCTGGGTGATGGAGGTTCCGTCGTCACGGATGCGCCAGTAGCACACGACATCCTTGAGGATGTCGAACCTGCCGTGCAGGTAGGCCCGGGCAGCGGGGATCTGGTCCTCGTACAGCCCGTCGGGGAAGGCACGCACGACGCGGCGGAAGTACTCCGTGCGGTAGAGCTTGGTCCAGGCGAAGACGTTCTTGAGGACGTCCGGCTCGTCCGCGAAGGTCATCCTTCGGCGCGTCGTCGCATGCACCTCCTTGACCCAGTTCGGCATGTGGCGACCTGACACCGTGTCACGGACCAACGCCCCGACGGCGAAGTCGGAGCCACTCTGGACGAGCGAGCGGAGCATGACTTCGATCGCGTCCGGCGGGACCGTGTCGTCCGAATCGACGAAACAGAGCATCGAACCCTTTGCGTGCTCGACTCCCGTGTTGCGTGCGGCTCCGAGTCCAGCGTTCTCCTGCCGGACTATGCGCACCCGCCGATCCCTCGAGGCGTACTCTTTCGCGATATCGATCGACCGGTCTGGGGACCCGTCGTCGACAATTATGACTTCAAGCCTCTTGTGCGTCTGAGCGAGAATTGAGTCGAGACACTCCGCGAGATACTCCTCGACATTGTACATCGGCACGACTACTGACACGAGGACGCGGCGACCGCTCGCACGGCGATCCGCGACTCTTGCACGGAACTCTGCGGGAAGCAGTCGATAGACGCTTGTCGCTGCCATTTGGAAGGGATTGGTCAACATGGTTCAGTCCTCGGTCATGCTCGCCGACACGGCTGGCGAGTTGCCGAAGATCGCCGCAGACGCGTCTCCGGTGCGCCGGTCCAGAGGTTACCCGAGCGTGACGCGATTGGACGAATGCCGCACTTGGCGGTCCGCCGCAGGACGGTCAGCTGCCGGAGAACGTCCGCCGCACGCGGCCGGCGACCGCACCCGGCAGGCCCCGGATCGTCCTGCGCTCCAGTGCGGCCTCCAGGTCGGCGACGCGGGTCTGGAGACGTCCGATCTCTCGCTGGTCCGCGCGGCGGGCCTTCTCCAGTTCGCGCACGTTCGCACGCAGGCTGTCCGCCCCCAGCGCGAGGTCGGCGATGCGCTGTCCGGTCGCCACCCGGCCGGCGATGTCGCGGAAGGCCTCCTGTGACCACGTCGGGTCCTTGGCCAGCACGGCGTCGAAGTCCCACAGCTGGCCGAAGCGCTCGATGTCGCCGGCGTAGATGCCGTTCAGGGTCTCGAGCACGTCGGTACCGAAGACGCGTCCCGCTACCGACAGTGGCGTCTCGTTCTCGCGAGTCAGCTGGTAGGTCCCCTCGAGCCCTTGCGCCTCAAGGTGGGTCCGGAGGTCAGCGAGCAGCAGGGACAGCTCCGAGACCTCGTAGATGTTGCTGTACGGGACCACGTCCTCGCTGAGGAGCTCCGTCTGCGGCTTGAAGTGGGAGTCACTCAGGAGCTCGTCGCCGTCGGGACCACCCAGGGCTTCCACGAACCGCGCGAAGTCGGCGACGACGTCGTCGTCGTCCCGCGGCACGCGGGGCATCCAGGGAGCGTCGCGGAACTTGTGCCAGGCGTGGCGAGGGTTGCCGACGAGGAACTTGGACTGCCAGGCGGACCAGGCCCGCAGGCGCGGGTCCCGGATCACGCCGAAGATGAACCAACCGTTGTCCGGCGAGATCTCCGCGCGAGCGTCGGCGTCGAGCTCCGTCAGCTTGGGAACGCCCACCCAGGAAGCGCGGCGGTGGATGGTCTGCTGCCGCGTGGGCGCCAGCCCCATCACGGAGTGGAACGTGGCGGGGTCCTGACCGCTGAGCTCGGCCGTCAACCACTTCAGGCTCGTGCTCGCGTTCTTGGAGACGTTCACGAAGACGACCTTGCACTGAGGCACGACCATCGAGTTCCAGACGCGGCCGGCGTTCACCGCATCCTGCGGGCGAGCCTCGGAAAGCTCGACGCGGCCGCGCACCTGCGCGCTGCGCACTGACATGTTCAGTCGTACTCCTCTTCGTGCCGGCGGCGGCCTGCCGATCGTGAACCATCAGCCTACGGCACGGTCTGCACCCGTCGATGTCAACGTGGTGTCCCGCATCGGACCCCTGGTCTGCGACGACGCCGAGGGGCTCCCTAGCGCTCGGCCAGTCCGGCCAGCTCTCGCGACGCCCGGCCCAGCACGCGGGACGCGAGCGAGAGTGCTCGGCGCGGCTCGGGCACGTCGCGATACCCGAACCGCCGGAAGTCCTCGGCGTAGAAGCGCTCGAGGCGCGCCTCGAGCGCTTCTGACACCTCCACGTCCTTGCTCGAGATGCCGCGCGTCTTCTCGCTCGTCCGCACCGGTTCGACCTCGGTGGGCAGGTCGAGGTCGAACCGGTCGTTGAGGTCGGTCATCGCCCTCTCCAGCCCTTCCTCGAGCCGGTAGACCTGAGCCTTACCTACCAGGAACTCCACCTGCGGGCGGATGTGGTTGTCGTGGACGAACGGGTTCCGCTCGAAGCGCTCGAACGCGCGCTCGGCCCAGGCGTCCACGGCGTCGGCCGTGGTCGACAGCTCCTGCTTGTGCCGCATGACGTACTCGGAGCGGAAGCGCGCGACCGGGTCGCGGACCACGGCGAAGATCGCGTCGAAACGCCCGAGCCGGAACGTCTCCTCCAGGAGCTGCCCATGCATATGCTGCGGCGTGCAGGTTCGCAGGTAGTTGGGCTTGCCCTTCCCCATCCGGCCGTCATGGTAAGACATCTCCCACCCGGCACCGACGAAGTGGTCCTCCACGGAGGAGCCACCCGTCTTGGGCACGTGGATGAACAGGACGTTGCGGTCGTCCTTCGTGAAGACTGGCATCCCGGTCGGCCCGTCAGGAGCTGTGCGGCAGACCGCCGACCATGCCGGCGGCGACCGTCTTGTTCGTGGACTCGTCGACCAGGATGAACGATCCGGTCTCCGGGTTCTGCTGGTACGGGTCGACGAACAGCGGCTGCGTCACACGGAGCTGGATGCGACCGATCTCGTTGAGCTTGATCTCGGTCGCGTCCTCGTCACGGTGCAGGGTGTTGACGTCCACGCGGTAGTTGATGTCCTTGACCATGGCACGCGCCCACCGGGTGGTGTGCTTGATCGCGTACTTCTTGCCGACCGTCAGCGGCGCGGTCTCGTCCATCCAGCAGACCTGCGCGTCGATGTTCTGCAGCGCGGCCGGGGTGTTGTTCGGCCGCGCGATCATGTCGCCACGCGAGATGTCGATCTCGTCGGCGAGGCGCACCGTGACCGCCATGGGCGGGAATGCCTCCTCCACCGGGCCGTCGGCGGTGTCGATCGACTCGATGGTGGTCTCGAGACCCGCCGGCAGCGCGACGACGCGGTCGCCCGGCTTCATCACGCCGGAGGCGACGGTTCCCGCGTAGCCGCGGTAGTCACGGGCGTCGTGCGACTGCGGGCGGATCACGTACTGCACCGGGAACCGCACGTCCACGAGGTTCCGGTCCGAGGCCACGTGCAGGCGCTCGAGGTGGCTCAGGAGCGGCGAGCCCTCGTACCACGGCGTGTTCTCCGAGCGGTTGACGACGTTGTCGCCCTCCAGCGCGGAGATCGGGATGAAGGTCAGGTCCGGCACCCGCAGGCGCGACGCGAACTCCGTGAAGTCCTTGCGGATGTTCTCGAAGACCTCCTCCGAGTAGTCCACGAGGTCCATCTTGTTGACGCACACCACGATGTGCGGCACGCCGAGCAGCGTCGCGAGGAACGTGTGTCGCCGCGACTGCTCGATGACGCCCTTGCGGGCGTCCACGAGGATCAGTGCGGCGTCCGCCGTCGAGGCCCCCGTGACCATGTTCCGCGTGTACTGGGTGTGCCCCGGGGTGTCCGCGATGATGAACTTGCGCTTCGGCGTCGCGAAGTAGCGGTATGCGACGTCGATCGTGATGCCCTGCTCGCGCTCGGCCCGCAGACCGTCGGTGAGCAGCGAGAGGTCGGTGTAGTCGTTCCCGCGGTCCTTGGAGACGTTCTCCACGGAGTCGAGCTGGTCCTCGAAGATGGTCTTCGAGTCGAACAGCAGGCGGCCGATGAGGGTCGACTTGCCGTCGTCGACGGACCCCGCGGTCGCGAACCGCAGCAGGTCGGTGGAGCCGTCGGTCAGTGCCTCGGCCAGGTTCTCGGTCGTGGTGCTCATGGCTTAGAAGTAGCCCTCTCGCTTGCGGTCCTCCATGGCGGCCTCGCTCACCTTGTCGTCGCCACGCGTGGCGCCGCGCTCGGTGATGCGCACCGCGGCGGTCTCCTCGACGATGGCGTTCAGGGTGGAGGCCTGGGACTCGACGGCAGCCGTCAGGTTGGCGTCGCCCACGGTGCGGTAGCGCACCGAGCGACGCTCGGAGGTCTCGCCCTCCTTGAGCGGCGTGAACTCGTTGACGGCGAAGAGCATGCCGTCCCGGTTCACGACCTCACGCTCCTGGGCCAGGTACAGGTCCGGGATGTCCATGTTCTCGGCCGCGATGTAGGACCAGATGTCCAGCTCGGTCCAGTTGGACAGCGGGAACACGCGGATCGACTCGCCCTGGTGGACCCGGCCGTTGTACAGGTTCCAGATCTCCGGACGCTGGTTCTTGGGGTCCCACTGCCCGAAGTCGTCACGGAACGAGAAGACCCGCTCCTTGGCGCGGGCCTTCTCCTCGTCGCGGCGCCCACCACCGAACGCGGCGTCGAAGCCGTGCTTCTCCACCGCCTCGAGCAGCACCGGCGTCTGGATCCGGTTGCGCGAGCCGTTGGGCTCCTCCTTGACGAGGCCGCGGTCGATCGCATCCTGCACGGAGGCGACGACCAGCTGGATGCCCAGGCGCTCGACCCACCGGTCGCGCGTGTCCAGCACCGACTGGAAGTTGAGCCCCGTGTCCACGTGCATGATCGGGAACGGGATCCGTGCGGGCGCGAAGGCCTTGGCCGCCATGTGGAGCATCACGATCGAGTCCTTGCCGCCGGAGAACAGCAGCACGGGCCGCTCCATCTCGGCGACCACCTCACGGATGATGTGGATGCTCTCCGCCTCGAGGCTGCGGAGCTGGCTCAGGACGTGAGACGTCACGACTGGGCACCTTCCTTGATCGCCACGCCGACGCCCTGGAGCGCCGCGCGCAGGTGCGCGGCGAGGCTCGGGTGGCAGACGAACAGATCGGGGAGCCAGGGATCCTGGCGGTTGTACTCGAGCGGGGTGCCGTCGAGCCTCGTGCAGTCGTACCCGGCGGCGAGGGCGACCGCGACCGGAGCCGCGGAGTCCCACTCGTACTGGCCACCGCCGTGCACGTAGGCATCGACAGTACCGTCAACGACGGAGACGACCTTCACGCCGGCCGATCCCATCGGCACCAGCTCGACGTCGTCGCGCCCGGCGAGCTCGGCGACGAAGGCGGGCGGGCGGCTGCGGCTCGCCGCGATGCGCAGCGGACGCTCCCCCGCCAGCACGGCACGAGCGCCCGCGTCGCGGGCCTCGAGATCACGGTCCGACGACGGCGCGCCGGTCGTGTGCACCACGCCACGGGCGGGCAGGGCCACAGCGCCGGCCGCGAGCCCGCCGGGACCGCTCGTGCCGCCGTCGGCCCCGCGGACCCACAGCGCGACGTGCACGGCGAAGTCGTCGCGCCAGGACCCCGCCCCGCCGTCGGCCGGACGCTCGGCGAACTCGCGGGTGCCGTCCAGCGGGTCGATGATCCAGACGCGGTCGGCACCCGTTCGCGCCGAGTCGTCCTTGGCCTCCTCGGAGAGGACGGCATCGTCGGGCCGGGCGTGGGCGAGCGCGCCGGCCAGCCACGCCTGCGCGGCGGCGTCGCCCGCATCCTTGAGCCGGCGCGGCTCGAAGCCACCGCCCGCGGCGTCGACCTCGTCGCGCAGGGAGAGCAGCACCGCACCCGCGCCCTCGGCCAGCGCAGCCGCGAGGGCGGCGTCGTCGAGCACCGGTTCAGGAAAGACCGGGGTGGTCGTGGACATCAAGCTCCTTGCGTCTGGGGAGTGTCTCGGGAGGTGGCTCACCGCGGCCCTCGGACGCCGCTGAGGCTACCATTCCGACCATGCCTGTCACCGTGCGCACCCGACGGCCGAGACGACCGGCGACCACACCGGTCCGCGGTTGTCGCTCCGCCGTCGAGCACCGGGACGGGGGCCGGCACCCGGCATGATCGACATCGATCCCGGCCTCATCGTCGGGGGGCTGCTCGTCGGGTTCATCGTCGGGCTGACCGGTATGGGCGGCGGTGCCCTGATGACGCCGATGCTCATCTTCGTCTTCCGCGTCGACCCGCTCGTCGCCGTCTCCAGCGACATCGTCGCCAGCCTCTTCATGAAACCCGCCGGCGCGATCGTGCACCTGCGCCGCCGGACCGTGAACCTCCAGCTCGTCCTGTGGCTCTGCCTCGGCTCGGTGCCCGCCGCGTTCTGCGGAGTGTTCCTCATCCGTGCCCTGCCCTTCGGCGACTCCCTGGACGAGGCGCTGCAGATCATCCTCGGCATCGCGCTGCTGATGGCGGCCACGATGCTCGTGGTCCGCGCCACCCTCGGCATGGTCCAGCACCGCCGGGCGCTCGGCGAAGGCCCGGCCCGCCTGTCGAACGCCGAGGTCGTCGTCCGCAAGGTGCCCACCGTGATCCTCGGGGTCGTCGCCGGGCTGCTCGTCGGGATGACGTCGGTCGGGTCCGGGTCCATCATCATCGTCGCGCTGCTCATGCTCTACCCCGCGCTCAAGGCCTCCAACCTGGTCGGCACGGACCTCGTGCAGGCAGTGCCGCTGGTGGCCGCGGCGTCCCTCGGCCACGTCCTCTACGGCGAGTTCGAGCTCGGACTCACCGTGTCCCTGCTCGTCGGTGCGATCCCCGGCGCGTGGTTCGGTGCCCAGGTCTCCAGCCGCGCCCCCGGTGGGCTCATCCGCCGGGCGCTGGCGATCCTGCTGCTCGCCTCGGGCCTCAAGCTGCTCGGCGCGTCCGTCACGGTCGTCGCGGTGGCCGCCGTCGCAGCCCTCGTGCTCGGCAACCTCGCCTGGGTGATCGTGCGCGAACGGCTCAAGAAGCGCCCGCCACCGTCGGCCACCGCCGAACCACCCACTGCCGCACCAGCCACCGCCGAACCGGCCTCCGTCACGAAGGACAGCACCGAGAGCTCATGAACACTCCCGAGACCACCCACGTCCTGACGCCCGACGAGCTCGACCTGCTCGAGCTCCACCTCGGGGGCGGCACGCCGACGATGCGCCTGGGCGGTGGCAGCCCGAACGCCGCGGTCACGCTGACGGACGCAGAGAACACCCCCCTCGCCGTCCTGGAGACCGACGGGACGGCGACGGCCGTGAAGCCGCTGGCCCGCGCCGCCGGTCCACACTGGGACCCCGCGCTGCGCCGCACCGCCCACGAGGTCCGGGACGAGGTGCGCCGCGCCGTCGGACCGGACGCCGACGTGCTGGCGGTCGTCGTCACCGAAGCACCCACCCGCGACGAGCTGGCCGCGCTGCCGGACGTCACGGCCGGCGCCGCCGCCGTCCTCGTCCTCGCACCCGCAGAGCGCCGGGCACCGGCGCCCGGAACGCTCGGTGGCCCCGGCCTGGCCCGCGCCGCCACGGTGGTGCGCGACGCCGTCGGCGGCACCGGTGCGACCCGGCCGCGCGCCGTCGTCGTCCCCTGGGCAGCCTACGCCGGGCTCTCCTGGGAGGAGATCGCGGCGCAGCACGGTGCCGACCGGTCCGTGCTGCTCGCCGACCACCGGTCCACCGCCACGCGCGCACGCCTGGCACGGCTCGGCACGCTGTGGGCCGACGAGGTCGCCGATCTGTACCCCGAGCCCGTGGCCGAGGAGGTGACCCGTGCGGCGAGCAGCGCCCGGCGCGAGGGCACCGTCGTGTTCTTCACGGGGCTGTCCGGCTCCGGCAAGTCGACGGTCGCGCGCGCACTGGCGGCCGAGCTCGACGACGAGGGCCGCCACACCACGCTGCTCGACGGCGACGAGGTGCGCCAGCACCTGTCCAAGGGGCTCGGGTTCGACAAGGCCTCGCGCGAGCTGAACGTCGAACGGATCGGTTACGTCGCCTCCCTGGTCGCCTACCACGGCGGCACCGCCGTCGCGGCTCCTATCGCGCCGTTCGCGAGCGGGCGCGCGCGGGTGCGCGAGCTGGCGGAAGCCGCCGGACGCTTCGTGCTGGTGCACGTCTCGACGCCGCTCGAGGTGTGCGAGGCCCGCGACCGCAAGGGCCTCTACGCCAAGGCGCGCGCCGGGGAGATCCCCGAGTTCACGGGCATCTCCTCACCGTACGAGGTGCCCGAGGACGCCGACGTGGTGGTCGACACCTCGGTGACCTCCGTCGAGGACGCCGTGGCGCGGGTGCGCGCCGTCCTCTGAGCTGTCAGCCCTCGTCGCGCTGGCGGCGTCGGCCGCCGCCACGGCCACGGCCGCCGCCGCCACCACGGCCACGGCCGCCACCGCCGCCACCCGGTCGGCCGCCCGACCGCGCCTGGCGGTGGGCGCGGACGAACTTCTTGTAGGCGGTGGTGACCTGGTCGACGGGTCCGTCCATGACGAGGCGGCCTTGGTGCATCCACAGCACGCGGGTGCACATGGCTTCGATGGTGGAGATGGAGTGGCTGACCAGGAAGACGGTGCCGGCTTGTTGGCGGACCTCTTCGATGCGGGCTTTGGAGCGGGCCTTGAAGGCGGCGTCGCCGGTGGCGAGGGCTTCGTCGACCATGAGGATGTCGGGGATGGCGGCCGAGCTGATGGCGAAGCGGAGGCGGGCGGCCATGCCGGAGGAGTAGGTCTTCATGGGTAGGTCGACGAAGCTGCCGATGTCGGCGAACTCGACGACCTCGTCGAACTTGTCGTCGATCTGCTTGGGGGTCATGCCCAGGGCCAGGCCGCCGATCTCGATGTTCTTGGAGCCGGTCATCTGGGGCATGAGGGCTGCGTTGACGCCGAGCAGGGCGGGTTCGCCGTCGACGTAGACGGAGCCGGAGTGGGGTGGGATGAGGCCGGTGATGGCGCGTAGCAGGGTGGACTTGCCGGAGCCGTTGATCCCGACGATCCCGATGGACTCGCCGTGGCGTGCGGTGAACGACACCCCGCGCACGGCGTGGACCTCGCTGACCGCACCGACGTGCTG
>NZ_JBLUNY010000017.1:9961-33321 GCF_048065335.1 Isoptericola maris | reverse complement strand
GGGGGCTGGTTCCCGACGGCGGTGTGGGGCCGATGGTAGTTGTAGTGCAGGTTCCAGATCTGCAGGGCGTTGGCGCGTTCGGCCTCGCTGGTCCAGGTGCGGGCGTAGAGGAGCTCCTCGGTCAGGATGCGCTGGTAGCGCTCGACCTTGCCGTTGTGGCGGGGTGTGTAGGGGCGGGTGCGCTGGTGGCGCGAGGCGAAGGAGCCCACGGTGCGTCCGAAGTCGCGGGCACGATAGTTGGCGCGGTTGTCGGTCACGACCCGCACGATCCGGTTGATGCCGTGCGCGGCGAAGAACGCTCTTGCGCGGCAGAAGAAGCCGATGGTGGTGGCGGCCTTCTCGTCGGCCAGGTGTTCGGTGTAGGCCAGGCGGGAGAACCCGTCGACCGCGGAGTGCAGGTAGACGTATCCGGCCCTCGTGCCGCGGGTCTTGGCGCGCTGGGCGGCCTTGTCCTGGTCCGAGCCGCGGCCGTGGGCGCGCCATCCGCCGCCATCGGGGATGCGGCCGACCTTCTTGACGTCCAGGTGGAGCATGTGGCCCGGGTAGCGGGCCGTGATCCGTCCAGGGCGACGGTTGGACGACCCGTCGGGGTCCAGGTGCCAGCGCTTGTTGATGCCGAGGCGCTCGAACCAGCGGCCCACTGTGCGGGTCGAGACGTGGTGGCCCTCGGCTGCGAGCTCGAGCGCGATACGGGCCGCGGACCACTTGTGTTCGCGACGCAGCTCCTCGATGCGTTCGACGACCTTCGCCGGGGTCTGCGTCGGCGAGGTGTGCGGGATGCTGGCCCGATCGTGCAGACCTGCCTCACCGAACCGGTCGTACCGGTTCTTCCACTTCGACAGGCAGGCGCGTGAGACACCGGCCTCCGCAGCGACGTGAGCGATCGGGCGCGCCTGGCAGCGCTGGACCAGACGCAGGCGGCCAGCAGGGGTCAACGGGGCGTTAGCGTGAGTCATGAAGGGGTAGGTCTTTCTCGGCGAGGACGGTTGGTCGCACTTCCATCCTGCCGCCAGGGCCTACCCCTTCCTCACTCCCGGCCCCGCGTCACCAACGTCATGACCCGCAACAACTAGGCCTTCGTGGGCTGAGAACAAGGCCGGGGACGAAGCCCGGCGCACGGTCGCGTTCACGGGCGCTGGGCGCCCTGCACTTCGCGTCTGACGACCGTGCGCCGGGCTTCGTCCCCGGCCTCTCGGGTGCTTCCTCCCGCGGCGATGCGTCGGTGAGCGTCCCCGCCGCGGGAGGAGTGTCGGTTCAGGGGCGGGTCGGGGGCTCCGGCTCGCCCTTGGTGTCATCGGTGTCGGTAGCCGTGTCGGTGTCGGTGGCCGCCTCGTCGGCGGCGGCCGACTCCTCGATGGTGGTGTCCTCGGCGACCGGCTGCGCGTCGTCGTCCGCCACGACCTCCGTCTCCTCGACGACCTCGGTCTCCTCGACCGTGACCGGGACGGTCTCCCCGTCGGCCGGGTAGGTCGCCGTGCCCGGCTGCTCGTCCCAGCCGTCGGCCGGGGTGAGCGCGGGCAGCGGGGCGAACGCCCGGGCGAAGAGCGCGGCGATCGCCGCGCCCACCAACGGGGCGACGAGGAACAGCCACAGCTGGTCGAAGCCTCCGCTCGCCTCCCAGGCGTCGGGAGACACCACCGAGGCGAGCGAGCGGGCCGGGTTGAACGAGGTGTTCGTGACAGGCCACGAGATGATGTGCAGGGCCGCGAGGGTCAGGCCGATCACCACGGGCGCGTAGGCGACCTTGGCGCGGACGTTCGTCACGGCGAGGATGACGCCCACGAACACCACGGCGATGAGGACCTCGACGATCGCGGCGGACGCGAGGTCGAACGTCGACTGTCCCTGGGTGAGCGTGAACAGCGGCGAGTGGTCGTCGAAGCCGTTGGCCGTGGCCGCCAGGACCTCGCCCTTCGACGCCGAGCCGATCAGCGCCGGGAACGAGTCGGGAATGATCAGCAGCAGGAGCGCGCCGCAGGCCGCGGCGCCGACGAGCTGCGCGACCCAGTAGGGCGCGAGGTCGACCCAGCTGGAGCGGCCCGCGAGCGTGAGCCCGAATGTCACCGCCGGGTTGAAGTGGCCGCCCGAGATGTGCCCGAGCCCGGCGATCACCGCGATGAGGGCGATGCCGCCGGCGAGAGCCACCGGGATGATCTGGCCACCGTTGAGGGCGTTGAACGTCGCCGTGCCGACGATGCCGAGCACGAGGACGAAGGTGCCGAAAGCCTCGACGCACATCCGTGTGAAGAGTCCTGGCACCGGCGTCGCCTCGACGCGGGTGTCTGTCGCGGTTGCCTGGGACATGGAGGTCCTTTGCTGGTCGTCAGTGGGGTCTCGTCGCGCCGTCGGACCGACGCGGCGGCGATGCTGGCACCGCAACCTGTGAGCCACCTGTGTCCAGGGTCACGGTCGCGGTCCCCGGGGGCACGCTACCGCCTGGGCCGATGCTCGCGCCCGCGACCGCACCGCTGGGGGTGACGGAGCGGACCGCGTGCGCCAGAGTAGGGGCCATGACGACACCTGTGAACGTGACTGTGACCGGTGCCGCCGGTCAGATCGGCTACGCCCTGCTCTTCCGGATCGCGTCGGGTGCGATGCTCGGGCCGGACGTCCCGGTCCGGCTCCGGCTCCTGGAGATCCCGCAGGCCGTGCGGGCCGCCGAGGGCACCGCGATGGAGCTCGACGACTGCGCCTTCCCGCTGCTGGCCGGCATCGACATCCACGACGACCCCGCCCAGGGGTTCGCCGGCACGAACGTCGCGCTCCTGGTGGGTGCGCGCCCGCGGGGACCGGGCATGGAGCGTGCCGACCTCCTGGAGGCCAACGGCGGCATCTTCGGGCCGCAGGGCGAGGCGATCAACGCGGGCGCCGCCGACGACGTCCGCGTCCTGGTGGTCGGCAACCCGGCGAACACCAACGCGCTCATCGCGGCGGCGCACGCCCCGGACGTCCCGGCCGAGCGGTTCACCGCGATGACGCGGCTGGACCACAACCGTGCGCTCTCCCAGGTCGCGGCCAAGGCGGGCGTGCCCGTCGCGGACGTGCGGCGGCTCACCATCTGGGGCAACCACTCCGCGACGCAGTACCCCGACCTGTTCCACGCGGACGTCGCCGGCAGCCCCGGCAGCACGCTGACGGCCGACACCGGCTGGCTGACCGACGACTTCATCCCGACGGTCGCCAAGCGCGGCGCGGCGATCATCGACGCCCGTGGCGCGTCGTCGGCGGCCTCGGCGGCCAACGCCGCGATCGAGCACACGCGCGACTGGGTCCTGGGGACGCCGGACGGCGACTGGACGAGCGCCGGCGTGGTGTCGAACGGCGAGTACGGCGTGCCCGAGGGGCTCGTCTGCTCGTTCCCCGTGACGTCGTCGGGCGGTGACTGGCAGATCGTGGAAGGGCTGGACGTCGACCCGTTCTCGCGCGAGCGGATCGACGCGAGCGTCGCGGAGCTGGTCGCGGAGCGGGACGCGGTGCGCACCCTCGGGCTGGTCTGAGCGCGGGGACCGCGCCAGGGAAAAGTGTCGAGTTCGGTCGTCGACCGTCCTAGTCTCGAGAAGTGATCGACACCGCCACCGCAGCACCGCCTACCCCGGACGTTCCGCCCCGGGGCGAGGACCCTGCGCGCCGCCTCGACTGGCGGCGGCTGCGCAGCCCGGTGTCGGCGGTGGCGGTCGTCGCGCTGACGCTGGGGGCCGTCGGCACCGCCGTCGGGACGGTGGTGGCCGGCGATCTTGCCGCCTCGCCCGAGGCGACGGGAGTCCTGCTGCTCGCCCTGTGCCTGGTGGGCGGTGCGCTGCTCGACGCCGCGGGCCAGGTCGCGTGGGCCGGCGTGGTCGACCGCGCCGAGGGCCGCCTGCGCGGCGACCTGCTGAGCGCCGCCCTGCACCAACCGATCGAGGTGCTCGGCGAGCAGGCGGTGGGCGAGATCCTCGACCGGGTCGACGACGACACGCACGCCGTCGGCGCGCTGGCCCGCCGCCAGCTGTGGAGCATGGGTCGCACCGTGGTCGGGGTGGTGCCGATCTGGGTGGTGGCCGGTGTCACCTGGTGGCCCGCCTGGTACCTCTTCCCGCTGCTCGCCGTGGGCACGTGGTGGACGGTGCGGTCGCTGCTGGGCGAGATCGCGCGTCGCAAGGTGGTCGAGGAGCGGGCCTGGACGGACAACGCCGCGGTGCTGGAGGAGGGTGTCGCGGCGCGCGACGACCTGCGCACCTCCGGCGGGCAGGCGTTCGCGCTGCGGCGCCTGGCTGAGATGTCTGCCGTCGTACACCGGGCGTTGCTGAACGTGGTGCGGGTGGAGACCCGGATGATGGCCCGGGTCGGGGTGCTGCTGCACGCGCTGCTCGCCGGCGTCGTCGTGGCCGGCGTGGCCCTCGCCGTCTCCGGCGACATGTCCGTCGAGCGGCTGGTGACCCTGTTCCTCGTCACCTCGTTGTTCGTCGGGCAGATCGATCGGCTCGCGCAGCATCTTCCCGATCTCCAGGAAGGGCTCGGCGCAGTGGTGCGCATCCGCCAGCTCTTGGACACCGAGCCCGAGCCGGTCGGCGGGCTCCCGTTGCCGGAGCGGCCGCTGGAGATCGAGGTGCGAGACCTGGACTTCACCTACGCCGAGGGGACGTTCGCGCTGGCGGGTGTGTCGCTGTCGGTGCCGGCGGGGCAGACCGTGGCGTTCGTCGGCCGGACCGGGTCGGGCAAGACGACGCTCGCCTCGCTGCTGTCCCGCGCCGTCGAACCGCCGCCCGGGGCGGTGTTCCTCGGGGGCGTGGACGTCCGCGACGCCGACCTGCAGCAGCTCCGTGCCGGCGTGGGGGTCGTCACCCAGCGCACCGAGATCGTCGCCGGGACGCTGGCGCAGAACGTCGCGCTGTTCGCCGACGTGCCGCGCCGCGACATCGAGGAGGCGGTGGTCGAGCTGGGCCTGGCCGACTGGGTGGCGGGGCTGCCCGACGGACTCGACACGCTGCTCGGCCCGGGTGGGACGTCGCTCTCCGCCGGGGAGGAGCAGCTCGTGGCGTTCGCGCGGCTCCTCGTGCGGGACGTCCGCGTGGTCGTGCTCGACGAGGCGACCGCCAGGATGGACCCGCACACCGAGGCGCGGGTGGTCGCCGCGTCCGACCGGCTCCTGACGGGGCGGACCGGCGTCGTCGTCGCGCACCGGCTCGGCACCGTGCAGCGCGCCGAGCGCGTGGTGGTGCTGGACCACGGGCGCGTCGTCCAGCAGGGGCCGCGGGCGGAGCTGGCCCGTCAGGACGGCGCGTTCCGCGACCTGCTCGCGGCGAGCAGCACGGACGGGCACGACGGGCACGACGTGTGGGGTCCGTCCGACGCGGCGGCCGCGGTCGTCGCCGTGCCGGACGGGCCGGCCGGGGACGACGGCGTCGCACCGGCGGGGATCGGAGCGCGGCGGCGGACAGGCCCGCCGCCGGTCCGGGAGGACCCCGGTCACGGGCCGAGCCTGACCCGCAGCGTCCTGCGCGCCCTGGTCACCAGACCGCGGTGGGGTGCCGCTGGCGCGGGGCTGTTCCTGCTGACCAGCCTGTTCGCCGCCCAGGGCGCGCTGGCGGGGTTCCTGTGGGGTCGTGCGGTCGAGAGCCTGGCAGACGGCGGCGTGCCGCTGGCCCTGACGGCCGGTCTCGTGGCGATGCTGATCGTGGCGCCGCTGTGCCTGGCGCTCGCGGTGCGGCTGTACCCGTCGTGGTGGATCGAGCTGCTCCTGCGGGTGCGCGTGGGCGTGCTCGTGGGCCAGACGCGCCAGCAGCGGCTGCGACGGACCCCGGCGGGGGAGGTCGTGGCCCGTGCACTCGACGCCGACCGGTTCGTGCTCTACGTCGACCGGTGGGTCGACCTGCTCAACGGGTTCGTCGTCGTGCTCGTCACGTGGTTGGTGAGCGGCGAGCCGCTGGCGGGGCTGGTGCTGCTGGCGGTGATGGGGGTGACGGCGGTCAGCGCGCTGGCCGGCCGGCCGGTCGCGGGCCGGACCGCCACCCGTTCCGCGGAGGCTCGGGCCGGGTTCGGGCGTGCCCTCGTCTCGGCGCTGGACGCGGCGCGCACGGTGAAGCTCGCGGCCCGGACCCCGGACGTCCACCGACACCTGCGCCAGGTGGACGCAGGCCGGGTGGGGGCCGCGATCCGGGAGCACCGGGTGCAGGCGGTGCTGGACGGCATCCCGACGGTGATGGTGCAGGTGGGCGTGGTCGCGGCCTGGGCGCTGCTGCTCGCCGGGACCTGGAACCTGGCGACGACCCTGCTGGTCACGGCCGCGGTCGGTGGGTTCGCCTACTTCGGGGTCGTGGCCGGGGCCGTGATCACCGAGGCGCCGGGCACGCGGAACTGGCTGCGTGCGACGTCGTCGTTCGCGGCGGGTGCGGACCTCACGAGGCTCCCGGCCGGGGTCGACCTCTGGACGGGGTCGGCGCCGGCTCCCGAGCCGACTCCCGTGCCGGCGCCGACCGGTCCCGCGCGGTTCGAGCGGCTCGAGCTGCAGGCCGTCGAAGCGGTGCACGACGACGGCACGATCGGGGTCACCGACGTCCGGCTCGAGGTGCGGCGCGGCGAGCTGGTGCTGCTGCTCGGCCAGGTCGGGTCGGGCAAGTCGAGCCTGCTGTCCGCGCTCGCGGGCCTCATGGCGCACCGCGGCACCATCACCTGGAACGGTGCGCCGGTGACGGATCCGGAGACCTTCCTCCGGCCGGGTCGGGTGGCGCACGTCGCCCAGGTGCCGCGGGTGCTGTCCGGGACGTTCGCCGAGAACGTCCGCCTGGACCACGACCGGAGGGTGGCGCGCCCGTTGGAGGCGGCGCGGATGAGCACCGACATCGCGGACGCGGGCGGTCCCGACTCGCGGGTGGGCCACCGCGGGGTGCGGCTCTCGGGCGGGCAGGTGCAGCGGCTGGCTCTCTCGCGGGCGCTGGCGACGGACGCGGAGGTCCTCCTCGCGGACGACGTGTCGAGCGCGCTGGACGCGGCCACGGAGATCGAGCTCTGGGAGTCGCTGCGGGAGCGGGGGACCACGGTGGTCGGGTCCACCTCGAAGCGGGCGGCGCTGGCGCGGGCCGATCGCGTCGTCGTCCTCGTCGAGGGTCGGGTGGCCGCCGTCGGGCCGTGGCGCGACCTGGCGTCACGGTGGTCGCACCTGGCCGGGTGACGCAGCGGCGGCGCGCGGCTTCTCAGTAGTGCTGGCACTACTGGGTTCCGCGGCGCGCGGGCGCGTCGCCGCAGGTCAGGACGCTCGGCGGTACCTACGGAGGGCTCGGAGGGCCTGTTCGGGTCGCCGGGACCGGGGCACGCTGGCGGTGTCGGGCGCTCGAGGCGCAGGACTTCAGGCCACCGAGAGGAACAGCACATGAGCAACACGACCACGACGAAGGGTGCCGTCAAGGGCACCGTCGCTGCCGCTGCTGGCGTCGCCGTCCTCCTGGGAGGTGCGGGGACCTTCGCGCTGTGGAATGCCGAGGGCGCGATCGGGACCGCGAGCACGGCCACCGGTTCGCTGACCGCGACCTTCGGTGACACCGTGTGGACGGACGACACACCGGGTGCCGAGAACGCGATCCCGGACATCGGAGCGTTCGTGATGGTGCCCGGCGACGTGGTCGTCGGCACGGCCGACGTCGACGTCACCGCGGTGGGCGAGAACCTTCGCATCGACACGGGCCTCGACTACGCCGACGGGACCCTGCCGGACGACGTGGACGTCTCGGTCGTCCTGACCGACGGCGCCGACGCGGAGGTCACGCGACTCTCGGGTTCGAACGCCGGGACCACCCACGACCTCACCGCCACGGTCACCCTGAGGTTCGACGAGAGCGCCACCGGCTCGATGTCCCAGGAGGTCAACCTCAACGCCATCGCCATCGACCTCCAGCAGGTCGCGCCCGGCGCGCCCTGACCCACCGCGGGCGGCAGACTCGTCGAGCTGCGGCCCGCGAGCCCGATCATCGAGACCATCGACCCACGACGGCGGGAGCGAGATGCGGCACCAGGCGCGGCCCACGGACCTGCGACGGACGACGGCACTGACCGCCGGAGTCGTCGTCGTCCTGCTGCTCGGGCTGCCCGCCGCCGGATCGTTCGCGGCGTGGAACGACTCCGCGCCCGTCGGGGGAGCCACGACGACCGGAAGCCTGGGAGTCGATCAGGAGACCCTCGCCGGTGGAACCTGGACGGAGGACGGCGACACGTTCGACCCGGCCACCGACCGGCTCGCCGCCGGCAACACACTCACCTACACCGTCACCGGTGTGCCGGTCACCGCCGTCGGCGACAACCTCGAGGCGACGTTCCAGGGCGTCGAAGGCGCCGTGGTCCCCGGTGCACTGACCGACCACGTCGCCCTCACGGTCGCGTCCGACCCGACCCCGATCGCAGGTGCCGACTCCGACGCCGACGGGAAGCAGGCCGTCGACCTCACGCTCACGGTCGCGGCCGACGCCGACCTTCCCGCCGGCGAGGAAATCATCGACCTCAGCGGGCTGACGGTGACGCTCACCAATGGTCGCGGATGGTCGGACGTCGCGCGGCTCGACGCGGGCACGGTCACCACCGCCGGTGGCACGGTGAACCTGAGCTACGACCTGGCGCGCGACGACGACGGCGTGGTCGGTTTCTATCTCGACGACCCGCTGCCCGGAACGACGGTCAGGTGGAACCTGTGGAACTGGGACGGTACCGAGGTCGTCACCGACGCCGTCGACGGCCTGAACTCGATGGACTACACCGGTACCGGAGCGGTCCCCTACGTCGAGATCACGGGCGGCTTCCGTGGCTTCGGGTCGCCCGACCAGACGCAGGACGTCATCGGAGCGCTCATCTACGTCTCCGGGATGGACGACGACCTCGGCATGACGTCGGCCAGCCACGCGTTCAAGGACGCGGTCTGGCTGACGGGCGTCACAGGACTCCCGAGCACGCTGACCGACACGTCCTACGCCTTCCAGAACGCAGGCTCGGCGACCGGGACCGACGGGAACATCCAGCTCTGGGACTGGGACTCGTCCCGCGTGACGACGATGGCGCACATGTTCGAGGGGGCGACGAACTTCCGCCAGCCGGACATCCAGTGGGACACCTCCAGCGTCACGGACATGTCCTACATGTTCGCCGGCGCGACGTCCTTCGTCGGCTCGACACGGTTCACCAGCACGTCCGCCGTCACCACGATGGAGGGGATGTTCGCCGGTGCCACGAGCTTCGTCGACGCTCCCTGGGTGGGCGGCAGCGCCATCGATCAGTGGGACCTCTCGAACGTGACGAGCACGGCGCGCATGTTCGAGGGCGCCACGTCGTTCAACGCGGACGTGGGGTCGTGGGACGTCTCGAACGTCTCGGAGATGCAGGCCATGTTCAAGGGCGCCACCGCCTTCTCCCAGGACCTGAGCGGCTGGGACGTCTCGAACGTCGCGAACCATGAGGCGTTCGCGGACGGCTCGGGGCTGACCGCTGACCAGCTCCCGCTCTGGGACGGCGCCGCGCCCGCCGGGCGGGCCGCGCCGGACGAGCCGGCTGACCTGGACGAGCCGGTCGCGCCCGACCGTACCGCGCGAGCGTCGGACGGCGAGGCCTCCGGCGAGGGCCTGGCGCCCCCGGCGGACGACGGCGGCAGCGAGGGAGCCGACACAGGTTCGGGCACGGAAGGCTCCGACACCGACACCGGTTCGGACACCGGGGTCGAGACCTGTGACGAGGAGACGTCCGAGGCGGACGCTACCGCGGCGGCACCGACGCCGGTGCCGACGCCGGTGCCGACGGATTCGTCGACCGCGTGCCCGACCGCTGCTCGCGAGGACGACGAGGCAGACTGAGGTGCATGCGGGGAGACCTGCGTGGTCGAGACGTGGCGGCCACCATCGACGCCCAAGACACCGCGGTCGCGCCCGACGGTCCGTCCGCGGACGCCGCGCGCGTCCGTGGCGCGGTGCTGTCCGGCCTGTGGGCCGGCTTCACCTACGGGCTGCTCGGCCTGACGGTCCTGCTCGCCGCGGTGGTCATCGTCGTGCCCAAGATGGTGGGCGGCGTCCCTCTGACGATCCTCTCCGGCTCGATGGAACCGAACCTGCCGGCGGGGTCGCTCGCCGTCGTGCGCCCCGTCGACACCGACCACATCCGTCTCGGAGACATCGTCACCTACCTGCCGAACCCGGGCGATCCGACCGCGATCACGCACCGGGTGACCTCGATCGACCACCACCAGGACGGCACGCGGTCGTTCACCCTCCAGGGCGACGCGAACGCGACGCCCGATGCGCCGGTGCGGGACCTCCAGGTGCGCGGCCGGGTCTGGTACGCCGTCCCGTGGCTGGGGCAGGTGAACTCGGTCGTCAACGGCGAGCAGCGGACGCTCGCGGTGTTCGTCGTCGCGGGAGCGTTGTTCGTCTGGGCGGCGGTCCTGTGGACGCGCGCCTGGCGCGGCCGACGCCGCAGCCGTGCGCCGGTGCCCTGACCAGGCTGTTCACGTGGCGAGCTCGCGCCGGTCCGAGGCGCCCAGCTTCTGCATCGCCCGGTACAGGTGGCTCTCCACCGTCCGCACGGACAGGAACAGCCGGCTCGCGATCTCGCGGTTGGTGAGGCCTTCGCGGACGAGCGCGGTGATCTCGGTCTCCCGGGCGGTGAGGCCAGCCTCCGGCCCGGCGGCAGCGGTCCGGATCGGCGCCTGCGTCCCGGTGGCCTCGGCGAGCTCGTCCGCCGTGAGGGTGTGCCGACCTTCCTGGACGGCGAGAGCGCTGGCGACCTTCGCCGCCACGTAGGTCATGGGGTCGCGGGGGTCCATCGAGCGGATCGACTCGAGGACCCTGCTGCTGGTGCCGTGCGTGAGGCGCCGGTGCAGCCGCACGGCCGGTGCCAGCAGGGGGATGTGCACGGCGGCGAACCCCTCCTCCAGACGCGTGAGGCGCGCGCCGGTCAACCGCTGCGGCGTCAACGCCCAGGAGAA
This sequence comes from Isoptericola maris, assembly GCF_048065335.1. Taxonomy (NCBI): domain Bacteria; kingdom Bacillati; phylum Actinomycetota; class Actinomycetes; order Micrococcales; family Promicromonosporaceae; genus Isoptericola; species Isoptericola maris. The sequence goes on along the minus strand of NZ_JBLUNY010000017.1, from coordinate 22,391 downwards.
CATCGCGGACGCCAGCCTGCCCTGCGACCACAGGCGCTCGCCCGCCGACCACAGGGGTTCACCGTCGGGAGCACCCCCGGACACCGCATGCTCCACCTCCATCCGTGCCCACGGCCGCACGAAGTCCAGCACGGGCACGTACGGGCGGGGGGTCCGCTCCAGCTCGTCGAGCAGGGTGCGGGCCATCTCGTGGTGGCCGGCGCGGGCGTGCAGCACCGCGGCGAGTCCGAAGATGCGCTCGTCGAACGGGCTCTGCACCGGTCCGCACCGGTCGAGCCGCAGCACCACGCTGAGCGCGCGCAGCGCCCGGTCGTGATCACCCTGCACGAAGAGCGCGCTCGCGAGCCCTCGCGCGGCGAGCCGGACACCGAACGGGCTGAGCTCGTCGTAGGCGGCGCTCCGGCGGCGGCGTGCCCATGCCACGGCGTCGTCGACCTGCCCCACCATGAGCAGCGCGTCGCCGCGCAGCGAGTCGAGCCGGTGCGTGAAGGGTCGTTGGAACCCGCTGTCCTGCCAGCTCCCGAGCAGGTCGAGCGCGCGGTCCGGGGCACCGGCCTCGACGGCGGCGCGCGCCTGATGGATCGTGACGTAGCCGCGCATGCTGCGCGGCACGTCCTGCTCGACGTCGATCGTCCCCGCGTCGGGCGCTCGGTCCGACGTGCCGTGCAGCTGGTCCAGGTAGCGCAGGAACGTCTCGCCGGCGCCGTCGAGCACCAGTCGGCCCGAGGGCCCCGGGTCGTCGAGCAGACCGGACCGGATCGTGCCTCCGGACTGGGCGGCCCACTGTCCACGCAGCACCAGGTACGCCGCCACCTCCTCGGGGTCGTCGGTCGGTGCGAGCGAGGTGCCCGTGAACACCTCGTCGACGTCCACCGGCGCCATCCCGTCGACCAGGTGCAGGCGCAGCAGCGGCAGGGCGCTCGCGACGTCGTGCCGCGTCGCCCACGTGTCGGACCACAGGGCGGCCCGGGTGCGGACGGACTCGGTGAGGATGGTCACCTGGTGCACGGGGCGACCGTCGGCCGCGGGCGTGCCGGTGGCGGACGGCCGGGGCGCACCGGCGAGGATGCTGTCGCCGGCGCTGCCGGCCGGCCCGAGCAGCTCCTCACCGCGGTCGCGCAGGAGTGCGCGCCGGGTCCCGGACAGGTGTGCCCGGAGCGCCTGGCCGAGCACCGGCGGGTTGACCGCGACCAGGCGTGCCTCGGGTCGTTCGTCGATGGCGATGCGGCCGGCGGCGTCGAGAGCCGCGAGCCGTTCCGTGCCGAGGAGGGTGCGCGCGTGGTCGACGTCCAGGAGCCCGAACCACGCCAGGGTCTCGAGGCCTGCGCGGAGCTCGGCCGGCATGCCGCCCAGCAGGCCGTGCAGCACCGACTGCGTCGGGACGGACTCGAGGCTCCCCGTCTGTGTCCACCGGCCGTCCGTCTGCCTGATGCTGCCTGCTCCGGCGGCTGCCTGCGCCAGGGTGACGGCGGCCCGTGGGTTCCCCCCGGACCTCCCCGCGACGGCGGCCGCGAGCCCACCGTCCACCTGGCCGCCGAGACGAGCGGCGAGCAGCGTAGCGACCTCGTTCACGTCCAGCGGGGCGACGGGGACGGCAGCGGCAGGTCGCGCCAGGGCCGACCACGGACCCTCGGTGGGGACTCCGGCCGGTACCGTCGTGACGACGCGCACCGGTCCGGGCGCGCGCCGGGCGACGGCGTCGATGACGGTGAGCGACGGCCGGTCGAGCAGGTGCACGTCGTCGACCACGACGACGGCCCGGCGGCCGGCGATCGCCTCGGCCAGCGAGGATGTCGCCTCCGGGACGCTCCAACGCGCGACGGAGCCTCGGGGGCGCAGCGTCGGATGGGTGAGGAAGCCGCCGAGGGGGACGGAGTCCTCGCCCGCGGTGCCGGACAGCTCGGCGACGGCGGCGCCGGACGTGCGCAGGCTCTCGGCGACCGCCCGCAGGACCCTGGTCCGGCCGGAACCGACGTCTCCGATGACGTGCACGTCCTGGCCGGCACGCAGCCAGCGCAACGACGCGTCGAGGGCTTCCTGATGAACGAAGCTCACCGTCACACTCCTCGGTCCGCGCCTGCCCCGCCGCAGTGCGTGCCCTGCTCATGATGGCAACTGGAACGTGAGCGGGCCACCGCAGGCGGGGCGCCGAGGAGCGGTGCCACCGGCGGGGACCTGTTGCGATGGGCTTGCTGCAAGAATTCTGCAAGGTTACAGTCGTGGCGGCCAGTCGACGAAGGAGTCCCCATGCGCCCACCCCTGCGCCGCGGTGTCGCGGCGCTCGCCGCCACCGCCCTGATCGCCACCACCGCCGCCGGAGTCGCCGTGGCGACCACGGCAGCCGCCGACGAGGAGCGCACCGCGACCCTCGTCGGTGACCTGCAGACCTCGCTGGGTTGCCCGCAGGACTGGGACCCGACATGCACCGCGACCACCCTGGAACCCGCCGGCGACGGCACGTACTCCGCCGAGTACGACCTGCCCGCCGGCACCTACGCGTACAAGGTCGCGCTCGACGGCGCGTGGGACGAGGCCTACGGGCGCGAGGGCACCGACGCCGACACCCCGCTCGTCCTCGGCGGCGACACCCGCGTCCGGGTCACCTACGACGACACGACCCACCGCACCGCGCTCACCCCGCTCGACCTGGCAGGGGAGTACGACGACGCCGCGGACGCCGAGCTCGTCGTCCCGCCCGTGCGGCAGGCCGGGTCGGACGAGCGGTTCTACTTCGTCATGACCGACCGGTTCGCCAACGGCGACCCGTCGAACGACACGGGCGGCATCGACGGCGACGCGCTCGACCACGGGTTCGACCCGACGGACAAGGGCTTCTACTCCGGCGGCGACATCGCCGGCCTGCGGGAACACCTCGACTACGTCGAAGGTCTGGGCACGACGGCGATCTGGCTCACGCCGTCGTTCCTCAACCGGCCCGTGCAGGGCACCGGCGACGACGCGAGCGCCGGCTACCACGGGTACTGGATCACGGACTTCACGCAGATCGACCCGCACCTGGGGACGAACGCCGAGCTCGAGGCACTCATCGCCGACGCCCACGAGCGCGGGATCAAGGTGTACTTCGACATCATCACCAACCACACGGCCGACGTCGTCGACTACGCGGAGGGCGAGTACTCCTACGTGGAGCAGGCGGACGCGCCGTATCTCGACGCGTCGGGCGAGGCGTTCGACCCCGCGGACTTCGCGGGCACCGGCGACTTCCCCGGGCTCGACGCCGCGACGTCGTTCCCGTACACGCCCGTGGTGGCGCCGCAGGACGCGGACGTCAAGGTCCCGGCCTGGCTCAACGACCCGACGCTGTACCACAACCGCGGCAACTCGACCTGGACCGGCGAGTCCGTCACGCACGGCGACTTCGACGGTCTCGACGACCTCATGACCGAGCACCCGACGGTGGTCGACGGGTTCGTCGAGGTGTATCAGGACTGGATCGACCTGGGCATCGACGGCTTCCGCATCGACACGGTCAAGCACGTGAACCCGGAGTTCTGGGAGACCTGGTCCGCCGAGGTCATGGACTACGCCCACGCGCAGGGCAACGACGAGTTCTTCATGTTCGGTGAGGTGTACGACGCCGACGCGGCCAAGACCTCCCCCTACGTCCGGGACACCGACATGAGCTCGGTGCTCGACTTCGCCTTCCAGGCGTCCGCCACCAGCTACGCGAGCGGCAACAGCGCACGAGGCCTGGCGAGCCTGTTCGCGAGCGACGACCGGTACACGACGCCGGACACGTCCGCGGCCGCGCTGCCGACGTTTCTCGGCAACCACGACATGGGACGCGTCGGGTTCATGCTGGCGAGCACCGACGACCCGCTCGCCCGTGACCAACTCGCCCACGAGCTGATGTACCTCACCCGCGGCCAGCCGGTCGTCTACTACGGCGACGAGCAGGGCTTCGCCGGCAGCGGCGGCGACAAGGACGCCCGCCAGACGCTGTTCGCCACGCAGGTCGAGGAGTACGCGGGCCAGCCGCTGGTGACGGGTGAGACCGCCGGCAGCCAGGACCGCTACGACACCGACGCTCCGCTGTACGCGCACATCGCGGACCTGGCGGCGCTGCGCGAGGCGCACCCCGCGTTGTCGCAGGGCGCGCAGATCGAGCGGCACGTGTCGGACGGCGCGGGGATCTATGCGTTCAGCCGCGTCGACCGCGAGGAGAAGGTCGAGCACCTCGTCGCGCTCAACAACGCGTCCGAGGAGCGCGACGCCACCTTCACGACGCTGACCCCGGGCGCGGGCTACGAGATGCTCCACGGCGACGGTGAAGCCGTGACGGCCGACGCCGAAGGCACCGTGACGTTGAGCGTCCCGGCGACCTCCGCCGTCGTCCTGCGGGCCGACCGGACCGTGGGCGCCGAGACGGACGGCAGCATCGCCGTGGACCTGCCTGCTCCTGGGGCCGCGGTGAGCGGCACCGCGCCGGTCGCGGCGGAGATCGACGACGCCTGGGCCGAGACCGGCTTCGCCTGGCGCGAGGTCGGCACGGACGCCTGGCAGCCGCTCGGCACGGCCGAGGACACCACACCGCGGGTCTTCCACGACGTCGCGGAGGTGCCCGAAGGCACGCTGGTCGAGTACCGCGCGGTGACTGTCGACGCCGACGGCGACCGCGCCGCCGCCTCCACGTTCGCCTCCGTGGGCGTGGACGTCTCCGGAGTCGTCGGCGACGCCGAGCCGGAGCCCGAGGTGGACATGGTCACGGTGCCGGGCAGCCACAACAGCGAGATGGGCTGCGCCGGCGACTGGACGCCCGACTGCGAGGGCGCCCGCCTCACCGAGCGTGCCGACGGCGTCTGGGAGGGCACGTTCGACCTGCCGGCCGGTGAGTACGAGTACAAGGTGGCCCTCAACGGCTCCTGGGACGTCAACTACGGCACCGGTGGCGTACATGACGGCGGCAACGCGATGTACACGCATGACGGCGGCGAGGTCACCTTCTACTGGGACCCGGTCGGCAAGGACTTCTCCTCGACCGCGCAAGGCCCGATCGTCACGCTGCCCGGCTCCTACCAGGACCAGGTCTGCCCGGACGCCTGGGACCCGGCCTGCCTCGCCACCTGGCTCAAGGACCCGGACGGCGACGGCGTGCACACCTGGTCCACCGACGAGCTCGCCGGTGGTGCCTACGAGGCGAAGGTGGCCCACGGCCTGAGCTGGGCGGAGAACTACGGCATCGGGGGAGAGCCCGACGGGGCGAACTACTCGTTCAGCGTCGGTGACGGCGAGACGGTCGAGTTCTCCTACGACCTCGCGACCCACGAGCTGACGATCGGCGTGGATGACCCGCCGCTCGCCGGGACCGGTCAGCAGGCCGCGCACTGGGTGCGTGAGTCGCTGCTCCTCGCCCCCGGCGACCTGGGCGCGGGCGAGGAGTGGACCCTCTGGGCCTCGCCTGCCGGGGGCCTCCAGGTCGCGGACGGCGGAGTCACCGGCCCGGACGGCGACCTGCCCGACGGCGCGGCGTCCTACCCGCTCGACCCCGGCGGTGCCGTGCCGGACGACGTCGCCGCGGACTTCCCGGCGCTGGCGGGCCACGCGACGCTCGTGCCGACGTCGGACGGTGATCCCCTGGGCCGCGAGTCGATCGAGGCGCTGCTGACCGGCCAGCTGCTCGTGACCCGCTCCGACGGAGACGTGCTCACGGCCGCGACCGGCGTCCAGCTCCCCGGTGTGCTGGACGACTTGTACGCCGAGGCCGCCGAGGATCGTACGTTCGGCGCCGTCGTGCACCCGAACCGCAAGTGGGCGTCGTTCGCGGTGTGGGCGCCGACGGCCCAGGACGTCGACCTCCTCGTCTGGCCGGAGGGTCGCGAGCCGGACGCCGAGCCCGACCGGTTCGAGACGGAGCGCAGGCCGGACGGGTCGTGGACCCTGGACGGCAAGCGGGAGGACAAGAAGTACCCGTGGGTCGGCGCCCGCTACCGGTACGCGGTGACCGTCTACGTCCCCGGGACCGGTCAGGTGGAGACCAACGTGGTGACCGACCCGTACGCGGTGGCGCTCACCCGCGACTCGACGCACTCCGTCGTGGTGGGCCTCGAGGACAAGCGCTGGCAGCCGAAGGTCTGGCGCACCACCGACCAGCCCGTCGTCGAGCGGCCCGTGGACCAGACGATCTACGAGCTGCACGTGCGGGACTTCTCGATCGCGGACGACACCGTCCCCGAGGACGTCCGGGGCACCTACCTGGCGTTCGCCGAGGGGGACTCGGACGGCATGGCGCACCTGCGCGAGCTGGCGGACGCCGGGATGACCACGGTGCACCTGCTGCCCACGTTCGACATCGCCACGATCCCCGAGGACCGGGCGGACCAGAAGGCGACCGGAGACCTGTCCGCGTTCGCGCCGGACTCCGACGAGCAGCAGGCCGCGGTGGCCGAGGTCCAGGGCAGCGACGCCTTCAACTGGGGGTACGACCCCTACCACTTCACGACCCCGGAGGGCTCGTACGCCGTGGACGCCGACGGCGGCGCACGGGTCGCCGAGTTCCGCACGATGGTGGGTTCGCTGCACGCGTCCGGGCTCCAGGTGGTCCTGGACCAGGTGTTCAACCACACGGCGGCCAGCGGTCAGGACGCGAAGAGCGTGCTGGACCGCGTGGTGCCCGGCTACTACCACCGGCTCGACCCGACGACGGGCGCGGTCGAGACCAGCACGTGCTGCCAGAACGTCGCCACGGAGCACGCGATGGCCCAGAAGCTGATGGTGGACTCCGTGGTCACCTGGGCCCGCGACTACAAGGTCGACGGGTTCCGGTTCGACCTCATGGGCCACCACTCGCGCGAGAACATGCTCGCCGTGCGGGAGGCGCTGGACGAGCTGACGCCCGCCGAGGACGGCGTCGACGGGTCGGCGGTGTACCTCTACGGCGAGGGCTGGAACTTCGGCGAGGTCGCCGACGGGGCGCTGTTCGAGCAGGCCACGCAGGGCAACCTCGGTGGAACGGGCATCGGCACGTTCAGCGACCGGCTGCGCGACGCCGTGCACGGCGGCTCACCCGTGGACGGGGCATCGACGTTCACCCAGGGGTTCGGCACCGGGCTGTTCACCGACCCGAACGGCCGGGAGGCGCGCACTGGGGAGCCGGGCACGGTCAACGACGGCGGTGACGACGAGCGCGACGACCTCGGCCACCAGACCGACCTCGTGCGGCTCGGCCTCGCCGGGAACCTGCGCGACTTCACGTTCCGGACGTCCGACGGCGAGACCACCCGGGGCGCGGACCTCGACTACCGCGGCTCACCGGCCGGATACGCCGACTCCCCGGAGGAGGTGGTGACGTACGTGGACGCGCACGACAACGAGACCCTCTTCGACCTGCTGACGCTCAAGCTGCCGCAAGCGACCTCGATGGACGACCGGGTGCGCATGAACACCGTGTCCCTCGCCACGGCCGCGCTGGCCCAGACGCCCTCGTTCTGGCACGCGGGCACGGACCTGCTGCGCTCGAAGTCCCTGGACCGCAACTCCTACGACTCCGGGGACTGGTTCAACGCGATCGACTGGTCGGGCCAGGACAACGGGTTCGCCCGGGGTCTGCCGATGGCCGCGGACAACGCGGAGAAGTGGCCGCTCATGGCTCCGCTGCTGGCGGACCCGGCGCTCAAGCCCGCGCCGGAGGACATCGCCGGGGCGTCCGAGCGCGCCCGCGAGCTGCTCGAGCTACGCGGGTCCACGGACCTGTTCCGCCTCGGTACCGCGGACCTGATCGAGGACAAGGTGTCGTTCCCGGCTTCCGGTCCGGACGCCGCCCCGGGAGTGATCGCGATGTCGATCGACGACACGGCGGGCGGCGTCGACGTCGACCCGGCGCTGGACGGGGTGCTGACCGTGCTCAACGCCTCGCCGGAGCCCGCGACGGTGACGCTCGACGAGCTCGCCGGGCGCGACTACGCGCTGTCGCCGGTCCAGCGCGACGGTGGTGACGACGTCGTCCGGGAGACCGGCTGGGACGCGCCCTCCGGCACGGTCACCGTGCCGGCACGGACGGTCGCCGTGCTGGTGGAGCGGCAGAACTGAGACAGGTTCACCCGGTCCCTGCCTTGACTTCGCGAGGCGAAGTCAAGGCAGGGACCCTTAGGGGTTAATGTCCGAACTGTCGCTCTGTTGGTCGTGATCAGATCGTGATGCCCCAGCGTTGACTTCAAGTCTCGAAGACAGGAAAGTTGTGTCCGGCCTCCTTCTGGAGGCTGCGGTCCGGCCCCGACGGGGCACCGGTGGTGAAGGTCGCCGCCGGAGGACCCTCGACGACGAGAAGGAGCGCGAGGATGCGACTCGGCAAGAAGATGGGCGTGGTCGCCGCAGGTGCGGCGCTGGCGCTCACCCTGACCGCATGCGGTGGCGAGGGTGCCGGTTCCGGCACCGAAGAGGCCGCAGGCGACGGTGACGAGAACGTCAAGGTCGGCGTGGCCATGCCCACCCAGACCTACGAGCGCTGGATCCAGGACGGCGGCAACGTCGAGGCCGGGCTCGAGGAGCTCGGCTACCAGGTGGATCTGCAGTTCGCCAACGACGACATCCCGACCCAGACCCAGCAGATCGACTCGATGATCACCGAGGGCGTCGACGTCCTCATCATCGCGTCCATCGACGGGACGGCACTGACCAGCCAGCTCGAGGCCGCGGCGGCGGAGAACATCCCCGTCATCGCCTACGACCGCCTCATCCGGGACAGCGAGAACGTGGACTTCTACACCACGTTCGACAACTTCGCCGTGGGTGTCGCCCAGGCGAACGCCCTGCTGCGTGGCGTCGGCTACCTCGACGAGAACGACGAGCCGACCGGTGAGGAGGGCCCGTTCAACGTCGAGCTCTTCGCCGGTTCCCCGGACGACAACAACGCGCACTTCTTCTTCGACGGTGCGATGTCCATCCTGCAGCCGCTGCTCGACGACGGCACCGTCGTCGTCCCCTCGGGTCAGGTGAACTTCGACCAGATCAGCACCCAGCGGTGGGAGCTGGAGACCGCCCAGAGCCGGATGGAGGACCTGCTGACCTCCACGTACACCGGCAGCGACGAGGAGCTGGACGGCGTGCTGGCCCCGGCGGACGTGCTCTCGCGGGGCATCATCAACGCCCTGCAGGGTGCGGGCATGGGCCCGACCCTCGAGGAGGGCCTGCCGGTCGTCACCGGGCAGGACGCCGAGATCGCCAACGTCGCACTGATCGACCAGGGCGTGCAGTCCTCGACCATCTTCAAGGACACGCGCCTGCTCGCCGAGCAGGCCGTCGCCGCGGCGCAGTCCTTCGTCGAGGGTGAGGACCCCGAGGCGAACGACACCGAGACGTACGACAACGGCGTCAAGGTCGTGCCGTCGTACCTGCTCGAGGTCGAGACGGTCTTCGCCGAGGACATCGCGCCGGTCCTCGTCGACTCCGGCTACTACACCGCCGAAGAGGTCGAGTCGGGCCAGGCCGCGGAGTGATCCGTCGGTCCTGACCGAACTCATCGCGGGCAGGCCCGCCCGTCGTGCGCTCCGGCCACGGCGGGCGGGCCGCCCCGGGTCCGCCGTCGGCTCCCGCCGCGGCCGCTACCCCCCACCGAAGGAGGGACGAGAGCGCAGATGAGCACCATTCTGGAGATGCGCTCCATCACCAAGGAGTTCCCTGGCGTCAAGGCGTTGTCCGACGTCAGCCTCACCGTCGAGCAGGGCGAGATCCATGCGATCTGCGGTGAGAACGGTGCCGGCAAGTCGACGCTGATGAAGGTGCTGTCGGGCGTGTACCCCCACGGCACCTACGACGGCGAGATCGTCTTCGACGGCGCCACGGCGGAGTTCGGGTCGATCTCGGACTCCGAGCAGCGAGGCATCGTCATCATCCACCAGGAGCTCGCGCTGGTGCCGTACCTGTCCGTCGCCGAGAACATCTTCCTCGGCAACGAGATGCGCGGCCGCTTCGGGCTCATCGACTGGAACGACGCGAACCACCGGGCGGCGACGCTCATGGAGCGGGTCGGCCTGCGCGAGAACCCCACCACGCCCATCGGCCAGCTCGGCGTAGGCAAGCAGCAGCTCATCGAGATCGCCAAGGCGCTCTCGAAGGAGGTGCGCCTGCTCATCCTGGACGAGCCGACCGCCGCGCTGAACGACACCGACTCCGAGCATCTGCTCGAGCTGCTGCGGGCGCTGCGGGACCAGGGCATCACCTGCATCATCATCTCGCACAAGCTCAACGAGATCGAGGAGATCGCCGACCGCACCACCATCATCCGGGACGGTCAGACGATCGAGACGATCGACATGACCGAGGAGAGCGCGACCCAGGACCGCATCATCCGCGGCATGGTAGGTCGCGACCTCGAGCACCGGTACCCGGAGCGCGAGAGCGTGCCCGGGGAGGAGGTGCTGCGCGTCGAGAACTGGAACGTCGACCACCCCACCCAGGCCGGACGGCAGATCATCTACGACGCGTCGTTCCACGTCCGCGCCGGCGAGGTCATCGGCATCGCGGGCCTCATGGGCGCGGGCCGCACCGAGCTGGCGATGAGCCTCTTCGGGCGCTCCTACGGCCGCAACATCCGCGGCAAGATCTACAAGGACGGCAAGGAGATCCAGGTGCGGACGGTCGCCGAGGCGATCGAGCACCACATCGCCTACGCCACCGAGGACCGCAAGCAGTACGGCCTCAACCTCATCGACGACGTCCGGCACAACATCTCCGCGGCGGGCCTGCGTCAGCTCGCTCCCGGCGGCTGGATCAACGGCAACGAGGAGCTGCGCATCGCCGAGGAGTACCGGACCTCGATGAACGTCAAGACTCCGAACGTCCTCGTCGACGTCGGCACGCTCTCGGGCGGCAACCAGCAGAAGGTCGTGCTGTCCAAGTGGCTGTACACCGACCCGGACGTGCTGATCCTCGACGAGCCCACCCGTGGCATCGACGTCGGTGCCAAGTACGAGATCTACACGATCATCAACAAGATGGTCGCGGCGGGGAAGGCGGTCGTCGTCATCTCCTCCGAGCTGCCCGAGCTGCTCGGCATCTGCGACCGCGTGTACGCCCTCGCCTTCGGTCGCATGACCGGTGAACTTCCCGTCGCCGACGCGACGCAGGAACGCCTCATGGAGCTCATGACCCTCGAGCGCGACCAGCCCCTGCCCACGAACGGAACTGCCTCATGAACGCCATCGCCTCGGTCCGGGACGCCCTGACCCGGAACATGCGCCAGAGCGGCATCCTCATCGCCTTCGTCGCGATCGTGGTGCTGTTCGCCGCGCTGCACCCCAGCTTCCTGTCGCCGACCAACCTGACGAACCTGATCCTGCAGTACTCCTACATCCTGATCCTGGCGATCGGGATGGTGATGATCATCATCGCCGGGCAGATCGACCTGTCCGTCGGCTCGGTGGTCGCCCTGACCGGAGCCGTCTCCGCCGTCGTCGTCGTCCGCGAGGGCATGCCGTGGTGGGCCGGTGTGCTCGCCGCGCTGGTCGTCGGCCTGCTCGTCGGCATCTGGCAGGGCTTCTGGGTCGCGTACGTCGGCATCCCCGGCTTCATCGTCACCCTGGCAGGCATGCTGCTCTTCCGCGGCCTGACGTTCCTCGTGCTGGACAACCGGTCGCTGTCGCCGTTCGGCGGCACCTACTACGAGGTCGCCAACGGGTTCCTCAACGGACTGCTGGGCGGCTACGGGTTCGACGTCTTCACGCTCGTGATCTTCGGGATCGCCGTCGTCGGCTACGGTGTGTCGCAGTGGCGCTCGCGCCAGGGCAAGGTCGCCTACCAGCAGTCGGTCGAGTCCCTGCCGCTGTTCGCGCTCAAGATCCTCGTGGTCGCCGCGGTGGTCATGTGGTTCGGCTACCAGCTCGCCTCCTCGCGCGGCCTGCCGGTCGTGCTGATCATCCTCGCCGTGCTGATCATCGCCTACACGCTGGTCACCCAGAAGTCCGTCTTCGGTCGGCACATCTACGCCGTCGGCGGCAACCGCCACGCGGCCGAGCTGTCGGGTGTGGCGGTGCGCAAGATCAACTTCTGGATCTTCGTGAACATGGGCTTCCTGGCCTCCATCGCCGGCGTCGTCTTCTCCTCGCGGATGAACAGCGCCCAGCCCGGCGCGGGCAACATGTTCGAGCTCGACGCGATCGCCGCCTGCTTCATCGGTGGCGCCTCCACGACCGGTGGTGTGGGCCGTGTCGGCGGCGCCATGATCGGTGGTCTGATCATGGCCGTCATGTCCAACGGCATGCAGCTGATGGGTGTGCCGCAGTCGATGCAGCAGGTCATCAAGGGCCTGGTGCTGCTGCTGGCGGTCGCCTTCGACATCTGGAACAAGAAGCGCGCCTCCGTGGCCCGCTGAACCGGATGACGGCCGCGGGCGGGGCGGGGGGGGGGGCCCCCCCCCCCCCCCCCCCCCCCCCCCCCCCCGCGCGGGGGGGGGGGCGCCCCCCCCCGCCGGGTCTGA
>NZ_JBLUNY010000017.1:0-9951 GCF_048065335.1 Isoptericola maris | reverse complement strand
CTCCAGGTGAAACACCCCCGGCCCCGCGGGGGGGGGGGCGGGGGGGGCCGGGGGGGGGGGGGGGGGGGGGGCCCCCCCCCCCCCCCGTCCGGCTTCCCCATTCGCTCCGGATCGTGAAGGGACGGCACCCGATGGCGGGATCTCAGTCGTCGCTGCGCGAGGCAAACCGCGCCCGCGTCGCGGACGCGGTGAAGAGGCACGGTGGCCTCACCCAGGTCGAGCTCGCCGGCGCGACGGGGCTCTCGGCGGCGACGGTCTCGGCGATCGTCAAGGACCTCGTGGCGGCCGAGATCGCCGAGGTCCGCAGCACCGTCCGCTCGGGGCGCAGGGCGCAGCTGGTGACCCTCGCTCACCGTGTCGGGCTGGTGGCGGGCGTCGTCGTCGGCTACCGGCACCTGCGGGTCGCCCTCGCCGACGTCTCGCACGAGGTGCTCGCCGAGCAGATCCTGCCCCTGCCGGCCGACCATCGCTCGGACACCAGCCTGGACCGCGTCGCGCTGCTCGTCGTGGACCTGGTGGAGCGGGTCGGCGCGGACCTGGGCGAGCTGCTCGGCATCGGCGTGGGGCTGCCCGCCCCGGTGAACCCCGCCACCGGCATGGTCGGCCTGCGCGGCGTGCTGCGGGGCTGGGACTCCGTCCAGATCGCCCAGGTCCTGGAGAAGCGGCTCGCGCGCCCCGTCTTCGTGGACAACGACGCCAACCTCGGGGCGCTGGCCGAGTCGACGCTCGGTGCCGGGCGTGAGCTGCGTGACCTCCTCTACGTCAACGTCTCGCAGGGCGTGGGTGCGGGCCTCGTGGTGAACGGCCGGGTCCACCGCGGTGCGGACGGCACCGCCGGAGAGATCGGTCACGTGCAGGTCGACCCCGCCGGCCGGATCTGCGCCTGCGGCAGCCGAGGCTGCCTCGAGACCGTCGTCGGCGGCCCGGCCCTGCTGGAGCCGCTGTATGCCAGCTACGGGCATCTCACGTTGCGAGACGTCGTCCGGCTGACCAAGGACGACGACCCGGGCTGCCGGGAGATCGTGGCCGACGCCGGCGCGACCGTCGGCGGTGTCGTCGCGGCGCTCGCCACCGGCCTGGGGCCGCAGCGCGTCGTCGTCGGCGGGGACCTGGCCGAGACGGGCGAGGTGTTCCTCGCCCCGCTGCGCGAGGCCCTGCGACGACGCACGGTGCTGAGCCGGTCAGGTGGTCCCGACGTGGTGCCGGCCGCGCTAGGGTTGCGTGCCGAGCTCCAGGGTGCGATCGCGCTCGCCCTGGAGAGCACCGACCTGTTCGAGCGACCCGACAGCACCGACGACGAGGGAGCGGGACGATGACGCCGCCGACCGACGGCACGCGCCGGCGCTCGCCCCTGCTCGCGCTGCGTGAGGTGAGCAAGAACTTCGGTGCCGTCGAGGCGCTCGTGGGCATCGACCTCGAGGTGTACTCCCACGAGGTCGTCGCCCTGGTCGGTGACAACGGCGCAGGCAAGTCGACGCTCGCCAAGGTCGTGGCGGGTGTGCTCACACCGGACGCGGGCCAGGTCGAGATCGAGGGGAGGCCGGTGACGATCCACTCGCCCTCTGCCGCCAACGCCCTCGGTGTGGCCAGCGTCTTCCAGGACCTCGCGGTGTGCGAGAACCTCGACGTCACGGCCAACGTATTCCTCGGACAGGAGATCCGTGGCCGGGCCGGCATGCTCCGTGACGGGCAGATGGAGGTCGACACACGCCGCCTCCTGGAGCACCTGACGGTTCGCATCCCGTCGGTGCGCACACCGTTGCGCAGCCTCTCCGCGGGGCAGCGCCAGGCAGTGGCCATCGCGCGGACGCTGATCGGCGAGCCGCGTATCGTCGTGCTCGACGAGCCGACGGCGGCGCTCTCCGTGGCGCAGACGGCCGAGGTGCTCACGCACATCGAGCGACTGCGGGAGATGGGGCTCGGGGTGATCCTCATCAGCCACAATCTCAACGACGTCCGGGCCGTCTCGGACCGCATCGAGGTGATGCGGCACGGGCGCAACAACGGGTCGTTCCCCGCCTCCGCGAGCCACGAGTCCATCCTGGCCGCGATCACCGGGGCTGCCTGACCGATCGATGTGATCAACGCACGCCGCACGGCGTGCGATCGAGACACGGAGTCCGCACGTGGTACGGCGGACTGAAACGGAGGAACGCGATGAATCGACGACTGGCAGCGGGCGCTGCCGTCGTGGGGACGGCCGCTGCGCTCGTCCTGTCGGGTTGCGGGGCCGACGAGGAGGAGGCCCCCAGCGGGGCGGGCACGATCGGTGTGGCGATGCCGACCGAGACGTCCGAGCGCTGGATCTCTGACGGCCAGACGCTCGCGGCCGGGCTCGAGGAGGCGGGCTACGACGTGGACCTGCGATACGCGGGCGACGACACCGCCGGCTTCAAGCAGGCCGACCAGGTGCAGGCGATGATCGACGGCGGTGCCGAGCTGCTGATCATCGCGGCCGTCGACGGCGCCGGTCTGGGTGACCAGCTCAAGGCTGCCGCGGCGCAGGACATCCCGGTCATTGCGTACGACCGGCTGCTTCTCGAGAGCGACGGCGTCGACCACTACGTCACGTTCGACAACTACGCCGTCGGCGTCGCCCAGGCCACGTCGCTGCTGCAGGGCATCGGCGTCGTCGACGACGACGGCGAGCCCACCGGTGACGAGGGCCCGTACAACATCGAGCTGTTCGCCGGTTCGCTCGACGACAACAACGCGCACATGTTCTGGGAAGGCGCGATGGACACGCTCGCGCCGTACCTCGAGGACGGCGTCGTCAAGGTGCCGTCGGGCCAGACCGAGATCGTCGCGGCCGAGACGTGGCGCTGGTCCAAGGACCTGGCCCAGGACCGGATGGAGAGCCTGCTCGCGCAGTTCTACGCCGACGGCACCGAGCTGGACGGGGTCCTCTCGCCGTACGACGGCGTCTCGCGGGGTGCCATCACCGCGCTCGCGCTGGACGGTCTGGGCCCGAAGATCGCCGACGGGATGCCCGTCGTGACCGGTCAGGACGCGGAGGCCGCCTCGGTCAAGCTCATCCGCGAGAAGATGCAGTACTCCACGGTGTTCAAGGACACGCGCCTGCTGGCCGATGCCGCGGTCGCGGCCGCGCTCGCCTACCTGGAGGGCGGGGAGCCCGAGGTCAACGACACCGAGACGTACGACAACGGGGTGAAGATGGTGCCGACCTACCTGCTCGGTGTCTCGACCGTCAACCGCGGTGACATCGATGAGGTCCTGGTGGACAGCGGCTACTACACCGACGACGAGATCACCGTCGGCTGACGCCCGGACCCGTCGGCGTCAGTGGAAGACGACCGTGCGGTGGCCGTCGAGCAGCACGCGGTGCTCGGCGTGCCACCGCACGGCGCGGGCGAGGGTGCGTCGCTCGACGTCCTCGCCGAGCGCGACGAGGTCGGTGACGGCCCGAGAGTGGTCGACCCGCTCGACGTCCTGCTCGATGATCGGGCCCTCGTCGAGGTCGCCCGTCACGTAGTGCGACGTGGCGCCGATCAGCTTCACGCCCCGCTCGTGCGCCTGCGCGTAGGGCCGTGCACCCTTGAACGACGGCAGGAACGAGTGGTGGATGTTGATGACCTGCCCGGACAGGTCACGGCACAGCTGGTCCGACAGGATCTGCATGTACCGGGCCAGCACCACGAGCTCGACGTCGAGCTCGTCGACGAGCTGCCGCAGCCGGTCCTCGGCCGCGGCCTTGGTGTCCTGGGTGACGGGCACGTGGTGGAACGGCTTGCCGTAGAACGCCGCGATGTCCTCCAGGTCGCGGTGGTTGCCCACCACCCCGACGACCTCGATCGGCATGCCCTGGTCCCGCTCGCGGTAGAGCAGGTCGACCAGGCAGTGGGCGGCGCGGGACACCATGACGAGCGTCCGCACGGGGCGACCCACGACGTCGAGGGTCCAGGTCATCTCGAAGCCTGCCGCGACGTCGGACATCGCGGCCTCCAGCTCCTCGCGCGAGGCGTGCGACTCGACCTGGACGCGCATGAAGAAGGTGCCGGACCCGGGGTTGCCGAACTGCTGCGACTCGGTGATGTTCCCGTCGTGCGCGGCGAGCATCCCGCTCACGGCGTGCACGATGCCGGGGCGGTCCGGGCAGGACATCGTCAGGACCCACTCGGTGGGGCGGCCCGGGCGCGAGCCGGTGGTCGTCGGAGGGGTCGGCTGTGTCGTCACGCACGCCATTGTCGCCCACGGTCTGCCACGATGGGGCCATGAGCGACACGACCGCCGTCCCGGACGGCGCCGCGGGCGGCACCGCAGCACCCGACAAGTCCACCCGGATCGCCCTGGTCGCCGACGACCAGGCCGGCGAGCTGCTGACGCTGCGGCGTGCGGCGTTCGTCTCCGAGGCGCAGCTGTACGACGACCCGCACATCCCGCCGCTGACGCAGACGCTCACGGAGCTGCGCGAGGACATGGCGCGCGAGGACATCGTGACGATCGGCGCGTGGGAGGGCCACCGGCTCGTCGGGTCGATCCGCGTCGAGGTGGAGGGCCCGAAGGCGACGCTGGGCCGGCTGGCGGTGGCCCCGGACCAGCAGGGCAAGGGCCTGGGCACCACGCTGATGTTCGCGATCCTCAACTACCTGCCCGAGCAGGTCACCGAGATCTGGGCGTTCACCGGCAAGGACTCCAAGCACAACCTCGCGCTGTACACCAAGCACGGCTACGAGGCGCAGTACGACGAGGCCGCCGGTCAGCTCACCATGACCTATCTGCGGCGGGTGCTGCACGCGGTCGACGCGCAGCAGGTGGACGAGGACGCCGCGGGTTCCTCCGCCGACCGCCCGTGACCGGCCAGGAGGCGCGCCGGGCCAGGCGTCCGTCGATGGCGGACGTCGCGGCCGTCGCCCACGTATCGCACCAGACCGTCTCGCGGGTCCTCAACGGTCACCCGAGCGTCCGCGGTGAGACGCGCGAACGGGTGCAGGCCGCGATCGAGCAGCTCGGCTACCGGCGCAACAGCGCGGCACGTGCTCTGGTGACGTCCCGCTCGGCCACGCTGGGCGTGGTGACGACGGGCTCTGCGCTCTTCGGGCCGACGAGCACGCTCATCGCCGTGGAGGAGGCGGCGCGGGACAAGGGCTACTTCGTGTCGGTCGCGACGTTGCGCGCGTACGACACGACGTCGATGCACGAGGCGCTCGAGCACTTCATGGCTCAGGGGGTGGACGGCATCGTCGTCATCGCGCCGCACGACGACGTGGCCGCGGCGGTCGAGTCGTTCCGCGCACCGGTGCCGGTGGTGGTCGTGGCGGCCCTCGAGGAGACGACGGCGGGGCGCGAGCCGGGAGGTCCGGCGTCGGCCACGATGTCGGCGGCGGTGGACCAGCGTGCGGGCGCCCGGGCGGCGACGGAGCACCTGCTCGGCCTGGGCCACGCCGACGTGGTGCACGTCGCGGGACCGCAGGACTGGTTCGACGCGCGCGAGCGTGCCGCGGGCTGGCGCGAGGCGCTGGAGGCGCACGGGGTCGAGGCGACCCGGCCGCGGACCTGCTCGTGGTCGGCCGAGGACGGCTATCGCGCGGGCCAGGCCCTGGCGGAGGCGGTCGTGGCGGGGGAGGGCCCGACGGCGGTGCTCGCGGGGAACGACCAGCTCGCCCTGGGGATCCTACGGGCGCTGTGGGAGCGCAACCTCGGCGTGCCGGACGACGTCTCGGTGGTCGGGTTCGACGACATGGCGGGCGCCGCCTACTTCGTGCCGCCGCTCACCACGGTGCGCCAGCCGTTCGCCGCGCTCGGTGCCCGGTGCGTCGCGATGGTGCTCGCGTCGCTGGCCGGCGACGAGGTGGCCGTGGAGCGGATCCAGCCGGAGCTCGTGGTGCGCTCGTCCACGGCGCCCCCTCGGTGAGCGCGCGGCCCAGGCCCGCCACGTGCGGCTTGGATCTCGCGCCATGTGAGCGCTAACATCATGCTGACCCGAACCAAGGAGTGAACACGGCGATGACGCTGCAGGACCAGGCGACCGTGCGGGACGCCATCACAGCCGGGCGGACGACGCTCGGGATCGAGCTCGGCTCGACGAACATCAAGGCCTGTCTCGTCGGCCCGGACCACGTGCCGGTCGCCGCCGGGAACCACGCCTGGGAGAACGAGCTCGTCGACGGCGTGTGGACGTACTCGCTCGACGCGGTGCACGCCGGGCTGCAGGGCGCCTACGCGGCGCTCGTGGCCGACGTCGAGGAACGCTACGGCGTCCGGCCCACCACCTACGCCGGGCTCGGGGTCTCCGCGATGATGCACGGCTACCTGCCGTTCGACGCCGCCGGCGACCTGCTCGTGCCGTTCCGCACCTGGCGCAACACCAGCACCGGACCTGCCGCCGCCGAGCTCTCCGAGCTGTTCGGCCACAACGTCCCGCTGCGGTGGTCGATCGCCCACCTCTACCAGGCGATCCTCGACGACGAGCCCCACGTGCCGCAGATCGCCTCGTTCACCACCCTGGCCGGCCACGTGCATCGGGCCCTGACCGGCCGGCACGTGCTCGGCGTCGGCGACGCGTCCGGCATGTTCCCCATCGACCCCGCCACGCGGGACTACGACCAGCGGATGCTGGGCCAGTTCCGGCACCTGGTCGCCGCCAAGCGCCCCGGGTTGCAGGTCGAGGGTCTCCTGCCCGCGGTGCTGCCCGCGGGAGCGGACGCCGGGCGGCTCACCCCCGAGGGCGCCGCGCTGCTCGACCCGACCGGCACCCTCGAGCCCGGGATCCTGCTCTGCCCGCCCGAGGGCGACGCCGGGACGGGCATGGTCGCCACGAACGCGGTGGCTCCGCGCACCGGCAACATCAGCGCCGGTACCTCCGTCTTCGCGATGGTCGTCCTCGAGGAGCCGCTCACGAGCGTGCACCACGAGCTCGACCTGGTCACCACCCCCGCCGGTGACCTCGTCGCGATGGTGCACTGCAACAACGGTGCCAGCGAGCTCGACGCCTGGGCCGGGATGTTCGGCGAGCTCGCCGCCGCGCTCGGGCACGACGGCGGTGCCGACGAGGTCTTCGGCGCCCTCTTCCGGGCGGCTCTCGACGGTGAGCCCGACGGCGGCGGTCTGCTCGCGTACAACTACCTCGCCGGGGAGCCGATCACGGGCCTCGACGAGGGCCGGCCACTCGTCGTCCGGACGCCCGGCAGCCGCCTCACGCTCGCGAACTTCATGCGGGCGCAGATCTACGGCGCGTTCGGCACGCTGGCGCTCGGGATGCGCGTGCTGCACGGCGAGGGCGTCGCCATCGACACGATGTTCGCCCACGGCGGCGTGTTCCGGACCGAGGGCGTGGCGCAGCGGCTGCTCGCCGCCGCCGTCGGCGCACCCGTCGCCGTCGGCCGCACGGCGGGGGAGGGCGGCGCCTGGGGCATCGCCGTCCTGGCGGCCTACGCGCGCGCGGCCACCGACGCCGGGGACGGCGCGGAGTCCCTCGCCGACTACCTCGGCACGCGGGTCTTCGCCGACGCCGAGCTGGAGGTCGCCGAGCCCGACGCCGACGACCTGGCCGGATTCACCACCTACCTGGAGCGGTACACCGCCGGCCTCGCGGTCGAGCGTGCCGCCACCGAGGCGCTGTAGCGCCGTCCCGACCGAACGGAGAACGATCCCGATGCCGATCACCGAGGTGCCCGACCACCTGCGGGCCGCCGTCGACGCCGCCAAGGAGAAGGTCGCGGCGCTGCACGCCGAGCTGCCTCGCTGGGAGCTCGTCGTGTGGACCGCCGGTAACGTCTCCGAGCGGGTGCGCAACCCGTCCGGAGGTGCCGGGGGCGCCGACGACCTCCTCGTCATCAAGCCCTCCGGGCTGTCCTACGACGACATCACGCCGGACGCGATGGTGGTGTGCGACCTGGAGGGCGCGCTGGTCGAGGGCGAGCGTGCGCCGTCGTCGGACACCGCCGCCCACGCCTACGTCTACCAGCACATGCCCGAGGTGGGCGGCGTGGTGCACACGCACTCCACGTACGCGACGGCGTGGGCGGCGCGCGGCGAGGAGATCCCGTGCGTGCTGACGATGATGGCCGACGAGTTCGGCGGCCCCGTCCCCGTGGGCCCGTTCGCGATCATCGGTGACGACTCGATCGGCCGCGGCATCGTCGAGACGCTGCGGGGCTCCCGCTCGAAGGCCGTGCTCATGCAGAACCACGGCCCGTTCACCATCGGGTCCGATGCCAAGGCGGCTGTCAAGGCCGCCGTGCTGTGCGAGGAGGTCGCCCGCGCGGTGCACGTCGCCCGCCAGCTCGGCGAGCCGCTGCCGATCGCGCAGGAGCACGTCGACTCGCTGTACGACCGCTACCAGAACGTCTACGGCCAGCGCTGACCCGATGCGGGCCGACGTCGGCCCTCGTCCGACCCTCTGAAAGGAAGCACATGAGCAAGCCCTACGGCGACCGCGAGGTCTGGTTCCTCACCGGCAGCCAGGACCTGTACGGACCGGAGACCCTGGAGCAGGTCGCGCAGCAGTCCCGTGAGGTCGCCGAGGCGCTGGACGCCTCCGGCGACGTCCCGGTGAAGGTGGTCTGGAAGCCCGTCCTGAAGGACTCCGGCTCGATCCGCCGCGCGATGCTCGACGCCAACAGCGACGACGCCGTGCTCGGCGTCATCACCTGGATGCACACCTTCAGCCCCGCGAAGATGTGGATCGCCGGGCTGGACGCGCTGCGCAAGCCGCTGCTGCACCTGCACACGCAGGCGAACGTCGAGCTGCCCTGGTCCGAGATCGACATGGACTTCATGAACCTCAACCAGGCCGCGCACGGCGACCGGGAGTACGGGTACATGCTGTCCCGTCTCGGCGTCGCGCGGACCACGGTGGTGGGGCACGTGTCGAACCCGGCCGTGCAGCGCCGCGTCGGCACCTGGGTCCGCGGCGCCGCCGGCTGGGCCGCCACGCACGAGCTCACGCTCGTCCGGTTCGGCGACAACATGCGCAACGTGGGCGTCACCGAGGGCGACAAGACCGAGGCCGAGCTGCAGTTCGGGGTCTCGGTCAACACCTGGGGCGTCAACGAGCTCGTCGCCGCCGTCGCCGAGGTCTCGGACGGCGCCGTCGACGCGCTGGTGGCGGAGTACGAGGAGCTCTACGACGTGGCGCCGGAGCTGCGCGCGGGCGGTGAGCGGCACGAGTCGCTGCGGTACGCCGCACGCCAGGAGATCGCCATGGAGGCGTTCCTCGTCGAGCGTGGGGCGAAGGCCTTCACCACGAACTTCGAGGACCTCGGCGACCTGCGCCAGCTCCCCGGGATCGCGGTGCAGCGCCTCATGAGCAAGGGGTACGGCTTCGGCGCGGAGGGCGACTGGAAGACGGCCGTGCTGGTCCGCGCCGCGAAGGTCATGGGTGAGGGCCTGCCCGGTGGCGCCTCTCTCATGGAGGACTACACGTACGACCTCACGCCGGGGAACGAGCTCATCCTCGGCGCGCACATGCTCGAGATCTGCCCCTCCCTGACGACGTCGAAGCCCCGCGTGGAGATCCACCCGCTCGGCATCGGCGGCAAGGAGGACCCCGTGCGCATGGTCTTCGACGCGGACGCGACCTCGGACGCCGTCGTCGTCTCGCTGGCCGACATGCGGGACCGGTTCCGCCTCACCGCGAACGTGGTCGACGTCGTGCCGCCCACCGCGGAGCTGCCGAACCTGCCCGTGGCCCGTGCCGTGTGGAAGCCGCGTCCGGACTTCGCGACGTCGGCCGAGGCCTGGCTGACCGCCGGCGGGGCGCACCACACGGTGATGTCGACCGCGGCCGGCATCGAGGCCTTCGAGGTGTTCGCCCAGATCGCCGGCACCGAGCTGCTGGTGATCGACGAGTCGACCACGCGGCGCGGGTTCACCGACCAGGTGCGCTGGAACCAGGTGTACTACAAGCTCGCCCAGGGCCTCTGACCCCACCCCCTGAACCCCCTCGCGCTGTGGGTGCACGACACGCCGCCGAGCCCGATGGCTCGGCGG
>NZ_JBLUNY010000016.1:7364-44820 GCF_048065335.1 Isoptericola maris | reverse complement strand
GCCACGGTGCATCAGTGCTGGCTGCGGGACCTGGACGCGACCCTGCTGGCCGAGGCGTGCGAAGAGGGCACCGAGATCGCCTACGACGGGCTGGACTGTGACGAGGACTCCTACGAGCTCGCCGGGCTGTGGGCTCTCACCGACCAGCCAGGCGACGCCCAGAGGCCCGCCGAGCTGGTCGACGAGGGCGCCTGCGTCACCCCGGCCGACCTGCTGGACGCCGCCACCCGCGAGTTCAAGGCCATGCCTATCGACCCCGCCCAGATCGCCCTGCACGCCGAACGCGACTGGGCCATCGTCAACTTCGGGGTCCACCCCCGCACGGACGACACCCCCCAGATGCTGGACACCACCCTGCTCGGGGTGCCCGTGCAGATCCGTGCCGTGCCGGCCGAGTACACGTGGGATCCCGGTGACGGCACCGAGGCCGTGGTCACCGACCACCCCGGCGGACCGTGGGACACCCCCACCGCGATCCACCTGCCCTACCCCGCCCCCGGCACCTACTCGGTCACCCTGACCACCACCTGGCACGGCCAGTTCCGCATCACCGGCACCCCCACCTGGACCGACGTGCCCGGCCAAGCCACCACGACCGACACCACCTACCCCATCGAGGTCCACGACGCCGAGGTCCGCCTCGTCCAACCCTGACCGTCAGGCGGCAACGATGAAGAGGAGCGCGGCGACCGCCCCCGCCACGGTCCGCAGGTGGTTCCACCGTAACCACGGCCCGACGAAGCGCTGCCACTCAGCGCCGGGATCCTCGGCGGCTTCCAGCCGGTCGTTGAGCGGGACGTTGCCGAACCCGGTGACCCCGAGGATCCCGACCACCGCCACCACGGCTCCCGCGACAGCCCACGTCGCCCCCGGCGCCGAGGTCGCGAGCCCGACGACGGCGCCCGCCACGGGCAGCCCGACGGCCGCGAGCAGCAGCACCATGAGGGGCGGACGCAGAGCGTCCCGGTTGATCGCGCGCATGGCGGCTGCGCCGTCGTCGGGCGGCAGGCGCCGCAACCCCGCCATGACGAAGGCCGAGAACGCGTAGAGCACCCCACCGGCGAGGCCGGTCGCGACGGCGGCACCCACGACGAGCACGTCGTACGCAGTCATGCGCGCGGCGCCCAGTCGGCGGCCTCGCGGACGGCATACTCCGCGAAGTCGCGCGGCGCCCGGCCCAGTGCCCGCTGGACTCCGTCGACGACGGGCGACCCGCGGCCGTCCAGCACCTCGGTGAACAGGTACTCCAGGAGACCGACGTCCTCGGCGGGCAGGCCCGCCGACGCGAGGCCCTCGACGAACTCCGCCATGGTGGTGCGCACGAACCGCAGGTCGCGACCTGCCGCGGCACCGATCTCGGCGACGGCGCCGGCGAACGTCAGTGATCGCGGTCCGGTGAGCTCGTAGACCTCTCCGGCGTGCGCGTCGTCGGTCAGGGCGGCCACCGCGACCTCGGCCACGTCCTCGAGGTCGACGAACGGCTCGGTCACGTCGCCGACGGGCAGAGCGAGCTCACCCTCGAGCAATGGCTCGAGCAGGAAGCTCTCGTCGAAGTTCTGGGCGAAGAACGCGCACCGCACGACGGTCCGCGCGGGGAACACCTCGGCGACCATCCGTTCGGCGCGCTGCGCCTCGGCCTCCCCGCGCCCGGACAGGAGCACCAGTCGCCGCACCCCCGCGTCGCGGGCGGCGACGGCGAGCCGGGTCACGGTCTCCGGTGCTCCGGCGATCGCGAGGTCGGGCGCGTAAGCGACGTAGACGGCGGTGGCGCCGTCGAGCACCGCCGGCCAGGTGGACTCGTCCGCCCAGTCGAACCGGGGCGCTGTCCTTCGCGAGGCGCGGCGGACAGGCACGCCGAGCGCGTCCAGCCGGTCGGCGACCCGCCGGCCGGTCTTGCCGGTCGCGCCGAGGACGGCGACGGTGCCGCGAGCCGCTGCCGTGGCGGGCGACGGTGCGGGCATGGGCTGATGCTGGGACATGGTGACCTCCGTTGCAAGGTGTGCTGACCTCCCCGAGTCAACCCGCCGGCCACGAGACGATCCATCGCTCAAACACTCTGATACATGTGCCATCGTCTCGCCGGACGCCACGTCATGGGCCTACGCTGACCGCATGGACGTCGTCTCCGGGCTGCTCGACGGCCCTCGCGCGCGGGGTGCGTTCCTGCTGCGCAGCCACCTGCGCGCACCCTGGAGCATGCGCATCGAGGACGAGGCGCCACTGACGATCGTCCCCGTGCTGCGCGGCTCGGCTTGGGTGGGGCCCACCGGCTCGCAGGACGACGGTGGCACCAGCGTCGAGGCGGGCGATGTCGTCCTGCTGCGCGGACCCGAGCACTACGTGATCGCCGACTCCCCCACCACGGCGCCCACCGTGGTCGTCGGGCCGAGCGACGTCTGCCGCGCGATCGACGGCGGACCGTCTCCGATGACGGTGTTCGGCGTGCGGTCCTGGGGCAACAACCTCGACGGCGAGACCGTCATCATCACCGGCACCTACCCGTTGGACGGAGCGGTCGGTCGCCGTCTCCTGCGCGTGCTGCCGCACCGCGTCGTCCTGCGGCGTGGCGACGTGGACCCCACCCTGGTGGACCTGCTCGCCCGCGAGGTGGTGCAGGACCTGCCCGGTCAGGAGGCCGTGCTCGACCGCCTGCTCGACCTGCTGCTCATCACCTGTCTGCGCGCCTGGCTGGACCACCCGCAGGGACCGGGCTGGTACCGCGCCGACGCCGACCCCGCCGTCGGCGTCGCGATGCGACTGATCCACCACGACCCGGCCCGGCCGTGGACCGTCGAGACACTGGCGCGGGAGGTGGGGCTGTCCCGTGCGGCGTTCGCCCGGCGGTTCACGGAGCTGGTCGGTGAACCGCCCATGGCCTACCTGACCGGTTGGCGGCTCGACCTCGCCGCGGACATGCTGCTCGCCGACGACGGCGCCACGCTGACCTCCGTGGCCCGCGCGGTCGGTTACGCCTCACCCTTTGCGCTGAGCGCCGCGTTCAAGCGGGTCCGTGGTGTGAGCCCGGCCGAGCACCGCCGTCGGACGACAGGTCAGCTCACCTCGGCGGCCACCCAGACGAAATAGTCGGGGTTGCCCCCGATCACCGGGACCCGCAGCACCTCGGGCACGTCGTAAGGATGGTGACCGGCGAGCCACTGTTCGAGCTCCGGGGCCCTCGCAGCCGTCGTCTTGAGCGTCAGCCGCCACTCAGCCTCCGTGGTCACGCTGCCGTCCCACCGGAAGCTGCTCGACACCGGTCCGTCGACCTGACCGCAGGCCGCCAGCCGCGCGGCCACGGCCTCCCGTGCCAGGCGGCTCGCGCCGTCCTCGGTGTCGATCGTGGTGGTCACCTGCACGATGTCTTCCATGGCTTCGACGGTAGCCCCGAGCCACCCGGGACGACCCTGGTCATCCTCGGCCGGTGAGCCGCCAGTTCGCCGCGGCCGAGGCCAGGACGACCCCGGCGGCGACGAGGGGCACGGCCATCGCCGCCGAGGTGCCGAGCGTGTCGGCGAGCGCTCCGGTGGCGGCCGCCGCGATCGACTGGCCGAGGATGACCGCCGACCCGAGCATCGTCATGAGCGTGGTTCCCCGGCCGGCCGGGCTGCGCTCCGAGCCGAGCGAGTAGACCGTCACGAGGCTGGGCCCGATGCCGAGCCCGGCCACCAGCAGGCCCACGACCAGCATGCCGGTCGACGGCGCGACGGCCACGACGGCGGCCCCGACCAGCAGCACGACGGCGAAGACCAGCCAGCGCGAGCGCAGGCTGAACCGCACCGGGAAGGCGGAGACCGCGAGCGCCGAGACGACGGACCCGATCCCCATGAACCCGTAGAGCAGCCCGGCCCGCTCCGAGTGACCGGCGTCCCCGGTGTAGGCCGACATGGCCGTGAGCACGGAGCCGAAGAACAGGCCGACGCCGACGAACCCGGCGACGAGAACCAGCACACGTGGGCGCCACAGCTCGCGGGCCGGCGCCTGCGCCACCCGGCCCGGACCCGAGGCGGGCGCCGTGCGCGAGGTGGGCACCGCCGTCGGGCGGGCGCTGGCGTGCAGAGCGAACGCCCCGACCGCGAGCGCGGTGAGCGCGGCGGCGGCGATCATCGGCGCGGCTGGCCCCAGCGTCGCGGCGAGCAGCCCGACCACGAAGGGGCCGACGACGAACACGATCTCGTCGACCGCGGACTCGTACGACATCGTCCGGCTGAGGGCGGCAGGTCGTCGGGGCGCCGACAGGCGGGAGCGGATGACTCCGACGAGCCGGCTGCGCGACATCGGCGGGACCTGCGGCGAGGTGGCCCCGATGGCGAAGGCGATGGCAAGCACGGCGGCGTCGGGCACCGTCGCGTAGACGGCGGCGGTCAGGGCGAGCAGCAGCACGCTGTTGACCGCGGCCGTCGCCAGGAGGACTCGGCGTTGGCCGGCACGGTCGGCCCATGCTCCGACGAGCGGACCGATCGCGGCGCCACCGAGGCCGACCATGCCCGACGTCGCGCCGCCGAGGGTCAGGGAGTCCCGACCCGCCACGACGAGGGTCAGCACGCCCACGACCATCATGGCGAAGGGCAGCCGCGCGACGAACGCGAGCGGGAAGTAGGTGCGGCCCATCACCTGGACCAGCGTGGGCTCCGCGTCGTCGAGGGGCTGCTCGGCGGTGGCACGGGGCTCACCCCGATGGTGCGTCAAGGTCATGTTCGTCGGTCTCCTCCAGCGCGGCACAGCCGCACGATGCGTCGTGCCGCCGTTGGCGCGAGGAGCACCCGGTAGATACACAAGCCTGTCC
The DNA here is from genome assembly GCF_048065335.1 of Isoptericola maris. NCBI lineage: Bacteria > Bacillati > Actinomycetota > Actinomycetes > Micrococcales > Promicromonosporaceae > Isoptericola > Isoptericola maris. The sequence continues at coordinate 40,037 of NZ_JBLUNY010000016.1, read as the reverse complement.
AGATCGATCTGCCGACCCGCCACGACGGTACACCGGGTCACGCGAGTGCGCAGTGACCTGCGTCGCCGTCGGTCACCGACCGGTCCGCGTGCTACCGGCCGCTCAGAGGCCCCACCAGGCGGACCGGCCGACCTCGGTACGCAGGTCCGCACGGTCGGAACGCTGCGGCACCGGGGCGAAGGGCTCGACGTCCTGCTCGCACGTCGCGCCGTCGTCCGCCTCGCCGTCCACGAGGTACCGGGCGATCGCCGCGTCCGCGCAGGTGCTCGCGCCGAGGGTGGTGTGCCCCCAGCCCTCGACGGTCATCACCCGCGCGTCGTCGTAGTGGGCCGCGTACGGCGCCGTGAAGTGGTACGGCGTGGCGGGGTCGTGGCGGGTGCCGATCACCATGACCGGCGCCTGCGTGGTCTGCTCCCACGGACCGGTGTAGGCGTCCTCGTCGCGCAGGACCATCGGTGCGCACACCGCGCCGGTCCACCCGCGCAGGCGCCCGAAGTGCGGGTGCGCCTCGTCCAGGTCGTCGACATAGGCCGGGTACTGCCACAGCGACAGCGGCTCAGCGGTGTCCATGCACTGCGCAGCGAGCGAGCTGCCGAGGGACGGATATTCCTCCACGATGCCGATCTCGCGCAGCAGGTCATCCAGCGACGGGCCGTGCATCCTGGCGGACGGCGGCTGTTCACCGATGCCGGCGGCGACCGCGACCTGGGTGAACGCGAGCGACAGCTGCGGCCACGCCGAGGTGCCGTACATCGCCTGGAACGAGGTCGAGACCATCTGCCCGTAGGTGACCGGGATCGTGGTGCCGTCACCGGCCGGTACCTCGACGGGCCCCTCGCGCAGCGTGGTGAAGACCTCTTCGGTGATCGTGGCTGGATCACCGAGCGCGGCCAGCGGGCACGCACCCGGTCCCGCCTCGGCGCACAACCGGTTGAACTCGGCGAACGTCTCAGTGGTGGCTTCCGCCTGCCCCAGGCGCGTGGCGATCGGGTCGTCCGAGCCCTTCCCGGACCAGGCCACGGGGTCGATCGTGCCGTCGAGCACCAGGGCGCGCACCCGCTCCGGGAACAGCGCCGAGTAGGTGGCGCCGAGGATCGTGCCGTACGAGTAGCCGATGTACGTGAGCTGCTCGTCGCCCAGCGCCTGCCGCAGCACGTCCATGTCACGCGCCACGTTCGCCGTCGACGCCGTCGCCAGGCGCTCGCCGGACACGACCTGGCAGCCGGTGGCGATCCGGGCGAACCCCGCGACGGTGCGGCGCTCCTCCGCGCGGGTGATCGGCATCTCCGGCAGCCGGGCGAGGAACTCCTGCTCCTCCTCCGCGTCGCGGAAGCACGTCACCGGGTCGGAGCCGCCGACGCCACGCGGGTCGAAGCCGATCAGGTCGAACCGGGCGCGGACCTCCGGGTCGGCCATGACCTCGCCCACGGCGTGCAGGTTCTCCACGCCGGGGCCGCCGGGGCCGCCGAAGTTGACCAGGGCGCTGCCGATCCGGTTCTCGGTGTCCGTGGCCGGCAGCCGGGTGAGCGCGATCGTGGTGGTGCGGCCGTGAGGTCGGTCGTAGTCGCTCGGGACCTCGACCTCGGCGCAGTCGAAGCCTGCGGCGTCGTCGCAGGGCTGCCAGTCGATCTTCGGCACGGGCGCGTCGACCTGCGTGGTGTCGGTCGGGGCGGCGGCCGGGGCGGCGCCGGCAGTTGCCGTGGCTGTGGCCGGGGCCGGGAGACCGGCGGCGAGCAGCGCACCGGCAGCCAGGGCGGTGACCGTGGTGGTGAAAGAACGGAGGCGGTGGGGCGTCATCGACCGATTCATCGCACACCACCATGCAGGACGGTTGCTCCGGGCGCCACCCCTGCTCGGCCTCTCGGGGCCAAGACCAGGGGCCTCTCGGGGTGACACCCCATAGCCACTGGCGCGCGCCGCCACCTTGACTGGTGAGCAGTCATACCGAGGGGACGTACGCATCGTGGAGCTGTTGAACCACATCGAGGCCTTCGCCGTGCAGCTGGGCGACTCCCCCTGGCTGCTCGCCGTCGTGCTCGTGCTAGCGGTAATCGATGGTGTGTTCCCTCCGATCCCCAGCGAGACGGTGCTCATCACCGCCGCCGTCCTCTCCGCCGCGGGGACCGGCCCGCACCTGCTGCTGCTCGTGCTGGCCGCGGCCGGCGGCGCACTGCTCGGAGACCTGCTCGCCTTCACGCTCGGCCGCCGCGTCTCGCTGCGCAAGATCCCCGGGCTGCGCGGCCCGCGCGGTCAGCGCATGCTCGCCCGCGCCGGCGCAGCCCTCGACCGGCGAGGAGCCACACTCGTCATCGTCGGCCGATTCATCCCCGTGGGCCGCGTCGGGGTGAACGTGAGCGCGGGCGCCCTGGGGTACTCACCCGCCAGGTTCACGCTGGCGGCCGGTGTCGCGGCCGTCCTCTGGTCGGCCTACAACGCCACCATCGCCGTCGGCGCCCACTGGCTGCTGGGCAGCAGCCCGCTGCTCGCCATCGCGGTCGGCATGCTCAGCGCGCTGCTGCTCGGCCTCGCCCTCGAGGCGGCGATGCGGCGCATGGAGAGCAGGCGAGCGGCCCGTGACGCCGGCGCCGGCGGCGACCGCGACGGGCACTCTGCCGCGGCGCCACCGGCCCGTCGTCACGCTCCCGTCACTCGGTCACCTCGAACGTCAGCGTGTCCGTGAACTGGCGTCCGTGGACGTCGGTGGCGGTCACCTCGGCGGTGTGCTCCCCGGACGCCAGGTCCGCGGGCAGCTCGAGGCGCCACAGGTGCATGGAACGCTCCGCGACGCTGCCGCCGTGCACCAGCTGCTGCTGGACGGCCACCGGGTCGGACCACTCGGCGCCGATCTTCTGCCCCTCGCCCTGCATGGGCTGGGTGCGCACCGCCTCGACGGGCTCCCCGCCGTCGATCGTCGCGGTGACGGTCGAGCCGGTGCCGCCCATCCAGAAGTTGGTGGTGAGCCACGTGGTGTCGCCCAGGTCGGCCGGCGACACGACGAGCGGGTCGGCGTACTCCGGCGCGGAGCCGACGGCGGAGCGGTGGGCGGCGAACCATTCGCGGTAGCGGGGCGTGTTCACGCCGAGCGCCATCTGGTGCGACTCGTCCGCGCCGCGGACGGTGAAGCGCTCCTGGACCCGATGGCCCTTGATGTCCAGGGTGAGCACGCCGGGCTGGCCGCCGTCGCGCTGGAGCGCCGTCGGGTAGCCCTGCGGCAGCAGGTCGCCGGAGTACCAGTCGCCGGAGATCGCTCCCGCGGTGATGTGCGGGAACGGCAGCTCGTCGACGCCCATGACCTCGGACCAGCCCTCCAGGCTGTCGCCCTCGCGGAGGTTCTCGAGGCTGTGGGTGTGGCCACCCAGGGCGATGGCCCTGCGCCCTTCCAGCAGCTCGTAGATCTCCTCGACCTGGGCGACCTGGTGCTTGCTGCTGCCCTGGTCGGCGTAGTCCAGGAGCGGGATGTGCGCGGCGATGACGACGAGCTTGTGCCGCGGCACCTGCGCGAGGTCGTTGCGCAGCCACTCGAGCTGACGCTCGTCGAGGGCGCCGGTGTACGAGCTGCCCACGGGGTACTCGACGGTGTTCAGCGCGACGACGTGCGCCCGGCCCACGTCGTAGGAGTAGTACTCGGGCCCGATCTCGGCCCGGTACGTGTCGAAGGTGTGCTCGCTGCTCGTGGCGTCGTAGTCCAGGTCGTGGTTGCCGGGCAGGAACCTCGCCGGGCCGTTGAGCATGCCCACGAGCTCGCGCGTCTGCGGGTACAGCGAGAGGTCGTCCCCGACGACGTCGCCGATGAACAGCGCGCCGCACCCGGTGTAGTCGGTCCGCGCGGCGAGGTCGGTGAAGGCACCGTTCCGGGCGTACTCCACCTCGTCCTGGTTGTAGGTCTGGATGTCGCCACCGATGAGGCAGTGCTGGTCGGCGGTCCTGGTGGCCTTGCTCTTGGCGAGCGGAAAGTTCACGGCCTCCGGCAGCGGACCGGTCGGTTCCAGGCCGCCGTAACGCAGCTCCGGCGAGCCCTCGGGCAGGTGGTGGTAGAAGAACTGGGCGACGTTGTCGTCGTCCACCGGCACCTGGTAGCCGCGCGGCTGCGTGACGGAGACCGTCATGTTGTCGAACGCCGGGAGCTCGTAGCGGCCCCGGCGGTCCGTCGTCGTGACGTCGCGACCGTTGGTGACGGTGACGCCGCGCAGCCCGCGCTCCTTGCGGTCCTGCACGGAGTCCTGGTCCTTGTCGACGAAGACGACACCGTCGATGGTCTGCTGGTCCTCGGCGGGTCCGGCGACGACGTCGACGGAGCCCCGGTAGGCAGACTCGGCCCAGGGGCGGTCGTGCGCTCCGGGTGCGGCGGTGGCGGACGGGAGCAGCGTGCCGGTGAGGACGAGCGCGAGCCCGCCGCCGGTCAGTGCGAGCATCCGGGTCGAGAGGGTGGTCGATCGGCTGGCAGTAGATCTCACTGAGGTTCTCCTGTCGTGATCGTGGGCCGGCCTCCTGCCGACCCGCGATCACGTTGACAACCGAGCGTGAAGACCGGCTGACCTGGCCACGACGGCTCGACGAACTTCATGCGTCGCCGGGGCAACCATCCGTGGCCGCGAGGAGCAGATGTACACTCCACTTCTACATCGATGTAACACCCGGACCGACGACGGACCGTTCGACGACGAACACCGAGGAGCCACCATGACCAGCCGCTGGTCACGCCGCATCGCCACACTCGCCGCCGCCTGCCTGACCCTGCCGCTGGCCGCCGCCACCGCCGGATCGGCCGGCGCGGCCCCACCCACCCCGGCCGACCCGCCACCGCCCGTCTTCGTCGACGCCGAGACCCACGACCCGTCCCTGGTCAGCGTGGGCGACGAGCACTGGGTCTTCGGCTCGCACCTGGCCGCCGCCACGACCGAGGACTTCGTGCAGTGGGAGCAGGCGGCCAACCTCGTCACGCCGCAGAACCCGCTGTTCGACGACGTCACCACCGAGCTCGCGGAGACGTTCGAGTGGGCGGAGTCCGACACCCTGTGGGCCGCCGACGTCATCCAGCTCGAGGCCGACGGCAAGTTCTACATGTACTACAACGCCTGCGAGGGCAGCTCGCCGCGCAGCGCGCTCGGCGTCGCGGTGGCAGACAGCGTCGACGGCCCCTACGAGGACCTCGGCATCCTGCTGCGGTCCGGGCACCGAGACGGCGAGGGGCCCAGCGAGGACGGCACCCCCTACGACGCTCTGGTGCACCCGAACGCCGTCGACCCCGACGTCTTCTACGACGCCGACGGCAACCTCTGGATGGTCTACGGGTCGTTCTCGGGCGGCATCTTCATCCTGGAGCTGGACCCGGGCACCGGCCTCCCGCTGCCCGACCAGGGCTACGGCACGCACCTGACCGGCGGCAACCACAGCCGCATCGAAGGCCCGTCCATGATGTACAGCCCCGAGACGGAGCACTACTACCTGTTCACCTCGTTCGGCGGGCTGGGCGCCACCGAGGGCTACAACATGCGCGTGATGCGCTCGCCGAATCCTGACGGACCCTTCGTCGACGCCGCGGGCCACGACATGCGCGAGGTCCGCTCGAACCCCGACCTGCCGATCTTCGACGACGCCACCATCGAGCCGTACGGCGTCAAGCTGATGGGCAGCTACCAGTTCCAGCGAGAGGTCGGCGCGCCGGGCACCGGCATCGGCGACGGCAAGGTCTCCCCCGGTCACAACACCACGTACGTCGACCCCGAGACCGGCGAGATGCTGCTGATCTTCCACAGCCGCTTCCCCGAGCAGGGCGAGCGGCACCAGATCCGCGTGCACGAGATGTCGATGAACGCCGAGGGGTGGCCCGTCGTCGCTCCCTACCGGTACGCCGGCGGCAACGACACCTCGAAGTTCGTGCGCAAGCAGCTCGTCGGCGACTACCGGTTCATCGAGCACGACAAGACCATCAGCCCCGAGATCCGCCGGGCGACCACCGTCACGCTGAACCAGAACGGCACCGTCACCGGCGCCGTCGACGGCCGCTGGCGCCAGTACCAGAAGAACCGCCTGCACCTGACCATCGACGGCGAGGCCTACGACGGCGCCGTCACCCGCGAGTGGGACCCCACCGGCGAGCGGTGGGTCACGACGTTCAGCGTGGTCGGGACCGAGGGCGTGCCGTTGTGGGGAAGCGCCCTGGCACCCCTCAGCGACCAGGAGATCGTCGACGCGGTCGCCACGGACCTCACTCTGCCGGGCACCGGCTCGGTGGTCGCGGACCTCGACCTGCCGACCGTCGGCACCCATGGTGCGTCGATCGCCTGGACGTCCAGCGACGAGTCGGTCGTCACCGCCGACGGCACGGTCACCCGGCCGTCCGAGCAGGACGCCGTCGTCACCCTGACCGCCACGATCACCAGCGGCGACGCGACCGCGGCGTCGACCTTCGACCTCACCGTGCCGGTGCTGCCGGCACCCGGTCTGGTCGCCCGCTACGCCTTCGACGGCGACCTGGCCGCCACCGGCGGCGCCGCAGCGGGCACGGTGACGGGCGACCGCGTCGACTCCGAGGGCGGCCAGCTCTCCTTCACCGAGGGCGTGCACGGCGACGCGGTCCACCTGGACGGTTCCAGCGGGGTGCGTCTGCCGGACGGGCTGCTCTCCGGGCAGGACTACTCGGTGAGCCTGTGGCTGCGCCCGGAACGGCTGACCGACTTCACGACGGCGTTCTTCGGCGCCCGCGACGACGTCAACTGGCTGAGCCTCGTGCCGTCCGGCTGGGACGAGCACCGCACGATGCTCTGGGCGGGCTCGACCACCTACTACGACGGCCTGACCGGGACGCAGATCCCGACCGACACCTGGTCGCACCTGGCCTTCACCGTCGAGACCGGTGCGGTGACGGTCTACCTGGACGGCGTGGCGGTGCACACCGGGACCGGGTTCCCGGACGTGTTCACCACCGACGACGGCGTCTTCGCCCTCGGCGTCAACTGGTGGGACACGCCGTTCCAGGGTGACGTGGACGACCTGCAGGTCTACCAGGGTGCCCTCACGGCCGACCAGGTCGCCACCGTCGCGGACGGACAGGTCGCGGACCTCACCTCGCCCTGACGTCACCGCTGGAGCCTCGACGGCTCCCGGCTCCCCGTGCCCCGTGGGGCGCGGGCAGCCGTTCGTCCTCGGCGGAGAGGAACCGCAGGATCCGCGCCACGGCCTCGCGCCCGGCACGGTTCGCCCCGACGGTCGACGCCGACGGCCCGTACCCCACCAGGTGCACCCGCGGCTCGCCGGCCACCTGCGTGGCGTCCATGCGGATGCCCCCGCCCGGGGCCCGCAGGCGCAGTGGCCGCAGGTGGTCCAGGGCCGCGCGGAACCCCGTGTTCCAGAAGATGGCGTCGACGGGCAGCGCGTCGCCGTCCGCCGTGACGACACCCTCGGGCACGATCCGCGAGAACATCGGCCGCCGCTTGAGGACCCCGCGCTCGGCAGCCGCACGCAGCGACGGCGTGCGGATCAGGCCCGTGACGGACACGACGCTCTGCGGTGGCAGCCCTTCGCGGACGCGCTGGTCGACCATGGCGACCGCACGCGATCCCTCGTCGGGCCCGAACTCCTTGCGCCACACCGGTTCGCGGCGCGTGAACCAGAACGTCTCGGCCACGTGCGAGATCTCGTCGAGCAGCTGCACGGCGGAGATCCCGCCGCCCACCACGGCGACCCGCGCGCCGGCGAGATCCTCCGCGCGGACGTAGTCGGCGGTGTGCAGCTGCCGGCCGCGGAACGACTCCTGGCCCGGGTAGTACGGCCAGAACGGCTTGGTCCACGTCCCCGTCGCGCTGATGAGCGCTCGCGCCGCGATCACGCCGGACCGCCCGGCGACCTCCCAGCGGACCAGGAGCCCGGCGTCGTCGGCCGCCCGCTCGACCCGGCGGACCCGCACAGGCCGCACGACGGCGAGCCCGAGGTCGCTCTCGTAGTCGCCGAAGTACGCGGGCAGCACGTCGACACTCGCCGCCTCCGGGTCGACCCCCGGCTGCTCCACCCCGGGCAGGTCGTAGATGCCGTTCACCGTGGCCATCCGCAACGAGCGCCAGCGGTGCCGCCACGCTCCCCCGGGCCCGTCCTCGGCGTCGAGCACCACGTAGGTGCGTGGTGCCTCGTCGATGCCCGACGGCGCGGCACCAGCGGGCACGAGGCCCCGGCGTCGCAGGTGGTACGCGGCCGACAACCCGGCCTGGCCAGCGCCGATCACGACGACGTCCGCCGTCTCGGGCACGTCGGGTGCGCTCCGCGGAGCGTCGGTCAGGTTCACACCGGGCCCAACGCCGTCGCGGCAGCCGCTCTTCCAGCACGGACCGCGCAAGAGCCCACCACGGGGCCGAATCGTGACCGTCGCCCGGCACCCGCCCGCCTCGCCGTGCCATCATCGCGACATGGCTGACGCGCTCACCCACGCCGACTCGATCACGATCGCCGCCCCACCCGCCGAGGTCTACGCCCTCGTCTCGGACGTGACCCGCACCGGGGAGTGGTCGCCCGTGTGCAAGGCCTGCTGGTGGGACGAGGCCGACGCGCCGGAGCCGGGCGGCTCCCCGCGGGTCGGCGCCCACTTCACCGGCCGCAACGAGACGCCGGAGCGCACGTGGGAGACGCGCTCGCAGGTGGTCGTCGCCGACCCGGGCCGCGAGTTCGCGTGGATCGTCGGCCAGGGCTTCGTGCGCTGGAGCTACATGCTGGGCGCGCTCGACGACGGTGCCGCGACCGAGCTCACCGAGACGTGGGAGTTCACCCCCGCAGGTATCGCGGCGTTCGCCCAGCGATACGGCGACCAGACCGACCGCGAGGTCGAGATCCGCACGCAGATGGCGCGCGAGGGCATCCCCGCGACCCTCGCGGCCGTCAAGCGGATCGCCGAGGGAGGCTGACGGTGCGCGCGATCGCCTACGACCGCTCCGGCGGGCCGGTCACGGTGCGCGACCTGCCCGCCCCGACGGCGCCCGACGGCGGTGTGGTGGTCCGCGTGCGCGCCACGGGCCTCTGCCTGTCCGACTGGCACGGATGGGCCGGCCACGACCCGGACATCTCGGAGTTCCCGCACGTGCCCGGCCACGAGCTGGCGGGCGTGGTCGAGCAGGTGGGCGCCGGCGTCGAGCGCTGGCAGGCCGGCGACCTCGTCACCTCGCCCTTCGTCTGCGGGTGCGGTACCTGCCAGTGGTGCCGGTCCGGCGACGCGCAGGTGTGCCCGGACCAGACCCAGCCCGGATTCACGCACCACGGCTCCTGGGCGGAGCTCGTCGTCCTGCATGCGGCGGACGCCAACCTCGTCGCGGTGCCCGACGGCGTCACCCCGGTCGCGGCGGCGAGCCTCGGCTGCCGCTTCGCCACCGCGTACCGCGCCGTGGCCCACCGTGCCCGCGTGCAGCCCGGGGAGTGGGTCGCCGTCGTCGGCGCGGGCGGCGTGGGCCTGAGCGCCGTCATGGTGGCCGCCGCCCGCGGAGGCCGGGTCATCGCCGTCGACCGGAACCCCGACGCTCTGGAGGCTGCCCGCCGTGCGGGAGCCGAGCACACCATCCTGTCCAAGGACCCGGACCCCTCCGACGTCGTGGCGCGGCTGCACGCGCTGTCCGACGGCGGCACCCACGTCGCGCTCGACGCCGTCGGCTCGGAGACCACCTGCGCCACGGCGGTGCTGGCGCTGCGCCGCCGTGGCCGGCACGTGCAGGTGGGCCTGCTGCCCGCCGTCGACGATCACCCGCGGGTGCCGATGGACCGTGTGATCGGCTTCGAGCTGGACGTGCTCGGCTCGCACGGGATGGCCGCCTCCGACTACCCCGAGATGCTCGCGCTCGTCGCCGACGGCACGCTGCGGCCGCAGGACCTGGTGACCGACGTCGTGGACCTGGAGACGGCCGCACGGCTGCTGCCGGGGATGCGAGACGTCCCGCGCGCCGGCGTGACGGTGCTCGACCTGCGCCGCTGACTCCCCACCGCATCACGTTTTACCGATGTCGGTAGTGCGTGCCGAGATCGGTAGTGCGCACTACCGATCTCGGCACGAACTACCGACATCGGTAAAAGGGCAAGGGGCGGCGCGCTACGTTGGCCCGGTGCATCGACTTCTCGTGCGACCGCCCTCGCCCCGCCTCGCCGAGGGCGAGCTGACCCACCTGGACCGCGTGCCGGTCGACGCCGGCCTCGCCCGTGAGCAGTGGGAGCGGTACGTCACCGCGTTCCGCGAGCGCGGCTGGTCGGTGACCGAGCTGGACCCGGCCGACGAGCACGCCGACGGCGTCTTCGTCGAGGACACGGTGGTCGTGTTCGGCGACCTGGCGGTCCTCACCCGGCCCGGCGCCGCGTCCCGTCGCGGCGAGCTCGACTCGGTACGTCCCGTCGTCGAGCGCCTCGGGCTCGACCTCGCAGAGATCGCGGCACCCGCCACGCTCGAGGGCGGGGACGTGCTGAAGGTGGGCCGCACCGCCTACGTGGGACGCAGCTCCCGGACTGACGACGCCGGCATCGCCGCGCTGGACGAGCTGCTCGCCCCCCGCGGGTGGCAGGTGGTGGCTGTGCCGGTCTCGAAGGCGCTGCACCTCAAGAGCGCGGTCACGGCCCTGCCGGACGGCACCGTCGTCGGGCACCCTCCCCTGGTCGACGACCCCGACGTCTTCGAGCGGTTCCTGCCCGTCCCCGAGCCGGAGGGCACCGCCGTCGTCGTCCTCGACGAGCGCACCGTGCTGATGTCCGCCGCCGCCCCGCGCAGCGCCGAGATCTTCCGCGAGCACGGGCTGCACGTCGTCACCACGCCGGTGACCGAGCTGGAGAAGCTTGAGGGCTGTGTGACGTGCCTGTCGGTGCGGCTGCGCTGAACGCCCCCGACCCACCCGCCCCGCGACAGCGGTGAGCCACGTCACCGGACCGCGTCCAGGCGCCCTGGCCTGGGCCGGAGTAGACTGGGCCGGCCCAGAGCATGCGGCGACCACGCCGCCCGAACCGCGAGGAGGTGTCGCGCATGACCCGCAGCGAGCCTCCTAGTAGTCCGAGCCGCGACTGACCTCGGCTCGATACCGTCCTGCGCTGCGCGCGGGACGCCGCCGTCCCTGAACGAAGTACCGGTACGCCGCCTCAGTCGCGGGATCCACAGCACGCAGACCACCGTTCCTGCACGCCTGGGAGTCCCAATGGCCTTCAGCTCTCCTCGCTCGGCACGTCCCCGCCAGGTCCTCGGGGCCCTGCGCCCGCGCCGCGGCGGCACGCCCGCCGTCGGCCCCGAAGCGACGCCGCCGACCCCGCTCCGGCCCCGCTCCGCCATCGTGGCTGCCGTCGTCTACGACGACGGCGGCCATCGCACCGCGTCGTTCACCCGGCTCGCGGACACGTTCCGCGCTCTGCGCTCGACGCCGGGCGGCATGGCCTGGATCGGCCTGGAGCGCCCCGACGAACGCGAGCTGGCCGCCCTCGCCCGCGAGTTCGATCTGCACCCGCTGGCCATCGAGGACGCGATCCAGGCCCACCAGCGGCCCAAGATCGAACGGTACGGCGACACGCTGTTCGTCGTCCTGCACGCCGCGCGCTATCTGGACTCCATCGAGGAGGTGGAGTTCTCCGAGCTGCACCTGTTCGTGGGTCCCGACTTCGTGGTGTCCGTCCGCCACGGCGACTCCCCCGACCTCGCCACGGTCCGCGGGCGCCTCGAGTCGACACCGCAGATGCTCTCCCGTGGCCCGGAGGCCGTGCTCTACGCGATCATGGACCGCGTCGTGGACGACTACGCACCCGTCGTGTCCGGCCTCGACTTCGACATCGACCAGATCGAGTCCGAGGTGTTCTCCGGCGACAAGTCCGTCTCCCGGCGCATCTACGAGCTGTCGCGCGAGGTGGTCGACTTCCAGCGCGCGGTGCGCCCCCTGCAGAACGTGTGCCAGTCCCTGGCCAAGGGCGCCGAGAAGTACCACGTCGACGAGGAGCTCCAGGCGTACCTGCGCGACGTCGCCGACCACCTCATCGAGGTCGCCGAGTCCGTCGAGACCTTCCGCGTGGTGCTGCGCGACATCCTCACGGTGAACGCGACCCTGGTGGCGCAGCGTCAGAACGAGGAGATGACGCACCTGACCGAGGTCTCGATCCGGCAGGGCGACGACGTCAAGAAGATCTCCGGCTGGGCGGCGATCATCTTCGCCCCGTCGCTGGTGGGGTCGGTCTACGGCATGAACTTCGACTTCATGCCGGAGCTGCACGCGGCGTGGGGCTACCCGGTGGCCCTGCTCGCCATGCTCGCGGTGAGCGTCGGCCTCTACGGCGTGTTCCGCTGGAAGAAGTGGATGTAGCCCGTCAGGAGTCGAGCCAGCCGTGGGCGCGGGCGATCTGCTCGACGGTGCCCCGCACGGCGAGTACCTGCCGTCCGGTGAGGTCACCGGCCGAGGCGAGCAGCCGCTCGGTGACCTCGCTGCGCAGCTCGGCCGCCGACAGGACGTCGGCGAACCCGTCGTGCGCGTGGCCGCTCGGGGCGGGCGCCGCCGTCGTCCTCGGTCCCTCCAGCGGGACCTGACCGCCACCCAGGGCCTCCTGGACGGCATCGGCGACGGGCGACCGCACGAGCGACGCGCTGACCGCACGCGGCCCTCGCTCACCCACCTCGTGGACGAGCTCGACCACCGCGCCGACCGCCATGAGCGTCTTGTCGAAGTCGATGTCGTTGACGTGGAGGAAGACGTCCTCCTCCAGCCCTTCAGCCGCGACGAACGCATAGCCCTTGACGGCGTCGTACCGCACCACCTCGCCGCGCACCGGCAGCCACCACCTCACGTCGACCCTCCTCGCAGCATATCCCTGCACGCCGACGGCGGGACCGGTCGGCGCGGCCCGCGCCCGGGTGCCAGTCCGGCCGTTAGGGTCGACGCGTGACCTCGACGCCCGGCGCCCCTACCGTCCTGTCCCGCACGGACCCGGGCCTCGGCCCTGCCGCCCGGACGCTGCTCGTGCTGGCCGCGGGTGCTGTCGTGCTGGCCGCGGTCCATCTCGCGTCCGGCGTCCTGGCACCGTTGTTCCTCGCCGCCGTGATCGTCATCATCTGCCACCCGGTACGGTTCCCTCTCGAGGCTCGCGGCTGGCCACGCTGGGCCGCCACCACCGTCGTCGTGGTCGTCGCCTACCTCATCCTCGCGGCCTTCCTCGCGATGCTGGCGTGGGCAGGTTTCCGGTTCGCGGAGCTCGTGCGGAGCTACATCCCCGAGCTCGCCCGGTCGGTCGCCGAGGTGGAGGGCTACCTCGCGACGACGGGCATCGACACCCAGGTCGCCGACACCGTGACGTCCTGGCTGCAGCCCTCGAACATCCTGTCTGTCGCCGGGACCGTCAGCGGGACCGTGGTCACCATCGGCACCGCCTTCTTCTTCGTGTTGGCCTATGCCGTCTTCATGGCCGTCGACGCCGCACGCTACGCCACGGCGCAGGAGCACTTCGGCACCACGCGCGCCGACGCGATCGACCGCTCCACCCGGTTCAGCACCGGGGTACGTCGCTACTACGTGGTCAACGCGACCTTCGGTGCGATCGTGGCGGTGGTCGACGGCGTCGCGCTGTGGCTGCTGAACGTCCCCGGGGCGGGCATCTGGGCCATCCTCGCGTTCGTCACCAACTTCGTGCCCAACATCGGGTTCGTCCTCGGGCTCATCCCGCCGATGGTCATGGGGTTCGTCGTGGGTGGCTGGCAGCTGGCGCTCGCCGTCGTCGCCGTGTACTGCGTCGTCAACGTCGTGCTGCAGGTCTTCGTGCAGCCCAAGTTCGTCGCGGACGCCGTCTCGCTCTCGCTCACCCTCAGCTTCGTCTCGGTGGTGTTCTGGACCTTCGTGATCGGCCCGCTGGGCGCGATCCTGGCGATCCCGCTCACCCTGCTCGTGCGGGCGCTCGTCCTGGAGGGCGACCCTCGCAACAACTGGCTGCGCTGGCTCTCCGGCGACGACGTCACCGATGCCGTCCCGTCCGAGCGCACCGCGGACGACGTCGAGGCCTCGCCGGACACCGACGACGTCGACGCCGCCGGAGGGATCGAGACGGACGACACGGCCGCCGGAGCAGCCGCGGACGTCACCCCCGGCACCACGGCCGAGCAGGATCCTGCGCGGTAGCGGTCAGTCGTCGCCGCGCGCGAAGCGCACGATCCGCTCCGCCATCGCTTCCGGCTCCCAGGAGTGCTGGGCGCCGGCGACCTCTTCCACCGCACCGCGCGTGACGGCACCGGCGATCCGCTCGGCGGCCGTCGGCATCTCCGGGGCGGTCTGCGACCCGTAGGTGGCCAGCACCGGGATGGCGAGCTCGCGCAGACGCTCGGTCTCGACCAGGTCGGTGGCACGGACCAGGGCCTGACCGTCCGCCCGCTGGCTCACCGCGGCGCGGGCCAGGAGCTCGAAGTCGGGCGAGGCGCGCAGGCCCTCGAGCCACTGCGGTGGCATGTCCTTCATGTACTGCTCGGTGGCACCCACGTAGTCCTCGGCGTCGAGACGACGCTCGAACTCGATGATCCACCGGGCGACGTCGTCCGCGGGTGCTGCCAGCGGCGCCTCCCACAGCAGCAGGCCGGCCGCAGGTAGCTCCGCGTCCGCGGCGCACAGGGCGATCGCGGCGCCGGACGAGTGCCCGACCAGCACCACGGGTGGTCCGGCCGCATCCATCACCGCGGACAGCGCGTGCAGCTCGCGATCGAGATCGAGCGGTCCGTCGGCGGGGCTGTCGCCCCGCCCGAGCCGGTCGTACACGAGCGTCGTGAGTCCCTGCTCGGCGCAGAGCTGCGCCGTCCGCGTGGTGACGGGGTCGGTCGCCCGGTACGGCCCGGCACCCGCGACGAACACGACGGCGGGGCTCCCCTTGCCGTAGCGGTCGAAGCCGATGCGATCACCGGTCACGCTCGACACGTGCTGCGTCATCCGTCTCCTTCCACGGCCCGGGAGAAGGATCCCGGACCTCACCCCGTGACGGTAGCCCCTGTCGCGCGCGACCGCTACGCTGCGGCGGCATGAACGCCTCGACGTCCCATGCCGCCGTCGACCAGGTCCGTGCCGCCCTCCTGGCCGCCGGCGCCGCCTCCGCTGCCGGCGGCATCCGCTGGTTCGACGACGCCGTCACCACGGCCGCGGCCGCCGCACGCGCGCTGGGCGTCGAGTCCGGCGGGATCGCGAACTCGCTCGTGTTCACGCTGGACGAGGAACCGCTGCTGGTGCTGACCTCCGGCGCGCACCGGGTGGACACCGGGTTCCTCGGGGATCGCCTCGGTGGACGCGTCGGGCGGGCGTCGAAGGAGACGGTCAAGGAGGCGACCGGCCAGGTGATCGGCGGCGTCGCGCCGCTCGGGCACCCGGCACCGGTGCGAACGCTCGTCGACGCCGCGCTGGCAGAGTTCCCGGTCGTGTGGGCAGCCGCCGGTCACGCTCGCACGGTGTTCCCGACGACCTTCGACGAGCTCGTGCGGATCACCGGCGGCGAGCCCGTCCCGGTCGAAGCGCCCGCAGGCTCAGCGGGCTGAGAGGAGAGATCCCATGGCGTGCCGCATCAGCGAGCTCGTCCTCGACTGCCACGACCCGGAGCGCCTTGCCCGGTTCTGGTGCGAGGTCCTGGACTTCGTCGAGCTCGACCGCGAGGAGGACGGCTCGATCGAGATCGGTCCGCGGGCGGGGTTCGGCGGTCCGCAGCCGACGATCGTCCTCGGCCGTAGCGACGACCCGAGGCGAGGAAAGCTCCCGCTGCACTTCGACGTCAACGCGACCGACCGCGACCAGGACGCCGAGCTCGAACGCCTCCTGAGTATCGGTGCGCGCCCGGCGGACATCGGCCAGTCGGGCGATGAGGCGTGGCACGTCCTCACCGACCCGGAGGGCAACGAGTTCTGCCTCCTCAGGGCGCGCCTCGACCCGGTCTGACCCGGTTCAGTCCAGCACGGGAGGCGTCCCGTCGACAGGGGCTCCGGCGAAGACCCGACCGTCGGGGTCGTCGGACCGCCGGGGACGCAGGCGCGGCGGAGCGGGCCATGGCAGCACGTACCGCTCGACCTGCGCGTCGATCGCGCCGAAGTCGTCGGTCTGCACCACGACCTTGTCCGGGGTGACCTCCACCAGGCGGACACGCAGCGGAACACCCTCGGACTGGTCGAGCATCCACGGGTCGGCGAGCCACGACAGGCTCGTCGCGTCGAGCGCCTCCTCGGCGGCCAGCCAGTCGACCGGCTCGGTCAGGTCGTGACCCAGCAGCGAGACGGCGACCCAGTCGTCGCCGTCGGGCCGGATCCAGCCGACGACCTCGCGGTCGCCGGTTCGCCGATGTTCGATCCATCCCGTGGGCAGCATGCGGCCACGCTAACGGCCGGGCCGCCGTCCGGCGAGAACATTGTCGGCACTACCTCGGCGAGCGGGGCACTACCTCGGCGCGGGCGTCCGCGACGCCGCGTGCGTAGGCCTCGGCCGTCCCCTCGCGGAAGAGATCGTCCGGTCCGCCCCGCACCAGCGTGCGCGCACCGGCTCCGTCGCCGTCCGGATCGCCACCGGGCAACACATACCGCCCGACGCCACGCACGACGGCGACGGCGCGTCCGGTCGCCTTGCCTCGCACCAGCTCCGAGGCTGCGGCGATCTCGTCGGCCACCGCGGTGACGGTGGCCGAGAGCGGTCGGCCGTGGGCGTCCGTGCCGCCGCGCAGGTCGTCCACGACCTGCAGCCCCGCGGCACCGATCGCGATGTCGGCGACCCCGTCGCGCCACGGCCGCCCAGCGGTGTCGGTCACCACCACGCCCAGGCGGTCGATCCCGAACCGTCGCCGCAGCGCGGCCCGCAGCGTCCGGGCCGAGGCGTCGGGGTCCAGGGGCAGCAGGAGCACCGTGCCCTCCGGGGTGTTCGAGGCGTCCACGCCGGCCGCGGCCATCACGAGCCCGAGACGGTTCTCCACGATCCGCAGCGGCGGCAGCCCGCCGGGACGCTCTCGCACGGCCACGACCCGCACCGTCTCGTCGGTGATCGCCTGCTCGCGGTCGGCGGCTCGGACGACCCTGCCCTCGGACTTCGACACGATCTTGGAGGTGACGACGACGACGTCACCCTCCGCGAGCGCCTCACCTGCGAGCAGGTCTCCGACGAGCATGGCAAGGTCGTCTCCCGGCCGCACCTCACCGAGCCCTGCCGGTGCCCACACCTCGAGGCGTGCGTCCCGCAAGACCTGCGCCTCGCCGTCGGGCGCTGTCACCGGACGAGCTTCGGCAGCACCTCGCGGCCGAAGGTCTCGATCCACTCGCGCTGGTTGCGGCCCACGTTGTGCAGGTAGATGCGGTCGAAGCCGAGGTCGACGTACTTCTGGATCGCCTCGCGGTGCTTGTCCGGGTCGGCGGAGACGACCATGCGACCCTCGAAGTCCTCCGGCCGCACCAGCTTGGCCATCTGCGCGAAGTCGTGCGGAGAGCGGATGTCCGCCTTGGGGAACTTCATGCCGCCGTTGGGCCACTCGGTCATGGCGTTCGCCATGGCCTCCTCGTCCGTCTCGGCCCACGACATGTGCACCTGCAGCACCTTGGGCATCGGCTCGGGGTCGCGACCCACCTCGCGCGCACCGGCGTCGAAACGGCCGAACAGCATCTCGATCTTCTCCAGCGGGGCGCCGACGGTGATCAGCCCGTCGGCGTGCTTGCCGGCACGCTTCGCGGTCACCGGGCCTGCGGTGGCGACCAGGATCTCCGGGGCGACCTCCGGCATGGTCCACAGCCGGGTGGACTCCATCTTGTAGAACTGGCCGGAGTGCTTGACGTCCTTGCCCTCCAACCCGGAGGTGAAGAGCTTCTTGATGATGTCGATCGCCTCGAACATCCGGTTGATGCGCTCCGGAGCCTCCGGCCAGTAGCCCGCGGTGACGTGCTCGTTGAGCGCCTCGCCGGAGCCGAGGCCGAGCCAGTGCCGGCCCGGGTACATCGCGGCGAGGGTCGCGGACGCCTGGGCCACCATGGCGGGGTGCCACCGGAACGTCGGTGCGGTGACCCCCGGACCCAGGTCCCCCCGGGTGCGCTCGCCCAGGGCGCTCAGGACGTTCCACACGAACGCGGCGTGCCCCTGCTGCGGCACCCACGGCTGGAAGTGGTCCGCCGCCATCACCCCGGAGAAGCCGTGCTCCTCCGCGTACGCCGAGAGGTCGACGACCTCGGTGGGGTGGAACTGCTCGAGCATCGCGGCGTAGCCGACGGTGAGATCAGAAGCCATGCTCCCGAGCCTATCCCCCGGCGCCGACGGTGGGCGGCCGGGACGTCAGTGCAGGCCCTTGGCGAAGAAGTGCTCGGCGTAGGGGTTGTCGTTGTAGCGCTCGATCTCCCGGTAGCCCGCCCGGCGGTACATCCCGACGGCCTCGGTGAGGGACCCGTGCGTGTCGAGGCGCACGGCGCTGTGGCCCAGGTCGCGCGCGACACCCTCCAGGTGCCGCAGCAGCCGCGACCCGAGGCCGGCGCCACGCCATCCCGGGTGCACCCACATGCGCTTGATCTCGCCGACGCCACCGCCGAGCGGTTGGACCCCGCCGCAGGCGGCGGGCACCCCGTCGCTGGTGGCGACCATGAAGGCGCCGTCGGGTCGCCGCAGCCGCTCCGTGCCCGCGGTGAGGTCCCCGACCGCGAACCCGCGGGGGAACCGTTCGTCGAGCTCGGCGACGTAGGACCGGACCGCAGCGAGCGCCGCGGCGCCCGCCGGGTCGACCTCCTCGATCCGCACGGTCGCCGCACGGACCAGGAGGTCGGCCTCCGCGAGCGCGGCGGCCAGCCGGGCCCGCTGGCGGCCGGTCAGGGGCGCGACCAGGTTCTCCGCGCGCTCGGCCGAGCGTCGTTCGAGCTCGGCCCACGCCCGCCGCCCCGCGGGGGTGAGCTCGACGCGACGACGACGACGGTCGTCCGGGTCGGGCCCGACGACCACCAGCGCGTCCGCCTCCAGCCGCCGCAGCAGGCGGCTCAGGTAGCCGGAGTCCAGGTGGAGGCGAGCCCGCAGGTCGCGCGTCGTGCCGGCCTCCGCACCGATCTCGTAGAGGAGCCGGGCGGTCCCGAGCGGCATGCCGAGGCCCAGGAAGGACTCTTCCAGCACACCGATGCGCTGGGTATAGCTGCGGTTGAAGCGGCGGACGACCTCGACGTGGTCGGGCAGGTCCGGCTGCTCGACGGCGGCGGGCGACGGACGCGGAGTTGCCATACCTCTGATCTTAGTCAGAGAATTTCGCGGTCCGGAAGCCGTGACGAGGACGGGACGCGATCTGGGACAATGACTGACCATGAGCGACTTCCCGAGCACCGGGGCCCGCGCGCAGTCCGACGCGGCGCCCGCACAGACCTCCGCACCCACCACCGGTACCGGCCAGGCCGGCGACGTCGTGCGCGCGGTGGTCCGGGAGGTACCGGACAAGGTCAGCACCGACGGGCTCGAGCAGAAGTTCGACGAGCGCTGGTCGGCCGAGGGCACCTTCGCCTTCGACCGCACCGCGACGCGCGAGCAGGTCTACTCGATCGACACCCCGCCGCCCACCGTCTCCGGCTCGCTGCACGTCGGTCACGTGTTCAGCTACACCCACACCGACGTGATCGCCCGGTTCCAGCGCATGCGGGGCAAGGAGGTCTTCTACCCGATGGGGTGGGACGACAACGGCTTGCCCACCGAGCGCCGGGTGCAGAACTACTACGGTGTGCGGTGCGACCCGTCGCTGCCGTATGTCGAGGGCTTCGAGCCCCCGCACGCCGGGACCGAGGGCAAGGCCGTCAAGCCTGCCGACCAGGTCCCGATCAGCCGCCGCAACTTCATCGAGCTCTGCGAGCGCCTCACCGCCGACGACGAGCGCCAGTTCGAGGAGCTGTGGCGCCGGCTCGGCCTCAGCGTCGACTGGTCGCAGACCTACCAGACCATCGACGCGACGTCGCGTGCCGCGAGCCAGCGGGCGTTCCTGCGCAACCTCGAGCGTGGCGAGGCCTACCAGGCCGAGGCGCCGGGCCTGTGGGACGTGACGTTCCAGACGGCCGTGGCCCAGGCCGAGCTCGAGGCGCGCGAGTACCCCGGCCACTACCACCGGGTGGCCTTCCACCGCACCGGGGCGGCGGGCACCACCACCGAGCCCGTCTACATCGAGACGACCCGGCCCGAGCTGCTGCCCGCCGTGGTCGCCCTCATCGCCCACCCGGACGACGAGCGCTACCAGCACCTCTTCGGCACCACGGTGACGTCGCCCCTCTTCGGCGTCGAGATCCCCGTCCTGGCGCACCCGGCGGCCGCGATGGACAAGGGTGCCGGCATCGCGATGTGCTGCACCTTCGGCGACCTGACCGACGTGCAGTGGTGGCGCGAGCTGCAGCTGCCGACGCGCTCCGTCGTCGGGCGTGACGGGCGGCTGCACCGCGAGACGCCGGAGTGGATCGCCGACGGGCCCGGTGCCGGGCTCTACGCCGAGGGCCTTGCCGGCAAGACCACCTTCAGCGCCCGCAAGGCCGTCGTGGAGGCGCTCGTCGACTCCGGCGACCTGGACGGCGAGCCGAAGCCCACGCAGCGCATGACGAACTTCTACGAGAAGGGCGACAAGCCTCTCGAGATCGTCACGTCGCGCCAGTGGTACATCCGCAACGGCGGCCGCGAGTGGAGCACCGGCGGGACCACCCGCGACCTCAAGTCCGAGCTGCTGGCCCGCGGCAAGGAGCTCGACTTCCACCCCGACTTCATGCGCGTGCGCTACGAGAACTGGGTGGGTGGCCTCAACGGCGACTGGCTGGTCTCGCGCCAGCGGTTCTTCGGCGTGGCGGTCCCTGTCTGGTACCCGGTGCTCGACTCGGGCGAGATCGACCACGACCACCCGATCACGCCGTCGGCCGCCGAGCTCCCGGTGGACCCCACCTCCCAGGCACCCGCCGGCTACGACGAGTCGCAGCGCGGCGAGCCGGGCGGGTTCGTCGGAGACGCCGACGTCATGGACACGTGGGCGACGTCCTCGCTGACGCCGCTCATCGTGGCCGGCTGGGAGCGGGACACGGACCTCTTCGAGCGCGTGTACCCGATGGACCTGCGCCCCCAGGGCCAGGACATCATCCGTACCTGGCTGTTCTCCACCGTGGTGCGCTCGCACCTCGAGTGCGGCGTGCTGCCGTGGAAGAACGCCGCCATCAGCGGCTGGATCCTCGACCCGGACCGCAAGAAGATGTCCAAGTCCAAGGGCAACGTCGTCACCCCGATGGACCTGCTCGTCGAGCACGGCTCGGACGCGGTGCGCTACTGGGCGGCCGCCGCACGGCTCGGCACGGACGCCGCGTTCGAGGTCGGGCAGATGAAGATCGGCCGTCGTCTGGCCATCAAGGTCCTCAACGCCTCCAAGTTCGCCCTGACCTTCGGCGTCGACCCGGAGACCGGCGCGGGCGAGATCACCCTCGACCCGGCTGCCGTGACCGTGCAGCTGGACCGGGCGATGCTCGCCGGCCTGGCCGACGTCGTCGACCAGGCCACCGCGGCGCTCGAGGCGTACGACCACACCCGCGCGCTCGAGCTGACCGAGTCGTACTTCTGGGCGTTCTGCGACGACTACCTCGAGCTCGTCAAGGACCGCGCGTACGGGGCCGGGGCTTCCGCCGACGCCCTCAGCGCCGAGACGGTCTCCGCGCGCACCGCCCTCGCGCTCGCGCTCGACGTCATGCTCCGCCTGCTCGCGCCGTACATCCCCTTCGCCACCGAGGAGGTCTGGTCCTGGTGGCGCACCGGTTCGGTGCACCGGGCTCCGTGGCCGACGGCGGAGCCCCTGCGGTCGGCCGCAGTGGGTGCGGACCCGCTGGACCTCACCGCCGCCGGCAACGCGCTCGCCGCGCTGCGCAAGGTCAAGTCCGCGGCGAAGGTCTCCATGCGGACCCCGATCCTCTCGGGGACCGTGGCCGTGCCGGTGGCGCTGCTGCCCGGCGTCGAGTCGGCGATCGGCGACGTGCGCGGCGCCGGTCGCGTCGAGGGCCCGCTCGAGCTCGTCGAGGCGACCGAGGGGCAGGGTGACCCGGACGTGCAGGGTGGCATCGTCGTCACCGCCTCCGAGCTGGGCGAGCCGCCGGCCAAGAAGCCGCGCGGCTGACACCACCGGGCGCACACGACGGACGCCGGGGCGGCACGCGATCTGCGTGCCGCCCCGGCGTCCGTTCCTCGTCAGAGCGTGTTGCGACGCCCGCTGTCACCGCTCATCGAGTCCGCGGACTCGTGCGGCGTGCCGTCGTCGTGCCACCGCAGCGTCGCACCGACGCCGTCCATGAGCTCGACCGATCCCTCGGGCGCGAACACGAGCCCCGCGTCCTGCGCCACGGCGGCGCGCAGGAGAGCCGACGCCGCCGGTAGCTCCTCGAGCCCGTCCGTGACACCCAGGCCCTCGAGCTGGGCCTTCGCGACACCGATGTGCAGTGGCTCCGGGCCGATCCACAGGTTGCGCCCGCCGAGCAGGCCGCCCGTCGCGGCCCCGTTGGTCTCGCCGTCGCTCCAGGACCGCAGGGCGCGTGCCGCGTCGTCGGCGAGCTGCTCGGACAGCACGAGGTGCTTGACCTGACCGCGCGAGAGCATCTCGACCACGTCGTCCACGCTCGTGACCGCACCCGCGTCGCGGCCGAGTCCTTCGCGGAGCTCGGCCAGGACGCGCTCGCGACGACGCTCCCGGAACGACTCGAGGGCGTCGGCCGCCGCTGCCGCGAAAGCCCCCGGGTGGACCCCGGACCCTCCGCGGCCGCCGCCCGGCACCTCGACCGTGATCCGGGCCGCGTCCTGCCCGAGCTCTCCACGGACCAGGTTGACCGCCCGGACGTCGCCCGTGATCACGATCATCTCGGGCTGGTCCGCGGACGCGCGGCGTCCGATCTCGCCCGCGACGGCCTCAGCGTTGCGGCGCCATGAGTCCTCCGCACGGGACTCGATCGTGGCCCGCTTGGTGCGGGTGCTGGACGTCTTGGAGACCTCGTCGTGCGAGCCCTCGAACGTCTCCACCTCTCCCACGGGATGGCCTTCGCCGTCCAGGACGCAGAAGTCCGCGCCCTGGCGGTCGACGGCGACGCAGAGCGCGTCCACCGCCTGGTCCGCAGAACGCGCTGCCTGCAGCAGCGACGGCACCGGGTGCCAGACGCCCGCCATGACCGCCGGCGGCTCCCGCAGGACCCGGTCCACCAGGACGCCTTCGGAGTCGGCGATGAGCACGCGGCCGTGCGGTCCTGGCACCCGTGTGGGGCGGTCGACCGCCTCGTCGAGATCACTCAGCACGGCATCCGGTGTGCCCTGCTTGGTCAGCATCCGCCGCACCGAGCGCCAGCGGTTCGCCACGTCCCGATCCCCGGCCTCGGCCGCACGCGTCGCGTCAAGGTAGACGGTCGCGAACGGGCCCGGATGGCCGACGAGAGGTTTGAGCCATTCGATCGTCATGCAGGATCCCCCTTGGGTCCGTCGACTGTGCCTCCCAGCGTGCGACGGATCCCGGCGGCGCGCCACCCGCGACCGCCCGTGGAGAGGGTCGTTTCGCGCTCCACGAACAGCCGGTCACCTCAGGTGGACGGACCCCTCCCCCGAGCTCTTCAACTGTAGGTGTCGAGCGGCGGCGCGTTTCCCGCGCGTCGTCCCGCGGCGTGGTCCGCCGCGATCCGCTCGTGGTGCCGGATCACCTCGGAGACGATGAAGTTGCGGAACTCCTCGGCGAACTGCGGATCCAGACCCGCGCCCGACGCGATCGTCTTGAGCCGGTCGATCTGCTGGCGGTCCCGCTGCGGGTCCGCGGGCGGCAGTCCGTCCGTCGCCTTGAGCTCACCGACCCGTTCTGTCGCTCGGAACCTCTCGGCCAGCAGGTGGACGAGCGCAGCGTCGATGTTGTCGATGGTGCTGCGCAGCGCGAGGATCTCGGCCGGCAGCGCACGACCGGTCTCGGGGACGGGCGCTTCGTCGAAGGGCTGGACCATGCCTCGATCCTACGATCGCGACGCGGCGGCCGGTGCACCTGACCGGGATGTGACCTCGGCCGTCAGGCGGACTTCCGGTTGCGGACCGGCCCCGAGGACCGCGGGACGATGGTCGGGTTCACGTTCTCCTCGACCACGTCGCGCGTGACGACCACGCCCTCGACGTCGTCACGGCTGGGGACGTCGAACATCACCTGCTGGAGGACCTCCTCCATGATGGCGCGCAGTCCTCGGGCACCCGTGCCCCGCAGCAGCGCCTGCTCAGCGATGGCGTCGATGGCGTCGTCCGCGAACTCCAGGCGGACACCGTCGATCTCGAACATCCGCTGGTACTGCTTGACGAGCGCGTTGCGGGGTTCGGTCAGGATCCGCACGAGCGCCTCGCGGTCGAGCGGGGAGACCGAGGCGATGACAGGGAGCCTGCCGATGAACTCCGGGATCAGGCCGTACTTGTGCAGGTCCTCGGGGCGGACCTCCGAGAAGAGGTCCTCCTGCCCGCCAGACTCCATCGGTGCGGAGAAGCCGATGCCGCGCTTGCGTGCCCGCGAGGCGATGATGTCGTCCAGCCCCGCGAAGGCGCCGGCCACGATGAACAGCACGTTCGACGTGTCGATCTGGATGAACTCCTGGTGCGGGTGCTTGCGGCCGCCCTGCGGCGGCACCGAGGCGCTGGTGCCCTCGATGATCTTCAGCAGCGCCTGCTGGACGCCCTCGCCGGACACGTCACGCGTGATCGAGGGGTTCTCCGCCTTGCGGGCGACCTTGTCGACCTCGTCGATGTAGATGATGCCCGTCTCGGCCTTCTTGACGTCGTAGTCGGCGGCCTGGATGAGCTTGAGCAGGATGTTCTCGACGTCCTCGCCCACGTAGCCCGCCTCGGTGAGGGCCGTGGCGTCCGCGATGGCGAACGGGACGTTGAGCATCTTGGCGAGCGTCTGCGCCAGGTACGTCTTGCCGGTCCCCGTGGGACCTATCAGCAGGATGTTGGACTTCGAGATCTCGATGGAGTCGTCGTCCTTCGCCGGCGGCGCGGCCTGCACCCGCTTGTAGTGGTTGTAGACCGCGACGGCGAGGGCGCGCTTCGCCGGCTCCTGCCCGATCACGTACTGCTCGAGGAACGAGAAGATCTCACGAGGCTTGGGCAGCTCGGTCATCCCGACCTCGGTGGCCTCGCCGAGCTCCTCCTCGATGATCTCGTTGCACAGGTCGATGCACTCGTCACAGATGTACACGCCCGGTCCGGCGATGAGCTTCTTGACCTGTTTCTGAGACTTGCCGCAGAACGAGCACTTGAGCAGGTCTGCGCCGTCACCGATACGAGCCACCTCGGGCCTCCTTGTCTCGTGCAGGTCCTTCGTCCATTCCACACTACGCAGGCCGACTTGTCTGTACGGTGGCCCGGGTGTGGCGCGCCCCGGGTCGCCGACGAGCTGTCGGCGACCCGGGTCGGCGTGCATCGACGGCGCCTCGAAAGCCCGTCAGCGCTCGATCTGCTGCAGGACCTTGCGGGACTCGAGCACCTGGTCGACCAGGCCGTAGTCCTTCGCGGCCGCGGCGGTGAGGATCTTGTCCCGCTCGATGTCGTCGCGGATCTCCTGGACGTCCTTGCCGGTGTGCATCGCCAGGGTGTCCTCGAGCCACTCCCGCATGCGGATCAGCTCGTTGGCGTGGATCTCGATGTCGGACGCCTGCGCGTAGCCACCGTTCTCCATCGCCGGCTGGTGGATGAGGACGCGGGCGTTGGGCAGCGCCAGACGCTTGCCCTTCTGCCCCGCGGCCAGCAGCACGGCGGCCGCCGACGCCGCCTGCCCGAGGCAGACGGTCTGGATCTGCGGCTTGATGAACTGCATCGTGTCGTACAGCGCGGTCATGGCCGTGAACGACCCGCCCGGCGAGTTGATGTAGATCATGATGTCGCGGTCGGGGTCCTGGGACTCCAGGACCAGCAGCTGCGCCATCACGTCGTCCGCCGACGCGTCGTCGACCTGGACGCCCAAGAAGATGATGCGGTCCTCGAACAGCTTGGTGTAGGGGTCCTGGCGCTTGAACCCGTACGGCGTGCGCTCCTCGAACTGGGGCAGCACGTAGCGCGACGTCGGCGCGCCGTTGGGCATCGCCACGCCGCCAGGGCGGCCGGCGTTCCCGGCGAGGCGCTCCGCCGTCATCGCGAACTGGTACTCGGGCGAGTAGCTCATGGTTCTCCTCGGAACAGGAAGGGTCTTGCGACCGGGGTCGGTGGGGTGGTCTCAGTCGGCGTTCGTGCCACCGCCACCGGAGACCGACGACGCCGTCTCGACGACGCGGTCGACGAAGCCGTACTCCAGCGCCTCCTGCGCCGTGAACCAGCTGTCGCGGTCGTTGTCCTTGAGGATCTGCTCGAGCGGCTTGCCGGTCTGCTCGGCCGTGAGCTCGGCGAGCACCTTCTTCATGTGCATGATCAGCTGGGCACCGATGCGCACGTCGGTGGCGGTACCGCCGACGCCACCCGAGGGCTGGTGCATCAGCACGCGGGCATGGGGCGTGATGTAGCGCTTGCCCCGCGCGCCCGAGGACAGCAGGAACTGTCCCATCGATGCCGCCATGCCCATGGCCACGGTGGCCACGTCGGGCTGGATGAACTGCATCGTGTCGTAGATCGCCATGCCCGCCGTGATCGAGCCACCGGGCGAGTTGATGTAGAGGTAGATGTCCTTGTCAGGGTCCTCGGCCGCCAGGAGCATCAGCTGGGCGCAGATCGCGTTGGCGTTGTCGTCGCGCACCTCCGAACCCAGCCAGATGATGCGCTCCTTGAGGAGCCGGTTGTAGATGGAGTCGTTGAGGCCGAGGCCCTGTCCCTCGGACCGGGCCACCGGCGCCGCCTGGTCCACCTGCAGCAGGTCGTTCACGTCCGTCTCCTTCAGTTCGCTGTCGCTCGACCCTAACGCGCCCGACCGGCACGAAGAGTCCCTGGTGCGGCCTGTTTCGCTGCTGGCGCACATGTTTCGCTGCTGGCGCACAGGCCCCGTCCCCGGGTGGGACGACGACGGCCCGCAACCTCCGTGCGGGAGGTGCGGGCCGTCGTCGTCGGCGAGAGGGTCAGGCCTTGGCCTGGTCCTCGGTCGCCTCGTTCTCGGCGGGCTCGTCCGTGTCGGCGTCCGCCTCGACGGCGGCGTCCTCGGCCGCGGCGGCCTCGGCCTCGTCGTCCTCGGCGGTGCCGATGAACTCGGTCAGGTCCACCACGTTGCCCTCGGAGTCCTTGACCTCGATGTCCCGCAGTGCCACCGCGAGCGCCTTGGAGCGCGCGACCTCGCCGACCATCGCGGGGATCTGCCCGCCCTGGTCGAGGGTCTGGATGAACTGCTGCGGCTCCATGCCGTACTGCTGCGAGGCCTGCACGAGGTACTCGATGAGCTCGCCCTGGCCGACCTGCACCTTGAGCTCTTCGGCGAGGGTGTCGAGCAGGATCTGGTTGGTGATCGCCTTCGTGGCGTCCACGGTGACCTCGGCGCGGTGCTCGTCGTCCTCGAGCCGGCCCTCCTGCTCGAGGTGGCGGTGCACCTCGGCCTCCACGACGCCCTGCGGCACCGGGATCTCGACGGCCTCGAGAAGCTTCTCGAGCAGGGCGTCGCGGGCTGCGACGGCCTGGGTCGAGGTCTTGGACGACGCCACCTGCTCACGCAGGTCGGCCTTGAGCTCGTCGAGGGTGTCGAACTCCGACGCCATCTGGGCGAAGTCGTCGTCGGCCTCGGGCAGCTCGCGCTCCTTGACGGAGGTCGCGGTGACCGTGACGGTCGCCTCGTCGCCCGCGTGCTCGCCACCGGCGAGGTTCGAGGTGAAGGTCGTGGTCTCGTCGGCGGACAGGCCGGTGAGGGCCTCGTCCAGGCCCTCGAGCATGTTGCCGGCGCCGATCTGGTACGAGACGCCGGAGACCGAGTCGATCTCCTCGTCGCCGATGACGGCACGGAGGTCGATGACGACGTAGTCGCCCTCGACGGCGGGGCGGTCGACGCCCACCAGGGTGCCGAAGCGCTCGCGCAGGGACTCGAGGCGCTCGTCCACGTCGGCGTCGGCGACCTCGGTCGACTCGACGGTCAGCTCCATGCCGGCCAGGTCGGGCAGCGTCACCTCGGGACGGATCTCGACCTCGGCGACGAACGCCAGCTGGCCCTCGCCCGCCTTCTCCGGGATCTCGGTGACCTCGACCTCGGGCTGGCCCAGGGGACGCAGCTCGGTCTCGTTCACGGCGTCGCGGTAGAAGCCCGACAGGCCCTCGTTCACGGCGTGCTCGACGACGGCACCCCAGCCGACCCGCTGGTCGATGATGCGCGGGGGGACCTTGCCCTTGCGGAAGCCGGGGATGTTCACCTGCTCCGCGATGTGCTTGTAGGCGTGGTCGATGCTCGGCTTGAGCTCGTCGTACTCCACCTCGACGGTCAGCTTGACCTTGGTGGGGTCCAGGGTCTCGACGGCGCTCTTCACTTCGATGGTCTCCAACGTGTCGGGTGCGTGCGCGCGCGTCTCGCCGGTAGGAGCCGGGCTGGTTGCTGCGGCGCTGGATGCTGTGCGGTCGTGCGGTGCTGCGATCGTGCAAAGCCCGGTACGACGGGCGCACGGGCAACCCATCGATCATACGCCACACGGCTCGGCGTCGACGTGCCGTCAGCGGTGGGATGTGCCACGCCGCAAGCACGCCGTGCTCACGGTTCGGCCGTCGAGCGCTTCGGACGCACACGGGTGTGCGCCCGCTGCCCCTGCTTGCCGAAGAGGCTGAGCAGCTCCACGGCCTCGCCCGCGGCGGGACCGAACCAGTGCGGCACCCGGGTGTCGAACTCGGCGGCCTCCCCCGGCCCCATGACGACGTCGTGGTGACCGAGCACGAGTCGGAGCCGGCCGGTGAGCACGTAGAGCCACTCGTACCCCTCGTGCGTGCGCGGGTCGGGGGTGGTGCGCGCGTCAGCCTCGAGGATCATCTTGTAGGCCCCGATCTCGGGCGATCCGGGCGTCAGGGCGATCATCGTGAGCCCGTGGGCCGTCACCGGCTTGAGGTGCACCCGCGGGTCTCCGGTCGTCGGGGCGTCCACCAGGTCGTCGAGGGTGACGCCGTGCGCGCGGGCCAACGGGAGCAGCAGCTCGAGCGACGGCCGGCGCGCTCCCGACTCCAGCCGGGACAGCGTGCTCGCCGAGATGCCCGTGCTGGCCGAGAGCGCGGCGAGCGTGACCTCCCGCGCCTGCCGGAGGCTCCGCAGCCGCGGCCCGACGGTGCCCAGCGCCGCGGCGAGGTCGTCGGGCGCCCCGTCTGGCTCGTGGTCGTGGGTCGGGCCGGGTGCCGGTTCGTCATCGTCCATACCCAACACTTTGCCATATCGGCAACGCGCCTTGCTGCCCGACCTGGGTCGGGCGCACGCTGGGGCACATGGACGAGAATCTGGACACGACGTACGACGTACTGGTGATCGGTGGCGGCGCCGCCGGGCTGAGCGGTGCCCTCACGCTCGCCCGCGCCCGGTGGAGGGTCGCCGTGATCGACGCGGGCGAGCCTCGCAACGCCCCCGCGGCCGGCGTGCACGGGCTCCTCGGGCGCGAGGGCGTCGCACCGGCCGAGCTGGTCGCGACGGGCCGCGCCGAGGTTCGCGGCTACGGCGGGCAGATCGTGGACGGGCGCGCGGCCCAGGTCGTCCGGGACGACGGCGGCACGCACCCCTTCGCGGTCACGCTCGACGACGGGAGGGTCTCCCGCGCCCGGCGCCTGCTCGTGACGACCGGCCTCGTCGACGAGCTGCCCGACGTGCCCGGGCTGGCCGAGCACTGGGGACGCGACGTGGTGCACTGCCCGTTCTGCCACGGCTACGAGGTGCGCGACCGGCGCATCGGCGTCCTCGCCTCCGGCCCGACGGCCGCGCACCAGGCGCTGCTCTTCAGCCAGTGGAGCGACCAGGTGGTCCTGCTGGCGCACACCGCGCCGGAGCCGTCACCGGAGGACGCCGCGAAGCTCGCGGCCCGCGGGGTCACGGTGGCGACAGGCAAGGTCCGCGAGGTGACGGCCCGGGACGGCCGGCTGACCGGCGTCGTGCTCGTCGACGGCACGGCCGTCGCGCTCGACGCCCTCGCCGTCGCGACGACGATGCGCGCCCGGGCCGACGTCGTCGGGCAGCTCGGCCTCGAGACCGCACCGCATCCGTCCGGCCAGGGCGAGCACCTCGTCGCGGACGCGACCGGCCGCAGCTCCGTCCCGGGCGTCTGGGTGGCGGGCAACGCCACCAACCTGACCGCCCAGGTCTCGACGGCCGCCGCCGAGGGCACCTGGGCCGCCGCGCAGATCACCGCCGACCTCATCGGTGCGGACGCGACTGCCGCGGTTGCCGCAGGTCGCTAGGACCCGATGGTGCGGGCGGTGCCCGGGTGCCAGGATGGCGGCGGGACGCCCAGCCGAGACACCGGGAGGAGCCTGATGGCCGCCGAACGTTTCCCGCGCTGGGTGTACTCCCGGGGCACCGAGCCCGACGCCCGGTTCTCCCTGGCGAACGAACGCACGGTCCTCGCCTGGATCCGTACGTCGCTCGGGCTCGTCGCCGGCGGGACGGCGCTCGAGGCGCTCGACCTGCCGATGGAACCCCACCTGCGCCTCGCCGCGGCGATCGTGCTGCTGGTCGCCGGGTCGGCAGTGCCCGTGCTGGCGGCGGTCGAGTGGGCGCGCACGGAGCGCGCCATGCGTGAGGAGGCCCCGCTGCCGGGCGGGTTCACCGGCCTCCTGCTCGTGACGTCGGTGACCGTGGTGGGCATCCTGGTCCTGCTGGCGCTGCTGCTGAAATGAGCGAGGCCGAAGGTCCCCACCGGCCCGGACGCGGGCTGGCCGCCGAGCGCACCGAGCTGGCGTGGCGGCGCTCCGTGCTGTCGTTCGCGGCGGCGGCACTGGTGACGATGCAGGTCTTCCCTGCGGTCCGGGGCACCCACGCCCTGGCCGTGGCCGGTGTCGCCCTCCTGCTCACTCCCCCGGCGTGGTGGTTCGCGAGCCGCCACGCCCGCCGGACGCAGGCGCACCTGCGGCAGGAGGTCCCCCGCCTGAGGCACGGCCGTCGCATCGCGCTGGTCTGCGCGGGGACGTCGCTGCTCGGCCTGGGCGGCACGGTCCTGGTGCTCGTCTTCTGACCGAGGCCGGACCCCACCACGTCGTCGCAGGTCAGAACTGGTCGGGGTGACAGGATTTGAACCTGCGACCCTCTGCTCCCAAAGCAGATGCGCTACCAAGCTGCGCCACACCCCGAGGTACCTGTCCGCCCGAGGACGGCAGGCCCGGCGCAAGTCTAGTGCCCCGGAGCACCGCCGAGTCTTTGCTAGGCTGGCGCCCGCATCCCGACGCATGCGGCACCTACCGGTGCTGTGCCGTCGGGCACGTGCGGGCGTAGCTTAATGGTAAAGCCTCAGTCTTCCAAACTGATGACGCGGGTTCGATTCCCGTCGCCCGCTCTCCCTGTCGAAGCCCAGGTCAGCCAGCGTGCCGGCCTGGGCTTCGCTGCATCCCGGGCACCGCCAGGCAATTCGATCGCCTCGGTAACCTAAACGGTTCGATCATGGCGCCGGAGGCGTCCCGCGTGGCCTGATGGCATCTGTTCGGGCCGCCTCGTGCGGCCGCCGCACGAGCATCAGGAGGACACCGATGTCCCGCACAACCCGATGGCGCAAGGCGGCGATGGCCGCCTCCGCCGCCCTCGTCGCGCCACTCGCGTTCGTGGCCGTCGCCACGGTGGGCGCGAGCTCGGCCGCCGCCCACGGTTCGGTCACCGACCCGCCCACCCGCAACTACGGCTGCCTCGAGCGGTGGGGCGACGATCACCTGAACCCCGAGATGGCTGAGATCGACCCGATGTGCTGGGGCGCCTGGCAGGCCGAGCCGGCCGCCATGTGGAACTGGAACGGCCTGTACCACGAAGGCATCAACCACCGGCACGAGGAGCTCATCCCCGACGGCCAGCTCTGCTCCGGCGGTCAGACCGAGGGCGGGCGGTACGACTACCTCGACACGCCCGGCGGCTGGTACGCCACCGGCGTCGACCACCAGTTCACGCTCACCCTCACCGACGGCGCGAACCACGGCGCGGACTACCTGCGGATCTACGTCTCGAAGCCCAGCTTCGACCCCACGACCGAGCGTCTCGGCTGGGACGACCTCGACCTACTGCAGGTGACGGACTCCTACCCGACCACGTCGCCGTACCAGGCCGAGGTGGACCTGACCGGCTACGACGGCCGCGCGGTGCTCTACACCGTCTGGCAGGCGAGCCACGCCGACCAGCCGTACTACCTGTGCTCCGACATCAACATCGGTGGCGGGGACATCGTCGGCGACGGCCCCGCCGACGGTGAGGACCCGGGCGACGGCGAAGACCCCGGTGACGGTGAAGACCCCGGTGACGGTGAAGACCCGGGCGACGGCGAGGACCCCGGTGACGGCGAGGACCCGGGCGACGGCACCGGCGGTGACTGCACCGCCGAGGCGACCATCACCAACTCGTGGTCCGGCGGCTACCAGGCCGACGTGACCGTGACCGCCGGCGACGCGGCGATCGACGGCTGGGACGTCGTCGTCGACGGCGCGACGATCAACCAGGCGTGGAACGGGTCGGTGTCCGGCAGCACCGTCTCGAACGTCGACTGGAACGGCAGCCTCGCGGCCGGCGCGTCCACGTCGTTCGGATTCATCGGCAACGGCGATCCGAGCGCCATCTCCACGGAGTGCTCGGCAGCCTGACCTGCTCGCGGCGTCGGCCCCGGTCCTGGCAGGATCGGGGCCGACGCCGTAG
>NZ_JBLUNY010000016.1:0-7354 GCF_048065335.1 Isoptericola maris | reverse complement strand
GCGGCGGGGGGGCGGGCGGGCCGCGGGCGGGGCCGCGGCCCCCCCCCCACGCCGTAGGTTCGGACGGTGCACCCGATCCTCGACGCGGCCGCCGGCTCCGGCTTCGTCCTCTCCCCCGCACAGCGGGTGGCCGCCGGCCGGCTGGAGGAGCTGCTGCGCACCGGCGGGCGCGGGGACGGCGTCTACCTGTGGGGACCGGTGGGCCGCGGCAAGACCTGGCTGCTCGACACCTTCCACGCGGCGGCCGGCGGTCCCCGCTTCCACTTCCACGAGTTCTACCGGGCGCTGCACGCCGAGGTGTGGGCCCGCACCGGGCGCGAGAAGGCCATGGAGCGCGCGCTCGACGCGCTGCTCGGCGACGCCCGCACCCTCTGCTTCGACGAGCTCCACCTGCACGACCCCGGCGACGCCATGCTCCTCACCCGTGCCCTGCGCGCGCTCCTCGCACGGCGCGTCACCGTCGTCGCGACGTCGAACTACCCGCCGCACGGGTTGTTGCCGTCGCCGCTCTACCACCATCTCGCCGAGCCGCTCGTCGAGATGGTCGAGGAGTCCCTGGCCGTGATCGAGGTCGCCGGCCCCACGGACTTCCGCACCCTCGCGCCCGACGACGGCCGCGTGGCCCAGGGCTGGCGATCCGGCCGTGTCCTGGCCGCCGGCACGCTCGAGACGCCGGACGTGGCGGACCGCGTGGACGTCCCGCTGCCCGGCGGTCGCGCGGTGGAGGCGCTGCGGGTCGACGGCGGCACGCTCTGGTTCGACTTCCTGGGCCTGTGCGCCGCTCCCGTGTCTGCCGCGGACCTGCTGTCCCTGGCCGAGCGCTACCGACGGTTCGTGCTGCTCGGCCTCCCGCCCCTCACCGACTGCCGCCCCGACACGCAGGCGCGGTTCGTGAGCCTCGTGGACGTGCTGCACGACAAGGACCGACCGCTCGTGCTCACGCTCACCGCCGACGAGGACGACCGGCAGCCCTCGGACCACCTCGCGACGCTGCTGACCGTGCCCGCCGACCGGCCGGCGCCGCCGGACCTGCCGCGTGCCGCGAGCCGGCTGCACCAGGTGGCACAGTCGCCGTCCGACTCATCGAGGTTGCTGATGAGTGGGACCAGCCTTGTCGATCGGTCGTCGGGTCGTTAGGCTCGACGCCGCAGGCCCTTGCCCGGCCCGCCCGGAAAGCACACGATACGGCCCACGCCGCCGACCACGGGAGGAACCGATGAGCACCACCGCGTTCCTCCGTGCTGCTTTCCCCGCCACCTCCCGGACGTGCACCGCCGTGCGCCTGCCGGTGAGCGGCGCCCTCATGGCGGCCTGCTGCTGTCGGTAGAGCGTCCACGCCACGCCTGACCCGCCACGCGGGCCGCGGCGACCGTGCGACGCTCGCCCCACTCTGCCTCTCCGCCACGACGACACGTCAGCGCCGCTCCCTGGCGCGCGCCCCCGTCGGGCACCGCCGCCCAGCACCCTCGACCACCGCACCACCGCAACTGACGAAGGAACATCACACATGGCCACCATCTACGACGACGCGACGAAGCTCATCGGGCGCACCCCGCTGGTCAAGATCAACCGACTCACCGAGGGCGCTCCCGCGACGGTCGCCGCCAAGCTGGAGTTCTACAACCCGGCGAACTCCGTCAAGGACCGCATCGGCGTCTCGATCATCGACGCCGCCGAGGCGTCCGGCGAGCTCCAGCCCGGCGGCACGATCGTCGAGGGCACCTCGGGCAACACCGGCATCGCCCTGGCGTGGGTCGGCGCGGCGCGTGGCTACGACGTCGTGCTCACCATGCCGGAGACCATGTCCAAGGAGCGCCGCGCCCTGCTGCGCGCGTACGGTGCCGAGCTCGTGCTCACGCCGGGCGCCGAGGGCATGAAGGGTGCCGTCTCCGCGGCCGAGAAGATCGCCGCCGAGCGCCCGGGCGCCGTCCTGGCCCGCCAGTTCGCCAACGAGGCGAACCCGAAGGTCCACCGGGAGACCACCGCCGAGGAGATCTGGGCGGACACCGACGGCGGCGTCGACATCGTCATCTCCGGCATCGGCACCGGCGGCACCATCACCGGCGTCGGCCAGGTGCTCAAGGAGCGCAAGCCCGAGGTCAAGATCATCGCCGTCGAGCCCGAGGAGTCCGCCATCCTCAACGGCGGCGCCCCCGGTCCGCACAAGATCCAGGGCCTCGGCGCGAACTTCGTGCCCGACATCCTCGACCGCGAGGTGTACGACGAGGTCATCGACATCAACGCGGAGACGTCCGTCGAGTTCGCCAAGCGCGCAGCCAAGGAGGAGGGCCTGCTCGTCGGGATCTCCTCGGGTGCCGCCCTGGCCGCCGCGGTGCAGGTCGCTCAGCGCGAGGAGAACGCCGGCAAGACGATCGTCGTGATCATCCCCGACTTCGGCGAGCGCTACCTGTCGACCATCCTGTACGCGGACCTGCTGGACTGATGGACCGCTCCTCGGCGCGCGCGTTCCTCCACCTCCTCCGTGAGGACGCGGAGACCGCGCGCGCCCAGGACCCGGCCGCGACCTCGCTCGCCGCGGTCGTCCTGACCTACCCCGGCGTCCACGCCGTGTGGCACTACCGCGTCGCGCACGCCCTGTGGCAGCAGCCCGCGCTGCGCCTGCTCGCGCGCGTGATATCGCTCGCGTCCCGGCTCTTCACCGGCGTCGAGATCCACCCGGGTGCCCGCATCGGCCGTCGGCTGTTCATCGACCACGGGATGGGCGTCGTCATCGGCGCCACCGCCGAGGTCGGCGACGACTGCCTGCTCTTCCACGGTGTGACGCTCGGCGGCCGCTCGATGAACCCGGGCAAGCGGCACCCCACCCTCGGCGACCGGGTGATGGTCGGTTCCGGCGCCAAGATCCTCGGCCCGCTGTGGATCGGCCACGACGCCAAGATCGGCGCCAACGCCGTCGTGACGCGCGACGTCCCGGCGTCCGCCGTCGCCGTCGGGGTCCCGGCACGCCTGCGGACGCCACCCCCGCCGCGGCCGACCAACGGGCAGAGCTTCGAGGACCCCTCGCAGCTCATCGAGTACGTCATCTGATGTCGATTCGGCAACGGACGCGTCCAGCCCTTGTTCGGTGCCGTCGGCGGCACTAGAAAGGTTGGTGGTGCGGGGCAACGGCGCCCCGCACTCCTTCACGGCCCGTGCTCGGCGGCCAGCCGACGCGGGGCTCGCGCCAGCCAGGCGTCCTCGACGGTCTCGGCCAGCGTGCCGCCGTCGACCACATCGAGCCGCACCAGCACGGCGGCGTACCCGTCCAGGTGCGCGATGGTGAAGTGGCTTCCGGGGCGGGCCGCGAGGACGGCCTCCTTCTCCCCCAGGTCCTCGACGGCGGCCGCGAGGATCGGCCCGGGCGGCACGGCCTCGTCGCCGAACCGCCGCAGGTCCGCCTGCGTGAAGGGCCGCTCCCAGACGAACTGCCGGCCGGCGACCTTCCACACTCGCCATCCGCGCGAGGTGCCCTCCGTCGTCTCCGGCAGGGCGAGCGCCAGACGGGCGACGTCGTCGTAGGTGGCCATCTCCTCAGGATCGGACGCACCGTCCGCCGACGCCACCTCGGCTAGGGTGTGAGGTATCCGGGACCGGACGTCCCAGATACCACGACTCGACGAGGAGACCCATGACCACCCTGCGCATCGGCATCCAGACCGGCTACTGGTCCCGCAAGCCACCGGTCGGCATCGTGGAGGCTCTGCAGCAGGCCGAGGCCGCCGGGCTCGACTCCGTGTGGACGGCGGAGGCCTACGGGTCCGACGCCTTCACCCCGCTCGCGTGGTGGGGCTCGCACACGTCCCGGCTGCGGCTCGGCACGGGGATCGCGCAGATGGCAGCCCGCACTCCCACCGCCACGGCGATGCAGGCGCTCACCTTGGACCACCTCTCCGGCGGGCGGTTCGTGCTCGGCCTCGGCGCCTCCGGACCCCAGGTCGTCGAGGGCTGGTACGGGCAGCCCTACCGCCGGCCCCTGGCCCGCACGCGCGAGTACGTCGACATCGTGCGCCAGGTCATCGCCCGCGAGCGCCCCGTCACGTTCGACGGCGAGTTCTACCACCTGCCCCTGCCCGCGGACACTCCCGGCGCCACCGGTCTCGGCAAGGCGCTCAAGCCGACGGTGCATCCCGTGCGGGCGGAGGTGCCGATCGTGCTCGCGGCGCAGGGCCCGAAGAACGTCGCCCTGGCGGCCGAGATCGCCGACGGCTGGATGGCAGGCTTCTACGCGCCCCGCACGGACGCGGAGCACCGCGAGCTGCTGGCCGAGGGCTTCGCGCGGCGAGCCGACGAGCGCTCCCGGCCCGAGGACTTCGAGGTCGCGGCGACCGTGCCCGTCGTGGTGCGCGACGACGTCGAGTCCGCGGCCGACGTCGTCCGCCCCCACATCGCTCTCTACGCGGGCGGGATGGGCGCCAAGGAGGCGAACTTCCACAAGGCGTCCCTCGACCGCCTCGGGTACGCGGAGGTCACCGACGAGGTGCAGCGGCTCTATCTCGAGGGCCGCAAGGAGGACGCCGCCCGTGCGGTGCCGACCGAGCTCGTCGAGGAGATCGCGCTCGTGGGGCCCGCGGCGAAGGTCCGCGCGGACCTCGCGCGCTGGGAGAGCACGGCCCTGACGACGCTCCTGGTCCAGGGGGACGCCGCGTCGGCGGCGGCCCTGCTCGGCTGAGCCGCAGGCTCGGCCGACGCCGGCTCGGCCGACCCGGCGCGACCACCGTCAGGGAAGCCAGACGGCGCGGCGCAGGTCGACCCGCCGCCCGTCGCGGGTCAGGGGGCAGCCCTCGGCGCGCAGCTCGGTGAGCGCGCGGTCCAGGTGGTGGGCAGGGGGCGCCCCCGCGGCGTTGACCACCCGCCACCAGGCGACCCCGGAACCTGCGCGGGCCATGACCTGGCCGACCTGGCGTGGGCCGCCGCGGCCGAGCAACTCGGCGACGGCCTCGGCGACCAGCCCGTAGGTCGTGGCCCGCCCTGACGGGACCCGTTCGACGACGGCGAGCACCTCGTCCAGGTACTCCTCGGCAGCGCTGGTCGCGGCGTCCTCGATCACGCGGCGCACCCTACCGCGGCCGCTCTGGCGCCGGACCGCGCGGGGCGGCAGGATCGGCCCGTGACCATCGACGCACCCGCCCCGCACGGGTACCGCTTCCGCCAGCTCACCGCCGACGACCGCCGCGCCGTCACGCACGTCGACTCGTGGGCCTTCCCCTCGCCGGTGGAACCGGACGAGATCGAGAAGGAACCGTCACCGCTGACGTGGGAGCGCGCGGTGGGCGTCGTGGTCGACGGCGGCACGAGCCCCGGCTCCGAGCTCGCGGCCATGCACGCCTCGTACCCGTTCAGCCGCTTCCCCGTCCCGGGTGGCACGCTGCCCACGGCGGGCTTGACGTGGGTGGGCGTGCACCCCCAGCACCGTCGGCGCGGTATCGCGAGCGCCATGATCGACCTGCACCTGGCCCGCTGCCGGGAACGAGGCGAACCCCTGTCCGCGCTCTTCGCCGCGGAGTACCCGATCTACGGCCGGTTCGGCTACGGCAAGGCGGCCGACGACGTCCGTCTGACCATCCCGCGCGGCGCATCCCTGCGCGACGTGCCTGGCGCGGCCGAGCACACGGTGCGGATCGAGCACGCCGACCGCGAGCGCCACGCCTCCCTCGTCGACACGGTGCACCGCGCAGCCGGTGAGTCCGCGGGCGGCACCGGATCGAACCGCCCGGGGTGGGCGACCCGGGAGTCGGCCGAGCTGCAGGCGTCCTGGTGGCACGACTCGACCGCGTCCCGCGGCGGCCAGGAGTCGCGACGCATCGTGATCGTGGAGCGCGACGGGGCGCCGCGAGGCTACGCGCTGCTGCGCCGCAAGCTCGACTGGGTCCCCACGGGCACCGACGGCACGGTGAACGTCATGGAGGCCGTCACCCTCGACGCCGCAGCGTCGCGCGCCCTGTGGGGCGTCCTGGTCGACCTCGACCTGATGACCGAGACCAAGCCGTTCATCCTCGCTCCGGACGACCCGCTCCTCACCCTGCTCCAGAACCCGCGCGCAGCGGGGCAGCGCCGGATCGACAACGTCTGGGTCCGCCTCGTGGACCTCCCCACCGCCCTCGCCGGACGGCAGTACACCACGGCGATCGACACGACCCTCGCCGTCACCGACGCCCGGCTGCCCGCCAACGCCGGTGTATGGCGGCTGCGGGCCGAGCCCTTCGGTTCGGCGCGTTGCGAACCGGCGGACGTGCCGCCGTCGGAGGCCGACCTGGCGCTGGACGTCCGCGAGCTCGGCGCCGTGTACCTGGGCGGGACGTCGCTCGCGGGACTGGCCACCGCAGGCCTGGTCGCGGAGCGCACCCCCGGCTCGCTGGCGGCGGCGAGCACGGCGTTCGGCTGGCCGGTCGCGCCGGTGTGCAGCTGGGTGTTCTAGGACCCGGCCAGGAGGCACTTTACCCAACCATTCCTATCGACTCAGTAGGTCATCTGATACCGTCCTCGCCATGGCATCGACCATGGTCCGTGGCGACCGGTTCCCCGACGTCGACCTGGAGCTCGAGGAGGACGACGAGGGGGAACGCGCCGACGCCGTCCGGCTCGGCGACCCGTGCCTGGTGGTGGACGAGCTCCACATCGTCTTCCGGGTGTTCGGCGGCGGTGCCGGCCAGCCCGTCAGCGCGGCACGGTCGGCACCTGCGAGGCGCAGCCTGGTCAAGCGGGTGCTCGGGGCGGGGCGGCAGCACGTCGGTGCGGTCAGCGAGGTCCACGCCGTGCGCGGGGTGTCGTTCACCGCACGCCACGGCGAGTCCATCGGGATCGTCGGGATCAACGGCTCCGGCAAGTCCACCCTGCTACGCGCCATCACCGGCCTCATCCCACCCCACTCCGGCTCCGTCTACGTCGACGGCGAACCCGCCCTGCTCGGCGTCAACGCAGCCCTCATGCCCCAGATGACCGGCTCCAAGAACATCGAGATCGGCGGCCTGGCCCTGGGCATGACCCCCAAGCAGATCGACGACAAGTTCGACGAGGTCGTCGAGTTCGCCGACATCGGCAGCTTCGTCGACCTACCCATGAAGACCTACTCCTCCGGCATGGCCGCCCGCCTCCGCTTCGCCATCAGCTCGGCCGCCATCCCCGACATCCTCATGGTCGACGAAGCCCTCGCCACCGGCGACGCCGCCTTCAAGGCCCGCTCCAAAGCCCGCATCGAAGAGGTCCGCCAACAAGCCGGCACCGTCTTCCTGGTCAGCCACTCCATCTCCACCATCGAAGCCATGTGCACCCGCGTGCTGTGGATGCACCAAGGCCGCCTCGTCATGGACGGACCCGTCGACCAGGTCACCACCGCCTACAAGAAGTTCGTCCGCGC
>NZ_JBLUNY010000015.1:0-46314 GCF_048065335.1 Isoptericola maris | reverse complement strand
CGCGCGACACCCGCTTCGAGGAAGGCCCTGTCGGCGCGCAGATCTGCCGGGACGCCGTGCGGCACGCGGACGCCGTCGACGCCTGGGGCTCCGTCGTCTGCTCCAACGCCGCGCCGCAGCACGCCATGTGGCAGGACGAGGACCTCCAGCGCGAGTGCACCGCGATCCTGCGGGGCGCGGGGAACCCGGGCTGAGGCGGCGCCCCGCCGACGGCAGCGCCCACCGACGGCACCCCCCCGCCGCGCGCTCACCGGCGCGGACGGGTGGAATAGCCCCATGGAAACCGACCGGGACCACGCCGCCGACACGGCTCCGTGGTCGCTCTCCCCGAATACGGTGCTCGACACGCTCGACGTGGGGGAGGACGGGTTGGCGGCCTCGGTCGCCGCCGAGCGGCTCGCCGAGGTGGGGCCCAACCGGCTGCCCCCGCCGGACCTGAGTTTGGTCACCGCGTCGCGTTCCGGGAGGGTGCGGCTCGCTGACCTGGGGTGATGGGTGCGCGGGTGGCTGTTTTGAGGCACTAATTGGTGCTCTACGGTGGGGTGCGTGGCGTGGATTCGGCGGGTACGGACGGCCTCGGGAGCGACGGCCGTGCAGATCGCTGAGTCCGTCAATGGTCGTCGGCGGATCGTCGCGCATATCGGCCCTGGCGACACTGGAGTGGGTCCACCGCGCCGAGAACCTGGCCATCTCCGGCCCGTCGGGGACGGGCAAGACCCACTTTGTCGAGGCCCTGGCCCACAAGGTCATCGACGCCGGCATGCGCGTGGCGTGGTTCACCCTGGAGTCTCTCACCGCCGCCATCGGCAAGGCCGCCGTCGACGGCTCGGTCAGCAAGGTCATCGCCCGCATCACCCGCGCCGAGCTCATCGTCGTCGACGACATCGGCATGCTTCCCAGTGGGCAGTCCGCCGCCGAGGCCTTCTACCGCCTCGTCGATGCCACCTACGAGCGCCGCAGCCTGGCGGTGACGAGCAACATCCACCCCGCCGGGTTCGACACCATCATGCCCAAGACCCTGGCCACCGCCGCCGTCGACCGCCTGCTGCACCACGCCCACGT
Source organism: Isoptericola maris (assembly GCF_048065335.1). Taxonomy (NCBI): domain Bacteria; kingdom Bacillati; phylum Actinomycetota; class Actinomycetes; order Micrococcales; family Promicromonosporaceae; genus Isoptericola; species Isoptericola maris. Next base: position 45,252 of record NZ_JBLUNY010000015.1, on the reverse strand, counting down.
CATCATCACCGAGGGCACCTCACTACGCCTGGCCGAGGCCACCGCCGGACGCGGGGTGGTCCCCTTGAACTGAGCACCCCAGGGAGATCAGCTGTCCGCGGACAGGGAGATGAGCTGTCCGCCTACAGGGAGGTCTCCTGTCCGTCCACGGGGAGGTCCCGCTGTCCCTTGACAGAGAGTTCGACCGCCTACGACGCGCTCGGAACCAGGACCGCTACGAGGCCAGCCGGTGGGCGCCGCGGCGACCGAGAAGGCCGAGCAGGTCGCCCGGACGCTCTGCGAAGCGGCCGTCGCTCAGGTTGCGCCGTGAGCCCAGCGGTCCGCAAACAGTCCGCAAGAAGTCCGGCGGAGGCCGATGACGGCCAACCGGGCCCAACGGTCTGATAGGAGCGTTCGTGCAGGTCAGAGCGGGTTTCCGACGCCTACCGACGGCGCCCGTCACCAGCCAAGATGGGCCGTTTTCGTTCCGCTTCAACGTGTGAATCGGAAACCAGCGCGGGAAGAATCAGGAGGGGAGTGAGCCGGTCCGGATCAGATGCTCGAGCTCGTGGGCGAATCGCTCGGCATCGGCCTTCCGGTGCGGCATCATGGCGATGTCGCGCCCCGAAGCCCGCGCCACCCGCACCCTGGTGAAGGCTCCCGGACGGTAGCGCACGCCCACCACGTCCGAGCTCCTAACGTCGCGCTTGATTTTCGCCTTCTTGAGGGGGCCGGCGACGGAGGCGAGGAGGAGTCGGGTGGCGGTGACGATCAGGACGTTGGGGAAGTCGCCGGCAACGCCGGGGAGCACCAGCAGCACCTCTTCCTCCGGGTGGAGCAGCCGCGGGATGTCGCGGCGAAGTCCTGGGCTCTCGAACAGCGTGTTGCGGTTGAGGGCCTGTGCGTAAGTGACAGCGGCACGAGTGGAGGTCACGTCGGGAGTCTTCCTGAGCCGATGGTGCGGAGCAACCGACGAACTGGGCACTGTCCCGTCTAGCGCCGGTGCCACCCCACGTCGACGTTGTGGGCTACCCCGATGTACGACAGGGTGCCTACGGCACGAATCGACTCGACGACGCAAAGGCGGGACATGACGACGAACGCTCGCGCCCAAGTGACCGGGCCGCACGATCACGACGACCGTCGGGCGCGGACCGCGCCGGACCGCCGGCACGGCCGGGCGGTGCAGCGGTGAGCGTCCGGTCCGCGGCCCGCCGCCACCGTGAGGAGCTCGGTGGTGTCGTCGCCGAGTACTGGGACAAGCCCACCCCGAAGACGATCGGGGTCTTCGTGGGGACCTGGCTGCTGCTCTCCGGACTCACCCTCGTCAGTCCCGGGGAGACCATCCTGCTGGCCCTGGCGCCGACCGTGGTCTTCGGGGTCTTGCTCGGGCTGGCGCTGCTCTACGTCGGCAACGAGCGGTTGCTCGTGTGTGAGCGCGGCCTGATCATCGGGTCCTTCGCTCCAGGCCTGCGCCCCTACGTGATCCGCTACGACCAAATCGTCCCGGGCAGCGTGGTCCCCGTGACCGGTGCTGGTCGTTACACCAAGGAAACCGATCCCGGTGGCCCCCCGCAGTCGACGGTGCGGAGGAGTGCCTGGACCCGGCAGGGCGTCCACCTCGTCGGGCCCTCGCCGAAAGACGCCCGTCGCCACCGTGGCAGGTTCGCCAAGGTGCTGGATCCGCGGCCGCTCACGTTCGACGGTCGCTGGGCCTGGTTCGCCGGCACCGGATCGACGGCCCCCGAGCATGTCACGGTCGCGATCGCCCGGGCGGCGGGCGCGGCCGGAGCGGTCGAGCTGGCCCAGGCGACCGCTTCCGCGCCCGTGCGTGAGCTCAGTGGCAATCCTGCTGATGCCGCCCGGCACCTTCCCGGGTTCCCCGACATTCCCGATCTGCGGGGACGGGAGAGCGCGCGGTGATGGCGTCGCGCGACACCCGCTTCGAGGAAGGCCCTGTCGGCGCGCAGATCTGCCGGGACGCCGTGCGGCACGCGGACGCCGTCGACGCCTGGGGCTCCGTCGTCTGCTCCAACGCCGCGCCGCAGCACGCCATGTGGCAGGACGAGGACCTCCAGCGCGAGTGCACCGCGATCCTGCGGGGCGCGGGGAACCCGGGCTGAGGCGGCGCCCCGCCGACGGCAGCGCCCACCGACGGCACCCCCCCGCCGCGCGCTCACCGGCGCGGACGGGTGGAATAGCCCCATGGAAACCGACCGGGACCACGCCGCCGACACGGCTCCGTGGTCGCTCTCCCCGAATACGGTGCTCGACACGCTCGACGTGGGGGAGGACGGGTTGGCGGCCTCGGTCGCCGCCGAGCGGCTCGCCGAGGTGGGGCCCAACCGGCTGCCCCCGCCGGAGCGGGAACCGCTGTGGAAGCGGGTCCTGGTGCACTTCGACGACGTGCTCATCTACATCCTGCTCGTCTCGGCGGTGCTCAAGGCGATCCTCGGCGACTGGGTGGACTTCACGGTGATCCTGCTGGTCGCGGTCGTGAACGCCGCCATCGGGTTCATCCAGGAGGGCCGCGCCGAGAACGCGCTCGACGGCATCCGGCAGATGCTCTCCGTGCACGCGGAGGTGCGTCGCGACGGGGCCTGGGCGCGGATCGACGCCGACGACGTCGTGCCGGGAGACGTGGTGCGGGTGCGCTCCGGCGACCGGGTGCCCGCGGACGTGCGGCTGCTGCAGGCCACCAACCTGCGGGTCGAGGAGTCGGCGCTGACGGGCGAGTCGGTCGCGGCGTCCAAGCGGGTGGAGCCGGTGAGCGCGGACGTGGGCGTGGGAGATCGCACCAGCATGCTGTTCTCCGGCACCCTCGTGGCGGCCGGGCAGGGTGTCGGCGTGGTCACGGCCACGGGGTCGCGCACGGAGATCGGGCGCATCCAGACGATGATCTCCGAGGTCGCGAGCCTCGAGACGCCCCTCACACGGCAGCTCGACCGGTTCGGCAAGCTGCTCGCGGTGCTCATCCTGGGCATGGCCCTGGTGATGGTCGTGATCGGCCGCGTGGTGCACGACTTCTCGGTGCCCGACCTCGTGTCCGCATCGATCGGGTTCGCCGTCGCCGCGGTGCCCGAGGGTCTGCCCGCCCTGGTGACGATCACCCTCGCGCTCGGCGTGCAGCAGATGGCACGACGGCGCGCGATCACCCGCAAGCTGCCCGCCGTCGAGACGCTCGGGTCGGTGACGACCATCTGCTCGGACAAGACGGGCACGCTGACCAAGAACGAGATGACGGCGCGCACCGTGCGCACCGCGGGCCGCACGGTCGACGTCGACGGCGCGGGCTACGCACCGGTGCCCTGGCAGCCCGGGCTCCTCGACCATGCTGACATCGCCGGCGTCGTCGCGACCATGATGCAGTGCAACGACGCCCGGGTCATGTCGGCGCAGCACGACGCCGGGGTCGGGTCGAGCGCCGCCGCGGCCGACGACGAAGCCGCGGCCGACGGCGAGGCCGACGCCGCCGACGCCGCCGACGACGGCTGGCGGCTCGTGGGCGAACCGACGGAGGGCGCCCTGCGCAGCCTCGGCATGAAGGCCGGTCTGGACCCGGCGGGCTGGCGGCGCGTCGCCGTCGTGCCGTTCGAGTCCGAGACCAAGTACATGGCGACCCTCGACCGCGCCCCGGACGGCGAGCTGTTCGTCCACGTCAAGGGCGCCCCGGACCGCGTGCTCGACCGGTGCGCCACGCAGACCGGCGTCGACGGAGCCCGCGAGCCGCTGGACCGCGCCTTCTGGGAGGCGCAGATCGACGAGATCGGTGGACGCGGGCTGCGCGTCCTGGCTGCCGCACGCACCCGCCCGCCCGCGGGCACCACCACGATCGAGGCCACCGACGTCGACGCGGGCCTCGAGCTGTGCGGGCTGGTCGGCATCGTGGACCCACCCCGGCCGGAGGCGATCGACGCCATCGGGCAGTGCCGCGCCGCGGGCGTGCGGGTCACGATGATCACGGGCGACCATGCCGGGACGGCGCTCGCGATCGGCCGTGAGATGGGGATCGTCGACGGGCCGTCCGACGGGTCCGGGTCGGGGCCTGCGGTGCTCACCGGGCCGGAGCTGGAGGCCATGAGCACCGAGCAGCTGCGCGCCGTCGTGCGCGACGTGTCGGTGTACGCGCGTACCAGCCCGGAGCACAAGATCCGGATCGTCTCGGCGCTGCAGTCGCACGGCGAGGTGGTCGCGATGACGGGCGACGGCGTGAACGACGCCCCCGCGCTCACCCAGGCGGACGTCGGCGTCGCCATGGGGATCAAGGGCACGGAGGCGACGAAGGACGCCGCCGAGGTGGTGCTCGCCGACGACAACTTCGCGACCATCGAGCGGGCGGTCGAGGAGGGGCGCCGGATCTACGACAACATCCGCAAGTCGGTGCTCTTCCTGCTGCCCACCAACGGGGCGCAGTCGCTGGTCATCCTCGTGGCCGTCCTGTTCGGGCTGGCGCTGCCGCTGGCGCCCGTGCAGGTGCTGTGGATCAACATGATCACGGCGGTCACGTTGTCGCTCGGGCTGGCGTACGAGCGGGCGGAGCCCGACGTGATGTCCCGGCCGCCGCGCGATCCCGGGGCGTCGATCCTCGACGCCGTGTTCGTTCGGCGCATCCTCATCGTCTCGCTGCTCATCGGCGGCGCCACGATGTTCGTCTTCTACGCGGAGCGCGCGCAGGGTGCCCCCCTGGCGCAGGCTCAGACGACGGCGGTGACGATGCTGGCTCTGGGCCAGCTCGCCTACCTGTTCAACTGCCGGTTCCTCGACGCGTCGAGCCTCACGCTCGGCGTGCTCCGGGGCAACCGGGTCATCTGGATCTCTGCGGTGTCCCTCGTCGCCCTGCAGTGCGTGTTCGTGTACGCGCCGTTCATGCACCTCTGGTTCGGCTCGGCGACCATCGGCCTGGAGGAGTGGGGCAAGACGCTCGCCCTCGCGCTGGTCGTGTTCTTCCTGGTCGAGGCGGTCAAGGGGGTGCGACGGGCGCTGCGCAGGAGGTAGGGGCCGCTCGGGACCGCAGGATGGCGCGGCAGACGTGCGAGGTCTGGTACCCGCCGACGTGTCGTCGCCGGACCCGGGGGCGCCCGCACTAGCGTCGGGACGTCCGGCGCCTGCCGGACCAACGAGGGAGGACAGCCGATGGGCATCTTCGGCCGCCGTGCACCGCGCTCCGACCGCCGGCCGGTCGAGGCCAACCGCGTCGCGGGTCGCGCGCCCGCCCAGCAGGAGGCGCGCGGGGCGTCCAAGCTCTGGTCGGACGGGTTCGGCCGCGTAGGGACGCGTTCGTTGCAGGTCCTCGCGGTGATCGCGGTGATCGCGGTCCTCGGGTTCGTGGGGACCCGCCTGACCCTGGTCGTCATCCCCATCCTCATCGCGCTCGTGCTGGCGGCGGCCATCTCCCCGCTGGTGTCGTTCCTGCGCCGTCGCGGCGTGCCGTCGTTGCTGGCGACGTGGATCGCGCTCCTGACGCTGGCCGCCCTGCTGGCGGGGGTCGTGTGGCTCGTGGTGCGGGCCGTCGTCGACCAGTGGGACGAGCTGCAGAGCCAGGCCCTCGACGGCTTCGACTCCCTGCAGAGCTACGTCCAGGGCCTGCCGTTCGAGATCTCCGAGGAGCAGATCACCTCGGTGCGCGAGTCCGCCGCGGGCCTGCTGCAGTCCAGCGCGGTGGGGTCCGGAGCCATCGAGGGCGTCTCCCAGACCGCCGACTTCGTCACCGGCTTCTTCATCATGATCGTCGTCCTGTTCTTCTTCCTCAAGGACGGGCCGGCGATGTGGGAGTTCATGCTGCGGCCGTTCGAGGGGCGTGCCTACGAGCGCGGGCTGCGCGTCGGCGACGCCACCATCGGCACTCTCGGCGGGTACGTGCGGGGGACCGCCATCATCGCGGTCGTCGACGCCGTGGGCATCGGGATCGGCCTCGCGATCATGGGCGTGCCCCTCGTCGTCCCGCTCTCGGTGCTGGTCTTCCTGCTGGCCTTCATCCCGCTGGTCGGCGCCACCCTGGCGGGCATCCTCGCGGCCCTGGTCGCGCTGGTCGCCGTCGGCCCGGTCGAGGCGCTCGTCGTCGTCGGGATCGTCGTCGCCGTCAACCAGCTGGAGGGCACGTTCCTCCAGCCCGTGGTCATGGGTCGGACCTTGCGCCTGCACCCGCTGGTCATCCTGTTCGCCCTGACCACCGGCACGGTGCTCGTCGGCATCACCGGCGCCGTGCTCGCCGTGCCGATCGCCGCCTCCATCTGGCGCGCGATCCAGGTGTGGGACGGGCCTGACCAGCCGGCACGGTTCGCCCGGCAGAAGCGCGCCGAGACCGTCTGACCGGCCGCCGGCCCGGCAGCTGGGGTGCCTAGTTATATAAACCTGCGACCCTGTTGCCGAGAGTTATATAACTGCTCATACTCTCGACGCGGTGCCCCTTTCCCGCTCGCTGATCTCCAGGTGCTGCACGAGCTCCGCCGAGAAGGTGACCTCAGTGTTCGCGAGGCCGCGACCGTCCTGAGGCCGCCGCTACCACCCGTCGCCGGCAGGCCATCGCCCCTCACGGCTCGTCGCGGTCGACGAGCAGCTCGGCCGTGACGAGCACGTAGTCCTCGTCGCGCAGGTCGTCAATGATCTTCGGGACGGCGTCCACGCTGGTCGCGTGGATGTCGTGCAGCAGGATGTTGCTGCCCGGCTCCACCTCGGCACGCACCCGACGGCGGATCTCGCGGGCGTCGCGGGACTCCCAGTCCCGGCTGTCGAGGCTCCACAGGACGACGTCCAGCCCGGTCCGTGTCGAGATCGACCGGACGCGGCCGTCGACGTCGCCGTACGGGGGCCGCAGCAGGAACGGCGTGAAGCCGGTGGCGTCGGTGACGGCGTCCTGGGTGCGCCGAAGCTCGTCGCGCACCTCTGCGTCGTCGAGCCCGGTGAGCTGTGGATGGTTCCAGGTGTGGTTGGCGACCAGGTGGCCGCCGTCGACGACGGCGCGAGCGATCTCGGGCCGTCTCGCGACGTTGTCGCCCACCATGAAGAACGTGGCGGGCGCGTCCTTGCGGGCGAGGATCCGCAGCAGGCGCTCGGTGCTCGCCGCGGGGCCGTCGTCGAACGTCAGCGCCACGCACCTGTCCCGGCGGCAGTCGACGCCGTCGTCCCGGGCGGCCTGGCGGCGCTCGCGGACGATCTGGTCGAGCCGGTCCGCCCACAGGGACTCCGTGGTGCCGAGCAGCGTGTCCCGCAGCGAGACGGCGTCGTCCGCGTCGACGGCGTCCGCGCCCGCGTCGAGCATCGCCTCCCCGTCGGTGACCGCCGCGTCGAGCTCGTCCAGCGCGCCGTCGTCCACCTGCGACCGGAGGTCGGTCAGGGCGTCGCGGCCCTCGGTCGTGGCCGCCTGCAGCTCCTCGAAGGCCCACCGCCGGCGCGCTTCGACGACGGCGCCGGTCGCCTCGGTCACCTCGGTCGCCGCGGCGTCCAGCTCGGCGGGCGCCGGGTCAGACCTGTCGACCACCTCGACCTCCACCTGCGGCAGCGTCTCGGGGCGGAACGGGTTCGGCCGGGTGACCTCGTCCACCGTGAGGGTCGCGACCGGATAGGTCACCTCGGCATCGCGCAGGTCCTCGGCCCGGTCGAGCGCCTCGGCCAGCGATCTGCGCACGGCAGGGCCGCTCACCTGGCCCTCGCTGGCGTCCAGGACGGGCCTCCCGCCGTCGACCGCCTCGTCGAGCGCGTCGGCGCTCGCGGCGTAGGCCTCCTCGGCGCGGTCGCGGGAGGTGTCGGCCGCCGCGGTGACGCGGGCGACCTCCGCCTCGTACTCGGCGACGGCCTCGACCCAGGCACGGTGCTCGAGCACCCCGGCGACGACGGCGCCCCCCGCGACGAGGACGGCGGCGAGCGCCGCGATCCACCACCGGCGTGCGCGACGGCGTGGCGCCGGTCCGGAGGCGGCGTCCGATCCTGACGGAGTGCTCACCCCTCGATCCTCCGCCGGTGGGGGAGTGCTGGCTAGCCCGTCTTGCGGCGGTAGGCCGCGATCGCCGCGGCGTGGGCGACCGTGAGGATGCCGACGAGCCAGGCGAGGGCGACCCAGATGTCGGCGCCGGGGGACTGCTGCGCGAACAGGGCCCGCAGGGTGTCGACGATGGACGTCACCGGCTGGTTCTCGGCGAGCCAGGTGAGGGACAGGGTGAACAGGCCGAGGATGCCGGCCACGGCGAGCCAGGCGCCCACCGAGGCGCCGGTCCGGAAGCCCAGGAGCAGGGCGACGCCGATCACGATCCCGATCGAGGCGAGGTTGGCCACCAGGGACGTGAGCACGTGGCCCCACAGGACGCTCGACCGGGCGATCGGCATGGACCGGAAGCGCTCGAAGATGCCGCCCTGCAGGTCGAGGAACAGGCGGTAGGCGGCGTACGCGATACCGGACGCGATCGTGATGAGCAGGATGCCGGGGAGCATGTAGTCGAGGTACGACTCGTCGGACCCCGTGTCGATCGCGCCGCCGAACACGTACACGAACAGCAGCATGAGGGCGATCGGCGTGACCGCGGTGGTGAGGATCGTGTCGGGGCTGCGGCTGATGTGTCGCAGGGACCGCCCGGTGAGGACGCGGGTGTCGGTCAGGACGTGGGTGGTCATCAGGACTCCTTTCCGGCGTCGGCACCCACGAGGGTGAGGAAGACGTCCTCGAGGGACGGCTGCTTCTCGACGTACTCGACCGTGGCGGGCGGCAGGAGCTGCTTGAGCTCGGCGAGGGTCCCGTTCTGGATGATCGTGCCCTCGTGGAGGATGGCGATGCGGTCGGCGAGCTGTTCGGCCTCGTCGAGGTACTGGGTGGTCAGCAGGATGGTGGTGCCGCCCTCGGCGAGCTTCCTGACGCCCTTCCAGACGTCGATCCGGGCCTGGGGGTCCAGTCCGGTGGTGGGCTCGTCGAGGAACACGACGGGCGGGTCGCCGACCAGGCTCATCGCGATGTCGAGGCGGCGCCGCATGCCGCCCGAGTACGTCCCGGCCCTGCGGTCGGCAGCGTCCGTGAGCGAGAAGCGGGCGAGCAGGTCGTCGGCGACGGCCCCCGGCTCGGCGAGGTGCCGCAGCCGGGCGACGAGGACGAGGTTCTCCCGTCCGGTGAGGACCTCGTCGACGGCGGCGAACTGGCCGGTCAGACTGATGGATCCGCGGACGTCACCGGCCTGAGTGGCGACGTCGAAGCCGTGGACGGTCGCGGTGCCGCCGTCGGCCGTGAGCAGCGTCGCGAGGATCTTCACGAGCGTGGTCTTCCGGCGCCGTTCGAGCCGAGCAGGGCGAAGATGCTTCCCCGTTCGACGTCGAGGTCGACGCCGCGCAGCACGGGCAGGTCCTTGAACGACTTCTGGACGCCCCGCACGCGGATGGCGGGCCGGCGGGCGTGGTCGTGGGTCATGACTGCTCTCCGATCGTCGATGAGGTGCGGGGTCACGGCCGGCGCACGACGACGTCGCCGAACCCGGTCTTGGCGTGGACCTCGGCCGTCAGCTCGCCGTCGACCGGCCCGTCGGTGGGGGTGAGCTGGTTGCGCACCGCGCCGTGCTGCGAGGCGACGTCGAGGTAGACGGCTGTTCCCTCGGGCACACCCACCTCGATCGAGCCGTAGGAGGTGGCGAGCGTGACGTCCCCGGACTCGAGGTTGCCGACGCGGATGCCGCCGTGCGCGCACCGGGCCGTCAGGCTGCCGCGCACGCGGCCCACCGCGATGTCGGCGTGCGCCCCGTTGACCACGAGGCTGCCGGTGACCGAGCCGACGGTGGTGGTGCCGTTGCTCGCTCGGACGGTGCCGCTGCCGGCGGCCTCCTCGATGCGCACCGACCCGGAGCCCGACCGCACCTCCAGGGCGCCGGCGACGCGGCCGACGACGACGGAGCCGGCGGAGACCTTGAGGTCCAGCCGGTCGACGTCGTCGAACCGGGCGTTGCCGGCCGAGAGGGTCATGTCGACGGCAGCGAGCGGGCCTTCGACGAACACCGATCCGCTCTAGCCGCGGAGCGTGGAGCCCACGGGCAGCTCGACGGTGATGTTCGCGGTGCCCGCGGCGAAAGGGAGGACGAACTGCTTCCAGGAGCCGGGGAAGGTGAAGGTCCGCGTGAAGTCACCGTCGGACATCGTCCCGACCGGCAAGATCAAGATCAAGGCCGACGGCAAGGTCGTCAAGAAGGTCCGGCTGAAGAAGAAGCACGACGGCTCTCGCACGGTGAAGCTGCCCCGGCTCAGCGACGGCCACCACACGATCAAGGTCGTCTACCCCGGGACGTCGAAGACCAAGCGGGCGGTCAAGAGGAACCTGTATGTCTGGGTTCGCTGAGCGCTGCGGGAGCACGAGGGCCTGGCGAAGGGCTCCTTCCCGGACCGACCGGTCCGGGAAAGAGCCCTTCACCGCAGCTGCCTCAGCGGCAGTCGTCAGAGCCCGGCGTCGACCAGGCCCTGCTGCCACTCGATCAGGTCGCTGACCTTGGCCTTCAGCGTCTCGGCGCTGGCGTCGTCGCGCACGAGCGCACCGGCGAGCGCCGCCGTCGGGCGCAGGATGCGGACGGCCTTCGAGGCGTTGCCGGCGTCGGCGGCCTGTTGGGCGTCGTCCAGGCGACGGTCGAGCTGAGAGATCGCGACGCGGTCACGCGCCGTGTCGGACGGCAGCTCCTCGACGAGCGCGTCGACCTCGGACCAGGTGACGCAGTCGCCGCCGCCCGAGACCGTCCCCGCGGTCCACTGGACCCCGCGCAGCACGGAGGTCAGGAAGACGGGGTCGGACCACGCCTCGTCGACGTGCCCGGCACCCTGGTGCCAGGACCGGCCGCCCTCGAAGTTCTGGCACCAGGCGATCGGGTGGTCCTCGCCCATCGTGCCGCCCTGATAGGTCGACTCGTCGATGGTCTGCAGCACGTGGACGTCACCGCGCGGGTTGAGCGTGTAGTTGTACCACTCGTCCCAGCGCTCCCACTCGAGCGGGACGCCCTGCATCGACGGGTGCGAGGGGTTCTCGACCCGCATGGTGGCGGTCTGCTGCTGCGGGTGGTTGGCGAAGCGGGCGCCGCCACCGATGAGCTGGGTGAACCAGCCTGAGGTGTGCATCGTGTCGGTGGCCGCGTGGATCCCGACGACCCCACCCCCGTCGTGGACGTAGCCCTCGAGGGCCGTGAGCTCGGCGTCGTCGAGCAGTCGGGGCTGGGCGGGGTCGAGGCTGTTGGTGTTGTCCACCGGGGAGACGAACACGATCGAGTCGTACTGCGCCAGGTCCGCCGCGGACGTGAACGGGGTGGAGTCCATGGTCAGGTCGGGCTGACCCGGCGACCCGGGACCCCACCAGCCGCCGGAGTCGTTGGGCGGGTCCCAGACGTCGACGTCGAAGCCGTGCTCGGCGCCGAGGTCGATCAGGGCGTGGGTGGTCTCGTCGATGTGGGAGTGGCGGAATCCCAGGGTCTTGCCCACCACGAGGACCTCGTCGAGGCCGTCGTCGGCGGCAGCAGCCGGCATGGCTGCGGCGAGCCCCAGGGTGAGGGTGAGAGTGGCGGTCGCCGTTCCGGCGACGGCACAGCGGGTGGCGGAGGCTGGCTTGCTCATGACGCTCCTTTGCGCAGGCAACACATTCGTTGACCGGTTCAACTTAACTCGCTGCGGGCGAGTTGTCACTACCTCTGGACAGAAGAGTGTCGACAATCGACAGAAGTTGCCGGGATCGGTGTCGAACCGCGGCGGCGAGGGTGCGGTCGGTCCCGTCGTGCGAACCGGCGGCGTTCCTGGGCACGATGACGGCGCGCCAGACCTGCCGCACGGACGAGGAGAGCAACCAGTGGACCTGGGAATCGAAGGACGTGTCGCCGTCGTCACCGGGGCAGACTCCGGCATCGGCCTCGCGGCCGCCCACGAGCTGTTGCGCGAGGGGGCGCGCGTGGTCCTCACGGACACCGACACCGGCAGGGTCCGCGCGGCGGCCGAGTCGCTGGACGCGCCGCAGGGGTCGTGGATGGCCGTCGGTGCGGACCTCACGCGACCCGACGACGTCGCGAGGCTGGTGCGGGCCACGGAGGAGAACTTCGGGACGGCCGACATCCTGGTCCACTCCGCAGGGGTCCACGGCGCGGTGGGGCTGTTCCACGAGATCGACGACGACGGCTGGCTCGAGACGTTGCAGGTCGACCTGCTCGCCGCAGTGCGCACGGTGCGCGCGCTGCTTCCCGGCATGCGTGCCTCCAGGTGGGGCCGCGTCGTCCTCGTGGCGTCCGAGGACGGCGTGCAGCCCTACGTCGACGAGCTGCCCTACAGCGCCTCGAAGGCGGCGATCCTCAACCTCACCAAGGGGCTGTCCAAGACGTACGGCCGCGAGGGCGTGCTGGTCAACGCCGTCTCGCCCGCCTTCGTCGAGACGCCCATGACCGACGAGATGATGGACGCCCGCGCCGCCGATCTCGGCGTCGACCGGGACGAGGCGATCCGCAGCTTCCTGGCCGAGGAACGGCCCTTCATCGAGCGGGACCACCGGGGGAGGCCCGAGGAGGTCGCCGCGGTGGTCGCGCTGCTCTGCTCCGCCCGCGCGAGCTACGTCGTCGGCTCGAACTACCGGGTCGACGGCGGCTCGGTCGCCACGATCTGAGGAGGCCACCATGGCGAAGGACCACTACGACTACCTGCTGCTCGGCGGCGGCATGGCCTCGGACGCCGCGGCGCGCGGCATCCGGGAGGTCGACCCGGCCGGCACCATCGGGATCGTCGGTCGTGAGGCCACGGAGCCGGTCACGCGGCCGGCCCTGTCCAAGAAGCTGTGGACGGACCCGGACTTCACGTTCGACCAGGTCTGGACCGGCACGGCCGAGGACACCGGGGCGGACCTGCTGCTCGGTGAGACCGTCGTCGCGCTCGACACGGACCGCCGCACGGTGAGCACGGCGTCGGGGCGGGAGATCGGCTACGGCAGGGCCCTGGTGGCGACCAGCGGCACGCCCGGGTCGGCCGACGTCGACGACTCGCACGGCACGGGCCGGGTCATCCCGTTCCGCAGCGTGCGCGACTACGAGCGGCTGCGCGGGCTCACCTCGCACGGCAGCCCGCACGTCGTGGTGGTGGGCGGCAGCTACATCGCCACCGAGCTGGCGGCCGGGCTCACCGAGACCGACGCCCAGGTGACCCTCGTGTTCACGCAGGACACGCTCCTGGACCAGATGCTCCCCGCCGATCTCGCCGGGCTTGCGGAGCTGCTGTTCCGCACCCACGGGGTGGAGCTCGTGCGTGGTACCGGGGTGACGGGCGGCGGGGTCCAGGGACCTGACGGGCCGGTCCGCCTCGCGCTCTCGTCCGGAGAGGAGGTCGAGGCCGACGTCGTCGTCCTGGGGCTGGGGATCTCGCTCGAGACCGGCTTCGCCGCCGAGGCCGGGCTGGAGACGGTCGACGACGGCGGGATCGTCGTCGACGCGCACCTGCGGTCGAGCGACCCCGCGGTGTGGGCCGCCGGCGACGTGGCGCACTACCCGGACCGGGTGCTCGGTGCGCGGCGGGTCGAGCACGTGGACCACGCGACGTCGTCGGGCAGGGCGGCCGGGCGCGACATGGCGGGCGCCGACGAGCCGTACACGCACACACCGTTCTACTACTCGGTGCTGTTCGGCGTGCGCTACGAGGCGGTCGGCACCCTCGACGCGTCGCTGGAGATCGTCGAGGACCGTCAGGGTCCCGCCGACGACCCGCTCGCGCAGGTCGTGGCCTACTACGTGGAGCGCGAGACCGACGGGGCGAGCACCGCGCAGGTGCACGGCGTGCTGCTCTGGGGCGTCGAGGAGGGCACCGCCGGGCCGGACGCCGCCCGCGAGGTGCTGGCCGGCGGTCCGGTCGACCCGGCGGCGCTGCGCGGTCGGATCGTGCTGGACGATCTCGGGTAGCCGCGCTTCCAGGCTGTGTTCTGCGAGGTCGCCGGGCCAGGTCACCCGCCTGCTCGTCGGGCCTCGCGGGGTCGGGTGCCGAGCGCGACGAGTGTGGCGACGCCGGCGAGGACGGCGAGGACGGCGAACGTCTGGGGGTATGACCCGGTCGCATCGGTGAGCGCGCCGGCCGCCCATGGTGCCAGCGCCATCGCGAGGGTGGTCGGTGCGTTGAGGACGCCGTAGAGCGCACCGAACCCGCTGGTGCCCCAACGGTCGCTCACCGCGGTCGACTGGAGAAGGGTGAACGCGCCGCGGACGACACCCAGGACCGTGGCCGCCGCGACGAGCGCCAAGGCAGGGCCCGGGATCACGCCTACCGCGAGAACGGTTGCTCCGGCGCACGCCGCCAGGACGACGGTGCGGCTCATCGGTGTCGTGCAACGGACCAGCGGTGGATAGGCGATACGCCCCAGGAGCTGGCCCGCGCCTGACAGGCCGAGCGCCCAGGCCGCGGCTGTCGGCGACAACCCGCGCCAGCCAAGCATGGAGACCAGGTGGATGGTGGCCGCGAACAGGGCGAACGCGATCAGCGACGTGGTGACCGTCAGCAGGACGAACGGTCGGCTCGTGGTGATCCTGCGCCGGTCCGAGCGCGCGGAACTGGCGTCGTGACCGGGCAGCGAGGGCCACGCGGCCCGCAGGCCCAGGGCATGGGTGGGGATCGTGGTCAGGGCGAGCAGCGCGGCGAGGGTCACATAGGTCAGGCGCCACCCGAGATGCGCCACGAGCGCTGCCGTGACCGGCGCGAACACGGTGCTGGCCAGTCCGGCGACCAGTGTCAAGATCATCAGTGCACGACCCCGGGCGGGGCCGTACCAGCGGGTGAGGGCTGTGAAGGCCGGCGCATAGAGCACCATCGACTGCGAGATGCCGGCCACGATCCAGGCGGCGGCGAACCAGCCCAGCGTCGGGGCGGCACCGACACCCAGGACCGCGACGGTGGCGATCACGGACCCCGTCGTCATCACGCCTCGGGGGCCGTGATGGTCGATCAAGCGGCCGACGGCGACCCCGGCTGCCGCGGCGACGACCAGTGCCGCGGAGAACGCTGCCATCGCGGACGTCGATGTCCACCCGGTGTCCGCGACGATCGCCGGGAGGGCGACGGGGAAGGAGTAGTACAGGACGCCCCAGCCGACGACCTGCGTCATGCACAGCGCCACCAGAGCCTGCCGGGGCCCGCCGGCGCGCGGGCGTAAACCCTCGTTGCTCTGGCGGCCGGTCATCGGCCGACCGGCACGCCGCGCCGCCCGAGGTGTGCAGCCAGCGCACCGACGACGTGCGTGGCGTCGCGGCCCACGCCGCGCAACGTGTTGGAGGAGAACGAGCGCTGCAGCTCGAGGCCGACGTAGCCGAGCCCGCGGTGCGTGGTCGAGACGCCGCCCTGGTGCCGCGGTGCACCCGTCGCATCGAGCGCCCCCAGCGGACGGAGGTACCCGAGGTCCGGGCGGAACCCTGTCGCGAGCACCAGCGCATCGACCTTCTCCCTGGACCCGTCTGCCCACACGACCTCCTCGCCCGCGAGCCGCGTGAACATCTCGCGGCGGACGAGGCGGCCGGAGGTGATCTCCTGACGATAGGTGCCGGTGTCCAGGACCAACGGCCGGGTGACGAGGCGTCGCAGCCAGGGCGTGGGAAGCACGTCGAGGCCGGTGACCCGGAGCCAGAAGTGGAGGTCGAAACCTCCCCGGCGCTGCGGGGTGAATGCGATCGGGGACCGGGTCGCCAGGGTCACGCGCGCGACCTGGTGGAGCTCGTGGGCGATCTGGACCGCCGAGTTGCCGCCGCCGACGATCACCACCCGCTTCCCTGCCAGGGCGTGCGGGTTGCGGTAGCCCGCGGAGTGCAGCACCTCGCCCGGGAACGCGTCGAGGCCGGGCAGGTCGGGCAGGACGGGGGATCCGAACGACCCGCTCGCCGCGATCACGCCCGCGGCCGGCTCCTCGGCTCCGTCGGCGGTGCGCACGACGAGCTCGCCGCCATGCTGCTCGACGGACTCGACCCGGGTGTCGGTGCGGATCTCGGCGCCGACGTGCTCGGCGTAGCGCGCGAGGTAGCCCACGACCTCGTCGCGGGCGGGATAGCGGCGTGGGTCGCCGTCGAACGGCAGGCCGGGCAGGCTGGAGTACCCGGCCGGTGAGAACAGTCGCAGGCTGTCGTAGTACGAGCTCCACGAACCGGTCGGCCGGGAGCCGGCCTCCAGGACGAGCGGCGTGAGCCCGGCGGCGCGGACCGCTCTGGCGGTGGCGAGCCCGGACTGGCCGGCGCCGACGATGATCATGGGTGAGGAAGAGGTCATGGCGTTCAACATATCGACGCATCGCGATATGTCAATGCGACGAACTGAGCCGGTACGATCGAGCGATGACCTCGTCCGCGCCGTCGGGGCCCGCGGGGCCGGTGCTGAGCCAGGAGACCCAGGACTTCCTCGCCGCCCTGGCCAGCCCCACCCGCCAGGCGATCCTCGCGCTCTTCGCCCGCGGTGCCGAGCTCTCCGTCGGTGAGGTCGCGGAGCAGGCCGGCCTCGGGCAGTCCACCGCCTCCGAGCAGCTCAAGGCACTGCGCCGCGCCGGGACGGTGCTGTCCCGGCGCGACGGGAAGACGGTCCTCTACCGGGCCGACCGCGAGGGGATGACCCGCGTGCTGGCCGACCTCCAGGACTACCTGCGGACCTGCTGCTGATCTTGGGCGCCCTCGACCGGTGTCACGTCCGGTCCACGTGCCGCGGTGCCGGCCCGTCGGCGGGGGTGTCCCCGCCCCGCAGCGCCCGCGCCTCGGCGACGGCGTCGGCCCTCTTGGCGGCCTTCTTGTCGCTGGCGCGGGTGTCGCGGGGCGGGAGCTGGATGGTCTCCTCGGCCGCGAGCCCGCCCTGCAGCTCGCGGCTGCGTTCCACCTCGGCGTCCAGCTCCGCACCGAACAGCAGCGCCAGGTTGCTGATCCACAGCCACAGCAGGAACACGATGACGCTACCGAGGGTGCCGTACGTCGACCCGTAGCTGCCGAAGTTGGCGACGTAGAACCCGAACGTGGCCGAGGCCAGCGCCCAGACGACGATCGCGACGGCCGCACCGACGCTGATCCACCGGAACTTCGGCTGCTTGACGTTCGGCGTCGAGTGGTAGAGCAGCGCGATCACGATGATGACGAGCAGCAGTGCGACGGGCCACTTGGCGATGTTCCAGACTGTCAGCGCGACGTCGCTGAGCCCGACGGCGCTGCCGACGGCGGAGGCGACCGGCCCGGACAGCACCAGGCTGGCGACGACCAGGATCACCAGGACGAGGACGACGGCGGTGATCACCAGCATGACGGGGCGCAGCTTCCAGAACGGCCGGCCCTCCTCGACCTCGTACACGCGGTTCATCGCGCGGCTGAAGGCGGTGACGTATCCGGAGGCGGACCACAGGGCCAGCGCGACACCGAGGATCAGGGCGAGGCCCGCACCGGTGGAGTTCGCGGCGTTCTCGACGAGCGGCTGGACGATCGACAGGGTCTCCTCGGGCAGGAAGTCGGAGACGGTGTTCATCACCGAGTTCACCGCTGCCTCGGCGTCGGCGACCAGCCCGAGCACGGAGATGAGGGCCAGCAGAGCCGGCGCGGACGCCAGCACCGCGTAGTAGGTGAGTGCGGCGGCGAGGTCGGTGCACTGGTCGTCGCTGAACTCGCGGAAGGCGTTCTTGAACCCCAGCTTCCAGCTCCCACCCTTCAGGTCGGGTGGCGATTCAGGCTTCTGGGAGTGCGCCCCGTGAGGGCGTCCCTCGTCGGTGTCAGCCATCGGCCCTCCAGGTGTCGTCGCGACCACCACCAGGCTCTGCGGGTTGGGTGATCCCCGCAACGCGAGCGGTGCCGTGGTGACGCGCGAGGTGACGCCGTCGGTGCCTACGGTGGTCAGGAACCTCGACGTGGGGGAGGCCTCGATGACGCACGACGCTGACGACCGGGAGCACCAGCCGGACCCGGAACCGGGACGTGACAGCGAGACGGACGTCCAGCCCGGCGAGACCCCACCGGCCTCGGGTCAGATGAGCGCCCCGCAGGGCCACGAGGAGCACGGTCCGCACCGCGCGACGCCGTGGCTGTGGATCGTGGCGATCGGACTGGTGGTCGTGCTCGCCGCGGGGCTCTTCGTGGGCTACGGCATCGGCCTCGTGGGCTGACCGGCCGGTCGCCCCCGGGTACCGACACCTCCGCTGAACCTTGCCCACGGATCGAGCATGGCGCATATGTAACACCCAGGGGTTACAATCGCTCCATGAGTGGTGCTGGGATTCGAGCTGCCGTAGCGGAGATCGCCGCCGGCCAGTGGGGCCTGCTCACTACGGCGCAGGCGACGGCGGCCGGGGTCTCGCGCATGATGCTGTCGCGGATGGCTGAGCGTGGCGAGCTCGAGCGGATCACCCACGGCGTGTACGCCACGCCGGCGGGGGCAGGGGACGAGCTGTCGGAGAAGCGAGCAGCGTGGCTTTCGATCGAGCCCAACCGGCTTGCCTACGAGCGTCTTGCCGAGTCCCCACCGACCGGGGTGCTCTCGCACGCCACGGCTGCGGGACTACATCAGGCCGGTGACCTGCTTGAGGCCCAGGTCGAGGTGACCCTGCCGACCCGGTACCGGGCGCGACGTCCGGAGGTGCGCGCCCATCGCGGGACACTGCGCAGCGACGAGGTGACCCTTGTCGACGGGCTTCCCGTGACGACTCCAGCGCGCACCGTGGCCGATCTGCTCGCCGATGGCCATGACCGAGACCACGTGGCCACGGTGGTCGCCGACATGCTCAAGCGCAGCATCGTCACGGTGAGCGAGCTCGAGAGCGCGCTGGGATCGGTCGAGCGTGACCGGTCCGGGCCTGAGGTCGTGGCGGACCTCCTCGAGATCGCCGGCATCGATGAAGACCACCTCGTTCAGCAGCTCGTCACCTCCAGCCTCGGAGCTTCCGCCGTGAGTTCGGCTGCGGCGCGAGTCCTCCAGATGCTCGCCGAGTCGTCATCGGGGGACAACGGATCCGGAGTCGCTGCGCACTACTCGCGGGCTCTGCAGCGCTCAGGTGTCCAGAAGTGGCTCCGCGACGACCGCGCGGTCGTCGACGTGGTGAAGCAGATCAACGCAAGCAGTGCCCTGCCGGCACTCAGCCTGCCGGAGACCTCGAAGGCGATCTCAAGAACAGCCGCGGCCAGCCTTCCGCCCGGAGTCCTGGCTGCGACTGTCGAGGCGTGGAGAAAGCTGGCACTGGCTCAGCAGGTCAGCACCGACGACACCCGATCCAGGGACGGATCAGACGAAGGGAGCCCCGCCTCGTGACCAAGCCGAAGCCCCCGAGCCCGGTCGCGATGTGGAGCTCGATCACCGCGCGTGCCAAGGCCGCGAGCCGAACGAGCTCGAAGACGCCCGGCGAGCTCCAGAGAGAGTATGTGTACGGTCGGCTCCTCGCTCGGGTGTTTGCTGACCAGGACGACTCGTGGGTCCTCAAGGGCGGCACGGCGCTGCTGATGCGCGTGGAGGATGCTCGCCACAGCAAGGACGTCGATCTGCTGCACCGCGTCCGAGACCTCTCGGCGGCTGAGGTAGATCTTCGCCGGGTGCTCGCCCAGGATCTGGGCGACTGGATGCGGTTCGTGGTGACCGGCACGTTCCCACTGGGCGGAGACCAGCAGCCGGACGTGTCCGGCATGCAGGTCAACGTCGAGTGCTTCTGCGGGGCGCAGAAGATCCAGGCGTTCCACATCGATCTCGTCGTCGGGTCGCTCATGACCGCTGACCCTGACGTCGCAGCCGCGCCAAGCGTGATCGCGGTCCCGCAGATCGACCCACCGCGTCTTCGCCTGTATCCCGTCGTCGACCACGTGGCCGACAAGGTCTGCGCGACCGAGGCCGTCTACCCCGGTGGCCGAGAGTCCTCTCGCGTGCGCGACCTCGTCGACCTGCTGGTCATCGCTCGTACCCAGCAGATCGACGGCAGTGCCCTGGACGCGGCGATCGCAGGCGAACGAACGCACCGCGGCCTTCCCGGCCGGGACGCGTTCACTGTTCCTGCCGCATGGTCCACCACCTACGCCAAGGTGGCTGCGAACACACCGAGTCCGTCTGGCTTCGACGAAGCGGTCGTACTCGCTGGAGACTTTCTCGATCCGGTCCTGCAGGGTGCAGTGAGCGGGCTGTCCTGGTCGCCAGAAACGGGCCGATGGGCATGAGCTCGGTGACGTGCACGGCGCGTCTGCGAGGGCGACCTGCTCGAAGTCAGCTCGACTGCTTGAGCCCGAGGACCACGCCGTCCGGATCCTCGACGTACCCGACCCTGCCCTCGCCGGGCAGGTCGAGGACGTCGCCGGCCGAGGATCCGCCGGCCGCCTCGACCGCGGCGATCGCGGCGTCGATGTCGGGCACATCGATCCAGAGGATGGTGTTCTGCGCCTGGTACCGGCTGCTCATGACGGCGGCGTCGATGCCGGGGCCGTCCCCGGTGCGGGTGAGGAGGTAGTCCGGTACGTGCGGGGACGCGGTGGACTCCCAGCCGAAGGCGCGGGCGTAGAAGTCCGCGGTCTTCTCGGGTGCGGTGCTGGTCAGCTCGATGTGGATGATTGTTCCCATGCCGCCACGCTAGGAGCGTCGCCGGGTGCTCGGCTTGAAGGAATCGGTCATCCTGCGGACGGTGCCATGAGGCGCGCGATGCCGTCGTACGTGTCGCGGAACGCCGTCGCCGTCATCCCCGTGAAGCGGGTGAAGTCGCGGGACGCGTGCGACTGGTCGGCGTACCCGGACAGCGCCGCGAGCAGCGCCGTGGGCAGGCCGCCCGCCTCCGCGAGCAGCGCGTCGGTGAAGGCCCGGTGGCGCATCACCTGGAGGTACTGCTTCGGGGAGAGACCGATCCCGCGGCGGAACGCCCGGTAGAGGGTCGAGGCGGCGACGGCGAGCTCGCCGGTCAGCGAACCGACGTCGACGGCGGACGGCGCGGCGTCGATCCGGGCCGTCGCCCGCGCGAGGAGCTCGGGCGAGCCGGTCGGCTGCCCGGGAAGGAACCCGTCGAGCCAGCGGTCGAGCTCACGGGCAGGGTCCTCGGCGAGGGCGTCCTTGGCGGGCAGGGGACCGATCGCGTCGACCACCTGCGCCGGCTGCTCGGGAGCCCGGGGGAACAGCGTGCGAGCGCCCCAGGGCGTGAACTGGATGCCGACGTAGTGGGAGGGGCCTTCCTGCTCGATGACCATCGACGCGGTGCCGGTCGGCAGGTAGACGTCCGCGTTCTCCCGGGCGGGCGTGTCTGCGGCGAAGCGCCGCCCCGGACGGCCCAGGCAGAACTGGATCGTGCCGCGCCCGTTCGGCACGAGCACGGCACGTAGCGGGCCGGGGGGCGCGGGGGAGATCACCGACCAGTAGTGCTCGACGAGTCCGGTGAGGCGCGGCGCCGGGGCGTGGCGGCGGTAGTCCATCGCGGGCTCCTGTCCGGGCGCGGCCCGCGGCCACGCGGTCGGGGAACGTGCGCTCCGGCTGCCCTTTCCAAGGTATAGCGCACCGGGGGTCTTGCGGCAAGACCCCCTGCGAGGCGCAGAATCGCAAGCCTCCGCCTCGGTCAACCCGGGGCCTCGCGATCGGAGCCGATGCCCGTGACCTCCCTCTCCTCGAGTGCCTTCGACCTGCCCGACTCTCGCGCCGCCAAGGCTGACGTCGCCCTGGTCGGCGCCGACGAGCGCCACTTCGCCGCGATCGCCGCGAGCCTCGCCGAGTCGACGGCGGACCTCACCGAGCGCCTCGACGCTGCCCGCCGCGCCCCCGCCGGTCCGGGGCAGGCGGCGCTGGACCGCGACCAGGAGATCCACCGGCTCACGGGGCGCCTGCGCACGCTGCAACGGTTCGGCCTGGACCTGTGCCTCGGGCGCATGGTCCCGGCCGACGGCGGCGACCCGGTCTACGTGGGGCGCCTCGGCCTGACGGACGGCACCGGCGAACGTCTGCTCGTCGACTGGCGCTCGCCGGTGGCCGAACCGTTCTTCGGCGCCACGCATGCCGACCCGATGGGGTTGGCCAGCCGCCGCCGCTACCACTGGACGGACGGGCGGGTCAGCGACTACTGGGACGAGGTCTTCGCCACCGATGCGGATGGGGCGCCGGGCGGTGCCGGTGCCGCCGGACCGGCCGAGCACCCCGCGCTCGACGACCAGTCCGCGTTCATCGCCGGCCTGGGTGCCGAGCGCTCGGACCGGATGCGCGACGTGCTCGGCACCATCCAGGCGGACCAGGACGCGATCATCCGTGCCGGGTCGCGGGGCACCCTGGTGGTGGACGGCGGGCCGGGCACCGGCAAGACGGTGGTGGCCCTGCACCGCACCGCCTACCTGCTGTACTCCGACCCGCGGCTCGGTCACCGCCGGGGCGGGGTGCTGTTCGTCGGCCCGCACCGGCCGTACCTGGCGTACGTCTCGGACGTCCTGCCCAGCCTGGGCGAGGAGGGCGTGCAGACCTGCGTGCTGGCGGACCTCGTCCCGGAGGGGCGGACGGCGGCCCCTGAGCCGGATCCGCAGGTGGCCCGGCTGAAGGCGGACGCGCGCATGGTGGCCGCGATCGAGCCTGCGGTACGCCTCTACGAGAACCCGCCGACGGAAGGGCTCCTGGTCGAGACGCCCTCGGCGGACGTCTGGATCGGCGCCGACGACTGGGCGGAGGCGTTCGCGACCGCCGAGCCGGGTACGCCGCACAACGAGGCCCGCGACCAGGTGTGGGAGGCGCTGCTGCGCATCGGTGTGGACAAGCTTCGCGACGAGCTCGCCGACGGTGGCAACCTCGACGCCTGGGACGACGGCACGGGGGACGGCGTCGACGGGGCCGACGGCGGCGCGGACGACGAGTTCGACGCGTACGGGCGTACCGCCGTCGACCCTGACGCCGCCTCCCGGGCCGCGCTCGCGGCGAACCGCGACCTGGTGCGGGCGTTCGGGCGGGCGTGGCCGCTGCTGGAGCCGACCGACCTGGTCGGCGACCTGTGGGAGGTGCCCGCCTATCTGCGGAGGTGCGCGCCGTGGCTCGCGCCGGAGGAGGTGTCGGCGCTGCAGCGCGCGGACGCCCGGGCGTGGACGGTGGCCGACCTGCCGCTGCTCGACGCCGCCCGCCGCCGGCTCGGCGACCCGGCGGTCTCCCGCCGTCGACGGCGGCAGGAGGCGGCCGCGGCCGCCGAGCGGGCGCGCATGGCCGACGTGGTCGACGACCTGATCGCGACCGACGACTCGGACATGGGCGTGATGTCGATGCTGCGCGGCCAGGACCTGCGCACGGCACTGGTGGACGACGCGGCGGTCCCGGTGGCCGACCCGGACGAGCTGGCCGGGCCGTTCGCGCACGTGGTCGTCGACGAGGCGCAGGAGCTGACCGACGCGGAGTGGCAGATGCTGCTGGCCCGGTGTCCTTCGCGGAGCCTGACCGTCGTCGGGGACCGGGCGCAGGCCCGCCACGGCTTCACCGAGTCCTGGACCGCGCGGCTGGAGCGTGTCGGCCTGGACCGCGTGGACGTCGCCTCGCTGACGATCAACTACCGCACGCCGCGCGAGGTCATGGCGGAGGCCGAGCCGGTGATCCGGGCTGCGGTCCCGGACGCCAACGTGCCCACGTCGGTGCGCAGCGCGGGGCCGGTCGTGCACGGGACGACGGCGGAGCTGGAGCAGGTCCTGGACGGTTGGCTCGCCGAGCACCCCGGCGTCGCGTGCGTCGTGAGGGAGGCCGGCGGGGTCGACGTCGCCCCGCGGGATCGGGTCCGGGTGCTGACGCCCGTGCTGGCCAAGGGGCTGGAGTTCGACCTGGTCGTCCTGGTGGACCCGCAGCGGTTCGGCGGCGGGATCGAGGGCGCGGTGGACCGTTACGTCGCGATGACGCGCGCGACGCAGCGGCTCGTGCTGCTCACGGGCTGAGCGCCTCGCTCAGCACGCGACCCTGCGCGCCGGCCGGCGGGTCGATGCCGAGCAGCGCGGCGACGGTGGGCGCGACGTCGACGTGCCGCGGGTCCGACGGCGGCCGCCCCGGCGCGATGCCGGCGCCCGCCAGCGCGAACGCCACCTCCAGCTCGGTGGTGGCACCGTGCCGCCCGGCGGGGCGTCGTCGCGTGCGGCCGAACGTCCAGCCGGGCTCCGGCTCGACGACGAGCTCGCCGTAGCGCGGGCTCATCCGCATCCGGGCCTGCTCCGTCTTGCCGTAGACGGCCCGCACCGGGGCGAGCGCCTCGAGCGCGGCGCGGATCGCGCTGACGGCCCGCGGGTCGCCGGCCGCGCGTCCGACCAGGTGCAGGCTCGCCACCCCGCCGACGACCGCCACGACGTCGGTCCGACGGCGGGGCGCGCCGCCCGGACGGACGATCTCGGCCCGGTACCCGGCGCGTCGGACGGCGGTGCGGGCGGCCCGGGCGAACCCCCGCCGGAACGTCGTCATGCCGTGGTCGCCCAGCAGCACGAAGGCGGTGCGGTCGGCGATGCCGGCCTCCTGGGTGGCCGTGACGAGGCGTCCCACCTGGGTGTCGATCGTGCGCAGGGCCGCGGGGATCCCGGGGTGTCCCTCGCCGCCCTCGTGGCCGAGGGCGTCGAGGACGTCGCAGTAGACCACGAGGAGCTGCGGCAGCCGGCTCATGGTGGTCGGCCGGCCCGCGCTGTCCACGGGCTCGCCGCGCAGCACCGCGACGGCGTCGTCGACCCGCCGCGCGCAGTCACCGCCCGGCCGTGTGTAGAGGCCGTCGGGGTCGCCGAACGCGGTGCCGTGGTCGTGCAGCGCGGGCCACTGGACGCAGAGCACGGTGCCGCCCTGCTCGCGCACGGCCTCGGCGAGGGTCGGGACGGCGACGTCGCGCTGCTGCCCGTGGGCGACGCGTGCCGCCGGGTCGTACCAGAACGCGGAGTTGAGGTGGCGCTCCGGCCAGGCGCCGGTGGCGACGGAGGTCCACGACGGGTTGGTGATGCTCGGCATCACACCGGTGCCGGTGGTCAGGCTGCCGCGGCGCACGAGGGCGTCGAGGTGCGGGGTCGGCAGGTCGTCGAGCAGGCGCAGGTAGCGGGCGCCGAACCCGTCGAGCGCGACGAGCACGACGTGGTCGGCCGGCGGGCGTGGGGCGGGGGCGGGCTCCATGCCCCCATCGTCGGGCCGGTGGTGCGCTCCGGCACGACGGCGCCCGCGCGGCTGCGGGCCGGACGGTCCCGGCCTAACGTCGAGGCATGAGCCAGAAGAACCACGAGGCCCGCCGCGAGGTCCAGGGCAGCAAGAGCGCGAAGGTCCTCTACCGGCCGTTCGGGCTGGCGAGCTCGATCGTGGGCGGCCTCGTGGCCGGGCAGGTGTTCCGCCGCGTCTACAAGAGGTTCGCGCCCGGCCACCCGGACGACCCGCCCAAGCCGCTGGAGTCCGAGTACGCGCTGCGTGAGATCGTCCTCGCGTCGCTCCTGCAGGGGGCGATCTACGCCCTCGTCAAGGCGCTGATCGACCGCGGGGGCGCCCGGGCCTTCCAGCGGTGGACGGGGGAGTGGCCGGGCGACTGACCGGCCCCGGTCCCGCACGCGGCCCGCGCGGGTTATGTTGCCCGGGATGCGCCGTCCCTCCCCGTCCTCCGGCGGACCGATCACGCGGGTGCCCGGGATGCGGGCCCTGCTGACCATGTCCGCGCTCGGTTTCGCGGGCTATGCGCTGCTGCTGCCCGTCGCCCCGCTGTGGGCGGTGCACGGCGGCGCGGGAGCGGGTGGCGCGGGGCTCGTCAATGCCGTGCTCATGCTGGCCACGGTGCTCACCCAGACCACGATGCCGACGGCGCTGCGCCGCATCGGCTGGCAGCCCACGATGGTCGCGGGCATGCTCCTGCTGGGGCTGCCGTCGGCCCTGTTCATGCTGACCGACGCCCTGCCGTGGCTGCTCGTGCTGTCGGCCGTGCGCGGGATGGGGTTCGCCGTCCTGACGGTCTGCGGGTCGAGCGCCGTGGCGGCGCTCGTGGACGGCCCGCGGCACGGACGCGCGATCGGTGTGTACGGGTTGTCGATCGCGGTCCCGCAGCTCCTGCTGGTGCCGGGCTCGGCCTGGATCGCCGAGTGGCTCGACTTCCCCGTCGTGTTCGCTCTCGGGGCGCTGCCGGTGCTCGGGACCCCGGCGGCCGCCGTGCTCGGGGCCCGTCTGCAACGGGTCACGGCCGCCGACAGCGGTGACACGGCGTCGGCCGCGCCGGGTCGCGCCCGGTGGCGGGTGCTGCTCGGCCTGGTCCTGCCGTCGCTCGTGCTCCTCGCGGTGACGACGCCGGGCGGTGCCCTCCTGACCTTCGCCCCGCAGTTCGGGGGCGGCGCGGCACTGGCAGCGGTGGGTCTGCTCGGCTTCACGGCGGCGACGGCGCTCTCCCGGTGGGCGGTGGGCGGACCGGCGGACCGGCACGGCCCTCGGGTGTTCATGGCGCCGCTGCTCGGTCTGTGCGTCGCCGGACTGGTGCTGTGCGCGTGGGCGATCGCCGACGGCGGTTCGCGCGGTGTGGCCTTGGTAGTCGGCATGACGGTGGTGGGCCTGGCCTACGGCAGCCTGCAGAACCTGACGCTCGTGGAGGCGTTCGCGGCCGTCCCGCGCCGCGCGCACCCGACCGCCAGCACCGTGTGGAACATCGGGTTCGACGCCGGTACCGGGCTGGGTTCGCTGGTGGTCGGGTTCGTCGCGGCGGGGGCGAGCTTCGCTGCCGGGCTGGCGACCACCGCGGTCGTGTGCGTCGTCGCGGCGGGGGCCGTCCTGGCCGTGAGCCGGTCCGGCCGCTAGCCGGTCTCACACCGTCCGCGCCCCGAGCCAGGGTTCGAGGACGTCGCGGCGGCCGAGCCAGCGCAGCCCGCCGTCGTCGACCTCGGCGCCCGTGGCGAGCGCCTCGCCGAAGGCGTCGAGGATGCGGTCGCGCGTGCTCCGCGCCTCCTCGGCGTCCCCGGCGCCGACGACGAGGATGCGGGTGACCGGCGGTCGGTTCCCGGCGACCTCCTGCCACGTGCCGAGGTCGGCGACGCACAGGGCTCCGCCGGCGCCGTCCCAGAGGCAGACGGAGTCGGGCCGGTCGGGCACGTGGAAGACGCCACGGCTGCGCACGGGGCCCGTCCCGAGGTGCTCGATCTGCTCGAGCAGGCGTTCTGGGTGGAAGGGGCGGCGGGACGTCAGCAGCAGGCTCCAGCTCCGGTCGCGCGGGTCGCTGCTCGACCGGTGCGGGTTGCGGGCGCCGAGGGGGTGGGCCCGGCCCTCGGCGGCGACGCTGTCGTGCCGGCAGGCGGCGAGCTCGGTGACGTCCAGCGCGTGCAGCCCGTCGATCCGGCGGCTGTCCCGTGCGCGGAGCCGGTCGACCAGGCCGGAACCGGTGGGGTCGTCGCCGGTGGTCACCACCACGTCGACCTGCTCGAGCTGGGCGGCGAGCGCCTCGCCGAGCGGGCGCTCGTCGTCGTCGGTGAGCGCGAGGCCGCGCTCGTCGACGAGGTCGTCGCCGAGCAGGTCGGCCTCGACGCGGTCGAGGTCGACGACGGCGACGGTCGCCGTGAGGTGCACCTGGTCGAGCAGCTCGCCGTCCGCGGTGTGGGTGGCGAGCGCCCGTGCGACGGGCAGCGGCTCGGCGGTGACCGGCAGGGCGAGGACCAGGTCGGTCCAGCGGCCGGTCGCGGCGAGCCGGGCGAGCGTGGGCACGGCGTCCTCGCGCACGCTCCAGGACACGCAGGCGTGCTCGAGCTCGACGGTGACGTCCTCGACCACGCCGGTCGTGTCGACGACGACGCGGCGGAGCGCGCCGTCGTCGGGCAGCAGGTCGTGGCGGACGACGACGGCGTCCGGCGAGCCGAGCGTGAGGCTCGCGGCGGTGGTGTCGCGGAGCACGGTGTCGGTGCTGACGAGCACGCTCAGCGCGGGTCGGCGGGGGTTCGTGGGCTGGCGGGAATGCACGGTGCCTCCTCCTGGTTGAGAACGATTATCGTTTCTGCCACACTCTAGCGCGTAGATGAGAACTGTTCTCACACGAAGGGAAGTCATGTCCGCCCGCTGCCAGGTGCTCGGCACCGTCCCGGGGTTCGGCCACTCGATCTCGCACTCGCACGTGCGGACCAAGCGCCGGTTCAACCCCAACATCCAGTCCAAGCGGTACTGGGTCCCCTCGCTCGGTCGCCGGGTCACCCTGCGCGTCAGCGCCCAGGGCATCAAGACGATCGACCGCGACGGGATCGACGCCGTCGTCGCCCGCATCCGAGCCCGAGGAGAGAAGGTCTGATGGCCTCGACGACCGACCTGCGCCCGATCATCAAGCTCCGCTCCACCGCGGGCACGGGCTTCACCTACGTGACGCGCAAGAACCGCCGCAACAGCCCCGACCGTGTGGTGCTGCGCAAGTACGACCCCGTCGTGCGGCGGCACGTCGAGTTCAAGGAGACCCGCTGATGGCCAAGAAGTCCAAGATCGCTGCCGACGCCCGACGGCGGGAGGTCGTCGCCCGGTACGCCGAGCGCCGCGCCGAGCTGAAGCGGGTCGTCGCCGCGCCGTCGTCCACGCCCGAGGAGCGCGCCACCGCCGTCATGGAGCTGCAGCGTCAGCCCCGCGACGCCAGCGCGACCCGGGTCCGCAACCGCGACGCCGCCGACGGCCGCCCCCGCGGGTACGTCGGCACGTTCGGGCTCTCCCGCATCCGGATGCGCCAGATGGCGCACCGCGGCGAGCTGCCCGGCGTGACCAAGTCGAGCTGGTGAGGAGAATCATGAAGCAGAACATCCACCCGACCTACGGCCCCGTCGTGTTCCGCGACCACAGCGCCGGGTTCGCGTTCCTGACACGCTCCACCCTCGCGGGGGAGACGGCGTCCGGCCCGGGCCGCCCCGCACGCACCGTCGAGTGGTCCGACGGCAACACGTACCCCGTGATCGACGTCGACATCTCCAGCGCCAGCCACCCGTTCTGGACCGGCGCCGCGCGCGTCGTGGACACCGCGGGCCGCGTCGAGAAGTTCCGCCGTCGGTACGGAGCCGGCTCCGGTGCCACGGCCGGGGGTGCGCGATGAAGGTACGCGCCTCGCTGCGGTCCCTGAAGGACAAGCCCGGCGCCAAGGTCGTGCGGCGCCGCGGCAAGACGTACGTCATCAACAAGCAGAACCCGCGCTGGAAGGCGCGCCAAGGCTGAGGAGCACCCATGGCAGTCCCCCAGCGCAAGACGTCCCGCTCGCGCACCCGGAGCCGGCGGGCGCAGTGGAAGGCCGTCGAACCGGCGCTCGTGCCGGTCGTGGTCGGCGGTGAGCGGGTCCAGGTCCCCCCGCGCCTCGCCCGCGCGGTGCGGGAAGGGCGCATCGACCCCCGCTGAGGAGCCACCGGCCTGCTACGCTTCGCCCAGCGTCGCGTGCCGGTGGCAGACCGTGTCAGGCATGGAGGCGCCGGACCGAAGGAGGACGACGATGCGTTCGTCGAACCCTTCGTCGTCGCGTGACTGAGCGCGAGACGACCAGGCTCGTCGCCTGGAGCCAGGAGCTGCGCCGAGTGCACGGACGGTTGCGCGAAGCCCTGGACGTGACCCGTGCGGCCCTGGCCGACGGTACTCCTGGACAGGCCGCCACCCGTGACCTGCTGCTGTACTGCCACGGCTTCTGCACGGCGCTGGACGCCCATCACCGCGGCGAGGACCGCTCCCTGTTCCCGGCGATCGAGGCTGCCCACCCGCAGCTCGCCCCGGTGCTGCGGGCTCTCGAGCAGGACCACTCGATGATCGGCCACCTGCTCGGTGAGCTCCAGGCAGCCGTCGCGCGCGCGGCGACCCGGGCCGAGCTGCAGCGCCACCTGGACGGCGTCGCCGCGATCATGGAGAACCACTTCCGCTACGAGGAGCGGCGGCTGCTCGGCCTGCTGGAGTCGCTGGATCTGGTGGCCGACCCGGGCGACGTGCTCGGCCCCCTGTAGGGGGCACCCGGTCCCGGCGGGGTCGTGCGGCCGCCGTGCAGCCGAGCCGGACCGGCCATACGGTGTGGCTGAAGGCGCGACCCGACGACCAGGAGGTTCAGCCATGACCGCAGGCGGCATCATCACGGCCATCATCATCGGTGCCATCATCGGCGCGCTCGGACGACTGGTCGTCCGTGGCCGACAGAACATCTCGATCATCGCGACGATCCTCGTCGGGATCGCCGCCGCCCTGCTCGGTACGTGGATCGCCAGCCTGATCGGCGTGCAGGACACGAGCGGGATCGACTGGATCGAGCTGGCCCTCCAGATCGGCCTGGCCGCGATCGGCGTCTCCATTGTGGCGGGCTCGTCCGGGCGGAAGGCCTCCTGACCGGATGAGTGTGACGACCACGGATCACCGCGAGATCCGCTCGTGGGTCGAGGGGCGGTCAGGCGTGCCGCTGCTCATCGAGTCGCCCGGCCTCGGCGGCCGCCCCGTCCCCGCAGTGGTGTTCCCGCACGACGAGAGCATCCCGGAGTCGCGCGAGGTCGGCTGGGACGAGTGGTTCGAGGTGTTCGACGCCTCCGGCCTGGCGTTCCGCCACTCCCCGGGCGGCCCGGACGACTTCCCACCGGTCTACGAGCTGCTCAACCCCTGAGCCCTGGTCAGCTCCTCGCGCCGAGGACGGTCGCGAGCGCGCTGCCGTCCAGGTGGGCGAGCAACTCCGCAACGTCGGTGCGGACCTCGACCGCGCCGGCCTCGGTCAGCTCGTGCGCGCTGACACCACCGCTGAGCACCCCGACGCACGGCACACCGGCGCGCTCCGCGGCGACGGCGTCCCACACCGAGTCGCCCAGGAACACCGCCTGGGAGGGCTCCACTCCCGCCGCGTCGAGCGCGACCTGCACGAGCTCCGGCTCAGGCTTGGAGGCCTCCACGTCCTGGGCCGACGTCACCGCGTACAGCGCGTCCTCCACGTCGAGCAGCTCCCGCAGCCGCGCGAGCTGCTCGGGCGAGGCCGACGTCGCGAGCACCGGCCGGGCACCGCGCGCGGCGATCTCGCGCACCAGCTCGCGTGCCCCGTCGAACACACGCATGCGATGGGCGGACTCGGCCTCGTGCCGCGAGTGGGCCTCGTCGACCTCGTCCGCGAGCGCCGACGACAGCTCGACGCCGCTGAGGGAGGCGACGCGCGGGATCAGCTGCGACCCGGCCATCCCGAGCGTCCGGTGGATCCGCCAGGCGTCGACCTCGATCCCGACGTCGGCGAAGGAGCGGAGCCACGCGTCGACCTGCAGGTAGTTCGAGTCGACGAGCGTCCCGTCGACGTCGAGCAGCACCGCGCCGGTCATGCGGAGCCATTCCTGGACGGTGCGGGCAGAGGGGCACAAGTTCGGCTCATCTGTCGATCCTCGGGCCCGGCCGCCGATACCGCCACCCCGAGCAGTCACCCGCGCGGCAGCCCTCGCTCCCACCGCCCGACGACGTCTCGGCACGCCGTGACGTCGTCGTCCGCGACGACCAGGACCAGGTTGCCGTCGTGGTCGCTGTACTGGACCTCGACGTTCACCCCGGCGTCGCCGAGCTGCCGGGCGAGCGTGCCGAGCTGGCCGGGGGCGTCCTGGTCGAGCCGGGTCATGATCACGTCGCGCGCGACGGCGCGGCCCAGCCCGGCCGAGGCGACGGCCGCCACGGCCGCTGCGCCGTCGTCCACGAGGTAGTGCGCGACCGCCCGCTCACCGTGCGCGACGACGCCGCCGCCCTCGAGGCTGACGCCCGCGTCGCCGAGCGCCTCACCGAGGTCGGCGAGCGCCCCGGGCCGGTGGGGCAGCTCGACCCGCAGGTCCTGGTACCGGGCGCTCACGACGTCACGACCGTCGTCTCGACGACCACCGGCACGGACAGGGAGCTCGCGACGTAGCACTCCCGGTGCGCCTGCTCGGCGAGGCGGCGCACCTGGTCGGGGGCGACGTCGGGGCCGGTCGTGACTGTCGGGCGCAGGCGGACCTCGCCGAGCCGCGAGGGCTGCGCGCCCAGGTCGAGGTGGCTGGTGGCCTCGTCGTCGTACGCCAGCACCTCGACGCCCGCCCGTGCCGCCACCGCGAGGAAGGACAGCATCTGGCACGACGACGCGGCCATCACGACGAGCTGCTCCGGGTTGAGGCGGTCAGGGCTCCCGCGGAAGCCCGGGTCCGCGCTCAGGGCGACCTCCGCCGTCGACGGTTCGGTGGTGGCGACGTGGTCGCGCGAGTACGACCGGATGCCCCCGGCCGTCGAACCGGTCCAGTGCAGCGAGGTGGCGTAGCGATGGCTCATGCTCCGCACGCTAGACGCGGGACGTTTCGGCAGACGCCGAACCGTGCCCGTCGTAGCGTGGGTCTCGTGAGCAGGGACCGTGACTTCACCGCCGTCGGCCGGGCGCTGGCCACGCCCGCGCGCTCGGTGTTCCTCAACCTGCTGCTGGACGGCACGCGGCGGCCTGCCGGCGAGCTGGCGCGTGCCGCCGGTGTCCGCGCCTCCACCGCGTCGGAGCACCTGTCCGTGCTGGTCGACGCCGGTCTCGTGACGTGCGAGGCGCACGGACGGCACCGCTACTACGCCCTCGCCGGGCCGCACGTAGCCTCCGCGCTCGAGGCGCTGGGCACGCTGGCGGCCCCGGCACCCGTCGTCGGCTACCGGCTCAGCCGGCACGCGCAGCACCTGGCCCGTGCACGGTTCTGCTACGACCATCTGGCCGGTCACCTCGGCATCGCGCTCGCGGACGCCTGGGTGGGCTGCGGCTGGCTGGCCGGGCGTGAGGTGCTGGTCCTCACCGACTCCGGTGCCGACGGGCTGCAGGCCACCGGGTTCGACGTCGACGGTGCGGTCGCCGCTCGCAGGCCCACCACGCGGGCCTGCCTCGACTGGACCGAACGGCGACCGCACCTGGCCGGAGCGCTGGGTGCCGCCGTCGGACGCCGGTTCCTCGAGGCGGGCTGGGTCGTGCGGCACCGCTCGGGACGAGGCTTGAACCTCACCGAGGCGGGGACCGCGATGCTCCGCGAGGCGTGGGGCGTCACGCTCGCCGAACCGGCCTCCGATGACGCTCCGGCAACCCCGGCGCGCGTCGCCTCCCGCGCGTAGGGCGTCACCGTGCGTGCGCGTACGCCTCCGCGAGCCAGTCCCGGACCTCGTCGTCGATCTGCGAGGTGCGGAAGAGCTCGAGGTGGTGCATCCACACCGTCGTGGAGGGGCGCGCGACCGACTTGAACCGGTGGGACGAGACCTCGCGCGGCAGGACGATCGACAGCACCGCCGGCACCTCGCTGTGCACGTACTGGCCGGGCCGCCAGACATAGGCGAACCCCCGTCCCCGGCGAAAGGCGATCTGACTCGTCGTCACCCGCAGGTCGAACGCGCCGATCGTCTCCACGGCGGCCCGGACTGCGTCGAAGAGCGCGAGACCGTCGGGGAAGCCTCCGAAGAAGCTCTGCGGCGTCGGTTCCTCGCCCGCCCGGCTCATCCGAGCAGACTACGTCGGGCTGCCGGCGTCGCAACGGCGCCCCTCGGCACCACCGGCGCGTCGGCGGGTCAGCGGCGCGTCAGCCGGATCACGGGGATCTGCCGGTCCGTCTTACCCTCGTAGCCCGCGAACTGCTTGGCGGAAGCCCGGATCCCCTCCCACGCGACAGCGCGCTCGTCACCGTGCAGCTCGGTGGCGGAGACGGGGATCGTCTCGCCGCCGAGCTCGATGGTGACCTCGTCAGGATGGGCGGCGACGTTGCGGTACCAGGCAGGGTTCGAGGCCGCCGCGCCGGCAGACGCGATGACGAGCCAACCGTCGTCGTCCGGGAACCAGGCCAGCGGGGTGGACCGCGGTTCGCCGCTCGTGCGCCCCACGGCGGTCAGCACGAGGAGGTTCATGCCCATCGTGGAACCCCGTGCGCGACGTGCCCGGCCGGCCGCCAGCTTGTTGACGCACCGGACGAACCGCCCGGGCCGGATCCCGGCACCGTACGTGCCCTGGGGGTGGGTGAAGGACATGAGGTCTCCTGATCGTCGGTGGGCGGCCGCTCTGCCGAGACTACGCGTCCTCGTGGAGGAGGGAGGGGATCCTTCCGCCGCAACGCATCGTTTCTGATTCACCTCGTGCCGGGAGGGGCGCTGAATCATTCTTGATCCATCGGGCGCGTGGATGTGGTATGAATCAGAGATGAGTCCTCGCCGACCGTGGTTTCGTGCCAGGACCCAGGCCGGCCTGGGTAGGGCGATCCGGCGCGCCCGCCAGACGGCTGGCTTCTCTCAGGACGAGCTGGCGGCTGAGGCGACCACCTCCCGTCCCACGCTCTCCCGTCTGGAACGCGGCGCGTCCGTCGCCAGCAAGACCGTCCTCGCCGCCGCGGCGGCTTGCGGATACGAGATCGTCCTGGTGCCTCGTGGCGCCCGGGTGACCGTCGGGCCGCCGGATGCGGAGGGCGCGCCCGACGGCCACCCGGAGATTCCTGCACTGGTGGAGCAGCGCGCCGAGGCCGTCCGTGACGCAGCCTGACGGAGCGCCCGGGAGCGGACGGCACCGGAATCACTGCAGCCCGAACCCGCCGTCCGTCGTCAGCCGCTGGCCCACCATCCACGAACCGGCCGGGCTCACGAGCCAGCCGATCAGCCGGGCCGGGTCGGTCGGCTCGCCCCAGCGTCCGAACGGTGTCGCCGCCCGCAGCTCCTCCAGCTCCGCGAGCGGCCGGTCCGTCGTCCCCGGGTCGAGGTAGCCGGTGTTCACCGGGCCGGGGTTGACGGTGTTGAGGACGACGCCGAGCTCGAGCAGCTCGGCCGCCACGGTGGCGGTCACCCCGGCCAGCGCCGCCTTCGACGTGGCGTAGGCGACCTCGCCACGCATCGGTCCGGCCTCCTGTCCTGACGTCATCCACACCACCTTCGGCGCGGTCGCAGGGTCCGACGGCGCAGCGGTGCCCGACGGCGCGGCACGCCCCAGACGCTCGCCGGGACGCGACGTCGGGCCCGGCTCCGCGGCGACGCGCTGCTGGGCGAAGCGGCGCGTCAGGAGCAGCGTGGACCGGGTGTTCGTCTCCCAGAACGCGTCCAGGGCTGCCGCCGACATGTCGAGGATCGACCCGTCGCCGCCGCTGCGCGCGTGGTTGCACACCAGCACGTCGAGGGAACCGGTGAGCGCCTGCGCGGCATCGAACAGCTCGTCCACCTGGGCGGGGTCGCGCAGGTCGGCGCTCGCGGACCCGGAGACGGCGTCGTCCTGCAGCGCCTCGCGGACGCCCGCGTGCACGGCGTCGAGGTCGTCGGCGCCCCACGGCTGGTCGGCGTCGTGCGGGGCGTAGTGGTGCGTGAAGACGCTCGCCCCGAGCCCGGCGAGCTCGCGGGCGACGGCGTGACCGATGCCCAGGCGGCGCGAGACGCCGGTGACGAGCGCGGTGCGGCCGGCGAGGGGAAGGTCGTGGTGGGTCATACCGGCGACCGTAGCGGCGCAGGTGCCGAGCGGCCGACAGGATTTCGGCCGGTCCGCGGCGACTGCCGCTCAGCGGCTCTGACCGAACCGACGGACCTGGGCGCGACGGACCGGCCGAACGGTCCTGCGCCCGCAGGCGTTCGACGATCTCGGAGTTCGTCGGACGCTGGGCCAGCCGCGTCGTGCAAGCAGGCGATTCATCCGCCGACGAGCGCCTCGCCCAGCGGCGTGCGCACGTGCACGACGCGGGCGCCCTCCCGGCGGGAGTCGACGAGCCGGGCGGCCGCCAGCCGGGTCAGGTGGTGCGACGCGGTCGAGGCGGCGAGGCCACCGGCGGCCGCGACCTCGCTGGTCGACAGGGGCGCGCACAGCGCGAGGAGCACCGTGGCGCGTCCGGTGCCGAGCAGCTCGGTGAGCGCACGCGCCGTGTCGGCCGGAGCGTCGGCCCACCGCTCGGAGATGCCCAACGCGGGGTAGAAGAGCGTGGGCTGGGCCGGCGGTTCCGTCACGACGGCGCAGCGTGGCGCCATGACGGACGGTGCCAGGACGAGGCCGCTGCCCGCGCAGTCCAGCACCTCGCCGTGCAGCCGGAGGCGGACGTGCACCGCGTTCGAGCCCCAGGTGACGGCCTCGTGCAGCGTGTCGACCATCGCGCCGAGGCCGTGCGTCGTCGTCCGGCGCGAGCGCGTACCGATGTCGGCGCGCAGGAGCCGCTCGAGCTGCGGCCAGTACGGGGCCATGACAGCGTCCCAGACCTGCTGCCAGGCGTCGGCGACGGCCTCCCGGGTGCGAGCGAGGTCCTCCGCCAGGGCCCGCAGCAGACGCTGCTCGTCGCCGGTGGTGCGGGCCACACGCTTGTGCAGGTCCACCCGCATCGGCTCGAGCGCGGTCTCGCGCAGCCGGTCGACCTCCTCCGCGGGGCCTAGGTCCCAGCCGGGTGTCGACGTGAGGAAGTCCGGCAGGTAGCCGTCCGGGCCGACCAGAAGGCGGATCAGCTCGAACGCGCGCGCCGGGACATGGTGACGGGCCTGCCGCAGCCAGCCCCACTGCAGCGGGTGGTACTGCGGCCGGCCCAGCACCCGCACGGCGTGCGCGAGCTCGTGGCCCGGGGAGATGCCGAACCGGATCGCCGAGAGGTCGTCCGGCGTCAGGCGGAACTCGACGATGTTTCGATGCACATCGAAACTCTAGGCGTCCACGGGCGCTCGCACGAGGCTGGGACCACCTCGGCCGCAGGGGCCGGGCCTGCACCGCCACCCCTACTCCGAGACGTGGTCCGTCCTGGAGGGCGAGGCCACCATCACGATCGGCGACGAGACGGTGGTCGCCCACGCAGGCGACACCGCCGTCGTGCAGCCCGGCGTCTGGCACGGCTTCAGCAACACCGGCTCCGGCACCCTGCGCATGATCTGCATCCACGCGTCCGACACGATGATCCAGGAGTTCCGCTGATGTCCTTCCAGGCCTACCTCGACGCCGTCGAGACCAAGACGGGGCTGACCCCGCGCCAGCTCGTCGCCGCCGCCGCCGAGCAGGGGTTCGGCACCGGCAGCAAGGCGACGCCCGTCGTGACGTGGCTCAAGGAGAGCTACGGGCTCGGTCACGGCCACGCGATGGCCATGGTCCACGTCATCACCAAGGGCGACCGGATCAGCGGCAAGCACGTGGGCTCCGACGGCGCACACCGAGACTCCAGCGACCGGCTGTGGCTCGACGGGAAGGACTCCCGACCCGCCGACTGACCGACCCTGAGGTGCCACCCGAGGTGGCGCCGCGGAAACGGCCGATTCTGGGGCGCGCCAGAGTCGGGTTCTGGATGTTGCGCAGCCTCAGCGTGCCCGACGGATACAGCTTGGTTCGCCGGGCTCGTACAGGTCGAAGTTCCGCTCGGGCGGTGAGGCCAACCACCTCGTCGAAGACCTTCTCGAGGTCGAGCGAGCGAGCAGCAGTACGCCGCCACGAAGGCTGCCGTCGCGGCCGGCGACAGCGAGACAGCCGAGGGCGACGGTTGACGCCGACACCAGGCCCAGACCAGTCGCCGGAACCCGCGGTGAGGTGGCGTAGTTATGGTCAGCTCATGGCGCGCAGCCGCGCTCGCCAATGCTGGACCGCAGTTCCGGGTCGTGCCGGGTCGAGAGGGCCTTGCGCGGGTTTCGGCAAGGTCAGCGTCCAGGCGTCGGTGACCCCACGCCTTTGACGCTCAACCCCGAACGTGCAGTGGCGGAAGTAGCCAGCGGCTTCCTCGGTGCCGGACCAGTGGGCTGCGCGCAGCCGCAGGCTCGAGTGCACCCACCCGTTGGTGGCCACGAGACCGCATCTCCGATCGCACGCCCTGGCCAAGAGCTGCCGACGGTTCGACAGCGACAGCCCGGCGTCGGACCCCACGATGACGTAGCTCATCCCGTCGAGGAGCGCCGCGACCGCCTCAGCGGCCTGGCCTCGGACGTCCGGCACCACGATGAGGCGCGAGCGGGACACATCGGCGTCGGCGGCCGCCTCCAGCCCGAGGGGCCTGCCATCCCCACGACCGCGATCCAGTCCGTAGTCCCCTGTGACGCGGCGAGCAGTTCCAGGAGCAGGCTCGAAGAGCCCGGCCCTGGGCTGGTCTGTCGTAGCCGACCATGACGCATGTGGGCTCGGAGGGCGAAGTGCCTTCCGAGCCCACATGCATCACAGAACGATCGCGATCTCCACTGAACTGCCGGCGAGCTCGTGGCAGGTGCGGGAGCGCGGTGACGACTCGATGCGACTTCCGCCTGACCCGAGAATCACAGCGAAGTGGCCTAAGGGACTGCTGCACGGATAGGTGACACCTGACCTGTGGTGCCTGCGGGTGCTGCTGGAAGGATGTTCACCGTGCCCAGACCCCATCCCAAGGAGTTCCGCGACGACGTCGTGGCGATCGCCCGCCAGGGCGAGGCTCCGATCAAGCAGGTCGCGAAGGACTTTGGCATTTCCGAGTCCTGCTTGCGCAACTGGCTGCGCCAGGCTGACGTCGAAGACGGCGCCAAGCCCGGCGTGACGAAGAGCGAGTCGACCGAGCTGCGCGAGGCCCGCAAGCGCGTCCGCGTGCTTGAGCAGGAGAACGAGGTCCTGCGCCGCGCCGCGGCGTACTTCGCCCAGGCGCACCTGCCGGGAAAATGAGCTACCCGCTCGTCCGAGAGCTCGCCGCAGACGGTGTCCCCGTCGCGGTGACGTGCCGGGTGCTCAACCTCGCCAGAGCGCCGTACTACCGGTGGCTCGCCAACCCCGTGAGCCACCGTGAGCTGGAGCAGGCCTACCTCGCGAACGCCCTGTTCAACGCCCACACCGAGGACCCGGAGTTCGGGTACCGGCTGTTGGCCGACGAGGCCCGCGCGGCCGGCCATCACGCGTGCGACCGCACGATGTGGCGGCTCGTGCGCGACGGGCGCTGGTGGTCCGTGTTCGGCAAGAAGCGTTCGAAGAACGGCAAGAAGCCCGGCCCGCCCGCGCACGACGACCTCGTGAACCGGGACTTCACCGCCTCGGCGCCGAACGAACTGTGGCTGACCGACATCACCGAGCACCCCACGAGCGAGGGCAAGGTCTACCTCTGCGCGATCAAGGACGTCTACTCCAACCGGATCGTGGGCTACTCCATCAGCGACCGCATGAAGTCCCGACTGGCCGTGGCCGCGCTGGAGAACGCCGTGGCCAGACGGGCCGTCGAGGGCCGCGAGGTGGCCGGCTGCATCGTGCACAGCGACAGAGGCAGCCAGTTTCGAAGCCGCAAATTCCTGGCAGCGCTGCGTCGCCACGACCTGCGCGGATCCATGGGCCAGGTCGCCTCCGCCGGCGACAACGCCGCCATGGAATCGTTCTTCGCGCTGCTGCAGAAGAACGTCCTGGACCGGCGCCGCTGGACCACCCGCGAGCAGCTGCGCATCCGGATCATCACCTGGATCGAACGCACCTACCACCGACGCCGCCGCCAGACCCGTCTCGGACGATTGACCCCCATCGAGTACGAAGCCATCATCACCACTCAGGTCGCACTCGCCGCCTGAGAACCGCTGTCACCTATCCGTGCAGCAGACCCCTCTGTGCCCTCTATGAGCGCAACGGGTGGGGCGACCCGCCGAGCGATCTGCCCAATGTAAAGCCGCTCGAGCACTAGGGCACGTCTCCTAGATGCGGGTCCAGGTGATGCAGGCTGAGAGCACGACGGCGGCGCGGTAGGTGATGGCGAGCTTGTCGTAGCGGGTGGCCAGGGCGCGCCACTGCTTGGCGAGGGCGAAGCAGCGTTCGACGACGTTGCGGCCCTTGTAGGTGACGGTGTCCAGCTTCGGAGGGCGCCCGCCGGCGGAGCCCTTGCGCTTGCGGGCCGCGATCTCGTCCTTCTTCTGTGGGATCACGGCCTTGATGCCCCGTCCGGCGAGCATCTGGCGGGTCTTGCCGCTGGTGTAGGCGCGGTCGGCGATCACGGCATCAGGTCTGGTGCGCGGGCGGCCTGGTCCCAGGCGCGGGACGCGGATGTCGGCCAGCACCTCGGCGAGAGCCGCGCCGTCGTGGCGCTGCCCGCCGGTGACCACGATCGCGAGCGGGCGCCCGCGCCCGTCGACCGCGGCGTGGATCTTTGTCGTCAGGCCGCCGCGGGAGCGGCCGATGCCGTGACCTGCAGGTTCACGCTCACCCCCAAGCGGGCTGTGGACGAACCCGGGCGGTGTCGGCGTGTAGTTCGATCTCGCCCCCTGTGTCCTGCTCCGGGCGCGCGGTGTTCGTGCCGTGCTGGTGAGCACGGTTGATCGTCGCGTCCACCGAGACGTTCCAGTCGATCTGCCCGGCCGCGTCGGCATGGGCCAGCAGTCGTGCGAGCACGCGGTCCCAGGTCCCGTCGTCGGCGTATCGGCGGTGCCGCTTCCAGACCGTCTTCCACGGCCCGAACTCCTCGCGCGGTAGGTCGCGCCACGGGATCCCGGTCCGGTAGCGGTAGATGATGCCCTCGACCACCCGCCGGTTGTCACCGAACGGGCGACCCCGCCGCCCGACGTTCGAGGGCAGGACCGGCTCGATCTGCTCCCACTGCTCATCACTCAGTGCCCGGAACCGAGAAGACGTCACCGGGTCAGTCTGCCGCGCCTCGCCGACGATTTAGGAGACGCGCCCTAGGTGACCACATAGTCCAGAACGGTCGATGCTAAAGATAGCGCGAGATGCCATCGCGGGTCTATCGCTGACGGGATGTTGCCAGCGTCTCGAGGGAGCGCGGAAATGGCACCCTGGCGTGATGAGATGCTTGCGGGTGGTGGCCGGTGAACAGACCCTTCATCGTTCGGTGTGAAGCAATGGTGGCACGTCACTCCACGCCGAACGATGAAGCGTCCGCTCAGTTATCGGCCACCGGAGCATCGTCAGACGTTAGATGGACCACGACATCAACTCCGCTACTTGCGGCTTCGGCTGCTGCCTCGAACTCCTCAATTTCCTCGGGCGTGAGGTCATCGCCGAGGGTGTAGACGGTCAGGACTAGGTGGTCTTCTGACGCTTCATAGCGCACTTCCACGGGGCGGTCGTCGATGTTGATGGCGTTGATCACCGTGCGTTCGAGGTTCGCGGCCTCGGCCGACGAGACCTGTGTGGGCGCGAGAGTGCTGTCTTCTCCGCTGGGAGCGTCGACGCCTCCACACCCGCCGATGATGAAGGTCGCGGCGATCACTGCCGATGCGACCACTGAACTCCGAGTGCTGAATCGCATTGGTGGCTCCACTTCAGCTTGTCTTTACCTTGACGGTGCCCGAGATTTTCGAGATGTACGCGATCGGAGTAATGTAGGAGCCCTTGGAGTTGCTTCCGGTGGTCACGCCGTACGCGGTGTGGACGGCGAACCAGGGCCCGCCAGAATCCCCCTTGTCGCTAATCTTTTCGGCAGTCTGGTACAGGTTGCAGTACTTCTTGTTGATGTTCGTAAAGGTCACGCACCCCCTGTATGAAGCGACCTTGCTGTGTGTATAGTTGGTGGTTTTGCCGAACTTGTAAAGCGTCTTGCCGACAGACACGATCCCTGTGCTGTTCACGGTGCGGAACGTCGCGCCCTTCTTGTATCGGAACTTATTCTTTGGTGTCCCGCCAGTAAGCTTTGTAAATCTTAGATCGTTCTGTTCGCTGGCAACGTACGTTGTGCTGGTTGCGTCACCGTCATACTTGGCCGGCTTAGTTGTACAATGCGCTGCCGTTATGATTCCGTAGGCGCTCCCGCGCTTGCCGACAAACCCGCCGGTGCAGCCACCGTAGACCATGCCTCCCCTGGTGTTCGACTCCGCCTGTGGGGCGTCACTATCGTCCTCGTATTCGACGCTGATCGTGGGACTGGCGGTCGACTGCTTGGCGCTAACTTGGGCGACGCTCTCCGCAAGGTCGGCTATTGCGGCTCTGTCAGCGTCTACCCATGCGGTCACTACGACGCTGTCGGTCTTGTATTCGTAGCGCGCTGCAAGTGCGGTCTCGGCTGTGTCTGCAGTCTCGACTGTGTCACCTATCGCGCCTTCGATCTTTTCCATAGCGGCCAGCTCGACTGTGGAACGATCAAAGTATGGGACGGCCCCCTCGTCTGTGGTCTCGACCTTCACGTTGACGCCATGCTTAGTGGCGTGGGCCTTGGCGGTCTCGGTACCGTTTGGAGTGACGGCTACGAGTCCGTGATCACCCTCCCATCGGAAATCGATGATACTGGCGGGTGCGAGTTCCAGGATATCGGTGAGATATTGGCTGAATGCGTCTTGCCCAGCGGCCGTGTTGATTTCCTCTTGGACAAGTGCGTCGTCGCTATCGCCTGCCGCTGCGCTAGTTGTCGTTGCAGTTCCGGCGAGTACGAACGTCGCTGCTAGGGCGATCCAGCGCGGTCGAGCCTTCTTGAGGCGCTTACGTTCCATTGAAGTTGTGGCCCTCTCGCTTCTTGCTCGGTCCGACGGGCGTTCTCGCCTGAAGGTGGGTTGAAAGTACCGTGGTTTCCGACCGTCAACAAGCGGTGAGCGACTCATCATCTGCGCAACGCTACTGGCCGCATCGGCGCCAGAATGCAGATTCGAACTGCCAGCGTCATTCGCATGGAGAATGGCGTGGCTTGCTGGATCCAAATATTCGATTGTCATGGGAAGGCGTGACTCCCGTCTGTGTTTGCTGCCTGATCGCGTCGGCCTTGGGAGCTGGAAGGGCGGAGCCGGTGTAGTTCGAAGACGACGCTCGTGTCTGTTAGATGGCCGGCATGACTGGGGCTACTACTCCACGAGGCCAAGCGTTATGCAATCGTGACCTGACTGGTGCCGTAAACGATCGTTTCTGGGACGGGCCGACCGGGCATCCCGCGCTGACGCAGACCGGCCGCGGTGGCGCGCGTGCCTGGACTACCTGCGTCCGGGGGACACCCTGGTGGTGCGCGCCCTGGACCGCATCGCCGGCAGCGAGGTCATGGCGATCGAGACCGTCAACGAGCTCGGCCGGCGCGAGGTCAACATCAAGAGCCTCACCGAGCCGGCGATCGACACCACCACCACCCCGATGGGTCGAGCGCTGTTCAGCATCACCGCCGTCTACGGGCAGCTGCGCGTAGACACCATCCGGGAGAACACCCGCCGCGGCCTGGCCCACGCCAGAGCGCAGGGCCGCATCGGTGGCCGGCCCACCGTGATCACGCCCGAGCGCCTTGACGTGGCCCGACGGATGCGTGCCGACGGGGACACACTCGCCCACATCGCGAAGGTGCTCGGCATCGGCAAGTCGTCAGTCGCGCGAGCGCTGGGCAAGATCGAGGACCAGAGCGACGGCGACCACGGAAGGCCGGGCACGGAGGCCCGCGACGGTGAACCCGGAAGCCGTGGGGCTCGTTCCTGACGCTCCATCATGGCCGCCGCGTCGTGCGCGCAAGCGGGCCAGGGCCCGCCGTCTGGGCCAGAATTTCTCGGCCGCGTCGCTGCGCTCCTTGTTCCGGTCCGAGAACTTCTTCCCCCGACGCCCTGCGGGTTGACGCACCCGCCGCTCGGGCGGCCGATGGCTCCGCTATCAGGAACGAGGCCCCCACCTGAGCGAGAGGAACGCAGATGCTCACCGTCACCGTCTACAGCACCGGCCCGCA
This sequence comes from Isoptericola maris, assembly GCF_048065335.1. Lineage (NCBI taxonomy): Bacteria > Bacillati > Actinomycetota > Actinomycetes > Micrococcales > Promicromonosporaceae > Isoptericola > Isoptericola maris. Next base: position 1,972 of record NZ_JBLUNY010000015.1, on the reverse strand, counting down.
GTGCATCCGCTGCAAGATGACCATCGACAAGCTCGAGGACCCGGCCGTGAACGTCGTCGTCGTCGAGCTGGCGGACAACCCCGGTGCCCGCGCCTACGTCACCGAAGACCTGGGCTACAGCGAGGCCCCCGTGGTCGTCGTCGAGGACGGCACCGGACAGGACCACTGCGCCGGCTTCCGCCCCGACCAGATCAACCGCGTCGCACGCGCCGCTCAGGCCGAGTGAACCAGCAGGGGAGGAGGGCAGCGATGAACACCACCGGCACCACCACGACAGCGCGGATCCTGGTCGCAAACGCGGCCGCGTGGGACTACTGGCGCTGGCACCCAAGTAGTCGGCGGGCCAAGGCTGACACAGCGAAGGCGGGAGCCATCGAGGGTAAGATTACCGGCAAGGTAGCCGACTTTGGCCCTCAAATCTACCGATGGAGGAGAGGTGCGGCGATGCTGCTGGCAATCAAGAGACGACATATGGGCGCCTACCGTGATTGCAATTCTCTGCGTCACGACGCGCCACGAAAAGGCATGGGAGCGGCTTGGGAGTTAACAGGGTACATCGGCACACCTTTCGTAATGGTGGGCGCGCTATATGTTTCGCAGTGGACCGGTGAACCACTGATCACTGAGCCTTTCCCGGTAGGGGTGTGAACGTCACACGGACCTGTCGTGCTCGACGTGCAGCAGCATGAGGGCTGCGGCGATGATGACGGTGATCTTCGACGGGCTCATGTGGATCTTGTCCAGGACCTTGAACGTGCTCTTGAGGATCGCGTTGCCCCGCTCGGCCACCGCCCGGATCGCTGAGTGCAGCAGGTTGAAGCACTTGGCGTCCTCGGTCAGCTCGCCGGTCTTCGGCCTCGGGTACGGGACGGTGAGCCGGTCTGCCTCGCCGAGGTATCCCAGGTCGGCCAGCGCCTTGCGGCCCGTCGTGGGCTCGCCGTGCTCGTTGCGAGCCCAGCGGTCCAGGGCATCGAGGAGTCCGGGGTGGGTGCGCGCGCAGGTCGTGTCGTGCTCGCGGCCCGGGCGTACTGGGGAGACCCAGACCGGCCACCCGTCACCGACGGTCAGGACCTGCACGTTCCCGCCGTGCTTCTTGTGCTTGCCGGACCACCACCGGTCCACGCCCTTGGTCGGTCCCGCCACGCGCAGCCGGTCGGTCGCGATCAGCGTCCCGTCGAGGTTCACGCGGGTGTTCCCGGCGATCTTGACCGCGAGGAGCACGTTGCCACGCGATGGCATCGTCGCGGCGAGCACGCCGATCACTTCGTCGAGATACCGGCTCAACGCAGATGAGGGTGTAGCGCTGGCTGGCTGAGCCGGTTCCGGGGACGGGTCGAGGTCCCCCAGGATGGAAGTTCTCACGCTCACCATCTGGAAGACCTCGACGTGCCTGAACTTACCTTCGCTGCCCCTGACCTTGCGACCTTCGCGCGCCTGGACGAGCTCGGGCTCGTCGTGGTCGGGCAACGGCTGGAGCCCGACCGGGCGACGCTGTGCTGCCGGGTCGTGGCGCGCGCCGATGATGCGTTCTGCCGCGGGTGCGGGGCCGAGGGCACGCCGCGGGGCACGGTGACCCGGTGGCTGGCGCATGAGCCGTTCGGGTGGCGGCCGGTCACGCTGCTGGTGCGGGTGCGGCGCTACCGCTGCACGGGCTGTCGTCGGGTGTGGCGGCAGGACACCACGGCGGCTGCGGATCCGCGGGCGAAGCTCTCGCGGGCGGCGGTGCGCTGGGCCCCTGGTCGGGATCGTGGTTCAGCACCTGACAGTGGCGCGGGTGGCCGAGGCCCTCGCGATCGCGTGGCACACCGCCAACGACGCCGTCCTGGCTGAGGGCCACCGTGTGCTGATCGATGACGAGGCCCGCTTCGACGGCGTCGCCGTCATCGGAGTCGACGAGCACGTGTGGCGCCACACCCGCCGCGGCGAGAAGTACGTCACCGTGGTCATCGACCTGACCCCGATCCGCGACGGC
>NZ_JBLUNY010000014.1:0-58293 GCF_048065335.1 Isoptericola maris | reverse complement strand
GCGCGGACGAACTTCTTGTAGGCGGTGGTGACCTGGTCGACGGGTCCGTCCATGACGAGGCGGCCTTGGTGCATCCACAGCACGCGGGTGCACATGGCTTCGATGGTGGAGATGGAGTGGCTGACCAGGAAGACGGTGCCGGCTTGTTGGCGGACCTCTTCGATGCGGGCTTTGGAGCGGGCCTTGAAGGCGGCGTCGCCGGTGGCGAGGGCTTCGTCGACCATGAGGATGTCGGGGATGGCGGCCGAGCTGATGGCGAAGCGGAGGCGGGCGGCCATGCCGGAGGAGTAGGTCTTCATGGGTAGGTCGACGAAGCTGCCGATGTCGGCGAACTCGACGACCTCGTCGAACTTGTCGTCGATCTGCTTGGGGGTCATGCCCAGGGCCAGGCCGCCGATCTCGATGTTCTTGGAGCCGGTCATCTGGGGCATGAGGGCTGCGTTGACGCCGAGCAGGGCGGGTTCGCCGTCGACGTAGACGGAGCCGGAGTGGGGTGGGATGAGGCCGGTGATGGCGCGTAGCAGGGTGGACTTGCCGGAGCCGTTGATCCCGACGATCCCGATGGACTCGCCGTGGCGTGCGGTGAACGACACCCCGCGCACGGCGTGGACCTCGCTGACCGCACCGACGTGCTGACGCCCCGCCCCGAGCACCCGCTTGACCAGGCTGCGCCGGACCGGCTCGGCCTTCTCGACAGGCACGCCCGAGCGCTGCGCCCGCGCCCGCTGCTTGCCACCGAACACCCGGAAGACGATGTGCAGGTCGTCCACCACCAGGCACGGGTCGCCGAGCGGGATGCTCTCCGCGTGCTGACCGGCGTCGTCCTCCTCGAGCTCCATGTCGAAGTCGAGGTGGGCGTCGGCCTCACTCACGTCCTCAGTCACGTCCGTACCTCTCTTCGCCACGCCAGAAGATGATGAAGCCCACCACGAAGAACACGACCGCCCAGACGACGCCGAGGATCCACATGATCGGTTCCTGGACGAACGCCTCCTCCTCCATCATGGACGAGCGCCCCAGATACAGGTAGACGGCGATCGGCTGGTAGGTGAGCACCGGCTCCAACCAGACCTGCACCGACTCCGGGAGCCTGCCGACGTAGTGCGCCAGCGGGAAGATCACTCCCGAGCCGTACATGGCGAAGCGCAGGACGAACGAGATGATGTTGTCCAGGTCCGGCGTGATGGCCACGGCGCGCGCCATGATGAAGGCGAGCCCCATGTTGAACACCCACATGAGTGCGACCGCCGGGACGAGGAGCAGCCACTCCCAGGTGATGTGCACGGTGTCGTAGTCGGGCAGCAATCCCGACGCGAGCACGATGATCCCCATGACGACTAGCGCCGGCAGGAGCGTGGCGAGGTGCGACACCACGTTCGAGATCGGCAGCACCGCGCGGGGGAAGTGCAGCGACCGGATCAGGTTGGTGCGCTTGTTGATCGACTGCGCGCCGCCGTTGACGGACTGCTCGACGAAGCGGAACAGGAAGATGCCGATCACGATGAACGCGATCGTGTTCTCGACACCGCGGCTCGTCCGCAGGATCAGACCGAAGATGATCACGTAGACCGCGGCGTTGAGCACCGGGTTGAGGATCGCCCAGAGCTGCCCGAGGTAGGTGTTCTGGTTCTTGGCGTACGCGGTCGCCGTGCCGAGCACCCGGATGAAGGCCCACCGCGAGGCGACGTCCTTGACGTAGGACCACAGCGGTGGTCTCACGCCCATCTTCGTCAGGCCGTACTGGTCGGCGAGCGCCCGCCGCTCGGCCGACGACATGCCGGGAGTGATCGGTTCGGGTGGCTCCGGCGGGCTGGGCCGCCCCTCGGGGCGGTCCGGTGTCCCACGGTCACCAGAGGTGGCCCCTGAGGTGATGTCGGTGGTCACGAAGGTTTCTTACCTGTCCTTGGGAGGTGCGGCCGTGGTCTTCCGGCCCCGTCGATCGTACCGTGGCGCCGTCGGTGGCCGACGCCTCCTGCGTGGAATACTCGGTGTGCCATCGGCACCCTGCCCCCCTCAGGAAGGAACGGATGTCCCCCGTGAGCTCTCCGCGCCGCTCGCCCGTCGATCGAGGCCGCGCGCGCCTCGGCCGCCTCCTGCTCAAGGTCGGCAGCCTGGCGAACCGCCTCGTCCGGCAGTCGGTGGTGGGTGAGCCTCCGCTCTTCGACCCCGAGCTCGACGAGCTGCCCCGCTATCCGGTCGTCGTCTACTTCGCCGACCCGCCCGAGCTGGCCTACCAGATCCAGCAGTGGTTGCCGGTCCTCGAGCAGCTGGCGCAGCACCGCCCGCTCGCGATCGTCAGCCGGAACTGGGGCACGACCACGCTGCTGCGCGACTCCACCAGCCTGCCGGTGCTCTTCACGCGCAAGCTCGACGGGCTCCGGCGCATCTACGACCAGGTCGACGCCAAGGCGGTCATCTACGTCAACAACGGCATGCGGAACTTCCAGTCGCTCATCTACCAGCGGGGTCTGCACATCCACGTCAACCACGGCGAGTCGGACAAGATCTCGATGGTCTCCAACCAGGCCAAGGCGTACGACCACGTCGTGGTGGCGGGTCAGGCGGCCGTGGAGCGGCACCAGCGAGCACTGATCGGCTTCGACCTCGAACGCCTCGAGGTGTGCGGCCGTCCGCAGCTCGACCTGCAGGTCGAGCCGGTGCTCGCCCCGGTCGCCGGCCGACGGACGGTGCTGTACGCACCGACCTGGTCGGGCGAGGACGACGCCAACAACTACACGTCGCTCGACCGCTACGGGGTGGCGATCGTCCGCACCCTTCTCGCCCGTGACGACGTGCGGGTGATCTACAAGCCCCACCCGCGGGTGCTGACGACCGACGACAAGGCGGTGGCGGCAGCCCACGCCACGATCAGGCGGCTGCTCGCCGACCAGGACCCTGCCGCCGGTCACGCCATGCCCTTCGAGGAGAACATCCTCGGGCTCTTCGACGGCGTGGACCTCCTGGTCACCGACATCTCCTCGGTAGGCCTCGACTTCCTGTACCTGCGCCCGGACGCACCGATCGTGCTCACCGACCGGCGCTCCGACCGCGAGCGCCTTCTTGCCGACGCCCCGATCGCCGGGGCCGTGGACGTCGTCGACGACGAGTCCGTCGCCGACCTCACGGCACTCCTCGCGGCGAACCTGGCGGACGACCCCCGTCACGAGGCCCGAGCCGGCATGCGCGACCACTACTTCGGCTTCGCGCGAGGCGAGAGCAGCCGTCGATTCCTGGACTTCGTCGTCGGTTGCGTGGACCGTCGGGACGCCCTGATCCTCAGCGACTGAGCTCGCGCTCGATGCGCGCGACCTCCCGGTCCCGGACGGCCATGAGGTCCTCGCACGCCGCCACGAACCGGCGCGTCGCCGCTCCCGGCGTCGTGTCGCCGAGGTAGTGCTCGCGCAACCGCAGCCGTTCGCTGCGGGTCGGGTCGTCGCGCACCTCCCGGTCGACGAGCTCGAGAAGCTGCTCGAGCCCTTCCACGGGCAGTGCCGGCGCCAGGTCGAGCAGCGGGCTCGTGGCGATCATCGCCGCACCCGCGGGCCGGGTGACGACGATCGGCGCCCCCGTCGCGAGCCAGTCCATCGCGACGCCCGAGACGTCGCACACGAGCAGGTCCGCGTCGGCGAAGGCCGGTCCCACGTCCCGGTGGGTGTCGGTGGCGTGCGGCTTCGCTCCCGCCGGTGCCGGCACCGAGCCCAGGTACTCCCGGATCGCCGCGTCGGCGTCACCGTACGCCGCGTCACGCACGCCGGTCAGGGGGTGCGGGCGGTACACCACCCGGTAGCGCCCTGACTCCACGAGGGTCCGGACCAGGCGCAGACCGTGGGTGGCCACCGAGCCGTACTCGGCGGACGGCTGGCCGCCCTCCCACGTCGGCGCGTAGAGGATCGTCGGCACCGGTCCCCGCTGCGTCTCCGAGCGGAGCCGCAGCTGACCGTCGAGCTGAGGGCGCCCGACCGGCACGCAGCGCGCGTGGGCGTCGTAGAGCGTGCTGAAGCGTGCCATCCGCTCGACGGCGGCCTGACCCGCGACGAAGGAGAAGTCGTAGGCCTTGGTCTGGTTCGACACCGTGACGACCTTGTCGCTGTCACCGTGCATGAGCGAGGCGTGGACGAGGCTCCCGAACCGGAGGCACGTGAAGTTCTCGGGATTGTGGTTCACGTACAGCGCCAGCCTGGTCGTCGAGCGACCCAGGACGTCGTCGAGCGTCGTGTAGTGCGCCACCGTGCGGACGGCCAGGCCGGAGTCGCGCCGCACCGCGGCAGCCGTGCGCGAGTCCCGCGTGACGACCACGACGGGGTGCTCGGCGTCGAGCGCCCGCAACGCCTCGTACCACTGCTCGAGCTGGTAGAGCGCTTCCGGGGTGTCCGCGAAGTACACCAGCACCTCGTAGGGCCAGGACGTGCCGAGCAGCGCCGCGTCCTCGCCGCGACCGTCGGGCGTCCCGGCCGGCAGCAGGCCGAACCGGCGGATGACCTGTCCGCCGGCAGACCGGATCCGACGGCGGAACGTGGCACCACGAGGGGTGGCGGGCATGGGTCTCCTGAGGTCGGTTCAGCGGGGGGCGCGCCGCAGCATACCGGCCATGCGCCGCACCAGGTTGCGCTCGGCCGACGGTGCCGACACCGGTGCCGGCGACGTCGCCGGCACCGGACGGCGACGCTCGACGTCCGCGAAGACGTCCGCCCATCGCGCCACGACGGCAGGTGCGGCGTACTTCTGCGCCGTCGTCATCGCGGCACGTCGCATGCTCTCCATCGCGGCGTCGTCCAGCGTGACGAACCGTTCGATCGCCTCGGCCAGGGCGTCGATGTCGCCCTGCGGCACGAGGAACCCGTCCACGCCGTCGGTGATGATGTCCGCCGGGCCGTAGCGGATGTCGTACGCGATGGGGACACAACCTCGTGCCATCGCCTCGGCGAAGACGAGCGGGAGCCCTTCGGCACGGCTCGTCAGCACCAGGAACGAGGCGTCGGCGAGCCGTTCGGCGGCGCCCCGGACGAACCCGCGCATCGTCACTCCGGGGACCTTGGCGGCGATCCGCTCCAGCTTCTCGCGATCAGGTCCGTCGCCGTAGACGTCGAGGGTGATGTCGAGCCCCGTCCGGGCGGCCGCCCGCTGCACGCCTCGGATCGCGTGCGGGACGCGCTTGCGGCCGTTCAGGCTGGCGAGCATGGCGCCGGCCAGACGGTCGGCTCGCGTGGGGTCGCTGCCCGGCGGAAGCTCGGTGCTGTTGGGGATGACGAAGGTGTTGTCGCGCGACCCGACCCGGTCCAGCACGTCGCGCCGTTGCCCCTCGGTGAGGAACACGATCGCGTCGAAGTCGTCGACGTGCTCGATGAGCGGCGCCCGGGTCCGCGAGAGCGGTCCGTGCGGGTCCGTCGCACCGGCCGTCAGGTGCGCCCCGTGCACGAGCTGCGCCGTGTACACGCCCGGCCGCCGGAGGCTGGCGAAGAACTTCGTCAGCGACTTGCTGTCGACGACGACGTGGGCGGGCTCCTCGGGGAGCACGTGGTCGATCCACATCCGGTACACGGCCCAGACGGAGCCCCACGAGCGGCCCTCGCGCCCGTCCCGGGTGTACAACGTGACCTGCCGTCCGGTGTCGTGTCGCTCGTCGACCGCCGCGAGCGTGCCGTCCCTGCGGAAGTGCAGCTCCCGCAGCGAGTTGCCGTCCTCGTCCTCCTCGACGCGCACGCGCTCCCCGGGCTCTCCCTGCGGGCGGGCCGTCGGCACGGCGCCGGGCTTCGGCGCGACCCGGTCGTCGGGCAGTGCGCGGACGTCCTCCCAGACGTTGTGCAGGGTGACGCCCGGGATCAGCTCACCGCGCTCGATGAGCCTGGCCTGCATCGACTCGACGTCGAGCGTGGCGGAGAAGGTCAAGATCCGGACCGACACCCCCGCTTCCTCGACGAAGGTCCGTGACCGGCGCAGGAGCGCCGACGTCATACCGCCGTAGGCGGAGGGGATCGACCAGGTGGCGGCGGCGTAGCTTCCCTGCGGGAACGTGGCGTCCGTGCGGCGTCCGGAGGTTCTGGGCACCGCTCCATCGTAGTGGCGGACGACACCCGGCAGCACCGACCCGAGCGCCGTGTTCATCCCGGCTCAACCCGCTGGCCACCGCAGCGTCGCACCTCCGTGCTTCCCTGAGGGCGTGAGCGCACTGGTCGAGTCCCCGCTGCAGCTGCTGTGCGCCGTCGAGGCGCATGCCGCCGGGCACGTCACACCGTCCGCGACACGCGGCCGGATCGTGGCGCGGTCCGACGTCCCCACGCTCGCGATCGCCGTCGGTGCCCTGCGCGACCTCGGGCTGCCCGACGGCCTCGACGTCACCGTGGGGCCGCCGGGCCGGGCGTTCGGCGACGGTCCCGTGCACCTGGTCGGCGACCCGTTCTCCGGGGTCTTCCAGACCGCGCTGGCACGCGCCGGCGCCCCGGGTCGCATCGTGGTGGTCGACGACGGCCTGGCGACGCTCGACATGGCCCGGCGGCTCGTCGACGGCGAGCCGATGGTGCGCCTGTCCACCCCGGCGGGTCCGCTGCGGTACACCCTCGGTGCGGTGACGACGCGGAGGCTGCGCCGCCTGGCGCGAGCCGGTCGGCTGACCGTGTGCACCATGCTGCCCCTGGACGACGACCTGGCCGACGCTCTGGGCGCCCTCGGCGTCGATGTCGTCGCGCACGCCTTCGAGTGGCTCGCCTCCCGGCCCGACGCCGGTGCACCGGCCACGATCGACGAGCCGACGGTCGTGGTCGGTTCCGGCCTGGTCGCCGACCGGCTCGTGCACGCCGACCAGTACGCCGCCTGGCTGGCGGGCCTCGCCGCCGACGGCCCGGTCCGCTACATCCCGCACCGTCGCCACGACCCCCTGGTCACGGCCCTGTTCGAACGGCTGCCCGGGGTCCGGGTCGACTCCCCCGGCGCGCCGGTCGAGATCCGCCTGCGCGGGCTCGGCGCCGACCAGCGGGTGGTCTCCCTGCCCTCCACATCGGCCGTGACCCTCACGCGCCTGCTGGTGCCCCGCGGTGTCGGCGTGCTGCCGCAGGACGTGCCCGACTCGTGGTGGACGGAGCGCGCCACCCCAGCGCTGCGTGAGCACCTCGGTGTGGCCGCGGACCTCGCACGTGCCGCGGCCGGGCGGGGCGTCGGCGAGCCTGGGTCCCGTGCCGAGCACCGGTCGGGACCGCGCAGCCGCTCCGTCGCATGACGGGCCTGCGTGTCCTCGCGGTCGCCGACTCCGACTCCTACCTCAAGTGGGCGGCGTGGAGCCTCGCCCGGCTCCGGGACGACGGCGGCACCCCGGCGGTCGAGCCGGTCGCCGTCGTGGTCCGCTCACCCCTGGCCCCGACTCCCGAGCAGGCGCGCGCGGCGGTCGCCGGTACGGGACTGACCACTCCGGCGGTGCTGTCCCCCGGAGCGGTCGGCCGGCTCGCGGCCACCCACCGGCCCGACGTCGTGCTCATCGCGGCGACCGGGCCGGTCGCCGAGCTCGTGGCACGACGTGTGCTGCGGGCCACACGGTCCGGACGGCGCCCGGCGCTGGTGACCGGGCTGCCCGGGATGGCGCTGCCGGCCACGCCGCACGGCACCGGGTGGCGCCGCTGGGCCGACGCGTTCGTGGTGCACGGCCGCCACGAGGCCGATCCCTACCGTGCCGCGTTCGCCCGGCACGGCGCCGCCCCGCACGTCGTGCTGTCCCGGCTGCCGTTCCTCGACGCGGCGGCCGATCACGCCGCCCCTGCCGGTGCTCCGCCGTCGGGCACGCCGTCGCGCACGTCGCCACGACGCGTCCCGGGGACCCCGCACCGCGTGGTCGTGGCCGCGCAGGCCAAGGTGCCGGCCACCCGCGACCAGCGGGTCCGGCTGCTCGACGGGCTGGCGCGCCTCGCCGACGACGGCTACGAGATCACGGTCAAGCTGCGGGCACGCGCGGGCGAGCGCCAGACGCACAACGAGCCCCACCCGCTCGACGTGCTGTGGACGGCCGAGCACCGGCGGCTCGGCAGGTCCGCCGACGAGGTGGGCTTCGCCGTCGGCCCGATGTCCGACCACCTCACCCCCGGCACGGCTCTGCTGACCGTCAGCTCGACGGCCGGGCTGGAGTCGCTCGCGCGCGGCTTGCCGACGGTCTTCCTCGCCGACTTCGGGGTGGGCCGCGAACAGCTCAACGAGGCGTACCTCGGGTCCGGGTGCCTGTACCGGCTGGACGAGGTCGCCGCCGTCCTGCGCGCCGGCGGACCGACCCCCGACCCCGCGTGGTGCGAGGACGGGTACCTGCACCGCGGCGACGACCTGGGACCGGCCGTGCGCGCGCTCGCCGAGCAGGCCCGGACCGGGACCCTCGAGGCGCGGGACGCCGTCGTGCCCTGGTCGTGGCCGCGGTACCTGTGGTCGACCACGCGCTCGGCGCTCCCCGTGGCGCTCTCCGCCCGCCTCACCCGCTGAGTCCGGGCGTCAGGCTCGGTGGTCCGCGGCGGCCCGCGCCGTCAGGCCGCGCACGAACCCGGCCCCCCAGCACACGTGCATCACCACGAGCACGACCGGCAGCGTCAGCGCCACCTTTCCGCGCAGGGCCGGTCGGCGTGACGCCGCGTGGCCCGCGGCGACCAGCACGCCCAGCAGGTAGGTCACGGGCACCGCGAGGCCCGCACCCAGCACGAGGGCCGACCCGACGGCGGCGCCGCAGGCGACCAGCAGCAGCGACAGGCCGAGGAACATCACCAGCACCGGCGGCGCGAGGTAGCGCAGGCCCGCCGTGGAAGGATCGCGCCGCACGACCTCGCGGCGCCACATGCCCGTGCGCCAGAACTGCTTCGCCACGGCCCTCAGCGTGCGGCGCGGGCGGTACTCCACGACCAGCGACGGGTCGAACCAGAGCAGGCCGCCCGCCCGGCGCAGCCGCAGGCACAGGTCCCAGTCCTCCGCCCGGAACAGCGTCGGGTCGTAGCCGCCCACGGCCTGCACCGCGCTGCGGCGGAACGCTCCGAGGTAGACCGTCTCCGCCGGGCCGGCGCGGCCGCCCGTGTGGAACGACGCAGGCCCGATGCCGGCCGGGTGGCTCATCGCGCGGGCCGCCGCCTCCTGGACGGTGCCGACACCCACCGGCGTCATCACGCCGCCCACGCCCACCGCGCCGGTGGACCGCAGCAGCCCGACGCAGCGCCGCACGTAGTCCGGCGGCAGCTCGGTGTGCCCGTCCACCCGGACGACGACGGCGTGGTCGGCCGACACCTCGGCGCCCGCGCCGTGCTCGATCGCCAGGTTCAGACCGATCGAGCGTGACCCCGTCGGGTTGTCCACCACCGTGACGCGGTCGTCCTGGCCGGCGAGGGCGGCGGCGATCGTTGCCGTCGCGTCGTCCGACGGACCCACCGCGAGCACGAGGCGGAGGTCGCCCTCGTGGTCCTGCGCCAGCACCGACCCGACCGCCGCCGCGAGATAGGCCTCCTCGTCCCGCACGCACGCGACGACGGTCACCCCGCACGTCGGTGCCGGCTCGCCGGCCTGCTGCAAGGTGACCGTCTCGTCGGGCTCAGCCATCCATCTCGCCCTTCACCGAACCGACGGCTGCCCGCAGGTCGTCGCCTGCCCCGGCGTACCGGCGTCGCACGAGCCGCCGCAGGCGCCCGCCCAGGAGCCGCCGGTCCGCGGCGTCCACCACGGCGACGACCCGCGGCGAGCGCCAGCGCGGCACGGGCAGCCCGCCCGGGAGGCCCAGCGCGGTGAGCCGCTTGCGACGGAACCACAGCCGCAGGCTCGCGTCATCGAGCTCGCGCAGCAGGTCGGCGGTCTCGTCACGGAAGCGCGCCAGGAGCTGTGGCTGCTGGCAGTAGGAGACCGCGCGGACCAGCCGCTGCATCGCGGCGGCGTCCTCCCACCGGCCTCCGGACCGGCCGAGCGCGTCGATCGCCACGGCCGGCACCCGGTTGGAGTTGGGGTACGGCTCGAGACGTTCGAGCAGCATGCGGGTACCGACGTTCTGCGTGGGCACGCCGTACAGGGCGCGGGCCGTCGCGAGCGCCGTCGAGAAGCACGACACGACCAGCCCGGGCGCCGACTCGCCGTACAGGGACTCGGCCAGCACCGCGGCCGGGGCCACCTCCAGCTCGACCCCCAGGGTGCGCGCGTGCTCGACCAGTTCCGCGGTGCCCTGCCGAGGGGCCGACGGGTGCGGCTTGAGCAGCACCCGGGTGAACCCGCGATCGGCGGCCGTCTGGACCATCCGGCGGTGCAGCGCGGCCTCCTCGGCGTCGCTGACCAGCCCGATCGCCGCCATGTACTGGCCCAGCAGCAGGGCGTACGACCCGGCCTCGGGCAGCCGCTCGGCGAGCGCTCGGGGCACGACGGCGGAGTGCCCGTTCGTCGGTCCCTCTCGCTCCGCGCGAGCGACGTCGGCCGCGACGGCCTGCTCGGTGAGCGCACCGACGATCTTGCGGAACGACTCGGCGGGCACGACGACCCCGGGGACGTCCCACTCGGCGAACAGCGTGGGGCGCACGCCCGGCAGCAGGTCGAGGTGCAGCAGCCGCTCGACACGACCACCGACGTCGTGCCGCAGGTCGAAGCGTGTCGGGCCGTAGACCATGAGGCCGTCGGCGTACACGCTGACGGCGGCCGAGGAGAAGATCGCGACCAGCGCGCCGGTCGGCGGGGTGGCCACGGACTCCCCGACGATCTCCAGGGGACCGTCGCCGAGGCCCCACCGCTCGCGCAGCAGCCGCTCCCACAGCGGCACGTCCGCCGGCCGCGGCTTCCACTCCTTAGGGTGGTACGGCGTCACCACGTCGTTCCAGGCGACGACGGCGTCGAACCGGTCGGCGAGCGCCGCGAAGGCGGGACCGGTGGTGAAGTCGTCGGTGGTCTCGGGCGCCGGGACGTTGTGCTGCACCACCAGGACGGTCCGCTCGCGCCGGGGCAGCACGCCCGCGTCCCACGCCGCGGCGACCGTGGCCGCACCGAACAGCGTGGAGGCCGTCACGACCTGCGTGGTCACGTCGCTCACAGCGGCACCCCCTGCTTGCGGACGGCTCGCACGCGTTCCGGGCCGAGCGCCGCGACCTGCCGGGTGACGACCTCCTTGTCGAACCGCCCCACGAGCTGGCGGGCACGGGCGGTCATCGCGTGCCACACGTCGTCGGCGTAGGCCCCGCGGCGAGCCACATGGTGGTGCAGCACGGCGAGGACGTCGCGCAGCACCTTGGGCTCGTAGGCGTCCAGGCCGTCCCGCCGGAGGCGCTCCAGCACCGTGTCGTAGGCCTCGAGGAACCCGAGCTGACGGGCGTCCCCCACGTCGGTGAGCGAGCCCGTGACGGCCCGCCGGTAGACGTAGCCCGGCGCGTCCACCACGGCGTACCGGTGGGTGCCGAGGAGCAGGCGCCACGCCCACTCCCGGTCCTCCGCCGTCGGGAGCTGCTCGTCGAAGACGGCCAGGCCGTCGTCGACCACCCGGCGGGAGAGGAACCGGGAGGAGACCTGGACGTAGTTGACCATCGTCGACCGCGAGGTGGGCATGATCCCGGTGCGCGGGTCGAGCGGTACGTGCCGCCGGGGCTCGGGCGCCCGCACCCGGCGGCGCTCGTTGCCGTACGCCTGCACCTGGTCGCACACGAGGAAGTCGACGTCGTGCCGCTCGGCGGCGTCGAGCATCGCGGCGAGGTGCCCGGGGAAGTACCAGTCGTCAGGGTCCAGGAACGTCACCCAGCGACCGCGCGACTCCCGGATGCCCCGGTTGCGCGCCGCCGACACGCCCTGCGGCGCGCCGTGGTGCACCCAGCGCAGGAGCGGGAGCCGGGCGGAGGCCTCCTCCAGGACCGCGAGCGTGTCGTCGGTGGAGCCGTCGTCCACGACCACGACCTCCAGGTCGCGCAGGTCGAGGTCCTGGCGCTGCAGGCTCCCCAGGGCATCGGGCAGGTGCCCGCCGGCGTCCCGTGCGGGGACGACGACGGACACCTGCGGTCGTGAGACGGTCATGCGTGCGGCGTCCTCCGTGCTTCGAGCGGTCGGTCTCCGGGCGTGCTCAGGCGTCGATGCGGCGCAGGCGCGACATCGGGGCCAGCTCGCCCGGCATGACCTTCTTCTCGCCGTCGCCCAGCGCGTCCTGGAGGATGCGGATGTCGCGCACGAGGTTGGTCAGGCCCTTCGGCTCGAGCGACGCGGCGTGGTCCGAGCCCCACATCGCGCGGTCCAGCGTGATGTGCCGCTCGACGGCGACGGCCCCGAGCGCGACGGCCGCCAGGGAGATCTGCAGGCCGGTCTCGTGGCCGGAGTAGCCGACGGGCACGCCGTACCGCTCCTGCAGCGTGCCGATGGTGCGCAGGTTGGCCTCCTCGGGCGGCAGCGGGTACGTCGAGGTGGAGTGCAGGATGACCAGACCGTCGGTGCCGAGGATCTCCACGGCCGCGTCGATCTGCTCCAGCGTCGACATGCCGGTCGACAGGATGAGCGGCTTGCCGGTGTCCGCGAGCGCCCGCAGGAGCTCGTGGTCGGTCACGGACGCCGAGGCGATCTTGTGCGTCGGCACCCCGAACTCCTCGAGGAAGCCGACCGAGGGCACGTCCCACGGGGAGGCGAACCACTGCACGCCCTGCGCCTTGGCGTACTGGTCGATCTCGGAGTACTGCTCGTGCTCGAACTCGACCTTGTACTTGTACTCCAGGTACGTCATCTCGCCCCACGGCGTCTGGCGGATCTTGTCCCGCTGGTCCTTCGGGGTGGAGATCTCCGGGGTGCGCTTCTGGAACTTCACGGCCTGGCAGCCGGCGGCCACCGCGACGTCGATGAGCTGCTTGGCGATCTCGACGTCACCGTTGTGGTTGATGCCGATCTCCCCGATCACGTACACGGGCTCGCCGGTCCCCACGGCGTGCTCGCCGATGTGGACGGGCTGGGCCGGGGCGGTGGAGGTGGCGGTCATGACGTGGTCCTTCCGGTGGGTGGTGATGCGGTCGCAGATCTCGCGGACGGCCCCGTGGCCGCCGCGCGCTTCGGTGACGACCCGCGCGGCGGCGAGCACGTCGGGGTGGGCGTCGGCGACGGCCACAGGCCAGCCGACGACGCGCAGGGCAGGGAGGTCGTTGACGTCGTTGCCGACGTAGGCGACCCGGTCGGGGTCGAGCCGGTTGGCGGCGCACCAGTCGCGCAGTGCCGTGGCCTTGTCGTCGACGCCCTGCAGGACGTCGACGGCGAGCTTGCGCGCCCGGGCGGTCACGACCGGGTTGGTCTCCTTGGACAGGATGAGCAGCGGGATGCCGGCCGCGCGCAGGTGGCCGACGCCGAGCCCGTCGCCGCGGTGCACCCGCACCTGCTCGACGCCGTCCTGGGAGACGTAGACGCCGTCGTCGGTGTGCACGCCGTCGAAGTCGGTGACGAGCGCATCCACGTCCATCCCCTCCGGTGCCGAGTGTCGAGGTCGGGACCGTTCTGCGGGCGCAGTACGGTCCGAACCTCGACGCTCGGCGCCGGTGGGTTGGTCGAGGAGCACGCGGGAGAGCCAGAGGTCGCGGGGCTCGTCGATCTCGACCGCCCACTCGGCGGCCACCGGCTGCAGGCCGACCGACCCGAAGAACCGCGTGCCGTGCTCCCGCAGCCCCGCCGTGCGCATCACGTAGAACGCGCCGGTCTCGCGGTAGTGCGGCGCCCGGTCCTGCCGGCGGGGCCGGTGGTCGGTCGTGTGACCGACCGGGACCGGCCCGTCCGGGCCCGTCCGCCACTGGAAGTCGTGGGTAGGTGCCACCGCGACGACGACGTCGTGGGTGCCGTCGAGCACCTGGCGCACCGCGCCGTCGAGGTCCGCCGGGTCGACGAACGGGCTGGTCGCCTGCAGCAGCACGGTGACGGCGGGCTCGGGGACGCCGTCGGCCGCGAGCGCGTCGAGGACGTGCAGCACCGCCGACTCCGAGCTGGCGGTGGCTCCCGACAGGTCAGCGGGACGTTCGACCACCCGGGCACCGTGCCGGCCGGCCTCGCGGGCGATCTCGGCATGGTCGGTGGAGACGACGACGTCGGTCACCACCGGTGCGGTGGCCGCCGAGCGCACCGCGCGGGCCACCAGGGAGCTGCCCCCGACGCGCTGCAGGTTCTTCAGCGGCACGCCGGCCGAACCGCCACGGGCGGGGACGACGACGAGCACGGAATGGTTCATGGCGGCGACACTATGAGCCGAAAGCAGCGCACCCGGCCATATCCCGGAAACTGTCGAAGAACTCTCCGTGACCCGTTGGTGAACACTTTCCACTATCTGTCGCACAATGCGTTCCCACGCCATGAAGATGTCACTTCAGGCGCATCGAAGGGCTAGCCTTCCAGCGTCCACGACCCGGCACGAAGGAGCCCGAACAATGCCCGAGGCGCCCCCCGCGGTGGCCGTCCATCTCGGCACGCACCGCCCGACGGTGCGCGCCGTGCGCGAGTGGTGCGGTACGCACCGTGGAGCGCTCGCCGCGCACCACGTGTCCGCCCGGACGTCCTGGTCCGCGCTGCGCGATGCCGTCCCCGGTCTCGACTGGCGATCCGACAAGGGCCGCGACCGGCTGCGCGAGCACCTCACCGCCGACGGACCCGTGCTGTTCTCCTCCACGGCCCCGCTCGGGCCGGCCTACCTGCCCCGCGGCGGGACCCTGTACCCGTACGCTGCGGCCGGCGTCGACGGGCTGGCCGCAGCACTCACCGGCGTGCCGTGGGGCGTCCAGCTGACCGTCGCCGCCCACGCCGACGTCGTCACGGCGGCATGGGTCGCCGCCGTGCGGCACGGCCACGTCGTCGACCTCGACACCTACCGGTCCACGCTCGAGGGGCAGAGCTGGGTCCCGCTCGTCGAACGCCTCGTGGACGCCGTCGGCGCCGACCGGGTGAGCGTGCACGACGCGACCACCGTGCGCACCGCAGGCGACCCCCCGAAGGCGACCGCCGCCGTCGGACGCTCCGTGCTGACCTCCGCGCTCGACCACCTGACCGGCCGGGCCGACGACCTGCCGCTCGCGGACGTCGCGGGCGAGCCCGAGGCGCACTGGAGCGCACGCCAGATCGAGGTCGCGCTCGCCGCACTGCCGCACCTGCGCTCCCACGACGAACGCAGCGCCCTCACCCGGTTCGTGGACCGGCAGGTGGACGACGGCGGCACGCCGGTCCAGCCCTTGACGCCCGCCCAGGAGGCCGAGCTGGCCGCCCGCGACGAGGCCGACCTGGCCCGGCTGCGCGACATCGTGGAGGTCCGATGACCATCGTCCAGCGGCTCCGCGGCGCCGTCACCGCGCGGCGCCCCCTGCCGCCCGGCCGGCAGGTCGTGCTGCACCTCGGGTCCCAGAAGACCGGCACCACCGCCGTGCAGTCCTGGTGCCGTGAGCACACGGCCGAGCTCGCGGCCGCCGGCGTCGTCACCCGCACCACGCAGCCCGAGATCCGAGCCGCGCTGGGCGGCTGGTACGACGTCACCCGCCCCGGCGCCGACGACAACCTGCGCGACTTCCTGACGTCCGCCTGGCGCACCACCCGGGCGCCGGGGCTGTTCTACTCCTGCGAGTCCAACACCGGCCCGGCGTTCGCCCCCGGCGTGCCCGGCCTGTACCCGCGGATCACCGAGAACCTCGAGGGCGTCGCCCGCGCCACCGAGGGCGTCCCCCGGCACGTGCAGTTCACCGTGCGCGGCTACGGCGACTTCCTCGAGTCCGCCTACCAGCAGCAGCTCAAGCACGGCAAGATCGTGCGCTTCGACGAGCTGGCCGACCGCGTCGTCGCGACCATGTCCTGGCGTGGCGTCGTCGAGGAGCTCGTGCGCGTCTTCGGGGCGGAGCACGTCACCGTCTACGACTACGACCGCGACCGCACCGGCCACCGACCGCTCGTCGGGCAGATCGTCACCGACGCGCTCGACCGGCTCGGCGCGACCGGCGTCGAGATCGGTGACGAGGCCTCCCGACGCACCAACACCCGCTACACGCAGCGCATGGCCGACCTCTCCCTCGAGGTGCTGCCGCTGCTGCACGGTGCGGACGAGCGGGCGGCGTTCCACCGGTTCGTCACGGACGCGCTCGGCCGGCACCCGGCGCCCGGCGACGTCCCGGCATCGTTCCTGGACGCCGGGACCGCCGCCGAGCTGGCCGAGCGCTACACCGACGACCTCGCCGCGGTCGGCTCGCTGGTGGAGCTGAGATGACCGCCGTCGTACCCGAAGACCTCCGTGAGCAGCCGCTCCCGGGCGACGACGCGCGACCGGGCGTCCGCGGGGACCTCGAAGGCACCGTCGTCGTCGAGGCGTCGGCTCGTGTTCAGGCGACGCTGGGCCCGCAGCGCCTCCAGCGCCGCCTCGCGCGACGGGCGCCACGCCAGGTCCTCGCGCAGGACGAGCGCCTCGAGGTCCTCGGTGAGCGACTCGTTGCGCAGCACCACGTCGACCACGGTGTGGCGGCGGTACCGCGCGACGAAGTCCTCCGCGGAGGCGGCCCGGCGGATCCAGCGCATCGCGCGCGGGCTCGACAGCCGCGCCACCCGGAACGACAGCAGCCCCGTGTGCGGCGCGACGCCCGAGCGGTGGTACGTGCGCGGGTTGAGCGCCGGGGCGTACGCCGGGTCGAGGACGACGTCGAGCCAGCGGTCGAAACCGTCGGCGGTCCCGTCGTAGAGGTGACCCAGACCGGCCTCCCGGACGGTCCCCGCGAGCCCGCCCCGGCCCTGGCAGCCGTACGAGTACAGCGAGAGGTAGGTGTCCAGCGGGTCGCGCACGGAGATCACGTGGACGCGGCCCGACGGCGGACGGTCCTCCAGCTCGACGTGCTTGCGGAACGCCACCTCGTCGTCGTCCAGGAAATCGCGCAAGAAGTGCGAGACGTAGGTGGAACCAGACTTCTCCACGTCGAGATAGGCCAAGGAATGGAAGGCGTGCACGAATTCTCCGGTCGGTCGGCGCGAGGATCGAGCGCCGAGTGAATCACATCTCCGCGCGGAAAGTCGATGAATCACCGATGAACACCTCACCAACAACAATTGTCGATCTCGCCGCCACCCACCGGCTCGACAACACGGTCCAACCGTACGACTGGGGTTCCCACGACCACATCCAAGGCCTGCTGGGCCTCCCCCGCGACGGCCGGCCCGCGGCCGAGCTGTGGCTGGGGGCGCACCCGTCCGCCCCGTCACGGCTCCGCACCGGCGCGTCCGTGGCGGAGCTGGTCGCCGACGCGCCCACCGCGGTGCTCGGCCGGCGCGTCGCGGACCGCTTCGGTCCCCGCCTGCCGTACCTGCTGAAGGTTCTCGCCGCGCGTCGCGCGCTGTCGTTGCAGGTGCACCCCCGGCCGCACGCGGCGCGGGCCGGCTACCACCGCGAGACGCGTGCCGGGCTGCCCGCCGGGGCGCCGCACCGCTCGTTCCACGACACCGAGCACAAGCCAGAGATGCTCGTCGCCCTCACCGCGTTCGAAGGGCTGGCCGGCTTCCGCAGCCCGCGCGCCGTCCTCGAGCTGCTCGACGGCCTGGACGGCCAGCTCGTCTCCCGGGTCCGCGGTGCGCTGGAGGGCACCCGGTCCGCCGCCGGGCTGCGGGCGGCCATGGAGCTGGCCGTCGCGGCACGGTCGGCGCCCGGCTGCGCGGCCGACGTCGCGGCCACCGTCGCGTCCGTGCGGGACCGCGCCGCGCACGCCTCGCCGTCGGCCCGCGCGGACGCGACCGTGCTGCAGCTCGACGCCGAGCACCCCGGTGACCCCGGTGCCGTCGCCTCGCTGCTCCTCAACCGGGTGTCGCTCGAGCCGGGCGAGGCGATGTTCGTCCCGGCCGGCGAGGTGCACGCGTACCTGTCCGGGCTCGGCATGGAGATCATGGCGGCCTCGGACAACGTGCTGCGCGCCGGTCTGACGACGAAGCACGTCGACGCGGACGCGCTCGTCGAGTGCGCGGCGTTCGCCCCGCGACCGCCGGTGCGGCCGGACACCGTCGTCGCCGGGAACGAGAGCCTCGTGACGAGCTATCGGGCGCCGGTCTCCGAGTTCGCCCTCATGACCGCCGACGTCCACCCGGCCGAACCGGTGGCCCTCGCCCCCGACGGTCCGCGGATCGTGCTCGTGCTGGACGGCGTGGTGCGGCTGCTGACGGACGCGGGCGAGGTGGAGCTGCGCCGCGGCGAGTCCTGCCTGGTGCCCGACGCCGCCGGGCCCGTCACGGCCGACGGCGCCGCGCACCTCGTCTGCGCCTGGGTCCCCTGACCCCCGCCCCACCCTGCGGCGTGATCCTCCCCGGCGGCCGAACGGCAACAAGGGTGGGAGGGGTCAGGTGAGGTGGTTGTCCACCAGCGACAGGGCCGCGCCGATCGCCATGTGCATGTCGAGGTACTGGTACGTGCCCAGCCGGCCCCCGAAGTGCACGTCCGTCTCACCGCGCATCAGCTCGCGGTAGCGCAGCAGCCGCGCCCTGTCCTCCGGGGTGTTCACCGGGTAGTACGGCTCGTCCTCGCGGGCGGCGAACCGCGAGAACTCCCGCATGATGACGGTCTTGTCGCGCGGGTAGTCGCGCTCGGGGTGGAAGTGCCGGAACTCGTGGATCCGGGTGTACGGCACCTCGGCGTCGGCATAGTTCATCACCGTGGTGCCCTGGAAGTCGCCGACGTCGAGCACCTCCGTCTCGAAGTCCAGCGTCCGCCAGGACAGCTCGCCCTCCGCGTAGTCGAAGTACCGGTCGACCGGCCCGGTGTAGACCACCGGCACCTGGCCCACCACGGCACCGGCGTGGACCGGCTGCGAGGTGTCGAAGAAGTCCGTGGACAGCCGCACCTCGATGTTCGGGTGGTCCGCCATCCGCTCGAGCCACGCCGTGTACCCGTCGACGGGCAGGCCCTCGTGGCGGTCCGAGAAGTAACGGTTGTCGTAGGTGTACCGCACCGGCAGCCGCGAGATCACCGACGCCGGGAGCTCCCGCGGGTCGGTCTGCCACTGCTTGGCGGTGTAGTCGCGGATGAACGCCTCGTAGAGCGGGCGGCCGATGAGGCGCACCCCCTGCTCGTCGAGGTTCTCCGGCTCCTTGTCGCCCAGCTCGGCCGCCTGCTCGCGCACCAGCTCGCGCGCCGCCTCCGGCCCGTACGCCGACCGGAAGAACTGATTGATGGTCCCCAGGTTGATCGGCATGGGGAACACCTCGCCCCGGTGCGTGGTGTACACCCGGTGCTGGTACCCCGTGAAGTCGGTGAACCGGTTGGCGTACTCCCACACCCGCTCGTTCGAGGTGTGGAACAGGTGCGCCCCGTAGCGGTGCACCTCGATGCCGGTGGTCGGGTCGTCCTCCGAGTACGCGTTGCCCCCGAGGTGGTCCCGGCGGTCGATCATCAGCACGCGGCGGCCGGCGGCAGCCATCCGCTCGGCCACGGTGAGACCGTAGAACCCGGTCCCGACGACGACGAGGTCGGCGTTCATGGTCAATCTCCTGAAGGTTTCTAGAGGTCGTCGGGGACGTAGCCGCCGCGCTTGCGCGTGTAGCGGCGGTAGCCGGCCTGGCGCACGCGCTGCGGGACGAGCCGGTAGCCCGCCCGCACGACGACGTTGCGCACCATCTGCGGCGTGGACACGAAGCCCTCGTCGTGCAGGGTCCGCTGCAGCGCCAGCTCGGAGGCGAGCAGCCGCCGTCCGCCCCGACGGGCGTAGGCGCCCGCCCCGACCCGGTAGAGCACCAGCGGATAGGCGACGTTCTGGGCGTGCGCACCGGCGGCGAGCATCCGCGCGAACAGCAGGTAGTCCTCCATGAGGTCCAGGTGCTGGTACCCCCCGACGGCGGCGACGGCGGACCTGCGGTAGACCACGGAGGGGTGGTTGAACGGGTCGCGGAACCGGGCGGCCTGGGCGATGCCCTCGCCGGAAGGCGGGACCCGGACCATGCCGCGCTCGTCCTCGTCCTCCTCGAACTCCCAGATGGCCGAGCCGACGATGTCGTAGCCCTTCGCCACGAGCGGCACCTGCACCGCGAACCGTTCGGGCAGCGAGATGTCGTCGGCGTCCGCGCGTGCCACGATCTCGTGGCGGCAGACGGCGAGACCTTCCTCCAGCGCCCGCGCCAGGCCCAGGTTGTGGGGCAGCGGGACGACGGTGACCGGGACGTCGGTCAGCTCCGGCAACCGCTCGAGCACCGCCGCGATCTCCTCGCCCACGGGTCCGTCGCGCACGACGACGATCTCGTCGGGACGCAGCGTCTGGTCGACGGTCGCGCTGCGGAACCCGCGCTCGAGGTGCGCGGCGTCGTCGCCGCGGTACACCGGCAGCAGCACGGAGAAGCGCTGGTCGTCGAGCGGCTCGCCGGTACCGAAGCTGCCGGTGGACGCCGCGGTGCGACGCACGGGCACGGGTGCCGGGAGCGACGCGCCCGCCTGGAGCCGGGCGACGGTGAGCGCCGCAGGGCCGACGCCGGAGAGCACCTCCGTGTCCGGGCGCGGCGCCCGGGTGATCCCGTGCCAGAACCCTCGCCAGCCGGCCCCGGCGAGGGTGCGCCGGTCGCTGGAGCGCAGGAACGTCCGCAGCCACCGCCGCACCGTCGAGCCGCCGTACAGCACGCGCTCGCGGACGGACAGCGCCTCGGAACGCGAGAACATCCAGATCTTGTTGCGCACCTCGTAGTAGAAGCGCGGCCCCGGGTCCGCATCCGTCGCCCCGAGCTTCTTGGTGCGGTGCTCGACCACGCTGCCGGGCACGGAGAGCCCGACGCGGTGCCGCAGCAGACGCGTCGCGTACTCGAAGTCGTCGTTCCAGATGAAGTAGTCGGTCACGGGCAGCCCGGAGCGCTGCACGGCCGCGGTGTCGATCATCATCGACACGAAGGACATCGAGCGGACCGGGATCGCGCCGGCCGCCTGCGCCCGCTCGACCTCGGCGGTGCTCGCGCCCGGGCGACGGCGCGGCGTGTTCATGGGGTGGTCGGAGCCGTCGGTCCACACGACCCGGCTGCAGAGCGCCGCGACCTCGCCGTCGTAGGCGTCACGCGCGGCGAGCAGGGCGGACAGCGCGGTGGGCGTCGGGATCGTGTCGTCGTCCATGACCCACACCAGGTCGGCGCCCAGCTCGGCCACGGCCGTCGCGATGCCGACACCGAACCCCCCTGCTCCCCCGGTGTTCCGGGCCAGCGCGACGACGTGCGGGGCCGTGGCGTGCTGCCGTGCGACGGCGAGCGCATCGTCGGTCGAGGCGTTGTCCACGACGACGATGCGATCCACGGGGCGGTTCTGGTCGCCCAGGGCGTCGAGCGCTGCACCGAGCAGCTCAGCTCGGTTGTACGACACGACGACGGCGACGACTACGGGGGCGGACATCCGGAACATCCTAGTCGTCGTGACCAGGTGCGAAGTCCGCCCGCCAGGTCTGCGGGGAGACCAGGTGGGGGGCTGCCGCACGCCACGTGCGGGCGAGCGAACGCCAGCGCGTCGCCAGGCGGACGTGAGCGACGACGGCGGCCCCCGCCAGGCGCCAGAACCTGCGGCGGTCGCGGCGCAACCACACGCCGCTGGTGCCGTCGGCGTCGAGCACCAGCACCGAGTCGTGGGAGGGCACCTGCCACCAGCCGGCGTCCGTGCGCCGGAGGGCCGCGGTGGGTGCCTCGCGCCCCGCTGCGGTCACGGGCCGCAGGGTCCGCAGCACGCCGCGCACCACGAACGCGGCGAGCGCCGGCGCGCCGGAGGGCCGCGCACCCGTGCGGGGTGCCGCCGTCGTCCCCGCGACCGTGTCGAAGGCCGGGTCGCCTGCGCCGTGCCGGGCCGTCTCCGGGTGCTCGGCACCGACGGCACGCACCTGCGCGACGACGGAGCCGAGCTCCGGGTGCAGGCGGCCAGGACCGGAGAAGACCTCGCGCAGGGCGCGGACGTGCAGGTCGACCGGGTAGTAGCGCATCGCCAGCAGCAGCTTGAGGTCGGTCGCGAGGAGGGCCGCCGGCAGCAGCCCGGCCCTTCGGGCGTGCAGCAGCGCGGTGATCACCCGGTTGCGCACGTGCAGGTACGCCTGCCACTCGACGGAGTCGTCCTTCTCGGTCCAGGCCATGTGCCACAGGCAGGCGCCCGGCAGGGAGACCGTGGGGAAGCCCGCCTCCCCGGCGCGCAGCGAGAACTCGGCGTCGTCCCACTTGAGGAACAGCGGCATGCTGAGCCCGACCTCGCGCAGCGCGGCCGCCGGGATGAGGCACATCCACCAACCGTTGAAGTCCGACTCGGCGCGCGCGTGCAACCACGGCGTCGCACGCAGGCCACCGGCGAGATCGTGCCACTGGTGCTCCATGACCGGCGGGCCCCAGTTGAAGGTACGGCGGTGGATCACCTCGCTGAAGGAGTTCAGCACCGTGGGCCGGGCGAGGTCGAGCATGTGCCCGCCCACCACCACCGGCGTGGTCGCGGACCGGTGGAACCGGACGGCCCGGAGCAGCGCCTCCGGCTCGACCTCGACGTCGTCGTCGCAGATCAGCACGGCGTCGGCGCCGGCGTCGAGCGTCTCCAGCATCCCGCGCGAGAAGCCGCCCGAACCCCCGAGGTTCGGCTGGTCGACGATCCGCAGCCGGTCCCCGAGCGCTGCCGCGACGTCCCCGAAGCCCGGATGGTCCGCGACCTTGCGGGTGCCCTGGTCCACGACCTGCACCCGGACGTCGGCCGCGGTCAGCTCGGCCGACCCGGCAAGCGTCGCCAGCGTCGCCACGCAGTAGTCGGGCTTGTCCATCGTGGTGATCGACAGGAGCACCTCGCCGTCGCGCCGGGGCGGCACGTCGACGGACCACCCACCCCCGCCGACGACGACGCCACCTGCGGTCGCGCCGTCGTCGGCCGCGGCGCTCACCTCGCACCACACCCAGCCGCCGTCCGGCGAGAGGTCCGCCTCGAGCGGCTCGTCGACCGGGCCGGAGGCGACCTCGCTGACCCGCCCCCCGGCGTCCGACCGCAGCAGCCGCAAAGTGCCCTCGCCGGAGACCTCGAGGCGGATCCGTGCCCGCGTCGCACCGGTCCACCGGGCCCAGTAGGAACCCGGGAAGCCGTTCAGGTAGGTGCCCAGACCCTGCGTGGCGCCGGGCGGCACGTGCAGCGCGCCCCCGTCGAGCACACCGGGACCGTCCTCGACGGTCAGCGGTCGCCGCGCGGGCAGGTCGGAGAGGATCAGACGGTGGGCGAGATGCACGACGGCGAGCCTACTGGCTCTCCCTCCACGCACCGGTGCGCGGTGATCTCGAGATGCTGTGCATAGACCCCTGAGGCACAGTAAACACAGGGGGTTCACACCATGCAACGACGTCGTTGGTACCACCGCACGGTCTCCGTGCTGACCGCACTGCTCGTCGCAGCCGCCGGAGGGGTCGCCGCGAGCGCGCCGGCATCGGCCGCGGACGCGCCCGACAAGTTCACCGTGTCCGGTTCCGGATACGGTCACGGCGTCGGGATGAGCCAGTACGGGGCCTACGAGCTGTCCCGGCAGGGATACGGCGGCATCAAGATCCTGAAGCACTACTACAAGGGGGCGAAGGCGCCGTACACCAAGACGCCGAAGCGCATCCGGGTGCAGGTCCACGGTCCCGACCCGTACAACTTCTCCGGCTACGGCGACTCCGGGCGCACCACCTGGGTCAGAGTCTCGGGCGGCGACTGGCGCGTCAAGAAGCCGGGCAAGGGCACCGTCGCCCAGGGCAGCGGCAAGGTCACCATGAAGGTCCGTATCGGCAACCGTGGCGCCGTGCGCGTCAAGGTCGGCGGCAAGGTCTACAAGGGCGACATGATGCGCGTCCAGTGGTCAGGCACCAACTACTGGCGCTCGCACGGCAAGAAGGCCGTCGCGACGATCGACGGCGCGCACGGCTCCTACCGGCACGGGCGGCTCACGATCGTCAACCGGAAGATGACGCCGAACATCACCAACGACGTGCTGCTCAACACCGAGTACCTGTACGGCATCGCCGAGATGCCGTCGTCCTGGGGACTCAACGGCGGCGGCACCGCGCTCCGCGCGCAGGCCATGACCGCCCGGTCGTACGCGATCTCCAAGCACGACGGCAAGTCCACGTGCCGCTGCCACATCGTCGACGACGTCCGCGACCAGCACTACACGGGTTGGAACAAGGAGAACGAGGGGTCCGGCGGCCGCTACGGCGCGGTCTGGACCAAGGCGGTCGACAAGACGACGAAGGGCAAGACCCGAGCACGGGTGCTGCAGGTGGGAGGTCGGCCCGTCGCGGCCCACTACTTCTCCTCGAGCGGCGGCCGTACCGGCAACTCCGAGGACGTGTGGTCCTCCAGGCTGTCCTACGAGCGCAGCGTCAACGACCCGTACAGCCTGCGCGCGCCCGGGAACTCCTACGCCTCGTGGACGCGGACCATCACCCAGAAGCAGGCCCGCAGCCTCTTCGGGCTCAACAAGGTCGCCTCGATCAAGGTCACCCGCAAGTGGTCCAGCGGTCAGGTGCGCACCCTCACGGCGACCCAGCCCAACGGGCGCACGGCGACGCTGTCCGGCAAGGCGGACCAGATGCGCTCGTGGGTGGGCCGCGCGACGACGCACGGCAGCATGCCCGCGTCGTGGATCACGAAGATCAGGGGCTCATGACGTTCACCTGACACCCGCTAGCTCACCAGTCGTCGGTCCTCTCGGACGGACGCGTTCGCCAGCAGGTCGGCGGCGGCCTTCTCGATCGGCTCGAGCAGCGCGGACTGGAGCTGCGCGACGTCGGCCCGGTACCGCTGCTCGTGCGCCAGCACGTCCTGCGCCCGTCCGGCCAGAGCCATGCCCAGGTCCGCGCGGTCGACGTCGAACGCCCACTCCGGCCGACCGACGTCCTCGAGGAAGTACCGCATCTTCGGGTGCGAGACGATGCTGAGGATCGGCGTGCCCAGGCCGAAGGGGATCATCGAGGCGTGGCCGCGCATGCCGACCACCAGGCTGGCGCGCCGGTAGTGCGCGAATCCCTGCTCCGGGGACATGAGGTTCAGCCGGTCCACGGGCAGCTCGCGGCCGTGCTGCGCCGCAAGGTCCCGCACGAACCGCTCGTCCCCCGGTAGGTGCGAGGCGAACCGGACCTCGGCGCCCGATGCCGAGACCTGCCCGATGAAGGATTCCATCTGCGCGAGGAACGTCTCGTAGCCGCCACCGAACCGGCGCGACGACCGGTCGTAGGCGGCGTTCACCAGCACCCGGCCGGTCCCGACCTCGACCGGCGGGAGGCCCGGGCGGATGCGCTGCAGGACCGTCGTCGGGCACGGGACGAACCGCACCTTGTCCTGCAGGTGGGAGGGAAGCATCTCGCGCACGCGGTCGACGGACCCGTGGTTGCGCAGGCCGAGGAACTGGGCTCGTTCGGTGAACGCCTCCAGACTCGAGCGGAACAGGTCACCGTGGAACCGCTGCCCTGCGAAGAGGTTGAGGCCGACGGCGTACGCCGCGAACGGGACGTCGAGACGCTCGAGCATCGCCCGCGGGACGTTCCACTGCCATCCGGAGCTGCCGTTGGGCGAGGTGTCCGGGAGGAACAGGCCGCCGCCACCGACCACGAGAGCCCGTTGTGCGTTGGTCAGCTCGAGGCGCTCCTCGTCGAAGACCTGGTGCACGTGTACGGGGAGCCAGTCGACGGGTCCCGCTGCCTCGACGAACGCCGCCCTGACGGCGAGCGGCAGAGCCAGGTCGCCGAAGTTGCCACCGTCGGAGACGTAGAACGCGGCGTGCGCGACACCTCCGGTGGGTGCCGTCTCCGGCGCGGGCGTGATCGGAGCCCGGACGCGGCGCAGGACCGCGTGTGCCGCCGCGTTGCCCGGGTTGGCCCGCACGGCGTGCGTCGCGTGCTCGACGCCGCGCTCGTACCGGTGCCGGATCCAGGCGATCTGCGCCCGTTCGGTCTCGGCCCGGCTCACGAGGAAGTCGTCCTTGTGCAGCAGCGCGAGCACGTCGTCGGCGGCGTCGTACCGACTCGTCGCCCGCAGCACCCGGGAGAGGAGGAAGACGTACCGCGGGTTCGCGAGGACGCCGGGCCGCGCCGCCAGCTCGGCGAGGACCTCGAGCGCTCCCTCGTGGTCGGCATCCTGGGCGAGATCGTCCGCACGGCCGAGCAGCTCGGAGAAGGTCGCTTCGGCGGCGGTCATGCGGCAGTCCTCGTCTTCATCGAGATGACATGAGAGTCAGTGGCGGCCGCGTGGGCCATGATCCACTCCTGCTCGGCCCGGGAGTCGTGCCCGGACGAGTGCGGGATGCTCTGCGCTCCGTCGACGCGCAGCATCCCGGAGCGGTAGAAGTCGAACCCGACCAGGTCGACGACGGGGCACACGTCCAGGTGCAGCAGCAGGCGGAGCATGTTGAAGCCGGCCGTCGGCAGCTTGAACGGGTCGTCCTCGCCGATCAGGCCCAGGCTCGGCGCCGGCCACCGCAGGCTGAGATCACCCAGCATCCGCTGCCGGCCGGGCACGGCCCGGACCTTGACCGACTCCCTCCAGAGCGTCGGCTCCCCCGACACCATGATGCGGACGTCCACCGGGACGTCGAGGTTGAAGTCGTACTTGTGGAACGCCACGTGGACGTCCGTCCGCTCACCGGTGTGGACGGGGTCGATCACGAACGAGTTGAAGCGGATCACGACGTCGTAGGAGTCGATCAGCTCGCCGAGCTCCGCCGTGAGGAGCGCCGGGGAGTTCGCGACGAGTGCCACCGACCTCCCCCGGAGATAGTCGGCGAATCCCTCGACGTCGACCCACTCCGTCTCGGTGACCAGCTCCGGCGGCGCGAGGGCGACGTGCTTGGCCCCGATCCTCGTCCAGGCGTCCATCAGGGGGGTCAGGCCGTCGGTGAGGGCGGCGGCGCTCGAACGGGCGATGAACTCCTCCACGGCCCGGTCGAACGCCCACGACCGCAAGAACTTCGGTGCGAGCCCGACCGCCCGGCGATACGCGGCCGCACCGGGGGCTCCGTCCTGGACTGCGGGGAGATGACCCGGCACCTGCTCGACGAGCCGGCGGACGCGGGCGCGGGCTTTCTCGTCGGCCACCCTCCGTCCGACGGCGTCCGGGTCGCCCCCGCCGCGCCGTTCCGCCACCTCCCAGCACTCCCGCGCGCCAGCCCAGTCGCCTCGCGTCGCGTGGAGCGTGCCCCTCAGGTGCAGCACCTTGGAGTACTCCGGCCGGGACCGCTCCATCACGGCGAGCACCGCGTCGGCGAGGTCGAGACGGCCGGCGTCCACCGCAGCCTCGGCGACGGCGAACGACCGGCTCGCGGCGCCCGGCAGGTCCCACCAGCTCGATTCTCCGACGGACAGTCGCAGCCAGAGCCGACTCCCGGACGGCGAGGTCTTCCGCACCTGCCGGGCCAGTTCCTCGCGCGACCGGGCCAGTGCATCCGTCCCACCTCCGGTCTGCTCCAGCGCCAGCTCCCGGAACGCGGCGTTGTCGGCCGCCCGGCGTGCCGGTCCCGAGGTCGGCGCCACCCTCGCCAGCGCGGTCGCCGCACGCTGCCCGACCATGCCCACGACCCGTCGCACCGCGCGCTGCCTGGCGCTCATGCCTCCTCCTTCACGAGAGCCCGGCCGGTGCCGGCACCGTCCGCCACGTCGTCCAGGACACGGGTCCAGCTCTGTCGATATCGGCCTGCCGAGAAGCGGCGGACGACGTCTCGTGCCGCTGTGCTCAGACGCTTCGCCAGGCCGTCGTCGCGCAGGACGGCGACGATCCGGTCGGCGAACGCCTCGACGTCCCCGGCCGGCACCAGGAAGCCGTCCGTCCCGTCGCGGATCACCTCGGCCGGGCCGTAGTTGAGGTCGTAGGCGATGAACGGTGTGCCCACCGCCATGCCCTCGGTCAACGTCAGCGGCAGGCCCTCGTAGCGGGACGTCATCACGGCGGCGCGGGCCGCGGCGAACGCGCCCAACGGGTCGGCCGTGTGCCCGCGCATATCGACCGCGCCCTCGAGCCCGCGCTCCGAGATCCACCGGCGGACCTCGTCCTCCAGAGGTCCCGACCCGTAGATCTCGAGCCGCGCGTCCGGCACCGTCCTGCGGGCCGCCGCGAAGGCCTCCAGGAGGTGCTCGATCCGCTTCTGCTCGGCCAGACGGCCGATGAAGACCAGGTGTCGGCCTCGAGGCACAGCTGGGCGCTCGCGGGGGGCGGGCACCGCGTGGTGCACGATCTCCAGCGGCAGGTCCCCGTACCGCTCGATGAGGTCCTGCCGCTGACGGCTCGTCAGGCACACCATCGTGCGCACATTCGTCAGGTCGTCGAAGAGTCCGTCCCAGTGCGGCTTCGTCCCGGCCGTGGCGTCGTACGGTTCGCCGAGGTGGGAGTTGTGCAGGACGCTCACGCCGCGAACCCCGGGGTGCCGCATCCGCCGGAGCGCGCGCTGCCAGACGTTCTCCCCGTCGGCGAAGGCGACGACCTGCGCCCAGGCCGCGAACTCGCGGTCCAGCCACCGTGCGAGCACCGTGCCCACGTCGGTGCGCTCCCCCGTGGTGTGCAACGTCGCCGGTGCGGTGCCCAGCGGCGGTTCGTACCCGACGGTCGCCCACCGGTACCGGCCCTCGGCGATGTAGTCCGACCGCAGCCACCGTCCGGTGCCCGGGTCGATCTCGCTGGTCACGACAGGGGCGCCGTCGATGTAGAGCCAGTTCTCGGTACGGCGACCGTGCTCGTCGTACAGGCTCACGCGTCGCGTGCGACGTCCGTTGCGGGACGTCACCTCCTGGCGGCGCACGACGCCGTCCACCGAGGTCTCGACGACGCGACGGGACTCGTCCGTCTCGACATGGCGGATCAGCGAGACCCCCCGCCCCAGCACGGCTGCCGGTGCCAGCGGTGCCCTCCTGCCGGCCTCCTGCAGGTCCTGCCACGAGGGCGCCTCGTGCAGGTAGGCGTGGACATGGAGTGCGGGGTCGAGCAGCCCTGCCTGCCGTGCCATGGCGACGTCACGCTCGTTGACGACCCCGGTGACGACCAGGTGGCTGGACCAACCGCTCCGCGCAAACATCCCGGCACGCTCCAGGACGGCCCTGGCTCCGCCCGCGATCCGGGCGTCCAGGCTGCGGACGAAATGGACGACAGCCGTATCTTGTCGAGGCACGGCGTGAGCGTAACCAGGCCAGACGTCACCGAAGCAGCAGTTCGGCGACCGTGAGGCGAGTCGCCGACCACTGTTCGCCCGAGGGGCACCTGCGGTTCATCCGCACGTCATCGGCCCGGCCGGCGGGCCCCCGTCAGGTCGGGTCAGAGGGCCCGTGCCTCCGGCTCCAGCAGCACCGGGATCCCGTCCCGGACCGGGTAGGCGAGCGGGCGCTGCGCATCGGTGGAGTGCAGCTCGGGCTCGCCGTCGGGCCCGACGGCGTCGACGAGCTCCGCGCCCGTCACCGGGCAGCGCAGCACCGAGCGCACCCACGGGTCCATCCAGGGCGTTCCGGTCTCGCTCATGCGTCCTTCTCCTCCCGCACGAGCGACAGGACGTCGTCGCGCAGCTTGATCATGATGTCTTCGTCGGCCGCCTCGACGTTGAGCCGGAGCAGGGGTTCGGTGTTGGAGGCACGCAGGTTGAACCACCACCGCGGGTGCTGACCGTCCCAGTGGGAGACGGTCATGCCGTCGAGGGTGTCCACGACCGCCTCGGGGTAGGCGCGCGTGTAGACCTCGCGCACGCGCTCGGCCGCCTCGGCGGCATCGCTCACCGTCGAGTTGATCTCCCCGGAGGCTGAGTACGGCGTGTACATCTCGGCCAGCGCGGAGAGCGGGTGGTCCTGGCTGCCCAGGGCGGCCAGCACGTGCAGCGCGGCGAGCATGCCGGTGTCGGCGAACCAGAAGTCGCGGAAGTAGTAGTGCGCGGAGTGCTCCCCTCCGAACACCGCGTCGTGGGAGGCCATCTCGGCCTTGATGAACGAGTGCCCCACCCGGGTGCGCACCAGGCGCGCGTCGGCGGCGCCGAGCAGGTCCGGCACCGCGCGCGACGTGATCAGGTTGTGGATGATCGTCGGGGTGCGGCCCGCGGCCAGCTCACGGGTGATCTCACGCATCCCGACCAGCGCCGTGACCGCCGACGGCGAGACGGCACCGCCGCGCTCGTCCACCACGAAGCAGCGATCCGCGTCACCGTCGAACGCCAGGCCGATGTCGGCCTCGTGCGCCACCACCGCGGCCTGCAGGTCGACCAGGTTCGCCGGCTCGAGCGGGTTGGCCTCATGGTTCGGGAACGTGCCGTCCAGCTCGAAGTACAACGGCACGATCTCCAGCGGCAGCGCGGGCAGACCCGCGGCGCTACCCAGCACCGCCGGGACGGTCAGCCCCGCCATCCCGTTGCCGGCATCGACGACCACCTTCAGCGGCCGCACCGTCGAGACGTCCACCAAGCCCCGCAGGAACGCGGCATACTCGGCCAGCAGGTCGACGTCGCCGATCACGCCCGGCGTCGTCTCGGCGCCGTCGGGGCCGGCAGCACCGGCGGTGCCGTCGAGGAGCTCCTCGGCCCGGGTGCGCACCTGCGCCAGCCCCGAGTCCTGCCCCACCGGTCGTGCCCCGACCCGGCACAGCTTGATCCCGTTGTACCGCGCCGGGTTGTGCGACGCGGTGAACATCGCCCCCGGCGCGTCCAACGACCCCGACGCGAAGTACAGACCGTCGGTCGAGCAGAGGCCGATACGCACTACGTCCACACCCTGCGACGTCACACCCTGGGCGAACGCCTCGACCAGACCAGGGCCCGACTCACGCATGTCATGACCTACCACGACCCGCGAGGCACCCTCCGGCGCCACCACCTCGCGCGCGAACGCCTCGCCGATCGCCCGCGCCACGGTCGGCGAGAGCTCCTGGGGGACCACGCCACGCACGTCGTACGCCTTGATGATGCTCGAAAGATCGGTCACACCGGACAGCCTACGGCGCACCGGCAGCGGCAACCCGCCGCGAGCCGGCCGTCCGTGGCAGGCTTCACCCCTCCGGGTCCGCCGTCCTGTGGTTGGCTGAGGCCGTGACCGCGCTGCATCTGCTCGACAACTCGCTGCGGCGCTACGACTGGGGCTCGCCGACGCGTATCCCCGCGCTCCTCGGGACGGTCCCCGACGGGCGGCCGGTGGCCGAGCTGTGGCTCGGCGCCCACCACAGCGCCCCGAGCCGGGCGGGCGGGGTGCCGCTGCACGAGCTCGTCCGGTCGGCGCCGGACGCGATGCTCGGACGGCAGGTCTCCGACCGGTTCGGCCCGCGGCTGCCGTTCCTGCTCAAGGTCCTCGCCGCCGACCGTGCGCTGTCCCTGCAGGTGCACCCCAGACCGCACCTCGCACGTGCGGGGTTCAACCGGGAGAACCGCCTCGGCATCGCCCCCGACTCCCCCGAGCGCTCCTTCCACGACGACCAGCACAAGCCCGAGATGGTCGTCGCCCTCACCGAGTTCGACGGCCTCGCCGGCTTCCGCACCCCACGGACGGTCCTGGACCTCCTGGCCGGGCTCGACGGCCCCCTGGTCGCCCAGATGCGCACCGCTCTGGAGACGGACCGCTCCCCCGCCGGCGTCCGGTCGGCCTTCACCCACCTGCTCGCCGCCCGCACCTCGGCACAGTGCCCCGGCGAGGTGGCGACCACCGTCGAGGCCGTACGCGACCGCCTCGCGTCGGGTTCGCCGTCGGCCCGGGCGGACGCCACGGTGCTGGCGCTCGCCGAGCAGCATCCCGGCGACCCGGGCGTGCTCGCCTCGCTGCTGCTCAACCGCGTCACCCTCGACCCCGGTGAGGCGCTGTTCCTGCCCCCGGGCGAGGTGCACGCCTACCTCTCGGGCCTCGCGGTGGAGGTCATGGCCTCGAGCGACAACGTGTTGCGCGCGGGCCTGACGACCAAGCGGGTGGACAGTGAGGCACTCCTGGAGTGCGCGTCGTTCGCGCCGCGACCGCCTGCCGTCCCCGATCGCACCACGTCGGGCGCCCAGGGGGGCGTGCACACCTACCGCGCGCCGGTGACCGAGTTCGCGCTCACCCTGGCCGACGTCGCCGGAGGTGCGGACCTGCCGGGCTCCGGTCCGCGCGTCGTCCTGACCCTGGACGGCGAGGTCGAGCTGCACGCAGCGGCCGTGCCGCGCCCGACGCCGCTGTCCCGCGGCGGGTCGGTGTTCGTGCCGCACGACGCGGGCGCCCTGCGGGTCTCGGGCCGGGGGCACGTCGTCTGCGCCTGGGTCCCCTGACCTCGGTCCTCAGTCCGGCTCGGCGCGCAGCACGCGCAGGTGGCCCCGGCGGGCGGTCTCCGTGACGTTCGGCTCGGCGGGCGACGGCGCGGCGTCGGTCCGGCGGCCGCGGCCGGCCTCGCGCACGGCCTCGGCGAGCGCCGAGAGGTCGTCCTTGGACGGCGGCGGGACGGCGAACTCCGGCTGCAGGCGGACGACCTCCCAGCCGCGGGGTGCCGTCAGCCGCTCGGCGTGCACGGAGCAGAGGTCGTAACTGTGGGGCTCGGCGTGCTGCGCGAGCGGTCCGAGCACCGCGGTGGAGTCCGCGTAGACGTAGGTGAGGGTCGCCACAGCAGCCTCCGTGCATGCCGTGCGCGAGCACTGCCTGGTCGATCTCACGCCGGGAGAATACTTCCGGGTGCGCCCTCCTCGCTCCAGGCGCGCCGGTCGTGGCTACGCTCGGACGGTGAGCAGCTTCGATCTGACGCCCCCGCGCGACTCCCCCGCTCCCCGTGGCCTGCGCCGTCGCGACCGCCGGGGCCGCGGCATCCGTGGCCCGCTGATGCCACCGGGGGCGCCCGCGCGCCGGACCCGCGCCGAGCGGTTCGACGACCTGGTGCTGGACGCGCTCGCCCGCGTGGAGAGGTCCTGGCCGGCGGTGAGCGGCACCGAGCTCGCCGTGGAGGACGTCCCGCCGTCGGACCCGGCGCCGTGGGAGTCCGGCGGGGTGCCGCTGGGCCGGCTCTTCCCCGCGGAGGCGGGCCAGCCGGCACGGATCGTCGTCTACCGGCGGCCGGTCGAGTCACGTGCCCTGGACGTCGAGGACCTCGCGGTGCTGGTGCACGAGGTCGTCGTCGAGCAGGTGGCACATCTGCTGGCGCGGACGCCGGAGGAGATCGACCCCGGCTTCGGGGCGCGCTGAACGGATCGGGCGCCCGTCCCGGGTCGCCCGTCAGGTCACCACGCGTCGACCCGCCGCACGGCGACGCCGCCCGGCGCGACGACCGTGGGCGTCGGGTCGAGCGTCGCGACGAGCGCGTCGGCCGTCTGCGCGGCATCCGCTGCGGCCAGGCGTACCGACCAGACCAGGGCCGCGTCACCGGCCGCCGCGGCCTCCACGGTGACCGCGGTGACGGCCCCGACGTCCGCGACGGGCAGCTCGACGGTGCCGCCGACCGGCACGGTGACCTCCTGCTCGGCCGCCACCGTGCCGTCCTGGTCCAGGCCGCGCACCGTGGCGATCACGTCGCCGGAGGGAGCGTCGTCGACCCCTCGGTCCGCCGGGACGCCCGCGAGCACGAGCGTCGCGCCGTCGGCGCCACGGGGCAGCGCGACCTGGCCGGACGTCGGTTCGTCCGGCGCGCCGAGCGTCCGGCCGGCGCTCCACGCCACGTCGTACGGTGTGCCGTCGACCACGGCGTCCTCGTCCAGAGCGCCGGGCACGGCGAAGCGTGCTGCCCCGACCACCGGGACGTCCGCGTCCACCACCACGGTGTAGGGCCCCGGTTCCAGGCCGCCCAGGGGGACGCCGACGACGTCACCGGCGGCGAGGGCGACCCGCTCCGCCCCGCGCAGGGTCACCCGTCCGTCCGGGCCGTAGACGCGCACGTCGGCGGTGCCGGCACCGTCGGGAGCCAGCAGCCACATGGTGGCGGCGTGCTCGTCGTCGGCCGCCTCCCCGCGGCTGACCACGCCACTGACGCTCAGCGTGTCGGCCGGCTCGGCGCCCGCCTGGACGAGGTCCGTCCCCGCGGGTAGTAGACCGTCGATGCCCTGGCTCTGCAGGGACGTGGTCACCCGCGCGCCGGCGGCCTGCACGTGCACGGCGAGCCGGCGCTGCTCGGGGGCGAGCGAGTCGAGGCGCGTCACGACCTGC
Source organism: Isoptericola maris (assembly GCF_048065335.1). Classification (NCBI taxonomy): domain Bacteria; kingdom Bacillati; phylum Actinomycetota; class Actinomycetes; order Micrococcales; family Promicromonosporaceae; genus Isoptericola; species Isoptericola maris. The sequence goes on along the minus strand of NZ_JBLUNY010000014.1, from coordinate 24,339 downwards.
TCCCCCGGCGCCACGGTGAACGCCGACTGACCACCCACGGCGACACGCCCGGACGGGCCGAACACCTCGAGCGCGACCGACGCCGGCCGAGGGCTGGGGTTCTGCACCGCGAGCAGCGCGCTGGCCCCCACCTCGCTGCTGCCGCCCACCAGCCAGTGCGAGGTGCTGGGCGTGGCGCAGGACGCGGCGGCGAGCCCGCGCAGGTCGCCCGCCGTCGTCAGCGACGCCACCGCGGCGGAGGTCCGCAGCGGGTCGGCCGCCGAGGGCTGCGCGTGCAGCACCCGCACCTCGTCGGCCGGCCCGGACGTCACCGCCGCACCGGCACCCTCGGTCAGTGGCTCGTCGCCCGAGCCGTCCAGCGCCGTGAGGCCAGGAAGGTCCGTGGCGCCGCCGACGGCGGCACCGAGCGTGGTCTGTGTGCGCACCGGTGCGGCGTCGAACTCCTCGTCGCCGACGTCGGCGCCGTCCGGGAGCCGGACCGGCGGCGGGCACACCGACAACCGCTCCGCGGGCTCGACCGGGACCTCCCGCGTGCCGGCGTCGAGCGCTGCCTGGGTCGCACCCGTCCACCGGCCCACCCACTGGTCGCCGACGGCGGCGGTCGCGCCCAGCACGCCCACGACGGCGAGGCCGGAGACGACGGCGACGGTCGCGCGTCCTGCGCGCACGAGCCGGCTCATCGGAGCCTCCGGCGGGCGACGGGCAGCGCGAGCAGCACGTAGGCGACGAGCACCAGACCGGCGACGGCGAACCAGGGCGGTCGCGAGGACGCCTCGTGGGCCACGGTGACGTGTCCTGCCTCACCGCCCAGCTCGAAGGCCTGCCGGCCGTCCACCTCGACCGCGGTGAGCCGACGGCCGTCCAGCTCGGCCCGCCACGACGGACCGGCCGTCTCGGCGAGGACGAGGACGCGGTCGCCGGGGCCGTCCCCGACGCGGTCGTCGACGGCGGTGCCGTCCGCCGCGAGAGTACGTCCCGGTGCCTCGACGGCGCCCTCGTCGGGCACGTCGTCGAGCACGGAGGCCCAGCCCGGTGGCGGGACGTCCTCGATGCCGACCCGCCACAGCAGCACGGCGCCCTCCGTGACCCGAGCCAGCCCGGGCACGAGGTCGAGCGTGGTCACCAGCTCGGGGTCGCCCTCCGGCGGGAGCTGGACCGCGCCGACCCCCAGCGCGGACAGCCGGGCCGCGAGGTCGGGGGCCCGGCCGACGGCGACCTGGGCGACGAGCTCGTCCAGCCCGGCGACGTCGTCGCGGGCCGGGCCGGGCGCGAGACCGGCGTCCCGGGCCCGCACGACGACGGACGAGTCGAGCAGGCTCGAGCCGTCCGCGTGCAGCAGCGTGTAGTCGACGACGCCGTCCGTGCGGTCGAGCTGGAGCACCCGGGCCGCACGCGGCGGCGACTGCATCTGCTGCCCGACAGCCGGGACGACGGCCGCGTCGGTGACCTGCAGGTCGGCCACCGAGTCGGCGCCCTGCGCCTCGTCCAGCCACCACACGGCCAGGCCGCCGACGGGCAGGACGAGCGCGAGCGCGGCCAGCGCGCCGACGCCGACCCGCCGGGTGCGGCCTTCCCCGGGAGCGGGTGCGGCGGCCAGCGCGGCGAGCCCGAGCCCGAGCAGCAGCACGGACAGCCCTGCCCCGGGCCAGCCGTGGACGGCGGCGCTCATCCCGTCCGCGGCCTGGCCGGAGGCGACCGTCGTGCCGGCGGCCAGCAGCGCGGCGACGAGGCCGACGACGGCGAGCGCGATGCCGAGCCGTGAGGCCACGACGCGGCGGCGCACGAGCAGCCCGACGACCGCGAGCGCCAGCACGCCCGCGCCGAGGAGCCACGGGCCGGCAGCCAGCACGAGCGCGAGCGGGCCGTCGTCCGGCGCGGTCCCCGTGAGCCACGGCGTGGGCGCCGTGGGGTGGCCGAGGAGCAGCATGAGCCCGTCCGGCGAGGGTGTCGGCAACGGCACCCCCGGTTCGGCGAGCAGCGGACGCCACCCGCCCTCCGACCAGGTCGCCACGGCGTGCCACCAGAACGGCAGCGGCACGACCACGGCTGGCAGGAGCACGAGCAGCAGGCGCCGCCACTGTCGCCACGCGACGGCGATCCCGCCGACCACGGCCACGACGGCCACCGGGAGCAGCACGGGGGCCGCGCTGACGGCGACGGCGAGGAGCAGGCCCGCAGCGGCGGCGGCACCGAGCGAGCCGCGCCGTGCGGCGGGCGGTCCTACCGCGTCACGGGCGTGGGCACCGACGGCGCGGGCCACCGCGACGAGCACCCACGGCAGGGTCAGGTGGGCGAGCAGCGCGCCGACCCGTCCCGTCCCGAGGCTCTCCAGGAAGCCTGGCGCGGCCGTCCAGACCAGTGCGGCGGCTGCCCGGGCCCAGGCCGAGCGGGTCACCACTCCGGCGGCGAACCAGCCGCCCAGCGCCGCGAGCGGGAGCGCCGCCACGACCAGCGCGTTCACGACGAGCTGCGCGCTGCCGCCGGTGACGGCGGTCAGGAACGCGAGGACGAGGAGCACCGGGTCGGCGGGTGCGCCGGTCCCGAGACCGTCGCGCACCCAGCCGGAGGTGGCGGCCTCGACCGCCGTGGCGAGGTCGGCGGGCGCGGGCAGGAGCGCACCACCGACGACGCGGCCGCCGTCGGCGAGGACGCCTTGCCACGGCCCGAACGCCGCGCCGGCCACCGCGACGGCGGCGAGCAGGACCAGCGCGAGCGCCGTCCGACGGCGGCGGGCCAGCCCGCGCAGCTCGTGGCGCTCCAGGTCGCTCGGCTGCCAGACGACCCGCTGGGCCTCGGTGCGGGCGAGGCGGGCGTCCCGGCGTTCGGCCACGACCTGCCGCCAGCTCGCCCGCAGGGGGCGCAGGACCCGCCGGGGCTGGGTGCGGGTCCGGGCGGCGCGCCGTCGTCCCCGGACCCACGGCACCACCCGCAGGACGGTGACGATCGGGGCGACGAGCTCGTCCCGGGCCTGCGCGGGGCGCTTGAGGGCGAGACGGTAGGCCGCGGCGAAGGGCGCCCACACCAGCATGGCCACGGCCGCGACCGGCAGGAGCGGCAACGGGACGCCGACGAGGCGCGCGTACAGCTGGCTGCGCCGCCGGGCGTACGCGGACGCCGTGGCCCCGGCGGGGACACGGTTGCCCCGCAGTCCGCGCAAGGAGGCCTGCGCGTGGTGCACGACGGCGTCCGGCACCACCACGACGCGGTGCCCGGCCAGGCGTGCACGGCGGCAGAGGTCGAGGCTGTCGCCGAACCTGCCGAGCTCGGGGTCGGTGCCCGCGAGCGTGGTCCACACGCTGCGCCGCACCAGCGCCCCGGCGAGCCCGACCGCCAGCACGTCCTCACGGGCGTCGTGCTGACCCTGGTCAATCTCGGTGTCGTCGAGCCCGGTCATCCGCCGGCCCAGGGGCGAGACGGTGTAGCCGACCTCGACGAGCAGCCCGGGGCGTTCCGGGTCGGGTGCGGCCTGCGGCCCGTCGTCCTCGACGTGCCACCGACGCTGCTTGCACCCGGCGACGGCGACGGCGGCCGAGTGCTCGACGGCGCGCAGCAGCCGGCCCAGCGCGTCGGGTGCCGGGACCGAGTCGTCGTGCAGGATCCACAGCCAGGTGGACGGCGGGAGGTCGGTCACTGCGAGGGCATGGTCCACCGCCTCGCCGAGCGTGCGTGCTCCCGCACCGCCGACGAACCGGCGCCCGCCCATGCGCAGGTCGGTGTGGCTCGCGGTGGACTCGGTCGTGTCGACGTCGACCACGACCACGTCCTCCGGCGCGCGGTCCTGTGCGGCGACGGCGTCGAGCGTCGCCTGCAGGAAGCGGGTGCGGCCCTGGGTGACGACGACGGTCGTGACGGTGACCGCGACACGCCCGGTCCCGCCCCGGGACGTCGTCGTGTCGAGGGCCGCGCCGTCGGTCGCGTCCTCGTCGTGCCGGGGTGCCTGGGTCAGGTGCGGAGCAGTCATCCTGTCCGCCATGATGCGGCGCGCAAGGCGGACCGCGTGGGATATCCGTCAGACGGCGCGCCGCTTCAGCTTGCGACGCTCCCTCTCCGACAGCCCGCCCCAGATCCCGAACCTCTCGTCGTTCTCGAGCGCGTAGTCCAGGCACTCGGACCGGACCTCGCAGGATGCGCAGACCTTCTTGGCCTCGCGCGTCGACCCGCCCTTCTCAGGGAAGAATGCTTCCGGGTCGGTCTGGGCGCACAGAGCTCGTTCCTGCCACCCCAGCAGGGTCGCGTCGTCCTCGACGACGTCCTGGCCGAACAGCGGCAGGACCGGTGCGACCCGGTCCGGCTCGCTCATCACATCAGACGGGAAGACCTCGTCCCCGTCGAGCAAGTTCCACATGGCGTGCCCCTCCATGCCGTTCTGTCGGAAACTGCATACCTGGAATTACACGCGTGTCTTTCCGGGTCGTCAAGCCGAAATGTGCTAAGCCGCCAAACTGCACGTCGTGTTCACAACTGTCTGAGGTGCCCTTGAGGTGCGCCTGAGGCGCGCGGCGCTCGTAGGCTGACGCCGTGAGCACTCCACCCAGCACCGTCACCGACCTCCTCGAGCGCCTCGTCGCCACCGGCGGACGACCTGCCCTGACCTGGTACGGCGACGACGGCGAACGCATCGAGCTGTCCGGGGCGGTCCTCGGCAACTGGGTCTCCAAGACCGTCAACCTGCTCGTCGAGGAGTTCGACGCCGGGCCGGGCACCGACGTCGTGGTCGACCTGCCGGTCGGTTGGCGCCAGACCGTGTGGGCGCTGGCGGCCGCACGGTGCGGCGCCGCCGTGGTGCTGCGCGACCCGGACGCCGACGCCGCGGACGCGGACGCACCCGACGTGGTGGTGACCTCCCGGCCCGAGCGCTGGGCGGGCACGACCGCCGAGCTCGTCGCCGTCGCCCTGCCCGCGCTGGCCCGCCGGTTCGACGGCGACCTGCCGCCGGAGGCGATCGACGCCGCAGCCGCGGTCATGACCTACGGCGACGCCATCGGGTTCGACCCCGCGGCCGGGCGACCCGCACCGCTCTCGGCGCTCCCGGGTGCCGACGGCGCGGCCGGTGCCGGGGACGACGCCGGGCGTTCGCTGGTCCGCGGCGCGGGAACCGTGCGCCGCGCGCTCGGCGAGACCGTCGACGTGTGGGCACGCGGCGGGTCCGTGGTGCTCACCTCGGCCGCCACCGCCCGCGAGCTCGCCCAGGACGCGTCCCGGCTCGAGCGGCTGGTCACCTCGGAGCAGATCACCCGGTCCTGACCGCTCAGCTGCGCCCGAGCGCGCGATAGCGCCAGCCCGCCGCCTCCCAGGCCGCGCGATCCAGCGCCTGCCGGCCGTCGAGCACCGTCCGGCCGGCGACGAGCTCGCCGACCCGCACCGGGTCGAGGTCGCGGAACTGGCGCCACTCGGTCAGCAGGAGGACGACGTCGGCGCCCCGCAGCGCCTCGTCCACGTCCTCGGTGCAGGCGAGCTGCGGCGCGCGCAGGCGGGCCGTCGGGACGGCCTGGGGATCGGTGACCACGACGTCCGCACCCGCCTCGTGCAGCCGCGTCGCGACCTCGAGGGCGGGCGAGTCGCGCACGTCGTCGCTCTCCGGCTTGAAGGCTGCACCCAGCACCGCCACGCGACGGCCCACCACCGAACCACCGAGCATCTCGGCCGTCAGCTCGACCATCCGCTCACGACGTCGGCCGTTGATGCGATCGACCTCCCCGAGGAAGGCGACCGCCTCGCCGGCGCCGAGCTCCTCGGCACGGGCCGTGAACGCGCGGATGTCCTTCGGCAGGCAACCACCCCCGAAGCCCAGCCCCGCATTGAGGAACTGCCGCCCGATCCGCACGTCGTGCCCGATCGCGTCCGCGAGCTGGGTCACGTCACCACCGGCGACCTCGCACAGCTCGGCCATCGCGTTGATGAACGAGATCTTGGTGGCCAGGAACGAGTTCGCCGCGACCTTCACCAGCTCCGCCGTCGGGTAGTCCGTGACGATCCGCGGCATCCCGTCTGCCAGCGGGACGGCGTAGACCTCGTCCAGCAGCCGCGAGGCCCGTTCCCCCGCCTCGCCCTCGGGCACCCCGTAGACGATCCGGTCCGGGTGCAGCGTGTCGTCGACCGCGTGGCCCTCCCGGAGGAACTCCGGGTTCCACGCCAGGACGGCACCGGGCACGGCGGCTGAGACGACCCCGGCGAGGCGCCCCGCGGTCCCGACCGGCACGGTCGACTTGCCCACGACGACGTCCCCCACCGCCAGGTGCGGCAGCAGCGACTCGACGGCCGCGTCCACGTACCGCAGGTCCGCGGCGGACGACCCGGCAGCCTGCGGGGTACCCACGCACACGAAGTGCACCGCGCAGCCGGCCGCCGCCCCGACGTCGGTACCCACCCGCAGACGGCCGCTGCGCATGGCGTCGACGAGGAGCTCGTCGAAGCCCGGTTCGTAGAAGGGTGCCTTGCCGAGCGCCAGGGCACCGACCTTCTCCGGATCGACGTCCACACCGACGACGTCGTGGCCCGATGCCGCGAGCGCCGCCGCATGGACCGCACCGAGATAGCCCAGCCCGATCACCGAGATCCGCATGCTGGCGAGTCTAGGGACACTCGGTTGCGTCCGGGCGGCCAGGGCGGGTGAACCCGCTGGCGTGCGCGTGAACACTCCGCCGACCCAACCGGACGGACCCGACATGCCGACCACATCCGGACCGGTCCGATGTCGCCCTGCGCAACCACTCGGCCGAACGTAGCGTGCGCTGTGTGAACCGTCACACTCGCTCCAGGACCCGGTCTGCACTCGCCACCGGAGTCGTCGGACTGCTCTCCTTCGCCCTCCTCGTGCCGCCGGGTGCGCAGGCCGCGCCCGCCGCCGACGCAGCGCCCGCGGCCGCTGCGCCCGCAGCCGTCGAGGCGGCCGACGGGACCGCCGAGGACCCCGCCGCCGCGAGACCCGTGACGCCCGAGTCCGAGGAGGCGGAGTTCGTCCCGGCCGAGGATGTGGCCACAGGCGACGGCGAGGCCGGGGCCGAGGGCGGGGCCGACTCCGACGAGGTCGTCCCCCTGCTCGCCCCCGAGGCCGAGCCCCAGGTCGCGACGGCCGACGCCACCGGCTTCGCCGTCGTCGGCGTCACGTGGTCCGGCGACGTCGCCGAGGGCGCCCTCGTCGTGGAGGTGCGGACCAGCGCGGACCCCGAAGCACCGGCCGACGGCGACGCCGGCTGGGACGCCTGGGAGGAGGTCTCGGCAGAGCCCGCGCCCGACGGCACGCTCGACGGCACCGAACCCGTCGTCGTCGGCGACGTGGCACGCGTCCAGGCACGGGTCTCCGGCACGGAGCCGGTGCACGACCTGAAGCTCACCGTCGTCGACCCCGGCACGTCCCCCGCGGACGACGACGTGCCCACCCCGCCCGAGGGCGTCTCGCCCGGTGGCGCGTCCGTCGCTGCGGTGAGCGCCGTGACCCCGCGGCCGTCCATCAACTCGCGCAAGGCGTGGGGCGCCAACGAGAAGATGATGACCTGGAAGCCCAAGCGGGGTTCGATCCGCGCGGCGACGATCCACCACACCGCCGGCACCAACAACTACTCGAAGTCCAAGGTGCCGGCCATCATCCGCGGGATCTACGCCTACCACGCCAAGACGCGGGGCTGGGGCGACATCGGCTACAACTTCCTCGTCGACAAGTACGGACGCATCTGGGAAGGGCGCTCCGGAGGAGTCACCAAGCAGACCATCGGTGGCCACGCCCTCGGCTACAACACGAACACCACGGGCATCTCGGTGCTCGGCAACTACGAGAACGCGACGGTCTCCAAGTCCGCCGTCAGCGCCGTCGTCAGCCTGGCCGCCTGGAAGCTCTCGCTGCACGGCGTCCGCGCGAAGGGGTCCGTGAAGATCAACGGCACCCGCGAGCAACGCATCCACGGGCACCGGAACGTCGCGCAGACCGCCTGCCCGGGCCGCACGCTCTACAAGAAGCTGGGCGAGATCCGCCGCCGCGCGACCGCCGCGCAGGAGCGAGCCGCAGCCAGGCAGTTCCAGGGCAACATCCCTGACGGGAGCTTCATCCGGAACCCCGGCGGCAAGGTCGCGCTCGTGGAGAACGGCCGCAAGCACCTGGCGTACTGCTCCGTGGTCAAGCACTACGGCGAGCGGTGCAGCAGCGCGCGCAAGGTGAGCAGCACGACGTGGAAGGGCCTCATCAAGAGCAGCCGCCTGCAGCGCACCGTCCGGAGCAACGGCCGACTCTTCTGGATCGGCACCGGCAGCAAGCGCGAAGCCTTCGACACCGCCTCGCTCCGGCGCGCCAAGAAATCCTCCTCTTCGGTGTCCCTGCATCCCGACGCGCTCAGGAGGCTCCCGTACGGCAACCCGATCGTTCGCCCGGGCGTCATCGTCACCAACCGCAGCAACGGCAACGACCGGCTCATCATCAACGGCCGCAAGCACAGCGGGAAGATCGGCAACTACCTGCAGAAGAACACGCCCCTCGGCGACCTCGACCGCGGCTACCTGGACCGCGGCAGCATGGCCCGGCTGCCGAACATCGGCAAGACGACGGGCGTCGTCGAGGGCAAGAACGGCCGTTCGTTCCTGTTGACGACGCGCGGACTCGCACGGACCGACGGCACCGGGAAGTTCCGGTCGTCGACGAAGAGCCAGGACTGGCGCAAGGCGCTCAAGTCCGAGGTGCCGCGTTCCGGCGGATGGAGCCGCGTCGTGGCCGTGCGCCAGAACGGCAAGAGCCAGATCTACATCCTGCGCAACGGCGTGCTCCGGCCCGTGTCGAAGGCTCGCGCCCGCCAGGTCAACGGAGGGTCGATGCCCAAGGTGCACGTCATCCTCAAGGTCACCAAGAAGCAGTTCTCGGTGGGTTCGCGGCTCTGACCCTCACAGTTCCTCTACCGCATCGGACCTGGGGGACCGCAGCACCGACGGCCAAGGCATCTATGCTCACCTATCGTGAACCACACGCCTGCCCGCCACGTCGCGCCACGGGACGAACCGTCCCGCGGGCCGGCGCACGCCCGGACGCTGCGACGGCACTCGCTCGTGCGCGCCGTCGGGATGGTGGCGACCGCGGCCGTCGCCTTCGCGGGCGTCGGGGCCGCGACGGCCGCCGTCAAGCTCACGGGGAACATCCAGACCGTCGACGCCGACGCCGCACTGGGCTCGGACCGCCCCGAGGTCGTCGTCCCTGAGGACCCGTCCGCGGGGTCGCCCCTCAACGTCCTGCTGCTCGGCTCGGACTCCCGCGGGGGCGACAACGCCGGCGTGGTCGACGACGGCACGGACGGTGCCCGGTCCGACACCACGATGATCATGCACATCTCCGCCGACCGGTCCCGCGTGGAGCTGATGTCGATCCCGCGCGACACGACGATCGACGTCCCCGCGTGTCCCACGTCCTCCGGCGGGGAGACCGCGCCGCTGTTCGGGACGAAGTTCAACGGAGCCTTCGCCCAGGGCGTCATGACCGGCGGCGACGTCGAGTCCGGCGCCCTGTGCACGATGAAGACGATCGAGACGATCTCCGACGTGCGCATGGACGGGTTCATCGTCGTCGACTTTGCCGGGTTCGAGAAGATGATCGAGGCGCTCGGCGGCGTCGAGATGTGCATCCCGAACGACATCTCGTCGAAGAAGGCGGACAACCTCGTGCTGTCCGCGGGCACGCAGAAGCTCGACGGCGAGACCGCGCTGAAGTACGCCCGTGCCCGGACCGGCCAGGGGCTCGGCGACGGCTCCGACATCGGCCGGATCGGCCGCCAGCAGGAGCTCATGGCCGCCCTCGCGCGCACCGTCCTCGGCCAGAACCTGCTCACCGACTCCCCGCAGCTCCTGCAGTTCCTCGGAGCCGTGACCGACTCGCTCACGATGAGCAGCAACCTCGGCTCGATCCAAGGACTCGCCGGGCTGGCGTACAGCGCCCGCGGCCTGCGACCTGACACGATCGCCTTCATGACGGTCCCGTGGCAGTACGACCCGTCGAACCCCAACAACGTGGTGCTCACCGACGATGCGGTGACGGTGTTCGACAACCTCAAGCACGACCGTCCACTGAGCGACGTGATCGAGGAGGAGCCGGCGGACGAGGAGAGCGCAGCCGGCAAGGACGGCTCGACCGACGACGAGTCCGCGAACGACGCGGCGGACGAGGGCGACGCGGCGAACGACACGACCGACGGGTCCGGCGAGCAGCCGGCCGACGAGAACGAGGACGCCACGGACGCCGAGCCGGAGCCGGAACCCACCGAGACCCGTGAGGCCGGCGCCGAAGCCTTCACGGGCGCCGACGTCACCTCGGTCTGCGGGTGATCTCGTGACGGACGAGCGACGCATCCCCCCGAGCTTCACGCCCACCGGCGGCCACAGCTCGCGCCCCCAGCAGACCGGCGACGCCATCTCGGTCGGCGGCGCCGGCTCCGCCCGGCCACATCCCGGCGGCCGCGTGGGACGCCGTGACGACGCCGTGCCGATGGAGTCGCGCGAGCCCCGCGTCCGCCGGCAGTCGTCGCGCGAGATCCCCGTGACGCCGCAGGCACCGCAACGCCGGTCCGCGGCGCCCTCGCGGCAGCCGCAGTCGTACGCCCCCGCCGTCGGCAGCTCGCGGACCAATGCACCGCGGCCTGCGGGGCAGCCCGCCGCCCGACGACCCGCCGGCGACTCCGGGACACGCGTCATGCCTGCCCGGCAGCGTCCGCCGGCAGCCGCCGCCACGCCCGCCGCAGCACGCGGCAACGGTGGCGGGTCGGGGCGCGGCCCCTCCGGACCCGGGCGGAACCGTCCGGGCGGGTTCCGGGTGCGCAAGCGTCGGGTCGCCGGGCTCGCGTTCCTCCTCGTCCTGGTGCTGCTCCTCGCCTGGCCGATCGGCCTCATCATCTGGGCCGACGGGCAGATCCAGCACACCGACGCTCTCTCGGACGCCGAGGGGACGCCGGGGACCACGTACCTGCTCGCCGGGTCCGACGCCCGCGGCTCGGGCGGCGTCGACGACGGCACCTCCGGCGCTCGCACCGACACGATCATGGTGCTGCACAAGCCGCGGAGCGGCCCGACCGCGCTCATCTCCATCCCCCGCGACACCTATGCCGAGATCCCTGGCGAGGGCATGAACAAGGTGAACGCCGCCTACGCCTGGGGCGGCGCGCCCCTCCTCGTCCGGACCGTCGAGACCCTTAGCGGCCTCACCGTGGACCACTACGCCGAGGTGGGATTCGGCAGCCTCGAGGAGATCGTGGACGCCGTCGGCGGCGTCGAGCTCTGCCTCGACTACGACGTCGACGACCCGAAGTCCGAGCTGGTCTGGGAGGCGGGGTGCCACCAGTCCGACGGCGCCACCGCCCTCGCTTTCTCCCGCATGCGGTACTCGGACCCCAAGGGCGACATCGGGCGGGCCGAGCGGCAGCAGCAGGTGATCGCCGGCATCGCCGACACCGCCGTGCAGCCGAGCGTGCTCCTCAACCCGATCGACCAGGTCCAGCTCGTCGGCGCCGGGACGGACGCCCTGGTGGTGGACCAGAAGACGGGCCTGTTCGACCTGGGCCGGCTGGCTCTCGCCTTCAAGGGGGCGACCGGTCCTGAAGGGGTCACGGGCACGCCGCCCATCGCCAACCCTGGCTACAACCCGGGCGGCGGCGTCGGCTCGACCGTCCTGCTCTCCGAGGATGCCGACACGTTCTGGGCGGATCTTCGCGACGGCAACCTCGAACCCGGCTCGACGGTCGGCGGTCTCTGACCCCGCCGAGGTAGTAGGACAACGGCCGAGGTAGGAGCGCTCGTTCCAGTGGGCGAGACGTTGTCCACAGGGGCGCGCAGGGGACCTGTGGTTTCGCTACGGTGTCGTGGATGTCGCCGTCGACTCCCCTGGTGAAGGAACCCTTGATGTCCCGTGCCACCATCCTCGGTGCGGCCGCGCTGGTCGCGCTGCTGCTCGCCGGATGCACCACCTCCGAACCCGCACCCACAGAGCCAGGGACGACGGCGGAGGCCACCTCGAGCCCGTCGCCCTCGCCCGTCGAGTCCTCACCCGCTCCGGTCGTGATCGCTCCCGAGCGGCCCGCCGAGATGGATGACGACGGCTACCAGGGTGCCGAGGCCGCCGCGAAGTACTTTCAACTGCTCGACCCGTACATCATGAAAACAGGCGACACGGACGAGTGGGAAGACATGTCGCACAAGGAATGCAACACGTGCATCCAACGGCTCGAGCAAGCCCGCACCATCGCCGAGAACGGCGACGTCTTCGAAGGCGGTGAGATCCAAGTAACGATCTTGCACACCTACGAGCAGGATGAGTCCACCGGAGGGTGGCCGCTCGATGTCGAGATTTCCACCGCTGAGGCCACAATCATCACCTCCGACGGCACAGTTGCAGCCGAGTTCGATGAAGACCAAGGGCTCGTTCGAATGGAAGTCTCTTACGTCGAAGGCGGATGGAAGGTCCTCGGAATCGCACCACTAGATGAGGAGTCGTCCCGTTGAGAGTCCTGACCACCGCGATCGTCGCCGCAGCTATCGTAATGGGACCGTCTCCCGACCCATATTCACCAATCCTTGATGACCCCAGCGACACTATTGGGCTCGGCGCTGTAGGCGATGCTGAGAACCCTTCGACGTCCGAGGACGACGGCCCCCGCGACCGGTACTTCCGCACCGACACCCACACCTGCAACATCGCCACCACCGCGGACGGCATCGAGCTGATCACCACCCTGGACACCTGCCCCGACGGCTCACGAGAAGCGGACATCGAGAGCGCCCCCTGCAACGACGACGAGTACGAGCTCGCCGAGCTGTGGGTCGAACGCCTCCAGGACGACGGCACCTACACCGCACCCGAGCAGGTCTCCGGCCGCGAGTGCATCACCCCGGCCGACGTCGCCGCCCAGGCCCGACGCGCCTTCGCCGCCATGCAGATCACCACCCCCACCGCCACGGTCCAAGCCCGCGAACCGCTGCTGGTCAACGTCCACTACCCCGCCTACGCCACCACCCAACCCCAGACCCAACAGGCCACCCTCCTGGACGTGCCCGTCGAGATCCGCGCCGACCCGGTCGAATACACGTGGAACTTCGACGACCCCCACACCCCAGGCGGCGACACACTGACCACCACCGACCCCGGCCGAGCCTGGACCCAGGACAACCCCAGCCCCGACGCATCCTGGATCGGGCACACCTACACCCACCTCGGCGACCCCGCCCACGACCCCGACACCCACGTCGACGACCAGGGCGACTGGTACCGCGACACCGTCACCGTCACCCTGGACACCACCTGGCAAGGCCACTTCCGCATCGCCGGCACCAGCACCTGGACCACCATCGACGGCACCATCACCACCACCAGCACCACCGAACCCCTCACCGTCACCGAAGCACGCGTCCGCCTCCACTGCGACGACCTGCACGGAGCCACCACCTGCTGACGCACGACGGAACGACACCATCCGACGCGGCACCCCCTCGACGCGACCCGGTACTACCTCGGCACGACCGGTACTACCTCGGCGTGGCGCGGCGGGTCTCGCGCAGCCGCTCGCCCTTGGCGTGCGCGACGTCGCGCAGCTCGGCCTGGAACGCGACCATCCGTTCGCGCAGCGCGAGGGACTCCGCATCGGTGCCCGCACCGAGGATCTGCGCCGCGAGCAGGCCGGCGTTGCGGGCGCCCCCGATCGACACCGTGGCGACCGGGACTCCGGCCGGCATCTGCACGATCGACAGGAGCGAGTCCATCCCGTCCAGGTGCTTGAGCGGCACCGGCACGCCGATCACCGGCAGCGGCGTGACCGCGGCCAGCATGCCCGGCAGGTGCGCCGCTCCCCCGGCACCCGCCACGACCACCCGCAGGCCCCGGTCGGCGGCACCGCGACCGTACTCGATCATCTCGGTCGGCATCCGGTGCGCCGAGACCACGTCCACCTCGCTGGCCACGCCCAGCTCGTCCAGCGCCTCGGCCGCGGCCTGCATGACGGGCCAGTCGGAGTCCGACCCCATGACGATCCCGACGACGGGCTTGTTCTCGCTCATCAGTTCTCCTCGATCTCCTCGCCGCGCAGCAGGGCGGCCGCGGCGACCGCACGGCGGCGGACCTCGTCCAGGTCGTCGCCGCTGACGTTGACGTGTCCCAGCTTGCGGCCCGGGCGGATGTCCTTGCCGTACAGGTTGACGCGCGCCTCCGGGAACCGCGCGCCGAGGTCGGGCAGCGCGTCCGTGAGGCGCTCCAGGCTCGAGCCCAGGACGTTCGCCATGACGGTCCAGCGTGCGGTCGGCGCGGTCGCACCGAGCGGCAGGTCCAGCACCGCCCGGAGGTGCTGCTCGAACTGGCTCGTCGCGGCGCCGTCGATCGTCCAGTGTCCGGAGTTGTGCGGACGCATGGCGAGCTCGTTGACGAGCACCACCGGTCCGCCGTCACCGTCCGGCACCTCGAACATCTCCACCGCGAGGACGCCGGTCACGTCGAGCCCCTCGGCCACCTGGACGGCTACCTGGCGAGCCCGCTCGGCAAGCTGCGGGTCGAGGCGCGGAGCGGGCGCGATCACCTCGGCGCAGACGCCGTCCCGCTGGATCGACTCCACCACGGGCCATGTCCGCACCTCTCCCGACGGCCGGCGGGCGACGAGCACCGCGAGCTCACGGCTGAACGGCACCTTGTCCTCGACGAGGAGCTCGGGGCCTCCCGCGGCGTGGGCGGCGATCCAGTCGTCCGCCTCCGTCGGTGCGGCGACCACGCGCACGCCCTTGCCGTCGTAGCCGCCCCGAGCGGTCTTCACCACCGCCTCACCGCCCGGTGCGCCGTCGAGGAAGACCTCGAGCGCGGACCGGGCGGCCTCCGGATCGGTGGGCAGCGCCGCCCAGCGCGGGCACGGGGCCCCGAGCTCGGTGAGCCGACGGCGCATCACGATCTTGTCCTGGGCCTGCACCAGGGCTCCAGGGCCCGGCCGCACCGGGGTGCCGCCGTCGACCAGGTCGGCCAGGAGGCTGTTCGGCACGTGCTCGTGCTCGAAGGTCAGCACGTCGGCCGCGGCCCGTCCGTCCGCGGGGGCCACGAGCGCGCGGATCGCCGCCTCGTCGGACGCGGCCCCGACCGGGGCGTCGACGACGACCTGCGCCGCCGCTGTCGCGGGGTCCTCGACGAGCACCCTCAGGTGGACACCGAGCTCGGCGGCGGCCGGGGCCATCATGCGGGCGAGCTGGCCGCCACCGACGACGGCGACCACGGGTGGGACGGGGGCACTGGCGGGGGGCGTCACGTTGGTCGAGGATACCGGCCGGGCCGATAAGGTGGCCCGCATGTCTCGTGCCCCGGCAGCCGCACCCGCCCCGCAGCGGTGGCCGGCGCGCACGATGCTCGCACTGTGGGCGCGGCGCATCGAGCTGCTGCGGTTCGGTTCGGTGGGCGCGCTCGCGTTCGTGGTGGACCTCGCCGTGTTCAACCTGATGCTGCACGGGCCTGTCGACGTGCTCGCCCACAAGCCGATCACGGTGCGGATCATCGCGGCGGCGGTCGCGACTCTCGTGGCATGGGTCGGCAACCGGTACTGGACGTTCGCGGACCGCCGTACCCCGCGCCGCGGACGCGAGCTGTTGGAGTTCGCCGCGGTGAACGTCGGCGGGCTCGCCATCTCGGCCGGATGCCTGGCGGTGTCCCGGTACGTGCTCGGCCTCGACTCGGCACTGGCGGACAACGTCGCGGCGAACGGGGTCGGCCTCGTGCTGAGCACGATCTTCCGGTACGTCATGTATCGCACGGTGGTCTTCCGCGGCGTCGGCTGACCCCGAGCGTTGGGGGGGGGGGGGGGGGGGGGGGGCGGGTCTCAGCCTTCGTTGTGGTGGAGCCAGCCGCGGCGGCGCCCGCGCGACGAGATCGTCGACCCGGGCGGTAGCACGACGCTCGGGTCGAGCGTGCGCGGCACCCCGGCGAGGAAGATGCGGAACACCGGCGGACGCCGCTGCGCCAGCTCGAGACGACCGCCGTCGGCAGCGACCAGGTCACGTGCCAGCGCCAGCCCGAGGCCGGTGCTGCCTCCCGTCGTCGTGCCGCGTTCGAAGATCCGCGGAGCGATGTCGTCCGCCACGCCGGGGCCCTCGTCCGAGACCTCGAGCGCCACCGCACCCTTCGGGCCGGACGGTTTCGAGCGCACCGCCGTGACGCCGTCGCCGTACTTCAAGGAGTTCTCCAGGAGCGTGGCGATCACCTGCGCCAGCGCACCGGGGGTCGCCAGGACCCGGTGCTCGTCCGGCACGTCGACCACGAGCACGCGTCCGGCGGTGCGGAACGTCTCCGCCCACTCCTCCTCCTGCTGGCGGACCACGTCAGCCAGGGCGACCGCCTCGGTGGTACCGCCCTGCGAGCGCCGGGACGTGGAGAGCAGGTCGTCGACCACGGTCACCAGCCGCTCCACCTGCTCGAGCGACACCCTGGCCTCCTCGACGACGGCCTCGTCGTCGCTGGTCAGCATGATCTCCTCGAGCCGCATGGTCAGGGCGGTCAGCGGCGTGCGCAGCTGGTGGGAGGCGTCCTGCGCGAACTGCCGCTCCGAGGCGAGCCGCCCGGCCAGCCGGTCGGCGCTGCGGGCCAGCTCGGCCGCCACCAGGTCGATCTCCTCCACGCCGGACGGTTCGAGGCTCGGACGCACCTGCCCGGAGCCGAGCTGTTCGGCCGACGCCGCGAGGTACACCAGCGGCGCGGAGAGCCGGTTCGCCTGCCACACGGCCATCGCCACGCCGGCCGCGATGGCGACGACGCCGGCGACCACCGCGAGCGCGACGGTCTGGGCGGCCTTGATGTAGGCGCCCCAGGCAGAGACCTCGATGGACACCGAGGCACGCTCGTCGGTGGTCTGCGCCGCCTTGAAGATGGTCGGCTCGCGCAGCACGTCGCCGAACTCGAGCAGCTCGCCGTCGGGCAGGCTGACGGTGACGCGTGCCGGGAGGTCTCCGGAGCGCCCCTCCGCTGCGCGCAGGAGCTGCTCCTCGCTGGGACTCTCACCCTGCGCCTGGGCGCGCTCGACGGTCCGGACGAACGTGTCCAACCGGTCCGAGACCCGGCGCTCCTCGTTCGCGACGACGTACTGTGCCCCGAAGAAGCCCAGCGGTACGCCGAGCAGGACCACTGCGACGGCGACCGCGGAGATCGTCGCCAGCAGGACGCGACGGCGCACCGGAGGTCAGGCCTGCTGACCGAGCTCGAACCGGAAGCCGAGCCCCCGGACGGTGGAGACGTAGCGCGGGGAGTTCGCGTCGTCGCCGAGCTTGCGCCGCAGCCACGACACGTGCATGTCGAGCGTCTTGGTGGACCCGACCGGGTCCGAGCCCCAGACGTCGCGCATGAGCGTGTCGCGCACGACGACGGAGCCCGCGTTGCCCACGAGCACCCGGAGCAGGTCGAACTCCTTGGTGGTCAGGTGCAGCTCACGCTCCCCCTGGAAGGCTCGGTGCGCGGCGACGTCGACACGGACGTCCTGCGCGCGCAGCTCCTCGTCCTCCGCGGCCTCGCCGTGGGTGCGGCGCAGCAGCGCCCGGACGCGTGCGAGCAGCTCGGCGAGCCGGAACGGCTTCGTCACGTAGTCGTCGGCACCGGCGTCCAGGCCCACCACGAGGTCGACCTCGTCGGCGCGGGCGGTCAGCACCAGGATCGGCGTGCTGAGCCCGCGACCACGGATCTCGCGGGCGACGTCGAGCCCGTCGATGTCCGGCAGACCGAGGTCCAGGACGACGATGTCCGCGTCCCCGGCGTTGTCGATCGCTCCTTGACCAGTTCCTTGCACGACGACGTCGTAACCCTCACGCGTGAGAGCCCGCGCCAAAGGCTCGGCAATCGCCGGGTCGTCCTCGGCCAGCAGTACGTGGGTCATTCCCTCATGCTAGCGGCAATATGCCTGGTCCTGGCACCTCGCGACACGGTGGTCCGATCATCCCCACGGGCCATGCCGCACGGTGACCGGGTCCCACCACGGGCTGACGCGCGCAGCCTCCTGACCTGCCTAAGGTGTCGAGCATGGGCTGGTCAGCGCGGTTGAGCACGTGGTTCGAGCGCCACCGTTTCGCCGTGGACGCCACCGGCACGGTGTTCTTCGGCATCTTCGTCGCGGCCACCGCGACGACGCTCTCCGACACGCGCACCCAGTCCGGCTGGGTCGTCGCGTGGTCCCTGGCCACGGTCGCCCCGCTCGCGTGGCGACGCACCCGACCTGTCGCGTCGTCCGTCGCCGTCTACGCCGTGGCCCTCGCGCACCTGCTCGCCGGCCACACCCTGCTCATCCCCGCGGACTTCGCGGTCCTCGCCGCGCTGTGGGCCGTCACCGTGTACGGCCCAGGCTGGGCGCACGTCACCGCCATCCTCTCGACCGTCGTGGGCTCGTTCCTCATCGGCCCCGTCGTCGCGGTGCAGGAACGCAGCACGGGCCAGCTCAGCCAGCTCGTCGGCCTGAGCCTGCTCTGCACCCTCCTGGGTCTCGCCGTGTGGGCGCTGGCGCTCGTGCGCCGCCAACGACGCGTGACCCTGGACGCCCTGCGCGACCGCGCCGAGCGCCTCGAGCTCGAGCGCGACCAGCAGGCCCGCATCGCCACCTCCGCCGAGCGCGCCCGGATCGCCCGCGAGATGCACGACATCGTGGCGCACTCCCTGTCCATCGTCGTGGCGCAGGCCGACGGCGGCCGGTACGTCGCCGCGAACGACCCCGCCGCCGCGGTGCGGTCCCTCGACGTCATCTCCGAGACCGGGCGGGCAGCCCTGGCCGACATGCGCCGCCTGCTCGGCGTCCTGCGGGACGACGACGGCCCCGAGCCCGAGGCTCCCTGGCAGGAAGACGGCGGTGGCACGACCGGCCACGGGACACGCCCGACAGCACGCGGGCGGGCACGGCGCGCGGACGGCGGCACGATGGCCGACGGCGCGGCCCGGGCGGGCGACGCCGCGGCAGGCGCGGTGCTACCCGGGCGAGGTGCGTCGTCGGGCTCCGCTCCCCTGGCGCCGCAGCCCGACGACGCGGACCTGACGACCCTCGTGGCGCAGGCGCGCGACGCCGGCACCCGCGTCTCGCTGGTACGCGTCGGTGTGGCGCGGCGTCTGCCGCCCGGCGCGGGACTGACGCTGCACCGGGTCACGCAGGAGGCGCTGAGCAACGTGCGCAAGCACGCCGGGCCCGACCCGCGCGTGACCGTCGTGCTGCGCTGGGAGGCCGAGTCCGTGGCGGTCGAGGTGGCCGACGACGGTCGCGGGGCGGCAGCCGGCGACGGCGAGGCCGGCTACGGGCTGCTCGGGATGCGCGAGCGCGCCGCGATGTTCGGCGGCTCGGTGACGGCCGGCCCGCGCCCCGGCGGCGGCTGGCGGGTACGGTTCACGATGCCGGTGCCCGCCGCCGCACCCGTGCCCACCACGCCCCCAGGACCGCCGGCATCCTCCGTGCCACCGGTGCGCCCCGACTCCCAGGAGCCCGCATGACCGACGTCATGAAGGTCGCGCTCGTCGACGACCAGCAGCTCGTGCGCGCCGGCTTCCGGATGGTCATCGACTCCCAGCCCGACCTCACCGTCGCGGTCGAGGCCTCCGACGGCGCGCAGGCGCTGCGCCTCCTCGCCGACCACCGCGTCGACGTCGTGCTCATGGACGTGCGGATGCCCACCATGGACGGTCTCACCGCGACCCGGCACCTGACGGCGCAGCCCGAGGCGCCGCGCGTCGTCGTGCTGACGACCTTCGACCTCGACGAGTACGTCCTCGAGGCGATCCGGGCCGGCGCCTCCGGGTTCCTGCTCAAGGACGCCCCGCCCGAGGAGATGCTGGCCGCCATCCGGACGGTGCACCGCGGCGACGCCGTCATCGCGCCGTCCTCGACGCGCAGGCTCCTGGAGCACCTGGTCACCGCGCTGCCGGCGACGGCGGCAGGCCCGGCGCACCAGGCGCTCGGCGAGCTCACCGAGCGCGAGCGCGAGGTGCTGGTCCTCATGGCGAGCGGGCGGTCCAACACCGAGATCGCCACCGAGCTGTTCGTGGCCGAGGCCACCGTGAAGACGCACGTGGGCCGGGTCCTGGCCAAGCTGGGCGCCCGCGACCGGGTGCAGGCCGTGGTCACCGCCTACGAGACGGGCCTGGTGCGTCCGGGCTCGTGAGCCCGCCCGGCGGTCCCACTACCCTGGTGCGGTGCCTGACGTCGACGCCTCCCCCCGGACCGAGGAGGTCGCCGAGGACCGGTGGCAGCGACGCTTCGCCGTCCCCGTCGTCGTCGCGGCTCTCGCGTCCGTGCCCGCCGTGTGGCTCACGCTGCTGGAGGAGCCGTACGCGACCGTCGGCACCACCGTCAGCCTCCTGACCGGGGCGGTGCTCCTCGGCGAGACCGTCGTGCTCTTCGCCGTCTCCGACGACAAGCGCCGCTGGGTCCGCAGGAACAGGTGGCTGGTGCTCGTCACGGTCGCGATCGTCGTCTGCGTCGTGCTCGCCGTCGGCCCCGCGCAGCTCCTGCGCCTGGTGCGCGCCGTCGGGGCGCTCCGGCTCCTGCGTGCCCGGCACATCGTCCGGGCCGGTCGCCGCCTGATGGACAACGCCTCCCTCGGCTCCCGCTGGGAACGCGTGGTGACGGGAGTGGTGGTCGCCGTCGTCGCGGCGTTCGTCGCCGTCGTGCTGGCGGACCCCACGTCGCGCAGCCGCGTCCTGATCGAGGACCTGCTCGGTGCGCCCGCGTACGTGTGGGCCGTCACCGTCGCGGGCCTCATCCTCGGGGGTGCCGTGTTCGTGCTGGCCAGGTACCGGTTCCGGCGCGGCGAGCAGTCAGGGCGTCCTCAGGGTGGTCGTCATACCTGGGTATGACCCGGGCGCTGCCACGACCAGCCCCGGGGCCGACGACGGCGCACCGGCCGGTCCGTAGCGTCGGTGGTGTCATCGAGCTCCCGTCCGGGAGCCGCCGGAGCAAGACCCGTGGAGACATCTCGTGGACACCACCGTGTTCGTCCCCGTCACAGACACCGACACCCCCGACACCGGCCGGCTCGCCATCAGGGCGCGCGGGCTGACCAAGACCTACGGCTCCGGCGAGGCGCAGGTGCGCGCCCTGGACGGCGTGGACGTCGACTTCGCCGAGGGCCGGTTCACCGCGATCATGGGACCGTCCGGCTCCGGCAAGTCCACGCTCATGCACCTGCTCGCGGGCCTCGACAGCGCGACGGCGGGGCAGGCGTTCCTGGGCAGCACGGAGATCACCGGCCTTGGCGACAAGGCGCTCACCCGCCTGCGCCGGGACCGCGTCGGGTTCGTGTTCCAGCAGTTCAACCTGCTGCCGATGTTCACGGCCCGCGACAACATCACCCTGCCCCTCCAGCTCGCCGGCGCGAAGGTGGACAGCGAGTGGTTCGACACTCTGGTGCGCACGCTCGGCCTCGAGCAGCGGCTCGAGCACCGCCCGAGCGAGCTCTCGGGCGGGCAGCAGCAGCGCGTCGCCATCGCCCGCGCCCTCATCGCCCAGCCGGAGGTCGTCTTCGCCGACGAGCCGACCGGCAACCTGGACTCGCGCTCCGGCGCGGAGGTGCTCAGCTTCCTGCGTCGTTCCGTGCGCGAGCTGGGCCGCACCATCATCATGGTCACGCACGACCCGGCCGCGGCGGCGTACGCCGACCGCGTCGTCCTCATCGCCGACGGGCGCATCGCGGGCGAGATCAGTGACCCCACGCCCGAGGCGGTCCTCGCCGGGCTGGACGCGCTGCGGTCCCTCGAGGGTCCCGTGGCCGACGACGGCACGCAGGCGGGTGCCTGATGCTGCGGATCGTCCTGGCGCAGATGCGCCGCAGCTCCGGCCGGCTCGCCGCCGCGGGCATCGCGATCGTCATCGGCACGGCGTTCGTCGCCGCGACGCTGCTGGCGAGCGGAGTCATCACGCAGACCACCTACGACTCGATCGCCGCCCGGTACGCCGGCGCCGACCTGGTGGTCGGTGCGACGGCGGACCCGATCGAGGACGTCGAAGCCCTCGGTGAGATCGACGGCGTGGACGCGGTCGCCCCGTTCGACAGCACCTACGCCCAGCTCTCCGCCGGGTCGCGGTCCGTCTTCCAGAGCATCATCCCCGCCGCTGACGACCGGCTCATGCCGATGGTGACCACCGTCGGGTCGATGCCTGCGGGGGACGACGAGGTCGCCCTCCCCGAGTCCGTCGCCGAACGGCTGGACGTCGAGACCGGAGAGCGGGTCAACCTGACCCGCGACGTGCTTGCCGACGACGAGACCTGGCAGCAGGTGACCGAGCGACCGGTCGTCGTCGGGCTCCTCGACGACCCGTACGGGGCGTACTCGGAGGTCGGCGGTGCCGCCGTCGTCGACGCCGACACCTTCGCGACCTGGATCGCCGAGGAGGACGGCGCTGCGACGGGCAGCGAGGAGGTCGGCGTCGTGGTCGCGCCGGGGGCCGACGTGGCCACCGTCCAGGCCGCGCTGGCCACGGCGACGGGGGCCGCGACGACGATCGGCGACACCCGCTGGGTGGTCCCGACCGACGAGCGGGCCGCCGACGTGGCCGCGACCCTGACCGGCGGTCAGGACCTGATGTTCCTCATCTTCGTCATGACGTTCGCCTCGATCGCCCTCGTCGTGGCCGGCCTGGTGATCGCCAACACGTTCCAGGTGCTCGTCGCCCAGCGTGCCCGCACCCTCGCGCTGCTGCGCTGCGTGGGAGCGGACAAGGGGCAGGTCGGTCGCGGGGTCCTCACCGAGGCCGCGATCCTGGGCGCGATCGCGTCGGTCGCCGGCGTGCTGCTCGGCGTGCTGCTCGGGCAGGGCGCCCTCTGGGTCGCCCATGCGATGGACGTCCCCGTCCCGCTGCCCGACAGCATCACGCTCACCTGGCCCGTCATGGTCGTCCCCCTGCTCGTCGGCATCCTCGTGACGGTCGGCGCGGCGCTCGTCCCCGCCCGGGTCGCGACGCGGGTCGCCCCGCTGGCGGCTCTGCGCCCCACGGACGCCCCGTCCGCCTCGCGCCGAGCGGGTCGGGTGCGCCTCGTGCTCTCGCTGCTGGCCACCGTACTCGGCTTCGCGCTGCTCGGCCTCGGTGCCGTGCTCGGGACGACGGCGCAGGACCCCACGTTCGGTCTCCTGTCCGGGATCGCCGGAGGCGCGCTGTCGTTCGTCGGCGTGGCGGTCGGTGCGGTCTTCTGGCTGCCGAAGGTGGCGTCGCTGGCCGGACGGTCGGTCGGGGCCTCGGGCCCGACGGCCCGGCTGGCCGCGGCGAACACGCTGCGCAACCCGCGCCGCACAGCCACGACGAGCACGGCGCTGCTGATCGGCGTGACCCTCGTCGCGATGATGTCGACGGGCGCGGCCAGCGCCCGGGCCTCGCTGACGGCGGCGCTCGACGAGCAGTTCCCCGTGGACGCCATGGTGTCCAGCACGACGTTCGACGAGAACGGCTCCCCGGTCGAGCTGTCGCAGGGCCTGCGCGCCGACATCGCGGGCGTGGCCGACGTGGCGGCGGTCGCCGAGCTGACCGACGTGCCGCTGGGCACCCCGGGGATCGTCGCCTCGGGCGGCGAGCTGGTCCCCGCTGACGGGCAGAGCGACGCCGAGCCGTGGGAGATCGAGGTCACCGCCCTCGACCCCGCCGACGCCCGGGAGGTGCTGAACGCGCCCGACCACCTCGACGGGCTGGCACCCGGCACCGTGCTGCTGGGCTACAACGAAGCGACGCAGCTCGACCTCACCGACGGCGACCGGCTGGAGCTCGCCGGTGCGGACGGCACGGCCACCTTCGACGTCGTGGTGAGCGAGTCGGCCCCGTACGTCAACTACCTCGTCGTCGACGACCTGCTCCAGGTGCAGGCCGACCCGGTGGTCACCCAGCTGTACGTCGCCCTGGCCGGGTCGGCGGACGCCGCCTCGACCGTCGGTGTGGTCCAGGACGTCGTCTCGGACTCCGGCGAGGCGGCCCAGGTGACGGGGATCGCGGTGCAGCGCGCCGAGTTCGACCAGGTGATCGACACGATGCTCGGGATCGTCGTCGGCCTGCTGGGCGTGGCCGTGATCATCGCCCTGATCGGCGTGGCGAACACGCTGTCGCTGTCGGTGCTCGAACGGCGCAAGGAGTCCGCGACGCTGCGCGCGATCGGGCTGTCGAAGGCCCAGCTGCGCGGGATGCTCGCGATCGAGGGTCTGCTCATCGCCGGCGTCGGTGCGGTGCTCGGCATCCTGCTCGGGCTCGTGTACGGCTGGGCGGGCTCGGCAGCCGGGCTCGGGATCATGGGTGACGTCACCCTCTCGGTCCCGTGGCTCGACGTGACGCTGGTGCTCGTGATCGCCCTGGTAGCCGGACTGGTCGCCTCGGTGGCCCCGGCCCGCACGGCGCTCAAGGCCTCCCCGGTGGAGGCGCTCGCCGCGGACTG
>NZ_JBLUNY010000013.1:11593-70478 GCF_048065335.1 Isoptericola maris | reverse complement strand
TCAGGGTTGGACGAGGCGGACCTCGGCGTCGTGGACCTCGATGGGGTAGGTGGTGTCGGTCGTGGTGGCTTGGCCGGGCACGTCGGTCCAGGTGGGGGTGCCGGTGATGCGGAACTGGCCGTGCCAGGTGGTGGTCAGGGTGACCGAGTAGGTGCCGGGGGCGGGGTAGGGCAGGTGGATCGCGGTGGGGGTGTCCCACGGTCCGCCGGGGTGGTCGGTGACCACGGCCTCGGTGCCGTCACCGGGATCCCACGTGTACTCGGCCGGCACGGCACGGATCTGCACGGGCACCCCGAGCAGGGTGGTGTCCAGCATCTGGGGGGTGTCGTCCGTGCGGGGGTGGACCCCGAAGTTGACGATGGCCCAGTCGCGTTCGGCGTGCAGGGCGATCTGGGCGGGGTCGATAGGCATGGCCTTGAACTCGCGGGTGGCGGCGTCCAGCAGGTCGGCCGGGGTGACGCAGGCGCCCTCGTCGACCAGCTCGGCGGGCCTCTGGGCGTCGCCTGGCTGGTCGGTGACGGCCCACAGCCCGGCGAGCTCGTAGGAGTCCTCGTCACAGTCCAGCCCGTCGTAGGCGATCTCGGTGCCCTCTTCGCACGCCTCGGCCAGCAGGGTCGCGTCCAGGTCCCGCAGCCAGCACTGATGCACCGTGGCACGGAAGTAGGTCACGTCCGAGTCCCCACCACCAGACCCATCGATCGCCGCCTGCTGCTCTTCAAGACTGCCGAGCATGTCCACAGAGTCCTTGCTCATGTCTCCATCGACGTTCCACGATGAATCTGAATCTGCTGTAGCCGGAGCCGTCACCATGAGATTCAGGAGCGCGGCGAGAAGCATGACCGGCAGGGCTGGCGCAATCGCCCTCATCACTCGGGCCGGTGGGTGACAGTCACGACGACCCACTTCTTGTCACGGAGGGCCATTTCGATGCGTGCTTCGCGAGTGCTGTGATCGACCTCATCGATCGACGTTCCATCGGCGTCGAGGATCTCTATCGATTCTTGTTCGATCACCACGTCAAGCGGGAAGATGCCCGTGGCTGCATCAATCTCGTACGACTCCTCGATCGTGGTCGTCATCGCGCCACCAGTGAACGTCGCGTCGTTCTCTTCCAGCCAATCGAGCCGATCGAGCGTCGCGGTGCAGAAACCGCAAGCCCGGTGGGACATGGATTCGAACCGCGAGCTGTCGCCAGTGGTGAGCATGTAGTCGTACAACGACAAGAAGTACTCCGCCGCCGCGGCTGCCCCGTCCGCGTCCTTCTTGTCCATCGCGGCCGGACGCTCCGGCCCCTCCGCCTCGGCCTCTTCCGACGGTTCCGGCGACACCGACGCGGACGGTGACGCGGACGCCGTCACCGAGGCCGGCAACGGCAGCTCCGACCCCTCCGGCTCGGGCTCCCCACCGGTGCACCCCGCCAGCAGCAACACTCCCGCAAGGGCCGCCGCGGCAGCGCGCCTCGAGCCAGAGCCCGAGGCCCTCACAGCGGGTGACCCAGGGGCAGGGACAGGGACAGAGGAATCGTGCCGGGTCGTGCACGTCATCGCGTCTCCAGGGCATAGACAGGCCAGCGGCCAGGACCAGCCACCGACCCTAGCGACCCCCCGCACACCCGCGGAACCGCACATCCCAACCTGTGGACAGACCCTTGCCGAACATCACGGTTCGAACCGTCATGGCGCCCCAAACCGGTCCGAACCTCGACATTCGGCGCCCGCGGTGGGCGCCCGGACCGAGAACTGCCCACCTAAGCCCTGGACCTGCGCGCCCTGGCCCCTTACATTTTCCGTGACGGACGCCACAGCACGCCCGTCCGGCGGTCCTGCCCGGACCGTCGCCGCCCGAGACACCGACCCATCGAGGGAGCCGCCGAGACCGCGTCGGCCTGACCGGCCCGCGCACCGCAGGAGGGAGCAGGACCGTGACCGACGTACTGGTCCTCAACGCCGGCTACGAGCCGCTGCACCGGGTGTCGGTCAAGCACGCCATCACGATGCTGGTCCGCGAGGTCGCGGTCGTCGAGGAGTTCGTCGAGGGTGCCTCGTTCGGCCCCTACCCGCTCCCCCGGGTCCTGCGGCTCGTGCGCTACGTGACCATGCGCTGGCTCTACCGCGGTGGCGGTCGCCCCGCGGTCACCAAGGACGGCATCAAGCGACGGGACGGCGCGTGCGCCTACTGCGGCGGCCCGGCACAGACGGTCGACCACGTTGTTCCCCGGTCGCGGGGCGGCGACAGCTCGTGGCTCAACCTCGTCGCCGCCTGCCGTCCGTGCAACCACCGCAAGGCGGACCGCACTCCGCTCGAGGCGGCGATGCCGCTCCGGCTGGCTCCGTACGTCCCGCCGTTCGACCACGGGCTGGTACGACGCCATCGTCGAACCAGACCCGTGGCCGCCTGAGCGGCGAGCGGCGTCAGACGCCGTCGATCGGCTCCCAGCGGCGCTCGGCCGCGTCCTGCTCGGAGTCGGCGCCGGCGTTCGGCTCGGCGCCAGCCAGCTCCGCCTCGCCGACACGCGCGATCGTCCCGGTGACGGGCTGCGGCACGGCCGGCCCCTCGGAGTCGAGCACGCGAGAGGCCACGACGGTGCTGCCGAAGTTCGCGTGGCAGTCGGTGCAGTACCAGTCCGGCGCCGGCACGGGCACCTCGAAGCCGCCGTAGACGACGTCGGGCTCGGAGCTGACGACGTCGTCGCTGAAGGTCATGCCCCACACGATGCGCTTGGTCTTGCCGCGGGCGCCGCACCCGGGGCACTGCGGCCGCATCCGGGCGCGCTGCGCGGAGACGGAGTGGGCGTGCATGAGGTCGTGGCAGTGCGTGCACATGAGGTGCACGTCGCGGATGACCTGCTCGAGGGTGCGCCCGCCGGCGGTCGTCGTGCCCAGCCGCACCGCGCCGTCGTCGTGCGCCTGGAGCTCGTGGACGTCGACGAACCGCTCGCAGGTGGCGCAGCGCTCCTCGCGACGCATGGCCCAGCCGGACACCGCGCGGTGTCCGAGGACGCGCAGCACGTGCACGTCGGGGGCCGCGGTGCCCTCGGCGCAGTCGCCCGGGTCGATGGTGTGCACCGGGCCGTCGTGGAACTGGTTGGCGACACCGTCCAGCACGGCGCGGGCGTGCTCGGCGGGCAGCCAGCCGGAGGAGCCGATGTAGGTGTCCGCGCCGTCGAAGAGGTCGGCCCACACGATGGGCCGGTCGGGGCCGAACAGCTCGTCCGTCACCCAGGAGTCGCCGTCGGAGGAACCCATGAGCTCCACCGACGCCACGACGCCCGCGTCACCGAGGACGGTCACGACGACGTCGCCCCGCTTGGGGCCGTCCGGACCGCCGGGCAGCGAGTGCTCGTGGGAACGGGTCGCGATCGCGATGGACTCGTTCAGCCAGTCGGTGGACCAGTTCAGGTACACGGACGGCACGAGCCATGCCGGCAGCGACGACACGGACGGGAAGGCCTCGGCTTCGGTGCTCACGGAGTGCAACATAGCCGGTCGGGCCCCCGGAGCGGTACCCCGGGGACGCGCCCCGCTCAGCGGCTGAACGCGGCGCGCAGCTCGTCCTTCGCCTGTTCCAGGGTCCGGCGGCGGGACTCCGGCAGATTGTCCCCGGCCCGGTTGAGGTAGAAGGTCAGCATCGACATCGCGGACTGGTAGGGCGTGCCCTTGCGCCGCTCGCTCGCCTCGGCTGACCGTTTGAGGGACGCGGCGATCCGGGCCGGGTCGTCCCAGGTGAAGACGTCGTCCTCCAGGTCGAGCGCGTCGGAGTGCTCGGTGACGTCCTGCGACCACCGCTCGTCGTCGTGCTCGGGCTTCGTGGCTGCCATCGTCCGACGCTAGGACGATCGGCGCGAGCTCGCGAGGGCGTTCAGTCGCGCAGCGCCTCCGCCTCGGCGTCGGTGAAGAGCCGCGAACGGATGAGGAACCGCACTCCCTCCGGCGCCTCCACGCTGAACCCGGCACCGCGACCCGGCACCACGTCGATGGTCAGGTGCGTGTGGCTCCAGTACTCGAACTGGGCCCGGCTCATCCAGACCGGCACGTTGAACGTCGCGCCGCCGTCAGCGCCGCCGTCGGCCCCCGGCGCGTCCGGCACGGTCAGGTCCCCGAGGTGGACGTCCGCGTCGCCGGTGAGGAACTCCCCGGCCGGGAAGCACATCGGGCTGGACCCGTCGCAGCACCCGCCGGACTGGTGGAACATCAGGTTGCCGTGCCGGCGCCGCAGCCGAGCGAGCAGCTCGGCCGCGGCGTCGGTGACCGCGACGCGGGCGGGCCGCTGCCGCGCAGCGACCGCCCCGCCGTCGTCCGTCATCTCGCCTCCTCGTGCGAACAGTCGGCCTAGAAGAACCCGTCCCGCACGCCGGAGTAGCTGACGAGCAGGTTCTTCGTCTGCTGGTAGTGGTCCAGCATCATCTTGTGGTTCTCGCGCCCGACGCCGGACCCCTTGTACCCGCCGAACGCGGCCGCGGCCGGGTAGGCGTGGTAGCAGTTGGTCCACACCCGGCCGGCCTCGATGGCGCGGCCCGCGCGGAACGCCGTCGTGCCGTTGCGGGTCCAGACCCCGGCACCCAGCCCGTAGAGGGTGTCGTTGGCGGTCTTGATCGCGTCGTCGAAGTCCGCGAAGTCGGTCACGGACACCACGGGGCCGAAGATCTCCTCCTGGAAGATCCGCATGGAGTTCTTCCCCTCGAAGATGGTCGGGGCCACGTAGTAGCCGCCGGACAGGTCCCCGCCCAGGTCGACGCGCTCGCCCCCGGTCAGCACGCGCGCGCCCTCGGCCTGGCCGATGTCGAAGTAGGACAGGATCTTCTCGAGCTGGTCGTTGCTGGCCTGCGCCCCGATCATCGTCTCGGTGTCGAGCGGGTTGCCCTGCACCGCGGCCTTGGTCCGTTCGAGCGCGTCGCCGAGGAACTGGTCGTAGATGTCGGACTGGATGAGCGCGCGGGACGGGCACGTGCACACCTCGCCCTGGTTGAAGGCGAACATGGTGAAGCCCTCGAGCGCCTTGTCGTAGAAGTCGTCCCGCTCGGCCGCGACGTCGGAGAAGAACACGTTCGGCGACTTGCCCCCGAGCTCGAGGGTCACGGGGATGATGTTCTGCGACGCGTACTGCATGATCAGGCGGCCGGTCGTCGTCTCGCCGGTGAAGGCGATCTTGCGGATCCGTGACGAGGACGCGAGCGGCTTGCCCGCCTCCGCGCCGAACCCGTTGACCACGTTGAGCACGCCCGGCGGCAGCAGGTCGCCGATGATCTCCATCAGGTAGAGGATCGAGGCCGGGGTCTGCTCTGCCGGCTTGAGGACGACGGCGTTGCCTGCCGCGAGCGCCGGCGCCAGCTTCCAGGTCGCCATGAGGATCGGGAAGTTCCACGGGATGATCTGGCCGACGACGCCCAGCGGCTCGTGGAAGTGGTACGCGATGGTGTCGCCGTCGATCTCGGAGATCGAGCCCTCCTGGGCCCGGATGGCCCCCGCGAAGTAGCGGAAGTGGTCGACGGCGAGCGGGATGTCGGCGCCGAGCGTCTCGCGCACGGGCTTGCCGTTCTCCCAGGTCTCGGCCACGGCGATCTTCTCGAGGTTGGCCTCGATGCGGTCGGCGATCCGGTTCAGCACGTTGGCCCGCTCGGTGACGGAGGTGCGTCCCCAGGCGGGGGCGGCACCGTGGGCCGCGTCGAGCGCCCGCTCGATGTCGTCGGCGTTGCCGCGTGCCACCTCGCAGAAGGTCTGCCCGGTGACGGGGCTGGGGTTCTCGAAGTACTCCCCGCTCGACGGCGGCACGTACTCGCCGCCGATCCAGTGGTCGTAGCGGCTGCGGTACTCGACGATCGCCCCGGGCTGCCCCGGGGGCGTGTAGACGGTCATGCTGGCTGCCTCCTCGCAGTACACACCTCGTCGGGTGCGCGGCCTGCGGCGCGGTGCCCGACGGCGGCGCCTCGACGCGCCGTGACGGTCACGTTAGGCGGGCGGGGTTGCAGCACCGTTGCAACGGGCGGGGAACCGGCCGGACGACATCAGCGCAGCACCGCGTCGACGACGGAAAGGTGTGCCCGCGCCCGGCTCCACAGGGGGCTGCCGTGCTCGGCCCGCTGCACGAGGAGGCTCCACGCCTCGACGTCGTCCACGCCGTCGTCGGTCCGGGTCCACGCGTCGAGCGCTGCGGCGCCGGGGCTGCTCAGGACGGCGGAGCGGAGCTCGGCGGTGAGCTCGGCGCGGGCCCGCTCGACGCCGGGGGCCAGCGAGCGCGGGAGCAGCGGCCCGGCGCTGGCCGCGAGCGCCGCTGTCGGGTCCCCTGCCGCGAGGTGCTCGCGCACGACGTCGACGTCGCTGCGCACGCCGGGCGCCAACCGGTAGGGGCGTGACCCGCTGACCAGGGAGCCGGCGACGCGCCGCAGCCGGGAGATCTCGACGCGGACCGCGACCTCGGACAGGTCGCCCGGGTGCAGCAGCACGGCGAGCTCCTCGGCGGTGAGCCCGCGGGGGTGCTCACCGAGGAGGGCGATGATCTCGGCGTGCCGCGGCGAGAGGCGGTGGTCGCCGCCCGGGCCGTGGAGCACGGGTGTGCCGAGGAGCTGCACGAGGGGCCGGCCAGCGTCGACGCCGTCCCCGGGCCACCCTGGCTCCACGCGTTCGCGCGCCGCGAGCTCTCGCTCGAGGCTCGCCACGGTCGCGCGGACCAGGGAGAGCGCGACGTGCGAGGCGGCGGCACGTCCGCCGGTCACGTCCAGGACGCCGAGCACCCGGCCGTCGGCGCCACGGATCGGTGCGGCGGCGCAGTTGAGCGACTGGACGGGTCGGGAGAAGTGCTCGGCGCCCAGCACCTGCACGGCGCGGCGGGTCGCGAGCGCCGTGCCGGGGGCGTTGGTGCCGACGCTCTCCTCGCGCCAGACGGCGCCGGCGACGAACCCGACGCGCTCCGCCGTCGTGCGGGTTCGGGCGTCGCCCTCGACCCACAGGAGCCGACCGGCGTCGTCGCAGACGGCGACGACGAGGCCGTCGTCGCGGGCCGCGTCCACGACGAGCTCGCGCACGAGCGGCATGAGCGGCGCGAGGGGGTGCGTCGTGCGGTAGTCGTCCAGGTCACGGTCGGCGAGGCCGGTCGCGGCGTGCAGCGAGTCGGGGTCGACGCCGGAGCTCCGGCTGCGGCGCCAGGACTCGCCGACGAGGGGGTCCAGCCCGGGCGGGAGGCAGCCGGTACCGAGGAAGGTGTCGTAGGCGGTCCGCACGGAGCGACGGTCGCGACGGACGGTGCCGCGGGGCGCGGGCGTGCCTCCGGGGGCACGGGCGGAACCGGCGAGGTCCTGCGCGGCAGCACGGTCGAACATGGCGCCTCCGACGTCGTCGTGCGGTGGTGGCCTCAGTCTAGGGCTCGGCCGGAGGCCCTGGCAGAGCCGTCGTCTCACATCGTGGTCCCAAATGTTGGACGCCGGGTGTCCTCCCAGGTCGCCGCGTGCCTAGGGTGTGGGCAGACCCCCGCGGCCCCGCCCGTTCACCCACCCACCGGAGGACACCATGCCCGCTCAGCTCGACCCGGACCCCCGCCTGCAGGAGTACGCCCACCCCGAGCGGCTCGTCACCACCGAGTGGCTCGCCCAGCACCTCGACGACCCCGGCCTCGTGGTCGTCGAGTCCGACGAGGACGTGCTGCTCTACGAGACTGGCCACATCCCCGGTGCGGTGAAGGTCGACTGGCACACCGACCTGCTGCTGCCCGTCGAGCGCGACTACCTCGACGGCCCCGGCTTCGCCGACCTGCTCGGCTCCAAGGGCATCGCCCGGGACACCACGATCGTGCTCTACGGCGACAAGAACAACTGGTGGGCCGCGTACACCGCCTGGGTGTTCACGCTGTTCGGCCACGAGGACGTCCGCCTGCTCGACGGCGGCCGCAACCTCTGGGTGGCCGAGGGCCGCGAGCTGACCACCGACGTCCCGAGCCCGGAGCCGGCCGAGTACCCCGCCGTCGACCGCGACGACTCGACGTTCCGTGCCTTCAAGGAGGACGTGCTCGCCCACCTCGGCAACGGCCCGCTCGTGGACATCCGCTCCCCGCAGGAGTTCAGCGGCGAGCGCCTCCACATCCCCGACTACCCGGAGGAGGGTGTGCTGCGGGGCGGCCACATCCCCACCGCGCACAACGTCCCGTGGGCCACCGCGGTCGCCGAGGACGGCACCTACAAGCCGCGCGCCGAGCTCGAGAAGATCTACCTCGACGGCGGCCTGGGCATCCAGGCGGACGACAAGGTCATCACCTACTGCCGCATCGGCGAGCGCTCCAGCCACACGTGGTTCGCCCTGCACTTCCTGCTGGGTCTGCCCGACGTGCGCAACTACGACGGCTCGTGGACCGAGTGGGGCAACGCGGTCCGGGTGCCGATCGTCGCGGGCGACCAGCCGGGCGAGGCACCGCGACGGGCCGCCTGAGCAGCCGGACCGCCTGGGACACTGGAACCATGACCGACGACGCGTCCACCACGCCCGAGCTGCCCGCGCAGCTCGCCGAGATCCGTGAGGACTTCCTGGCGCTGACCGAGCCCGACCGGCTCCAGCTCCTGCTCGAGTTCTCCCGCGAGCTGCCCGAGCTCCCCGAGCGCTACGCGCTCGCACCCGGGCTGCTGGAGAAGGTCGAGGAGTGCCAGTCGCCCGTCCGCGCCTTCGCCGAGCTGGACGACGGCGTGGTGCACTTCTACGCCTCGGCACCGCAGGAAGCACCCACCACGCGCGGGTTCGCCTCGATCCTCGCCCAAGGGCTGTCGGGACTGACCGCCCAGCAGGTGCTGGACGTGCCCGAGGAGTTCCCCCTGCAGCTCGGGCTGACCCGCGCGGTCAGCGCGCTGCGCCTGAACGGCATGGCCGGGATGCTGACCCGCGCCAAGCGGCAGGTCGTGGAGCAGCTCGCCGCGGCCTGACCTCCCGCTCACCCGAGAGGCTCACTCGCCCGTAGCCTGGGCGGGTGAGCCTCTCGAGCGTCCTGCTCCTCCTGGCCGGCTTCGTCCTGCTCGTCGGCGGCGGGGAGGCACTGGTCCGCGGGGCTGCCTCGCTCGCGCGGACGATGGGCATGTCCTCCCTCGTCGTCGGCCTCACCGTGGTCTCCTTCGCGACGTCCAGCCCCGAGCTCGCCGTCAGCGCCGGCGCCGCCCTGTCAGGGTCCCCCGGGCTGGCCGTGGGCAACGTCGTCGGCAGCAACATCGCCAACATCTTGCTCGTCCTCGGCATCTCGGCGCTGATGGTCCCGCTGATGGTGACGTCCCGCGTCGTGCGCACGGACATCCCGGTGATGATCGGACTGTCAGTCCTCGCCCTGGTCCTCGCGCTCGACGGTACGATCAGCACGGCCGACGGCGTCCTGCTGCTCGCCCTCCTGGCCGCCTACCTCGTGGTCACGATCATCCGCTCCCGGCGCGGACGGGACGACGCGCCGCCGGCAGCCGCCGCCGGAGCAGCCGGTGCACCCACGAAGGCGGCCTCCGCACCGAGCCGCTTCCGCGCGACCCGCACGCGCTCGATCCTGCTCGACGTGGTGCTCGTCGCCGTCGGCGTGGCCCTCCTGGTGCTCGGGGCGCAGCTCCTGGTCCGCGGAGCGACGCAGATCGCCGCCACCTTCGGGGTGAGCGACCTGGTGATCGGGCTCACCGTGGTCGCCGTCGGCACCTCGCTGCCCGAGCTGGCCACCACCGTCATCGCGGTCCGCCGCGGCGAGGGCGACCTGGCGGTCGGCAACATCGTCGGCAGCAACATCTTCAACATCGGCGCCGTCCTCGGCCTCACGGCCATCGTGGCGCCCGGCGGGATCGGCGTGGACCCCGCGGCCGTGCACTTCGACCTGCCCCTCATGGTCGCCGTCGCCCTGGCCCTGCTGCCCGTCGCGTTCACCGGCCAGCTCATCCGGCGCTGGGAGGGCACGCTCTTCGTCGTGCTCTACCTCGCCTACGTCGCGTTCGTCCTGCTGGCGGCGTCCGAGCACGCCGCGCTGCAGCCCTTCAGCACCGCGATGCTCGGGTTCGTCCTGCCGGTCACCGCCGTGTGGCTCGTGGCGCTCGCGGCCTACGAGCTCGGGCTGCGGCGCGGCCGTCGCCAGGTGTGACAGAGTTGGTGCCATGACGGTGCTCGTGGCCTACAACGTCTCCCCGCACGGCGAGGCGGCAGTCCGCACGGCGCTGGAGGAGGCCCGGCGCCGCGACCTCCCGCTGCACGTGCTCGTGCTCGACCCGCAGGCTGCCGACGCGCCCGCCCCGGCAGGGCTGGCGGCGGTGCTCGACGGGTCAGCGACGAACCCGACCGTCGTGTACCGGGACGAGCGGACCGAGCCGGCCGACGCCATCCTCGACGCGGCCGAGGAGACCGGGGCGACACTCGTCGTCGTCGGCTCCCGCAAGCGCTCCAGCCAGGGCACCTTCCTGATGGGCACCACCACGCAGCGCGTCCTGCTGGACTCCCCCGTGCCCGTCCTCGTGGTCAAGGACGCCTACGGCGCCTGAGGGCTCAGCGCAGCCGGCGCAAGAACTCCTGAGTCCGTCCGCGCTGCGGGTCGTCGAGGACCTGCCCCGGCGTGCCCCGCTCGTGCACCCGGCCCTCGTGCAGGAACACGACCTCGTCGGCGACGTCGCGCGCGAAGCTCATCTCGTGCGTGGCGACCACCATCGTGGTGCCCTCGTCCCGCAGCGCGACGAGCAGGTCGAGCACCTCGCCCACCAGCTCCGGGTCGAGCGCGGACGTGACCTCGTCCAGGAGCAGCAGCTCCGGGCTGCTGACCAGCGCCCGTGCGATCGCCGCCCGCTGCTGCTCCCCGCCGGACAGCTCGTCGGGGTAGGACCGCGCCTTGTGGGACAGCCCGACCTTCTCGAGCATGCCCGCGCCCGCGGCCTCGGCCTCGGCCCGGCGGCGACCGTGCACCAGCCGCAGCGCCAGGGTGACGTTGTCCAGCACGCGCAGGTGCGGGAACAGGTTGTACTGCTGGAACACCATCGACATCCGGGCGCGGGCGGCGTCGGCGTCCACCCACGGGTCCGCGACGTCGACGCCGTCGAGCAGCACCTGGCCGTCGTCGACGTCCTCGAGCAGGTCGATCACCCGCAGCAGCGTCGACTTGCCGGAGCCGGAGGACCCGACGACCACCACGCACTCGTGCTCGGTGACGTCCAGGTCGATGCCGTCGAGCACGACCTTGCGCGGACCCCGCCGTCCGGTGCCGGGATAGCTCTTGCGCACGCCCCGCAAGGACAGCAGCGCGCCGGTCACCGGATCACCCCCGCGCCGCTCACGCCGCGCAGACGTCCGCGCCACCCCTGCCGGGCCGACCAGGCGTCCACCAGACGGGTCAGCGGGATGGACAGCAGCAGGAACAGCACGCCCGCGACCACGTAGGGCGTGAAGTTGTAGTCGCCCGTCGTGGCGATCTGGGCCGCGCGGATCGCGTCCACGGCACCCAGGATCGAGATCAGCCCGGAGTCCTTCTGCAGCGAGACGAGCATGCTGGCCGTCGGCGCCGTGACGTTGCGGACCGCCTGCGGCAGCACCACCCGGCGCACCGTCTGCCCCCGGGTGAGCCCGAGGGACCGCGCCGCCGCCACCTGCGACGGGTGGACCGACTCGATGCCCGCGCGGAAGATCTCCGCGAGGTACGCGGTGTACGTCAGCACGATGGCGAGGCCGCCGAGGAACGCCGCGCTCACCGGCAGCCACTCGAGGCGCAGGGCCGGCAGCCCGAACCCGGCGAGGAGCAGCACCAACAGCACCGGCACCCCGCGGAAGACGTCGACGTACACCACGGTCAGCACGCGCAGGGGGAACAGCGCCGGCAGCCGCGAGGTGCGCACCACGGCGAGGAGCAGGCCGACGACCAGGCCGATCACCGAGGCCACGACCCAGACCCGCAGGTTGAGCCACAGCCCCTCGGCGACGTCGGGCAGCACCTCGACCGCGCGCTCCGGGGAGAAGAACGCCGTGCGTGCCCGCTCCCAGCCCGGCGCGGTGGCCACCACGTACGCGACCGAGCCGACGACGACGGCGGTCGCCACGGTCGCGACGGCGAGCGCCCGGCGGCGCTGGGCACGCCGGAAGGCGTCGCGCTCCAGCGCCCGCGCGGACGGCTGCCAGTCGGTCATGCGCTCAGGAGAGCTGCTCGATGTCGTCCGAGCTCAGCCAGGTGGTGCGCAGCTCGTCGAGGGTGCCGTCGGCCTCCAGCTCGTCGACGGCCGCCGAGACGCAGTCCGTCAGCTCCGAGTCCTTGTCGAGGACGAGACCCAGCTGCTCGGGCTCGCCGGCGTCCGGCAGCGTGCCGATGACCGTCGCGTCCGGGAAGTACACCGTCGAGGCGGCGACCCCCTGGTCGAC
This sequence comes from Isoptericola maris, assembly GCF_048065335.1. Classification (NCBI taxonomy): domain Bacteria; kingdom Bacillati; phylum Actinomycetota; class Actinomycetes; order Micrococcales; family Promicromonosporaceae; genus Isoptericola; species Isoptericola maris. The sequence continues at coordinate 58,158 of NZ_JBLUNY010000013.1, read as the reverse complement.
GTCCATGACCATCGCGTCGACGGTGCCCGACGTGAGTGCCGTCATCCCGTCGCCGGCGGCGCTGAACGGCACCACCTCGACGTCGTCGCCCCAGGCCTGCTCCGCGGCGTCGAGGGACGTCTGGGAGGCGGTCACGCCCACGGTGGCTCCGGCCAGGTCCGCCAGGCTCGCAGCGTCCGCGAACTCGCCGTCGTCGGCCACGATCACGCCCTGCCGGCTGGTGAGGTAAGGGCTGGAGAAGTCGACGGCCTCGGCACGTTCGTCGGTGATCGTCGTCTGGTAGGCGGCGACGTCGAACGTCTTGATCGCCGGGGACACGATCTGCTCGAAGGTGACCGAGGTCCACTCGACGTCCTCGGCGGCGTAGCCGAGGCGGTCGGCGACCTCGTAGACCAGCGCTGCCTCGAAGCCCTCGCCGCTCGACGGGTCGCCCACGTACCAGGGCTCGAACGGCTCGGAGGCGCCGACGGTGAGGGTGCCGTCGGTCAGGGTCGGCAGGTCCGCCGCCTCGCAGGCAGCGGCGTCGGTCGGCGCCGACGCGGCGTCGTCGGCGGTGGCCTCGGCGTCCGAGGAGGCGTCGTCGGCGCCGCACGCGGCGAGACCGAGCGCGAGGACGGGAGCGAGAGCGGTGGCGAGGACGAGTCGGGAGCGCACGGTGGTTTCCTCCTGGTCAGGGGCGACGGGACCGTCGCAGGCCGATATCGACCCTATGCGCGGCGCGTTCCCCGCGGAACGGCGGGCGCTGTGCGTCCGCTCACAGCTCAGGCGTGCACGTGGCCCTGCTCGCCCGTCGCGGCCGCGATGTCCGACTCCGCCTGCCCGAGCAGCGAGTCGGCGAGCCGTCGCAGCGCGCGCCCGGCGGCCACCTCGTCACCGATGACCGGGACCTCCTCGTCGCCGGGGTCCTTGCGGGCGTGCCCGACCGCCCGGAGCGCACCGACGTCGGCGTGCTCGGGAGGACCGGCCACGAGCACCGCCTCCGCCGTGGTGCTGCCGGCGGACTCGACCAGCGCCACCTGCACCTGCCACGTCACCGACCGTGCGGGCCGTGGCTCGGCCTCCTGCTCCTCGCCCGTACCGTCGCCGCGCTCCTGCACGAGCGAGTCCGGGCCGGGGAAGAGCAGGGTCTCCTCGCCGGTGTCCGACCAGCGCACCCGGTACGGCGGGCTGCCGTCACCGTGCGGGCACTCGACCACGACTCCGTCGCGCACCGCACCACCCACCACGCCGGCGGCGGTCACGATCCTGTCCCCTACCGAGGCCTTCATGATGCTCCCTCCCCGTGCCCTCGAGACGACGCTCCCGTCCCCCATGGTGCTCCCGGCGTCGTTCGCTCGCGTGCCGGCAGGACGGGTCCCATCTCAGTGCGAGCGCAGGGCGTCGATCAGCTCGTCCTTCTTCATGCTCGACCGGCCTTCGATGCCGATCTCGGCGGCACGTTCCCGTAGGTCGTCCACCGTCCAGTCCTCGTAGGACCCGGACTTCCCGCCCTGGGAACCCACCGTGCTGCGGCCCTTGTTCGCCGACGCGTTCGCGATCCGGGCCGCCTTCTCCTTGCTGTTGCCCTCGTCGCGGAGCTTCTCGTACAGCTCGTCGTCCTTCACGCTGGGGCCGGGGTCTCGCTGCGGCATGGGGGCTGCTCCCTTCGCATCGGTGGCCGGCCGCCCGACGACGGCCGTCTCGCCGCCATCGTCACCCCGGCACCGCGGTGGTCGCATCCCGACCGGCGGGCCGCGTCAGGACGAACCCGGCGTGGTGGAGCACCCCGTCCACCAGCTGACCGAACGCCCAGAAGCCCGAGTCGTCCAGGTACGTGATCCGGTCGGCGTGGACCCAGTAGCTCCCGGTGTACGCGTCGGTGCGCCCCCCCACGGGTCTCGGTGTAGCGACCGTCCGGCCGCAGATGCTGCTGCATGTCCCGGCGAGGGTCGTCCCAGGTCGCCACCCAGGTCTCCCGCGCCACGGGGTCGGCGACGTCCTGCCCCGCCGGCCGGGTCGGTCGGCCGTCCCACACCTCGAGCCGGCCCGCGACCCACACGGCGAGCAGGTCGGCCGGGTCGACGACCAGCATGGTGCGGACCTCGCCGGCCCGGACCGGGCGCCGCAGCACCGCGAAGGTGGCCGCGTTGCCGGGACGCAGGTCGTACGCGTCCCGGCGGGCGGGCGGCAGCTGCGCCACGGCGCTGTCCACGAGCAGCGGGACGGCGTGTGCCCCCTCGGCACGGACCACCTCGACACCGGCGTCCGCCGGGCCCGGCGCCAGGCGGCCACCGACGACGTACAGGTCACCGGCCGTCGGCGCACTCGAGCCCTGCCAGACCTGCGCTCCGGTGACGACGAAGGTCCGAGACGTCATGTGGTTCAGCGGCATGTCGTCATCCTCGTGCGTGAGGACGCACCGGACAACGCCGGGGCGCTCCCGGGAGCGGCACACCCTGTCTCCGAGGTCACGCCACGATCTGCAGACGTCGAAGGGCCCCCGGGAGATCCCGAGGGCCCTTCGACGAGGACCGCCTGTGCGGTCCTCCGTGGTAGCGGGGGCAGGATTTGAACCTGCGACCTCTGGGTTATGAGCCCAGCGAGCTACCGAGCTGCTCCACCCCGCGTCGACGTCCTGAACACTACGGCATGCCTCGCACCCGGCGCCAACTCGGCCGCGGAGACCTCGGACACAACGATCCGGGCACGCGGAGCGGCCACGACCAGCCCGGGTACGGCGAAAGGCCCCCGGGATTCCCGAGGGCCTTTCGATGAGGACTGCCTGTGCGGTCCTCCGTGGTAGCGGGGGCAGGATTTGAACCTGCGACCTCTGGGTTATGAGCCCAGCGAGCTACCGAGCTGCTCCACCCCGCGTCGATGTGTTCAACGGTACGGCATCGATTCGGTCGAAGTCCAACCGATCCGGGCGGATGGGACGCAGGTCACAACCGCGTCCCATCCGTCCGGCAGCACCGTCAGCCCTCCAGCTCCTCCTCGGCCGCGAGCGCCTGCTCGAGCGCCGTCTGGAGTCGCTCCTGGGCCTCGCCGTAGGCCGCCCAGTCCCCGGCCTCCAGGGCTTCCTGGCCGGCCGTGAGCGCCTCGTTGGCGTCAGCCAGAGCAGCGTTCAGGCGAGCCTGCGCGTCACCCGTCGGCGCAGCCGGCTCGTCGCTCGGCTCGGACGGCTCCGTGGTCTCGGTCGGCTCCGGCTCGGCCGTGGGCTCCGCCGCAGGATCCTCGACCTCGTCCGTCGGGACGTCGGTGGGCACTTCCGTCTCCGCCTCGTCGGCGTCGCCTGCCTGGGCACCGGAGTCACCACCGAACACCTGGTCCAGCGCGTCGTCCAACGTCTCGGCATAACCGGTCTGGTCGCCGAAGGCCACCAGCACGCGCCGCAGCAGCGGGAACTGCGTCCCCTCCGCCGACTGGATGTAGACCGGCTGGACGTACAGCAGGCCGCCGCCGACCGGCAGCGTCAGCTGGTTGCCGCGCACCACCACGGAGTCGCCGCGACCCAGGATGTTGAGCTGTTCCGAGATGGTCGGGTTCGAGTTGAAGTTGTTCTGCACCTGACCCGGCCCGGGGACCGTCGAGTCACGTGGCAGCTCGAGGAGGCGCAGGGTGCCATACCCCTCGGCGACCTCGCCCGTCGTCGACCCCGCGTCCGCGTCGGCCGCCAGATAGCCCGTCAAGATCTCTCGGTCGGTGTTCCCGCCCGGGATGAACGTGCTCGTGAGCGAGAACGACGAATCGTCCTGCCCCGGCATCTGGAGGGTCAGGTAGTACGGGGGCTGCTTGGAGGCAGCGGTCTCGGACGACGCCACCGGGTCGTCCGGGGTGACCCACTCGTCCGAGCCCGAGAACAGCGCGATCGCGTCCGTGACGTGGTAGCGCTCGAGCAGCGTGCGCTGCACCTTGAACATGTCCTCCGGGTAGCGCACGTGCGCCATGAGGTCGCCGGAGATCTCCTCCATCGGCTGCAGCGACGCCGGGAAGACCTGGCTCCAGGCCTGCAGCAGCGGGTCCTCGGCGTCCCAGGCGTACAGCGTGACCGTGCCGTCGTACGCATCGACCGTCGCCTTGACCGAGTTGCGGATGTAGTTGACCTCGGGCGGCAGGTCGACCGGGACGCCCTGGGCCGCCAGCGTCAGGGAGTCGGTCGTCGCCTCCTGCATCGGCGCGGACGTCGAGTAGGGGTAGGCGTCGGTGGTCGTGTAGGCGTCGACGATCCACTTGACGCGACCGTCCACGACGGCGGGGTACACCTTGTTGTCCAGGGTGAGCCACGGCGCGACCTTCGCCACGCGCTCCTGCGGGTCACGCTCGTAGAGGATCTGCGACTCCTCCGTCACACGGTCGGAGAAGAAGATCTGCTCGTCACCGAACTTCAGCGCGAAGAGCATCTTCTCCAGGAACGTGCCGATCTCCGGGCCCGCCGAGGTCTCTTCGGTCGGGAACTTGTAGAGCACCTGCCGGCCGCCCTCGTCGTCCGCCTGGTAGTCCAGCTCCCAGCTCTCAGAATCTTCCGGCGCACCCACGATGGAGTACTCCGGGGCCTCCGGGCTGAAGTAGATCCGCGGCTCGTAGCCGCCGTCGAACATGTCGGTCAGCGCACCCTGGGTCGGGATGCCGCCCTCGAAGAACGCGGGCTGGCCGTCCGGACCGGGCTGGTTGCCGTAGGCCGCGACGACGCCGAACCCGTGCGTGTACACGGTGTGGTCGTTGGTCCAGTTGCGGTCCGCCAGACCGTCCAGGTTCAGCTCACGCACCGCGATGACGGTGTCGCGCGACTCGCCGTCGATGCTGTACCGGTCCACGGCGAGGTTGTCCGTGAAGTTGTAGAACTGCTTGTTCTGCTGGAGCTGACGGAACGACGGGCTCACGACCTGCGGGTCGAGCAACCGCACCGAGGCGGTCGTCTCGGCGTCGTCGCGCAGCTGGCCCTCGGTGACCTCCGTGGTGGCCTCGTAGGGCTCCGACTCGACGTCGTCGATGCTGAACGCGTCGCGCGTCGCGTCGATGTTGCGCTGGATGTACGGCGCCTCAAGCGACTGGGCGTTCGGGTCCACCTGGAAGCGCTGGACGATCGACGGGTAGATGCCGCCGATGGCGATCGCCGAGACGACCATCAGGCCGACGCCGATCGCGGGCAGCCGCCACGTGTCGCGGAACGCCGCGACCACGAAGAGCGCGGCGACCAGCAGCGCCACCCCCATCAGGATCTCCTTGGAGGGGATCACGGCGTGCACGTCGGTGTACGAGGCGCCGTCGTAGCGCTCGTTGGAGTTCGTCAGGATGCTGTACCGGTCGAGCCAGTAGTTCGCACCGATGAGGACCATGAGCACGGCACCGAGCACGGCGAGGTGGACCCGGGCCGCCGTCGTCGTGCGCGGCGTCCCGGCCGGCAGCGATCCGATGCGCAGCCCACCGTAGAGGTAGTGGGTGACCACGGCGGCGATGGCCGAGATCACCACGACCGCCATCAGGAAGCTGACGGCGAACCGCACCACGGGCAGCGTGAAGACGTAGAAGCCGATGTCGATGCCGAACTCCGGGTCCGACTCACCGAACGACTGACCGTTCAGGGCGAGCATCACGGTGCGCCACTGCGAGGACGCGGCGACTCCCGCGAAGAAGCCGATCACGACCGGTGCGGCATAGGTGACGAGCTTGCGCAGCGGCTCGACGGCCTCGCGGTACTGGTCGAGCGTGGCCTGCTCCGGCGTCGACGGCGCGTAGACGGGTCGCGACCGGTAACCGATCGTGAACGAGCTGAAGACGGCGGCGCCCATGAGCAGGAAGGCGACGACGAACAGCACCGCCCGGGCGATCCACTGCGTCCAGATCACATTGGCGTAGCCGACCTCGGTGAACCACAGGACCTCGGTCCAGAAGGTCGCGAGGAAGATGAGGGCGGCGACGAGGACCGCCAGGATCACGACCGTGATCAGCAGCGGGCTCCGACGCCTCGCTGCTGGCGGTCCGTCCGGTCGTCGGGGTGGGGCGAAGGACACGGTGCGGGCACCTCATTCGTGCTCGGGACGGGACACGTGCAGGCACGCAGGGACGTCAGGACAACGTACCGACGTCTGCCCAGGTTCCCACGATTCCGACACACGGGGGCGCCCGGGCCCTCACGAACCGGTCACGATCACGCTCAGGAGCAGCGCGGCAGGTCCTCGCCCGCTCCGGCGCCGATCGCCTCCACGGCTGCCCGCGCCTCGGCGAGGGTGCTCACCGACACCACCTCGAGGCCCTCCGGCTCGTGGCCGGCCACCTCGGTGCAGTTGCCCGCGGGGGCGAGGAACCACTCCGCACCGTCACGCTGCGCGCCGTACATCTTCTGGCCGATCCCCCCGATGGGGCCGACGCGCCCGTCGACGTCCATGGTGCCCGTCCCGGCGACGACCGCCCCGTCGAGCTCGTCCTCCGGCGTCATGAGATCGATGATGCCCAGGGCGAACATCGTGCCCGCGCTGGGCCCGCCGATGTCCTCGATCTGGATCGTGACGTCCACCGGGAAGTCGTACACGGCGTCGATGAGCACGCCGAGGAGCGCACGGCCGTCGCCCTCCCCCGTCGTGATCGTCAGGTCGGCCGGCTCGCCCGCCCGCTCCACGCCGAGGACGACGTCGTCGCCCGGGGTGACGTCGTCGAGCACGGTGAGCAGCTCCGGATAGCTCTCCAACGGCTCGCCGTCGATCGAGACGATGACGTCCTCGGGCTCGACGACGCCCTCCGCCCCCGTGCCCTCCGCGGCGGCGACCACCGTCATCGTGGTCGGCACCTCGTAGCCGAGCTCGGTCAGGGCCGCGACGGTCGCCGACTCCTGCGAGCTGACCATCTGCGCCTCGCCCTGCTCCTGCTGCTCCTCCTGGGTGACCGGCTCGGGGAAGACGAGCTCCACCGGCTGCACCGACCGTTCGGTCGACGACCATCCCCACAGCACGTCGCCCATCAGGACGTCACCGCCAGGCCCCCCGTAGACCGAGACCGTCGTGAGCCGCAGCTCGCCGGAGGCCGGGTAGGTCTCAGCGCCGGAGATCTCGATCAGCGGCTTCTCCGTCGCGCTCTGCCCCGGGCTCTGGTCCTGCACGCCCAGGGTGTCCGCCGTCGGGCCCGGCGTGCGGACCGCGTACGGGGTGGGCAGCACGAGGAGCACCGCGGCGACGACGGCGGTCACCATCAGCGACGCGACCAGCGTCACCGGGCGCCCGGCCGGGCGACGGCCGATCCTGCTGTCGGCGGGGTCCGTGCCGGCACCACCGGCCGTACCACGGTCGTCGGGCACCCGATGCTCCTGCGCGTGCCCGTCCAGGTCGGCCGCGTGCTGGCTGCGATCAAAGCTCACCGGCCCATCATCGCCGATCGGCGGCGGACGGTGCGCCGTGAGCGAACGACGGAACCCGGCACCCCGCACGGTCGTCGGTCATGGATACCGTGAGCGTGCGGTGGATGCCGCACCGGAAGGAGCCGAGGACTGCGATGAGCGACCTGCCCGACGACCCCGACGAGCGCGAGCGCGCGCTGCGCGACGCCCTGCAAGGCATCTTCGGCGACCGGACCGACGAGGTGCTCGGCCAGATGCGCTCGCAGGGCCTGGACCCGGCCGCCCTGATGGGTGGCGCCGCGCCCGACCCGGCGACCATGCAGCACCTGATGAACCAGCTGCAGCGCCTCTTCACCTCGGGCGGGGGCCCGGTGAACACCGAGGTCGCGCACGACCTGGCCCGTCAGGTGGCGGTGGCCGAGGGCGACCCCTCGTTGACCGGCGCCCAGGCACGGTCGGCCCAGGAGGCCCTCAGCGTCGCGGAGCTGTGGCTCGACGCCGCGACCGACCTGCCGCCGTCGGGCGGGCCGGCACGCGCCTGGAGCCGCAGCGAGTGGGTCGAGGCGACCCTTCCCGCCTGGCAGCAGCTCGTCTCCCCGGTGGCGGCGTCGGCGGCCGACGCGCTCGCCACCGTCCTCGGCGACCAGCTCGGCGACGACATGACAGGTCTCGAGCTGCCCGGCATGCCCGTCTTCCCCGGCGGGAGCCTGGGCGACCTCGATCCGGCGACCATGATGCGCAGCCTCGGGTCGGCGGTCTACGGCATGCAGGTCGGCCAGGCGGCGGGCACGCTGTCCCGCGAGGTCTTCGGCTCGACGGACGTCGGGCTGCCGCTGCTCGCCGAGCCGGCCACCGTGCTCGTCCCCACGAACGTGCGCGCCTTCGCCGACGGCCTCGACTCGCCGTTCGAGGAGGTCCAGCTCTACATGGCGGTGCGCGAGGCCGCCCACGCCCGGCTGTTCGTGCACGTGCCGTGGCTGCGTGCGCACCTGCACGCCCTCGTCGAGCAGTACGCCCGCGGCATCACCATCGACCTCGACGCCCTCGAGTCGCAGGTCCGGGACATCGACATGTCCGACCCCGAGTCGCTGCGCGGCGCGCTGTCGGGCGACGTCTTCGGCCTGCACAACACCCCGGAGCAGCAGGCGACCCTGCTGCGCCTGGAGACGGCCCTCGCGCTCGTCGAGGGCTGGGTGTCCGAGGTCGCGGCCGCCGCATCCCTCCCGCACCTGCCGCACTCCGTGCCGCTGCGCGAGATGATCCGCCGTCGGCGGGCAGCCGGCGGCCCCGCCGAGCACACCTTCAGGTCGCTCGTCGGGCTCGAGCTGCGGCCCCGTCGCTCGCGCGACGCCGCGGCACTGTTCGCGCACCTGCTCGCCACGGGCGGCCCGGAGGCGCGCGACGCGGTCTGGGACCACCCCGACCTGCTGCCGGGCACGGAGGACCTGGACGACCCGTCGGGTTACGCCGGGCGCCGGGCGGCCCAGGCGGACGAGCACTCGGACGTGGACGCCGCGCTCGCGCAGATCTTCTCGGACGCCGATGCGCCGGACGTCGCGGACCACGCCCGCAGCGAGGAGACCCCGGACGACCAGGCTTAGTCAGGTGGCCGACGAGCCGGAGTCGGCGTCGTCGTCGCGCGACCCGTCCGTGGTGAACGCCACGCCCTCGAGGAACCCGCGGGCCCGGTCGGTGCGCGGGTAGGTCTCGAGCAGCTTCCAGAAGTCCGGTCCGTGCCCGGCGTGCAGCAGGTGCGCGAGCTCGTGCAGGAGCACGTAGTCGATGACCCACTCGGGCATGCCCTGCAGCCGGGTGGAGAGCCGGATCGAGCCGTCCACGAGGGTGCACGACCCCCACCGGCGTTCCTGGTTGCTGACCCATCGGACGCTCGTCGCGTGCGCACGGCCGTCGAGGTACTTCACGGACAGCTCGTGCGCCCGCTCGACGAGCTCTTCGTCCGACGGGCGGCGGCGGCGTTCCTTGTCCTCGAGGCGCGCCAGCATCTTCTCGACCCACTCGCGTTCCTGGGCCCGCGAGAAGCGCGCCGGGATGGCCACGACGGTGCGGTCGCCGTCCCGGTACGCACTGACCGTCGCGGTCCGACGACGGCTCCGCCGGACCTCGACGGTCGGCATGGTGTCGTGGGCCACACCATGACCATACCGGGATTGCGTCAAGATCGTGTGACGGGCACTCCGACGGCCCTGCCCGGGAGGCTTTCCACAGGCCTGTGGAGAACGTCGGCACAGCCGCGTCCGACCGTGCCATCGTGCCGCCATGACGTCCACGAGCACGTCCTGCGACCCGCCCGCCCTCCGGCTGCGCCCCGGCGCACCCGTCCTCGGCCGCGGGGCGGGCGAGGTCCAGCTCGGCACCGACGACCGCTGGTCGCTCGTCCTGTCGGGCCTCGCCGAGGCCGAGACCCGGTGGCTCACGGCCGCGGCCACGACGCAGCACTCCTCCCTCGACCGGACCGCGGCGCGCTACCGGGTGGACGACGAACGCCGCCGGGCCATCGGAGCGCTCCTCGCCGACTGCGGATTCCTCGTGCCCGCACCACGCCGCACCCCCGACGTGCTCGCGACGGCCGGAGGCGCGGCGGACGCACCGGTGCTGGGTGCGCTGCTGCCCGACGGCGGAGGGATGGTCACGCTCGCCCGGCGAGCGGTGCGACGGGTGGGCGTCAGCGGCCTCGGCCGGATCGGGGCGCTGCTCGCGGCCCACCTGGCCACCGCGGGCGTGGGGACGCTCGTGCTCGACGACGACTCGCCCGTCCAGGTCACCGATCTCGGCACAGGGACGTACCAGCAGACCGACGTCGGCCGGCGGCGTGCGGTGCGGCTCCGGGAGGCGCTCGGCGCCCGGTACCCCCGCACGTCGTGGGCGCACGCGTGGCACGCCGACACGATGCCCGACGTGGTCGTCGCCGTGTGCGACCGTGTCATCCGTCCCGAGTCCTTCTCGCTCCTGATGAGCGCCGGCATCCCGCACCTGCCGGTGGTCGTCGGGGAGGCGGACGTGACGCTGGGGCCCTTCGTGCTGCCCGGGACCACCGCGTGCACGGCCTGCCGGCACCGGCACGCCACCGATGTCGACGAGCGCTGGCCGGACCTCGTCGACCAGCTCGCGGAGCTCCCGGCGGGGCCCGGTCAGGAGACCGTGCTGTCCACGACGGCGGCCGCCCTGGCAGCCGGCCAGGTGCTGGCGCACCTCGATGGCGCCCGGCCGGCGGCCGTCGGCGCCGTGCTGGAGGTGGCCCTGCCCGAGGCCGTCCCCCGGGTCCGGCCGGTCGAGGTGCATCCGGCCTGCACCTGCACCGTCCCACCACCCCGCCCCCGCCGAGGTAGTACCACCCCGCCCAGGTAGCACGACGCCCAGGTAGCACGACGCCCCACGAGGTAGTACCTCGCGGGGCATCGATCGATGGGTCAGGCCGCGGCCTGGTCGGTCTTGCGGGGACGGCCGCGCCCCCGCTTGCGAGCGACGACGACTCCGTCGACGAAGACCTCGCCGCCCCAGACGCCCCACGGCTCCGACCGCTCGAGGGCACCGGCCAGGCAGCCGGACTGCAGCGGGCAGGCGCGGCAGAGCGTCTTGGCCCGTTCCACCTCGTCGGTGTGCTCGGCGAACCAGAGCTCGGGGTCGTTGGTGCGGCAGGGCAGCAGAGCCGCGAACTGTCGTTCGAGCTCGGCGGCCTCCTCGGCGGTCTGCGCCACCGGTTGATGGGGGGTCCAGCGACTGGTGCCACCGGCGGGGGCAGCGTCGATCAGCCGCTCGTCCAACAGCTGTGCGAGACGCACGATGTTCCTCCGTCAGGTCCTGGGTGTGGTGTGAACGTCGGTGTTCAGGACCTACGGATGACCCTCTGGTGTCAGAGAGACGGATCGTCCGGCCGATGAAGGCCGATTTCCCGGTCAGGAATGACGAAGGCCGCGGGTCCCGGTGGACTCCGCGGCCTGGACCGGTCAGTGGACCGGATGTCTCCAGGGAGCGGAGTCGGGTGCGAGATCGACGAGGGCTGCCCCAGCGTCGCGACGCGTGCGAGCGCGGAAGGACGGCACGATCGTGATCGGGACAGAGTTCTCCCCTGTCGCAATCTTCTTGCCGCCCTGCAGCTGCGTCATGATGATGTCCATCGTCGTGCTCACCTCCTCCGTCATCTCGGGCCACTGCCTCTCGGCAGGTGCCGCTCCAACTCGGTCATGACGAGCATAGACGGCTGGGCCGCACTCGCCACATCTTTTTTCGAACTTTTTTTGGACGACTTCGTCCGGACCTCTCAGGAGCCCGTCGGAGCACTCTCCACGAGAGCGATCAGCGTCGGCCCGTAGCGGTCGATCTTGGCCGGCCCGATGCCGTTGATCCGCGCGAGCTGAGCCGTCGACGTCGGCCGCAGCTCGGCGATCGCCGCGAGCGTCGCGTCGCCGAGCACCGTGTACGCCGGCTTGTCCGTCTCCCGGGCCACCGACAACCGCCACTCGCGCAGCGCGTCGAAGAGCTCGACGTCGGCCGGTCCCGTCAGCTGGGCACGCGCCTGCCCGCGCTGCGTGCGGCTCGATCCGGAACGCCTGCCGCCACGGCCGTCGTCGGGCCAGATGCCGTCGAGGAACCGGGTCCGCTTGCGCGTCGCCCGGCCGCCAGGGTTGCGCGAACGCGCGTAGGAGAGCTCCAGGTGCTCGCGCGCGCGGGTGATGCCGACGTAGAGCAGCCGACGTTCCTCGGCGACGCCCTCGTCCGTCTCGGCGAGGGAGATCGGCATCAGCCCTTCGTTCATCCCCGCGAGGAACACCGCGTCCCACTCGAGGCCCTTCGCCGCGTGCAACGACGCCAGCGTGACGCCGTCGACCGTCGGAGCATGCTGGGCGGAGGCCCGCTCGGCGAGCTCGTCGACCAGACCCTGCAGGGTGGCGGGAGCGTCCTCGGGTGCGGCCGCGGCGACGTCGTCGGCGAGCCCCACGAGCGCCTGCATCGCCTCCCAGCGCTCGCGCGTGGCGCCGCGGGCCGCCGGCGGCTTCTCGGCCCAGCCCGCGGAGAGCAGGACGTCGCGGACCTGCTCGGGCATCGGCTGCTCCGGGTCGGAGGACCTCGCGGCGCCACGCAGCAGCACGACCGCGTCGCGCACGTCCTTGCGCTGGAAGAAGCGGGCGCCGCCGCGCACCTGATAACTCACGCCGGCGTCCGACAGCGCGGACTCGAACGCCGCCGACTGCGCGTTGGTGCGGTACAGCACCGCGATCTCGCTGGACCGTACCCCGTCGGCGACGAGCCGCGCCGCGCGCGCGGCGATCCCCGCCGCCTCCGCCTCGTCGTCGTCGTAGGTCGTGAAGGACACCGGCGGGCCGGCCGGGCGCTGGGCGAGGAGCTCGAGCGCACCCGTGACGCGGCCGCGCCGCAGGACGTCGTTGGCGAGGTGCACCACCTGCGGCGTGGAGCGGTAGTCCCGGACCAGGCGCACGACCTGGGCGTCGCGGTAGGTGCGCGTGAAGTCCAGCAGGTAGTGCGGCGTCGCCCCGGTGAACGAGTAGATGGTCTGCGACGGGTCTCCCACGACGCAGAGCTCCTTGCGCCCGCCGAGCCACTGGTCGAGGAGGAAGTGCTGCAGCGGCGAGACGTCCTGGAACTCGTCGACCACGAAGTGCCGGTACTGCGAGCGCACCTGGTCACCGATGTGCGGGTGCGAGCCGAGCATGTCGGCCAGCATGAGCAGGACGTCCTCGAAGTCGATGACGCCGCGCTCGGTCTTGACGTCCTCGTACGCGGCGATGAGGCGCGCGACCGTCTGGTGGTCGAACCCCGACGGTGCCGGCCGGTCGTCCGTGGCGGCGGCCTTGACGTAGTCCTCCGCCGTCACGAGGGAAACCTTCGCCCACTCGACCTCGCTCGAGAGGTCACGCACGGCGACCCGGTCGACGCTCGCGCCGATGCGACGGGCCGCCTCCGCCACCGCGGGGGCCTTGTGCTCGAGGATCTGCGGCGGCGCACCGCCGACCACCCGCGGCCAGAAGTAGCCCAGCTGGCGCAGCGCCGCCGCATGGAAGGTGCGGGCCTGCACGCCGACCACGCCGAGCTCACGCAGGCGGGTGCGCATCTCCCCCGCCGCCCGCGCGGTGAACGTCACGGCCAGGACCGACGTCGGCGGGTAGGCACCCGTGCGCACGCCGTAGGCGATGCGGTGCGTGATCGCCCGCGTCTTGCCGGTCCCCGCGCCCGCGAGCACGCACACCGGACCGGCCAGGGCCAGCGCGACCTCGCGCTGCTCGGGGTCCAGCGCGTCGAGGATCGCGTCGGGATGAAGCGGGGCGTCCGGGGAGTTGGTCAGTACTGGCATCGTCTGCGATTGTCGCAGGCGTCGCCGACACGCACACCGCGCTATCCACAGGAGGCCCGCATGACCGCCCGTCCCGCCCTGCCCGACCTCGGCACCGTCACCATGTACTCGACCACCTGGTGCGGCTACTGCCGGACGTTGCGCACGCAGCTGGACTCCGCGGGCATCGGGTACACCGTGATCGACATCGAGGAGCAGCCGGAGACGGCGGAGTACGTCGAGCAGGTCAACGGTGGCAACCGGACGGTGCCCACCGTCGTCTTCCCGGACGGCTCGGCCGCGACCAACCCGTCCCTCGCGGACGTCAAGGCCGCCCTGGCCGGCTGACGCGGGCCAGCCACCGGGCCCGTCACCAGGAGCCGGGCAGCCTCGCGCCGAACCACTCCTCGATGAGCGCCCGCGCGATGGAGTGCCGGCCCGGCAGACCGACCTCGCCCACGGACGCGGCCGCCGACAGCTCCGGCCGGGTGAACCACCGCGCGTCGGTGACCTCCTCGTCGTCGGTCCGCACCGCCGTCGCCACGGCCCGCGCCCGGAACCCGAGCATGAGCGACGCGGGGAACGGCCACGCCTGGCTGCCGCGGTAGACCACGTCCTCGAGCGACGTGCCGACGACCACACCCGTCTCCTCCGCGACCTCCCGGCGCACCGTGTCCTCCATCGCCTCGCCCGCCTCCACGAAGCCCGCCAGCGTCGAGAAGCGCCCCGCCGGCCAGGTCGCGGCATGGCCCAGCAGCAGGCGGTCGTCGTCGTCGACGACCGCCATGATGACGGCAGGGTCGGTGCGCGGGTAGGTGTCCCGCGCCTCGACCGGGCAGTGGCGCGCCCAACCGGCCTGGACGACGGCGGTCGGCCCGCCGCAGCGTCCGCATCTCCGGTGCGTCGCATGCCAGCCCGCCAGCGCGACCGCCTCCACCGACAACCCGTGGACCAGCCCCGCCCCTGGTTCACCGGCGGCGAGCGCGTCGACCTGGGCCTGCGCGATCTCCCGCAGCCCGGACCAGCCCGCCGCGCCGCGCGGGGGCGGGGGGTCGCCGTCCTCCGGCAGGACGAGCGCGAGGTGGGCCGCGCCGTCCGACTCCCCCAGGAAGAGCCACAGGCCGTCCGGTTGTCCCGGCGCCGGGAGCAGCGCGGCTCGGGGGGTGTCGCGCCCGACGGCGGCGAGCCGCCCGCGATGGACCACCAGCACCCCGGTGGTCGGGTCGGCGCGCAGCCGCTCCACGAGCCCCGGTTCCGCACGGCGGTGGGCGGCTCGATCGTGCGCCGTGCGGGAGAAGGGCAGGTCGAGAGGGTTCACGGCACGACGCTACGTCACCTCGTCTCGACCGCATGCCAGCGTGCTTCTCCTCGCGGGCCGCTCGGCCGGCATCGTCACGGTCGACTTCCGCCACTCGTCGTCGCCCGACCTCCTGGTGGGCTTGGCCGGCGGCCGTGGCGATCTGCCTGATCACGGTGCCTTTCGTGGCTGGCTGGAGCCAGCAGGTCTGACGCGCGGCGCCCGTCGGCCGGCCGGACACGCCCGGCGACGCAGCGACGCAGGGGCCCGCAGCCGCACTACGGTGGGCCTGTGCCCCGCAGCCAGCTCGCCCTCGCCGCGTTGTCGACGGCCGCCGTCCCCGGCCTCGACGCCCGGACCGTGCGGCGCGACGACGTGCCCGGGGACTACGACGTCGCGATCGTGACGACCGGTTCCGGCGAGGAGTGGATGGTGCGAGCGCCGACCACGGCACTGGCCGGAGCCGCCCTCGAGGCCGAGATCGAGCTGCTCGAGTCGCTCCACCTCTACGTCGACGCCGGGGTGCTGCCCTTCGCGGTGCCGCGGTTCGCCGGCTCGGCGCTGCTGCCCGAGGGTGGCCGCGCCGTCGTCCACGAGCGGCTGGGCGGCTCGCCGCTGGACATCGCTGCGCTGCGTCCCGGGCCCGGCCTGGCAGCCGACCTCGGACGGACGCTCGCCGCGGTCCACGAGCTGCCCGCCGCCGTCGTCGAGGCGTGCGGGCTCCCGTCCTACACGTCGGCCGAGTACCGCGAGCGCCGGCTCGTGGAGCTCGACGAGGCCGCCGCCACGCGGCGGGTCCCGAGCGCCCTGCTGCGTCGGTGGGAGACGGCGCTGGAGGACGTGAGCCTGTGGCGCTTCCAGCCGGTGGTGGTGCACGGTGACCTCGCCCCGGACCAGGTGCTCGTCTCGGGCAACCGGGTGACGAGCATCAGCGGCTGGTCCGACGCCCGCGTCGCGGACCCTGCGGACGACCTCGCCTGGCTGCTCGCCGCCGCCCCGCCGGAGTGCGTGGACGCGATCATGGAGGCCTACCAGCTCCGGCGTACCGAGCTCACCGACCCGCGCCTCGTGGACCGCGCGCTGCTGGTCAGCGAGCTGGCGCTGGCGCGATGGCTCATGCACGGCGTGCGCCGCCGGCTCCCCGACGTCGTCGCCGACGCCGAGTCGATGCTGGCGGACCTGGACGAGGCGACCCGCGAGGACACCCCCGCCTGACTCCTCGCACGAGGCACTCGCGCGCAGCGGAACCGCAGCCTCAGGCGAGAGAGCACCGCCTGAGGCGGAGGTGCAGCGCAGCGTGAGGGCCGAGGGACGAGGCACTCGCGCGCAGCGGAACCGCAGCCTCAGGCGAGAGAGCACCGCCTGAGGCGCTGCCTCATCAGCGCCCTGGGCGAGACCTCCAGAAGCCCGGAACGTACCGGTCCCCGCGGTGGTGTCCCTCGACCCACGTCCTCCCGTCCGGATCGTCTTGCTTCCGGTCCTCGGGCACCAGAGTGCGCAGGTCCCGGAGCACGTCAGCGCTTCGGGTCGCAGCGCGGTCGACGAACCCGTCACCAGCGGATGCTCCGACCACCCTTCGCGCACCGCCGACGGCGTCGTGCACGGCATCCGGCAGACCTTGGGCCAACGCGCGGACCCGTTCGATGAACCAATCCGCCTCGACACCCAGGTCCGCGGCCGCTCGCACGAGGTGCCTCGCTCCGATCGCCCGGAGCCGGTACTCGCCTCCCAGCTTCATCGCCAGCCTGCTCTTGAACCGCACCTCGTGCGGATCCAGCAGGAGCGCGGCGCTGATCACGTCGTACAGCGGCGCGAATGCTGTCGAGGACCCGGCATGCAGCAGTGCGAAGTTCTTCGCGTGAGCGTCCGTGCCCGCCGCCACCCAGTTGAAGGCGACGGCGGACGCGAACTGTTCGCGCGCATCGGCCAGTCGGCGTCGGTCGACCGCGGTGTCGAGCGTGTCGGCCAGCTCACGGACCGAGGGACCACCGTCAGCCTCGTACTTGCTTGCGCGCCACAGGCCTCGCGCCTGACACATGTCCTCCTGGTGCAGGCGGCTGATGGTGCCGTCGTCTCGCACGATGCGGTCGAATCGACGCACGATGACCGCCGCCTGCTCCTCAAAGGTCTCGAGGTGGGTCTCGGCGACACGCAGACCGAGCTGCTGCGCGGCACGCATCGTCACGTGTTCAGCCAGGTCGCTGCCCTCGAGTCCGGCGATACCCACCTTGACGATGTGCGTACTCGGCATGCGCCCCGTCGGCTGGTGCCAGGACCCGTCGACGCGCGTCAGTGCGAACTTGCCCTGCTGTCCACCGAGGGAGAAGCGCCCGCCGTGCTCGTCGAACGTCCAGGCGCTGTCGTCTGCGTGCAGGGTGCGCAGGTGTCGGGCGATGTCTCCCTCGTTCAGCGCCACGACCGCGCCCTCCGCGGTGGGATCCTCGCCCTCAGGCAGCACCTGGACCGCTCCGGCGCAGTCGGCTCCCATGCGCTCCAGCAGCCCGAAGACGGTCGGGCGCCGCAGCTCCAGGTCGGCGGCCCAGCGCTGCCGGACGTCGTCGTTGTCGGGAAGGAGGTTGTCGAACCACGGGCCGGCGGCATCGCTGCCGTGGTACTCCTGCGTGCGAGGCATCGACACGCTCAGCGCGGGAGCCGCCCGTCGGTGCCGGTACTCGGACGTGTAGCGGAACTCGATACTGTCGTCACGGCGGCGCGCGAGCGTGCCGGCATGCAGCCCGTTCAGCCAGACAGCGAGGTGATCAGCCATGCGTGGCGCCCAGGACCAGATCCAGGTCGGGCTCGCCCTCGTCGGGGCTGACGTCCACGAGAAGGTCGACCGTCCGCAGCGCGTCGAGCATCAGATCCAGTCGAGAGGTCGGGGACCCGGCCTCGGCCGAGATGACCCACTGGCGCGACGTAGCGATGCGGCCGGCGAGCTCCGCCTGCGTCATGCCGGCCCGCTTTCTGGCCTCACGCAGCAATCGCCCCAGATCCTCTGCCGTCGAGACGAGCACGATCGTCACCTCCATCAAATGTCAACCAGCCATGACATTCTTGCCAATGTCATCGCTGATTAACACTAGCAGAGATGTCAGGCATGAATAACATGTGCTGCCTACGAGCCGCGGACCAGGGCGTCCAGGCCCGCCTCGTCCAGCAGCTCGGCCGGCCGCACCGTCGTACCGGAGGCCACGTACACGAAGGCGGCGCTCACCTTCTCCACGGGCAGGCCGGACCAGCGGGCCCAGGCCAGCCGGTAGGCGGCGAGCTGCACCTCGCGCTGGGCGCGGTCGGCCGGCTCCCGTGGTTCGCGGCCTGTCTTCCAGTCCACGACGACGACGGCGGGCGGCTCGCCCGGCGCCGGTGGCGGAGCGTCGGGGTCGACGAACACGGCGTCCATACGTGAACGCACCATCACCCCGGCGATCGGCGTCTCGACGTCCTGCTCGATCGCGACCGGGGTGAGCGCGGCCCATGGCGTCTGCTCGAACCGGGTGCGCAGGTCCGCCAGCGCCAGGTCGGTCGCGACGTCGAGCTCGTCCGCACCCGGCATGTCCTCGACGTCCATGAGCGAGGCCGAGGAGTAGAACTGCTCGACCCAGGCGTGGAACAGGGTGCCGCGCCGGGCGTGCACCGTCGGTTCGTTCGGCACAGGGCGGCGGAGCTGCCGGGCGAACTCGTCCCGGTCTCGGGCCAGGCGCACCAGCCCCGACGCCGAGACGTGCGCGGGCATCTCCACCGACGGCTCGTCACGCTCGCCGCGCTCGGCCAGCAGGATGCGGGCGAGCTCGACCAGGTCGTGCCCGGCACCGTCGAGCAGCACACCGTCCGCGGGGGCCGCCCCCGAACGGGCGGCGGCGGCCACCTGCTCCGCGGTCTCGCGCAGCACCTCGCGCGGGGCCCCTCCTCGTCCCTGGTCCGCGCCGGCCGACACGGTGCTGGAGTCCGGGGTGCCGTCGTCAGGCACGTCGGGCGCCGACTCCCGCGCCGGCCAGACGTCCGTCCGCTCGACGTCGTCGCGGGGGTTGGAGATCTCCGCGTCGGGCGCCGGTACCCAGCCCGTGGCGTCGACGAGCCCGGCCTCGGCGAGCTCGGCCAGGAACGGTGAGACGCGCCGCGGGCGGGAGCCCGTACCCCACCAGTGCGCGGTGCAGAACAGCTCACGCCGGGCGCGGGTGAAGGCGACATAGGCGAGACGACGCTCCTCCGCGAGCTGGTGAGCCCCGCAGTCGAGCCGGAACTCGTCGCGCCGAGCCACCAGGTCCTTGGTGTCGGTGGCCGCCTCGAACCGGAAGACCGGCAGGTCGTGAGCGTCCCCGCGCAGGTGGTACGGCAG
Organism: Isoptericola maris; assembly: GCF_048065335.1. NCBI lineage: Bacteria > Bacillati > Actinomycetota > Actinomycetes > Micrococcales > Promicromonosporaceae > Isoptericola > Isoptericola maris. The sequence continues at coordinate 38,912 of NZ_JBLUNY010000013.1, read as the reverse complement.
CTCGCCGAGCCCCGTGAGCCAGCCGCTGCTCGTGCGCCCCTTCGACGTCTCCGCCTGGGTGGGGAAGATGCCGTCCACGAGGCCCGGCACCGCGACCACGTCCCACTCCAGGCCCTTGGCGGCGTGCGCGGTGATCACCTGGACCGCGTCCGGGTCGGGCTCGCGGACGGGCATGTCGAGCCCGCGCTCCTGGTCACCGGCCACACCCAGCCAGGCGAGGAACGCGCCGAGGGTCGCGACGTCGGCCGACTGGGCGAAGCTCGCCGCGACGTCCCGGAAGGCGTCGAGGTGCTCGCGGCCCCGGCGGCTGATCCCCTCGGCGGCGGGCGCACCGCCCGGCCCGGCGCTGACGGCGCTCGCGAGCATCTCGGCGGTGGCCACCTCGACGTCGAGGCCCAGCGCGCGCTCCGCGGCCACGACGAGCTCGGGCAGCGACAGGTAGGTCAGCGAGCGCAGCTCGCGCAGCAGGCGGGCGAGCGCAGTCAGCCGGGTGTGGCCGTCGGGCGTGAGGACCCGGCCGTCGCGAGCGGGCCGGCCCGGCTCGGGCAGGTCGTCGAGCGCGTCGACGATGGACCGGTGGTCGACGACGTCACCCTCGACGACCTGTGCGTGCTCGTCGTGGAGCCCCGGTTCCGACGGGACCGCCTCGGCGTCGGCCGAGGCCCGTCGGCGAGGCGCGTCACGCCGCGCGAGGTCGGCTGCCCACGAGCCGAGGGCGTGCAGGTCGGCGGCACCGAGGTTGACCCGGGGGCCGGTGAGCAGGCGGAGCAGCGAGTCGCCGCGGGACGGGTCGTGCACGGCCTCGAGCAGCGCGACGACGTCCACCACCTCCGGCGTGGTGAGCAGGCCGCCGAGCCCCACGACCTCCACCGGCAGCCCGCGCCGGCGCAGCGCCGTCTCCAGGGCGGCGAACTGCGAGCGGGCGCGGCACAGCACGGCCGCGGTGACCCGGTCGGAGCCGTCGGGTCGGGTGGCGCGCCGCCACCGGGCAGCCACGAAGTCCGCGACGGACTCCGCCTCCTCCTCCAGGGTGGCGGCCACGTGGGCCGTCACCGCTCCGGTGCCTGCGCCGGGCCGCAGGTCGAGCGGCGGCACCCGGACCGCCGTCGTCGGCCCCGCCTCATCACGGAGCGGGGCCGAGGCGACGTTGGCGGCGGCCAGCACCGCGGCGTCGTTGCGCCACGACGTGCTGAGGTAGCGCACCGCGGCGGCGCCTCCGTCGGCGTGGGCGAACCGCTGCGGGAACCGCGCCAGGCCCGACGCCGAGGCGCCGCGCCAGCCGTAGATCGACTGGTGCGGGTCTCCGACGGCGGTCACGGCGTGCCCCGCGCAGAACAGTCCGGCAAGCAGCTCCACCTGGGCGAACGACGTGTCCTGGTACTCGTCGAGCAGCACCACCCGGTACCTGGCACGCTCAGCGGCACCGACCGCAGGGACGGTACGGGCCAGCTCGGCGGCGAGCGACACCTGGTCGCCGAAGTCCAGGGAGTCGCTGTGCCGCTTGCGCCGCCGGTACTCGGCGACCAGTCCCAGCAGCCGCGACCGTTCGGCCACGGACCCGATGAGCTGGTCGACGTCCTTGGTGCGGGCACGCTGCCTCGGCCCGGGCGGAAGGGAGTCGAGCCGGACCACGACGTCGTCCAGCGCCTCGCGCGCCTCGTCCACGTCGAGCAGGTGTTCCCCGAGGGCACCCGACAGGGACAGCACCGCACCGACGACGGTGCTCACCGCCTTGTCGGTGCCGAGGTCGCCGTCCCAGGACTCCACGACCTCGGCCGCCAGCTGCCACTGGTTGGCCTCCCCGAGCAGCCGGGACCCGGGCTCGACGCCGAGGCGCAGGCCGTGGTCCGCGACCAACGAGGCGGCATAGGCGTTGTAGGTGGCGATCGTGGGGCGGGCCAGCAGGTCCAGGTCGGCCGCAGACCGGCCCTGGGCGCGCGCGAGCTGCCCGAGCCGTGACTGCACGCGGGAGGAGAGCTCCCCCGCGGCCTTGCGGGTGAACGTCAGCCCGAGGACCTCCTCCGGCTCCACGAGCTCGTTCGCGATGAGCCAGACGACCCGTGCCGCCATCGTCTCCGTCTTGCCCGACCCGGCGCCGGCGACGACGAGCACCGGCTCGAGCGGCGCCTCGATGACGGCGACCTGCTCGTCCGTCGGGGCCGGCCGGCCGAGCAGACCGGCGATGTCCCGCGCCGAGAGCCGGGGCCGCGCAGGCTCCTCGACGGCACCGCTCGACGGCCCGGGCGGGCCGGGCTCGTCCAGCTCCGGGAACCCGAGCTGGACGCTGCGCGGCTCGGTGCCGAGCGCCGACCAGTCGAGACCGCCGAGCTGATCGGCGCCTTGCTCGGCGCCGTGCTCGGCGCCGTCCCGCCGCTCGGCACCGCGCGCCGGCTCCGGGACGTGCGGGGTGGTCACGAGATCACGCTCCGTCCCTCGGTCTGCACGGGGCAGCTGCGCCGCACCGGGCACATGCTGCACAGGTCGTTCTCCCGGGCGGTGAACGCCGAAGCCGCCATCGTGTCCGCGGCCTGTTCGACGAGCGAGCGCGCCCAGCTCGACCCGTCCGCACCGGGCTCCAGCGCACCCTGCCCGCGCACCGTGGGCCCCTTGGTCGGGGTGCCGACGAAGACCAGCCGCGCGCCGGCGCTGCGCGTCCCCTCCGGCAGGTCCAGGGCACCGTCGGTGACGGCGAGCTGATAGGCGCCGAGCTGCGGGTTCTCCGCCGCCTTGTCCTTCGACGGCGCGCTGCGCCCCGTCTTGAGGTCGGCGACGGTCACGGCGTCCTCGCCGTCGGCCTCGACCCGGTCGATCTTCCCGCGCAGGCGCGCCCGGCCCAGCGTCAGGTCGAAGGCCGGCTCGACCAGCACCGGCTCCCCGGAGTCCTGGTAGTACTCGGCCAGGCGCGCCACCATCTCGTCGGCCCGACGGCGCAGCTGGCGGCTGGGCCAGCCCTCCGGCAGGGCGAGCTCGGGCCACCGCCGGTCGAGCTCGGCACGCAGCACGCTCAACGAGGCCTTCGGGTGCTCCTCCGCGATGCTGTGCACGAGCGTGCCGAGGGTCTGGTGGGTCGCGTCGGGCGCCGTCCCGCCCGCCGACTCGAAGGCCCACCGCAGCGCGCAGGTGGTGACCGTGTCGACCTTGGACGGCGAGACCACGACCTCGTCCTCCGGCCCCCACAGCGCCGCGTCGCTGGAGACGTGCGCCACGCCGTACCAGGTGCGCGGGTCGGCCTCCGGCACACCGGCGTCGGCAAGCCGGGCCAGCAGCGTGGCCGCGGTCTCGGCGCGCGGGTCCGTGCCGCCGTCGGCCGTGTCCGGACGCGCGGTCGCGGACCGCACGAGCTCCGCCCGCGCGGCGGCCACGACGCCCCGCAGGTCCAGCGGCGGCCCCACCGCGGCACGTCGCGGGTCGGGGCCGTCGACGGCGCCCTCGTCACGGGGCGACACCAGGTCGCAGAAGACGGAGGGGCTGTCCTCGGCATCCTCGACGGCCGTGACGAGCAGCCGGCGGCTCGGCCGGGAGACGGCGACGGCGAACGCCCGCAGCTCGTCCGCGAGCACCTGACCGCGGGCCTCCTTGCCGACGCCGTGCGCATCCTGCGCGCGTCCCGCGAGCAGCTCGACGAGCGCCTGGGACCCGAGCAGCGAGTCGCGCAGCCGCAGGTCCGGCCAGACCCCGTCCTGCACGCCGGCCACCACCACGACGTCCCACTCGCGCCCGGCGGCCCCGGCCGGGGTCAACGCCTCGACGGCACGGGCACCGGTGGCCGCGGCGGCGAGGGAGTCGGCGGGCAGGTCCTGCGAGGCGAGGTAGTCGACGAAGGCTCCCACCGACGCGCCCGGCATGCGCTCGACGTACGTCTCGGCTGCACGGAACAACGCGAGCACCGCGTCGAGGTCGCGGTCCGCGCGCACGCCGGCCGGCCCGCCCGCGAGCGCCATGTCGCGCCACCGTTCCGCCAGGCCGGTCGCCGCCCACACGGCCCACAGCACCGTCTGCGCCGTCGCGCCGTCGACCGCCGCGGCCTCGCGCCCCGCAGCCAGCACCCGCGCGACCGCGACCGGGCCGCGACGGACCGTGGACGGCAGCGTCGCCGCCCGAGCCGGATCACCCAGGACCTCCACGAGCAGCGCGTCGGACGACCGCCCGCCCCCGCCCGACAGCTCCTCGGAGCGCAGCGCGCGGCGCAGCCGACGCAGGGACACCGCGTCGAGCCCGCCGATCGGGGACGTGAGCAGCAGCGCCGCGGTCTCGGCGTCGAGACCGGGCACAAGGTGCGCGGCGGCCGGCGGCACGTCGTCGATCATCTCGGCGTCCGGCACCTCGAGGTCGGACGCCTCGGACGAGGTACCTCCGGCCGCGGCGTCGCCGTGGTGTGCGGAGGTCGGCCGCAGCTCGGCGAGCATCCGGTCCAGCCCGCCCGGCCCCGTGCACACGCGTAGAGCGGCGAGCAGGGGGACGACGGCGGGCTCGTCACGCAGCGGCACGTCCGAGCCGAGCAGCGCCACCGGCACCGAGGCCGCGACGAGGTCACGGCGCAGCGCGGCGAGCCGGTCGCCGCTGCGCGCGAGGACCGCCATCCGCTCCCACGGCGTGCCGTGCAGCAGGTGCTCGGCACGCAGCTCGCGGGCGATGTAGGCCGCCTCCTGGGCGGTGCCCGCGAGGACGGCGACGTCGGCCCGCGCCGCACGGAGCGTCGGGACCGGCCCGTCGTGCAGGTCGTCACCGACCGGGGCGTCGCCGTCGTGCTCCGCGCCCTGCGTCGGGTCCGGCCGCGGTGCCGCACCGCGGTGCAGGGCGCCCGACACCGTGGCGACGCGCGACGTGATCGCGCGCGTCACCTCGCGGAGCCGGTCCGGCTGGCGCCACGCCGTGCTCAGGACGACGGTGCGGGCGTCGAAGGCACCCGTCTCGCCGGGCCGGGCGGCGGCCCGCCCGACCAACGCCGGCGCCGCACCGCGGAAACCCTGTACGGCCGCATCAGGGTCGGCGAGCAGCACGAGCCGCGCCCCGGCGTCGTGCAGGGCACCGAGCAGGCGCGCGGTCGCGACGGTCGACTCCTGGTGGTCGTCCACCACCACGAGATCCCAGGTGGGTGCGGCCGTGCCGGGCACGTCCCACGTGGCCAGCGTGTGGGCGGCCTCGTCGACCACGACGGCCGGGTCGTAGCGCGCACCCGCGTCGGGCGTGCCGAGCCGCAGGGCCGTGACGTCTAGGTACTCCTCGTAGAGGCGGGCGACCAGGCGCCACTCGGGGCGCTCGTGGCGGCGCCCCAGCTCGTCCAGGTCCACGGGTGCCAGCCCGCGCTCGGCGGCACGCATCAGGAGGTCCCGCAGCTCCTGGCGCAGACCGCGCAGTCCGAGCGACTCCTCGGGCAGCCCGTCCGGCAGCGGCAGGGGCGCCCCCTCCCCGGCCAGGTGCCCCGCCAGGAGCTCCGCGAGCACCAGGTCCTGCTCCGGCCCCGAGACCAGGGTGGGCGGCGGCTCGCCGAGGGCGGCCGCACGTGTGCGCAGCACCGAGAACGCCGCCGAGGCGGCCGTGCGCACCATCGGGGCACCGATCGTCCGCCCGGCGGCGGCGGCCACCTCGTCCCGCAGGCGCGCCGCCGAGCGCCGGGTCGCAGCGAGCACGAGAACCCGGGACGGCTCGGTCCCCGACGCGATCGCCCGCACCGCCACCTCCCGCGCCACCGTCGTCTTGCCGGAACCTGGCGCCCCCACCACCAGCGTGGCCGGGCCGCGGAGCGCCGTCGCCACCGCCGTCTGCTGCGACTCGTCCAGCACGACGGCGGCCCCGGCGGTCTGCGCGGGGGCCGGCGGCGCGAGGCGGACGGTGGCGGTGGCTGTCACGAGTGAGATTCGATCACGCGCCACCGACAGGCTCGGCCGCCCGTCCGTTCACCCTGCGCGGACGATGCCGCCAGGAGCCACCGCCGTGCATAGGATCGTGGCAGCCCGTCCACCCGGCGCCGCAGGCTGCGGCGCCACGCGCGAAGGAGTCAACGTGGAGATCACGATCGGTGTGCAGAACCTGAGCCGCGAGCTGGTCGTCGAGACCGACCAGAGCGCCGACGACGTCGCCAAGGCGGTCCGCAAGGCACTCGACGGAGCTTCCGCGCTCGAGCTCAAGGACGCCAAGGGCCGCCTGATCATCGTGCCGTCCGCGACCATCGGGTACGTCGAGATCGGCAGCGGCGAGCAGCGCCCGGTCGGCTTCGGGAGCCTCTGAGCCCGACAGCACCTGAGCCTCGGCAGCACGAGCGCACGACGCGGCGACGGCCCGGCGATCGAGATCGCCGGGCCGTCGGCCGTCCTGAGCAGCGGCCGACGGCCGTCTCGGGCCGTCGCTAGGCCGCGAGCCGCATCCGGTCCATGCGGCGCGTGTGCTCCCCCGTCAGCCGCGCCACCAGCCAGGACCGGACGGCGCCCTCGGTCTCCCGGCCCGCGGGCAGGTCCGCGCCCAGCCGGGCGGCCGCCTCGGCACCGAGCACGACCAGCTCCGGACGCCGGCCGAGCAGGACGGTGACCATGCCGAGCGCCTCGCCGACCACCCGCCGACCCCACAGCGCGAGCCGGGAGGCGAGCACCTCGTCGGCCGCCGCCATACGGGCCAGCAGCCAGATCGCCTCGGCGTCGGCCCCGGCGTCGGCCCCGGCCTCCGGTCCCGGGGCGGGCCGCTCGAGGACCTTGCGCACCGCCCGGCCGCGCGACCCGTCGAGGCCACCCGCCACGATCCGGCAGAAGTCCTGCGCGACGCCATGGCCCACGACGCCCTTGAGCAGGCCCTCGGCCCAGGCGTCCGTGCGGGTACGGGCGTCGAAGTCGGCGAGCACGTCGTCGAAGGGCTCCATGACCGCCGCGCCCACCACGCCGGGCACGACGCCGTCGTCGGCGCTCACCAGCGCGAAGAGCGCGCGCTGCCGGGCCAGCGCCCGGTCGGCGCCGTCGGCCAGCGCCTGCCGGGTCGCGAGATCCGGCGCGTCGACCGAACGTGCGGCCAGCAGGCCGAACTCCGCGAGCTCGGTGTAGGCCGCGAGGCCCACGAGCTCGACGACCGGTGCGGGGACGGTGGGGTCGACGCCGGCGGCGGTGCGGGGGCTCATCACCGGACCAGGATAGGCGGCGGCGTGACCGACGCCTCCCGCCGGTCGGTGTGCGTTCGGATACGATGGTGTGGTACTTCGGTTGCCCGGTCGTCTCGATGCTGACCCGCCGCGCTCACCGCGCGATGTACTTCCGCGATCGGCTGCCGACCACCTCGGCGCTGCGTGCGACCCGCGGCAAGCCCTCTGGGCAGCCCTCGCGGTCCGTCGCGCCGACGACATGCGAAGGCACCACGTGACCACCACAGACATCACTCCGGACGGCGCCGCAGACGCCACGGCCGGAGCCGACCCGTCGACCGACGAGCCCGACTACTCGTCCGCCTCGGCCATCCAGGCCCAGGACGTCAGCTTCGCCGACTTCGGCGTTCGCGAGGAGATCGTCCGCGCGCTCGGCGACTCCGGCATCACCCACCCCTTCCCGATCCAGGCGATGACCCTCCCGGTCGCCCTGCAGGGCCACGACATCATCGGCCAGGCCAAGACCGGTACCGGCAAGACCCTCGGGTTCGGCGTGCCGCTGCTGCACCGCGTGATCGCGCCCGGCGAGACCGGCTACGACGAGCTGCCCGCACCCGGCAAGCCGCAGGCGCTCGTCGTTGCTCCGACCCGCGAGCTCGCCTCGCAGGTGGCGCGCGACCTCGAGACCGCGTCCAAGCACCGCACGGTCCGGATCGTGCAGATCTACGGCGGCCGTGCGTACGAGCCCCAGATCGAGACCCTCAGCACAGGTGTCGAGGTCGTCGTCGGCACGCCGGGCCGCATGGTCGACCTGCTCAACCAGGGCCACCTGAACCTGACCCGCGCCGCGACCGTCGTGCTCGACGAGGCGGACGAGATGCTCGACCTCGGGTTCCTGCCCGACGTCGAGAAGATCCTGTCCCGCACCCCCGCCGTGCGCCACACGATGCTCTTCTCGGCCACCATGCCCGGCCCGGTCGTGTCCATGGCCCGTCGCTACATGTCGCAGCCGACGCACATCCGCGCGGCCGACCCGGACGACGAGGGCGCCACCGTCAAGAACACCCGCCAGGTGGTCTACCGCGCCCACGCCCTGGACAAGGTCGAGGTCCTGGCCCGCATCCTGCAGGCGGAGGGCCGCGGCCGCACGATCGTGTTCGCCCGCACCAAGCGCACCGCCGCGAAGGTCTCCGACGAGCTGCGCACCCGCGGTTTCGCCGCCGGCGCCATCCACGGCGACCTCGGCCAGGGCGCCCGCGAGCAGGCCCTGCGCGCGCTGCGGCACGGCAACATCGACGTGCTGGTGGCGACCGACGTCGCGGCCCGCGGCATCGACGTCACCGACGTGACGCACGTCGTCAACTACCAGTGCCCCGAGGACGAGCGCACCTACCTGCACCGCATCGGACGCACCGGCCGCGCGGGCAACAAGGGCACCGCGATCACGTTCGTCGACTGGGACGACGTCCCCCGCTGGCAGATGATCGACCGCACGCTCGACCTCGGTCACCCCGAGCCGGTGGAGACCTACTCGTCCTCGCCGCACCTGTTCAGCGACCTCGGCATCCCCGAGGGCACCAAGGGCCGTCTGCCGAAGGGCGCCCAGAAGCTCGGCGGCCTCGACGCGGAGGAGCTCGAGGACCTCGGCGAGACCGGCAAGCGCACCGCCGGAGACCGCGACGGCGGGCGTGGCGGCCGTGGCGGGCGCGACGGCGGGCGTGGAGGCCGTGGCGGCCAGAGCGGTCGGAGCGGCCAGGGCCGCGGCCCTCGCACCGGCGAGAACCGGCGCTCGGGCGGTCAACGGTCCGAGAACCGGGGGTCCGACGGCGGCACGCGGCCCGACGACAAGCCTGCCGGCGAGGGCTCCGGCGAGGGCCAGCGCCGTCGTCGGCGTCGTCGTCGCAACCCCAGCGGCGGCTCGGGCGAGGGCCAGCAGGACTGAACCGGCACGACAGGTGGGGCCGGCGATCTCGCAAGATCGCGGGCCCCACCTGTGTGCTGTCGGTGCCGTCCCCTAGCCTGCGAGCATGCAGCTCACCTTCACCGCGCCCCTGTGGCAGTGGAAGGCCCGGCAGGACGACGCATGGTGGTTCGTCACCGTGCCGCCCGACGAGTCGGACGCCCTGGCCGACCTGCCGCTCCCACCCCGGGGGTTCGGCTCGATCCGGGTGCGCGTCACGGTGGGCGGCACCACCTGGAGCACGTCGGTGTTCCCCTCCTCGGAGGAGAACGGCTACGTGCTGCCCATGAAGCAGGCCGTCCGCCGGGCCGAGGGCCTGGAGCCGGACGCCCCGGTCCACGTCACCCTCGAACCGCGCGACGTCTGAGCGCCTCGCCAACCCGGTCCGCCCCCCCTACCCCGTGCGCACGAACGCGAAGACCGCGTCGGCGATCTGCTGCACGGCGATCGCCGCGAGCAGGATGCCGGCGATCCGCGTGATGAGCGTGACCCCGGAGTCCCGCAGGACGCGGTGCAGCACGTCGGCGAAGCGCATCGCCAGGTAGAGGCTGACGTGCACCAGCACGATGGCCACCGAGAGCGCCACGATCGCCGGCACGCCCTCGTCCTCCGTGCGCGCCTGCTGGACGAACACCATGGTCGCCACGATGGCGCCGGGGCCGGCCAGGAGCGGCGTGCCGAGCGGCACCAGCGCCACGTTCGCGCCCGGCGTCGCGGCCGTCGCGTCGCCGGAGTCGAACTTCCCGGTCAGGAGCTGCATCGCGACGATGAGGAGCAGCAGACCCCCGGAGGCCTGCAGCGCCGCCAGCGAGATCCCCATGTACTGCAGGAGCTGCTGGCCGAACAGCGCGAAGACCACGATGACGCCGAACGCCACGGCGACGGCCTGCAGCGCCGCGCGGCTGCGCTGCTTGGCGCCCATCGTCGAGGTGAGCGCCAGGAAGACCGGGATGGTGCCGGGCGGGTCCATGATCACCCAGAGCGTCACGAACGCCTGCGTGAACAGCGTCAGGTCGATCACCTGGCTCACGGCCGCAGCACCTCCAGCCCGCCCCGTCGCTCGATCTCCGCCAGCACCGCGGGATCCGTCGTGTTCTCGCCGATCCGGTTGAGCTTGCCACCACCGTGGTAGTCGCTGGACCCGGTGGTCAGCAGGCCCAGCTCGGCGGCGATCTCCCGCAGGCGGGCGCGGTCCGCCTCGTCGTGGTCGCGGTGGTCCACCTCCAGCCCGGCGAGGCCTGCGTCCGCCAGCGCCGCCAGCGTCTCCTCGTCCACCACGCGGCCCCGCTTCCCGGCCCGCGGATGGGCCATGACCGGCACCCCGCCCGCGGCGAGGACCGCCCGGACGGCGTCCGCGGTGTCCGGGGCGTAGTGGGGCACGTAGTACGGGGCGCCCGGGTGCAGCATGGTCGCGAACGCCTCGTCGCGGTCGGCCACGACACCCGCCGCCACGAGCGCGTCCGCGAGGTGCGGACGCCCCACCGTGGCGCCGTCGTGCGTCTGGGCGACGACGTCCTGCCAGGTCACCGGGAAGTCCTCGGCCAGCCGGTCGGTCATCCGACGCGCCCGCATCAGCCGGTCGTCGCGGGTGCGGGCCAGCTCGGTCACGAGGGCCGGGTGCGCGGGGTCGTGCAGGTAGGCGAGCAGGTGGACGCTGATGCCGCCGTCGGGCGTCGCGCTCCGCGTGGAGATCTCCGTGCCGCGCACCAGGGCGACGCCCGTGCTCGCCACCGCCGCGGCCGCCTCGGCCCAGCCGCTGGTGGTGTCGTGGTCGGTGAGCGCCACGACCGCCAGGCCGGCAGCGGCGGCGGCCTCCAGGACCTGACGCGGCGTGTCCGTGCCGTCTGACGCGCGCGAGTGCGTGTGGAGGTCGATCACCCGGCAAGTGTACGGACGGCGATGCTCACAACGTCTCCACGGGGCCTGACGCGGCCGTCCGCCAGCGGTCCTCGACCACGCGCGACCATCGGAAGGATGGACCAGCACACCGATCCGGCACGGCACGACGCCCGCCCCCAGGACGGGCGGTCCACGGCTGCGCGCCCGGGCGTCGTGTTCGTCCACGGGATGCGGACGTCGTCGGCGATCTGGAGCTCCCAGGTGGACCATGTGCGGCGCGCCGGCCACGAGGCGGTGGCCGTCGACCTGCCCGCCCACGGCGCGCGCCGCGCCGAACGCTTCTCCATGGGGCGGGCGTTCGAGGTGATCGACGGCGCGGCGAGCTCGTTCCGCCCCGGCACCCCCGTCGTCGTCGTCGGCCTGTCCCTCGGCGGCTACACGTCGCTCGCGTGGGCCGCGCGCCGCACCCGTGCCGCGCCCGACGGCGGCGCTCCGCACCTCGCCGGGGTCGTCGCCGCGGCCTGCACGGCCGATCCCCGGGGCAAGCCGGTGGCCCTCTTCCGCGACGCCGCCCGGCTCGCCGTCTCGGGGACGACGGCGGCACGGCGGGCTGCTCTTCGCACCTGGCGCGCTCCGCTCGGGTGGGTCCGCAGCCGCCCCGGCGGCACGGACGTGCCCGCCGTCCACACCGGAGCGCCGGGCGGCATGGTGGACGAGGCGTACCGGCCCGGCTGGGACGTCGTGACGGACGCGCTCACAGGGCTCGCCGGCCGGTCCTCCGTGGCGAGCCTGCGCGCGATCCGGGCGCCCGTCTGGCTCGTCAACGGCGCCCGTGACCGCATGCGTCTCGAGGAGTCCCGACATCTGGCCGCCGCCGCCCGCGGCGCGCTCGTCGTGGTGCCCGACGCCGGGCACGACGTCAACACCGAGGCACCCGCGGCGTTCAACCACACCCTCTCCCGGGCGCTCGACGAGTTCGCCCGCCGGTGACCGCGCCTCGACCTGCGGTGCGCCGTCGACCCGCCGTGCGGCAGGTGGGAGACTGGACCGCATGAGCGACACCACCCCGGTCGACCAGACCAGCGACGACGCCGTCGAGGGCCGCGGGAGCAACCGTTCCCACCGTCCCGACTCCCGCGCGTTCAAGGACTTCATCACCTCGCAGTGGGGTCCGCGACCGGACCTCGGCGTGACGCCGGGCCGCGCGGTGCCCTTCACCGCCGAACGGCGCGCGAAGCTGTCCGCGCGCTTCCCCGGCACCCGCCTCGTGCTCCCCGCCGGTCCTCTCAAGCAGCGCTCCAACGACACCGACTACCGGTTCCGGCCCCACTCGGCGTTCGCCCACCTCACCGGGCTGGGCACCGACCAGGAGCCCGACGCCGTGCTGGTGCTGCACCCGGTGGCGCAGGGCGAGGGCGACCCGGGCGCGGACGGCGACGGGTCGAACCACCACGCGGTGCTGTACGTGCGTCCGCTGGCCCCGCGCAACACCGAGGAGTTCTACGCCGACGCCCGCTACGGCGAGTTCTGGGTCGGCGCCCGGCCGAGCCTCGACGACGTCACCACGCTGACGGGCATCGAGGCGCGGCACGTGGACGAGCTGCGCGAGGCGCTCGCCAAGGACGTCGGCGCGGACGGTGTGCAGGTCCTCGTGATCACCGAGGCCGACGAGGAGATCGCGGCACTGATCGAGGCGATCCGCACCGAGGCGGGCACCGAGGAGGACGCGTCGGACGAGACGCTCGCCGAGGCCGCCTCCGAGCTGCGCCTCGTCAAGGACGAGCTCGAGATCGAGCTCATGCGAGCCGCCGTCGGCCACACCGTCGAAGGCTTCGAGGCCGTGGTGCTCGCGCTGCCGCGCGCCGTCGAGCACCGCCGTGGGGAGCGGGTCATCGAGACCACGTTCGACGCCCACGCTCGCCTCGAGGGCAACACCGTGGGCTACGAGACCATCGCGGCCGCCGGCGAGCACGCCACCACGCTGCACTGGATCACCAACGACGGCGTGGTCCGGTCCGGGGACATGGTCCTGCTCGACGGCGGGGTCGAGGTCGACGAGCTCTACACGGCCGACGTGACCCGCACCCTGCCGGTCGACGGCGAGTTCACCGAGGTCCAGCGGCGCATCTACACCGCCGTCCTCGACGCCGCGGACGCCGCGTTCGCCGTCGCCAAGCCGGGGGCGAAGTTCCGTGACGTGCACGCGGCCGCCATGGAGGTCATCGCGGCGCGGCTCGAGGAGTGGGGACTGCTGCCCGTCCCGGCCGAGGAGGCGTTGACCCCGGAGGGCCAGCAGCACCGCCGCTGGATGGTGCACGGCACGTCGCACCACCTCGGCCTGGACGTGCACGACTGCGCGCAGGCCCGCCGCGAGATGTACCTCGACGGTGTGCTCGAGCCGGGCATGGTCTTCACCATCGAACCGGGCCTCTACTTCAAGGCCGACGACCTCGCCGTCCCTGAGGAGTACCGCGGGATCGGGGTGCGCATCGAGGACGACGTGCTCGTCACCGCTGACGGCAACGAGAACCTGTCCGCGGCACTCCCCCGCCGCCCGGAGGACGTCGAGGCCTGGATGGCGCGCCTGCGCGGCTGACACCCGTGCGGCCGAATCCCTTCGGCAGGAAGTGAGGGGGCAGGCAGAGAAGGCGCAGTGCTGTGCTGGTCAGCGGTCGCGCGGGGGGGCGTACGGGTCGTCCGGGTCCACGGTGGACTCCGGAGCGGCCGTGGCAGACCCGGACGGCGGCGTCGGGCCCGTGCGTGACGGGTCCTCGGGCAGCTCCGGCCCCGTGGCGGGCGGCTGCGGGTGCGAAGGTCCCTCGCCGCCAGCACCTCCCGCACCACCCTGCGACCCGCCCGGTCGCATCGCCCCGTAGCGCGGGGCGCCGTCGGGCATGGTCCACCGGGGGTCGGGCGCGGAGGGCGTGGCCGGTGCTGCGGGACGCTCCGGCGTGCGCTGCTTGCCGAGGCCGCTGGGCGAGTCGGCGAGCATCCGCCGCGCCTCGCCGGCCTGCTCGGGCGCGCAGAGGATGGCATAGGTCGAGGCGACGATCTGCGACTGCGACGTGAAGTCTCGCCGGCCTCCGGTGAACGCGTAGGAGAGCACGGAGAACATCAGCCCGAACCCGGCACCGAGGCCCAGGGCCACGAAGAGCACGCTGGTCGCGCCGCCGGCGAACAGGGTGAGCAGCAGGCCCACGAAGAACCCGAACCATGCACCGGACAGCGCGCCGGCGAGCGCCACCCGCCCGTAGGTGAGCCGCCCGGTGACGCGCTCGACCATGCGCAGGTCGGTGCCCACGATCGTCACGTGCTGGACGGCGAACTTCTCGTCCGACAGGTAGTCGACCGCCTTCTGCGCCTCCAGGTAGGAGTCGTAGGCGGCGATCTCCTCCCCCTTGGGCAGGGTCGGCACGCGGGGCACGACGGACTGACGGCTCATGCTCATCCGGCCAGTATCCCGCACAGGACGCCGGAACGGCTACACGAGTCGCGGCGCCCGTAGGATCGGAGCATGGCTTCACCCACCGCCGACCTCGAGGCTCGCGTCCGGGACGCCCTGTCCGCCGTCGTCGATCCCGAGATCCGCCGCCCGCTCACCGAGCTGAACATGATCCGCTCGGTCGCCGTCAGCGCCCCGGCCGCGGCCGACGGCGACGGACCGGACGGCGCGCACGTCACCGTGGGCGTGGACCTCACCATCGCCGGGTGCCCCATGAAGTCGACCCTGGTGCGCGACGTGACCGCCGCGACCGAGCGGGTCGAGGGCGTCGGCTCCGTCGACGTCGAGCTCGGCGTCATGACGCCCGAGCAGCGCAAGTCCCTGCGGTCCCAGCTCCGTGGCGGTGCCGGCGACCCGATCATCCCGTTCGCGCAGGCGGGCTCGCTGACGAAGGTCTTCGCCGTCGCGTCCGGCAAGGGCGGCGTCGGCAAGTCGTCGGTGACCGCGAACCTGGCGGCGGCCATGGCCGCCGACGGCCTCAGCGTGGGCGTGCTCGACGCCGACATCTACGGCTTCTCGATCCCCCGCATGCTGGGCGTCGACCGACAGCCCACCCGCGTCGACTCGATGCTCCTGCCGCCGATCGCGCACGGCGTCAAGGTCGTCTCGATCGGCATGTTCGTGCCTGCCGGCCAGCCGGTCGTGTGGCGCGGGCCGATGCTGCACCGGGCCCTGGAGCAGTTCCTCGCCGACGTGTTCTGGGGCGACCTGGACGTGCTGCTGCTCGACCTGCCCCCCGGCACCGGGGACATCGCCATCTCGGTGGCGCAGCTCCTGCCCGGCAGCGAGATCCTCGTGGTCACCACACCGCAGGTGGCCGCCGCCGAGGTGGCCGAACGGGCCGGGTCGATCGCGACCCAGACGTCCCAGGGCGTGGTGGGCGTCGTGGAGAACATGTCGTGGCTCGCGCAGCCCGACGGCTCCCGCCTGGAGATCTTCGGTTCCGGTGGCGGGGAGCGCGTCGCCCGGAGCCTCACGGAGACCGTGGGCACGGAGGTCCCGCTCCTCGGGCAGGTCCCGCTGGACGTGCCCGTCCGCGAGGGCGGCGACGACGGCACCCCCGTGGTGCTCACCGATCCCGACTCCCCCGGCGCGCAGGTGCTGCGCGACGTCGCGCGGCGCCTCTCCGGCCGGGCGCGCGGCCTGGCGGGCAGGCAGCTCGGCGTGACGCCCGTCGGCTCGGCCGGCCACGGGCAGGGCTGAGCAGCCGTCCCGGAGGAAGCGCCGGATCGGTGATACTGGGGGCCATGACGTCTCCCCAGTGGCTCGATTCCTGGTCCGCCGACGACGGCGCCGCCCGTGTCCGCACCCTGTTCACCGAGGCTTTCGGGGACGACGGCGCGCCGGACGGCGTGTGGTCCGCCCCGGGGCGCGTGAACCTGATCGGGGAGCACACCGACTACAACGCCGGGCTGGCCCTGCCCGTGGCGCTCCCCCACCGCACCTACGTGGCGCTGCGGTCCCGGACCGACGGCCTCGTGCGCCTCGCCTCGGCCCAGGCTCCCGACGAGCGGTGGGAGACGGCGCTCGACGAGGTCACCCCCGGGGTCACCCACGGCTGGGGGGCGTACGTGGCCGGCGTCGCCTGGGCGCTGCGCGCCGCGGGTCACGAGGTCTCCGGGTTCGACGCCGTCGTCGACTCGTGCGTGCCGTTCGGCGCGGGCCTGTCCTCGTCGGCCGCGCTGGAGTGCGCGGTCGCGGTCGCGCTCGACGCGGTCCACTCGCTGGGTCTGGCGGCCGACGACGCCGGCCGGGCAGAGCTGGTGACGGCGTGCGTCCGGGCCGAGAACGAGATCGCGGGCGCGCCGACCGGCGGCATGGACCAGGCGGCGTCGCTCCGCTGCTCCGCCGGGCACGCCCTGCTCCTGGACTGCCGGCCCGGCCTCACCGCGCTCGAGTCCGCCGAGCGGGTGCCCTTCGACCTGGCCGCGGCCGGGCTGACGCTGCTCGTGGTGGACACCCGGGCCGAGCACGCGCTCGTCGACGGGCAGTACGCCCAGCGCCGGGCCGCGTGCGAGCAGGCCGCGGACATCCTCGGGGTCGCCTCGTTGCGCGAGATCGCGCCCGACGAGCTCGACGTCGCCCTGGACAAGCTCGGCGGCACCGAGGACGCCGAGGTCCTGCGCCGCCGGGTCCGGCACGTGGTCACCGAGATCGCGCGCACCGCCGAGTTCGCGGACCTGGTGCGCGCCGGACGGGCCACCGAGGTCGGCCCGCTCATGAACGCCTCGCACGCCTCGCTGCGGGACGACTACGAGGTCTCCGCACACGAGCTCGACCTGGTGGTCGAGGCGGCGCTCGGCGCCGGAGCGCTCGGTGCGCGGATGACCGGCGGGGGGTTCGGCGGGTCAGCCATCGCCCTGGTCCGCGCCGCGGACGTCGACGGCGTCACCGCGGCCGTCCAGACGGCGTTCGACGAGGCCGGGCTCGCAGCGCCCGGGTTCCTGCTCGCACCGCCGTCGGACCCCGCGCGCTGATCGTCGGCGCCGTCGTCGGCGCCTCAGCGGATCATCCCGACGGGTCGTCGCGGTCTTCGCCGCGGCGGAGCTGGGCCAGCACGTCGTCGAAGAACGAGCGCACCTCTTCCCACCGCACGGTGGCGTTGCCGAGGTGCTCCTCGAGCCGGTCGATCTCAGCGTGCTGCGCGTCCTGCCGGCGCCGCTCGGCCAGCTCGCGGCGCACCTCGGCCAGCTTGGCCTCTGCCTCGGCGACGATCCGCTCGAGCTCGCGCTCGACGGCGGCCGCGTCCTCCGGCCTGCCCGTGGTCATGGGGTCACCTGCCCGTCCGTGCGGGCTCACAGCATCGTGGTGATGCCGATGAGTGCCAGCGGGATGCCCACGAACACTCCGAGCACCCAGGCCGCGGCCCACACCTTGTTGGTGGCGGCGACATTACCGAGCCACGTCGCGCCGCGCAGCGGGAGCTGGCGCAGCAGCGGCAGACCGAAGACCACCAGCGCCGCGAACACGTTGAACAGCACGTGCACGAACGCGGCCTGCAGGGCGAGCGTGCCCTCCGCCCCGGTGAACGCGAAGGCCGCGATCAGGGCGGTGACCGTGGTCCCGATGTTGGCGCCCACGGTGAACGGGTAGATCTGCTTGAGCGAGAAGGTGCCGGACCCGGCGAGCGGGATCATCAGGCTGGTCGTGGTCGAGGAGGACTGGACCATCACGGTCATCGCGGCGCCGCTGGCGATACCGGTCAGCGGACCGCGACCCACGGAGGCGTGCAGCACCTCGGCCGCGCGGCCGACCATGAGCACCTTGAGCAGCTTGCCGAGCCAGTTGATGACCGCAAGGATCAGGCCGATGCCGAGGACGATCATCGCGACGCCGTGCCAGGCACCGGGGAGGAACGAGGTGGACCAGCCGAGCAGGTCCGCGAGCGGCTCGGTGACGGCGTCCACGACGGTCCCGAGCGCGCCGAACAGCGTGGCGACGATGCCGCCGTCGGACCCGGAGGCCGCGTCCGCGAGCCAGGCGGACGACTTCTGGAGGAAGCCGAACGCGAGCTCCAGCGGGAGGAAGATGGCGACGGCGATCAGGTTGAAGAAGTCGTGCACTGTCGCGGCGGAGAACGCGCGGCGGAAGGTCTCCCGGTCGCGCACCATGCCCAGGCTGACCAGCGTGTTGGTCAGGGTCGTGCCGATGTTGGCACCCATGAGCATCGGGATCGCGATGCTCATCGGCAGGCCGCCGGCCACGAGGCCGACGGTCACCGAGGTGGTCGTCGAGCTCGACTGCGTGGCCGCGGTGAACAGGACGCCGACCATCAGCGCGACGAACGGGTTCGACGCGAACGCGAACAGCGACTCGGCGGAGTCGCCCGTCGCCACCTTGAAACCGGAGCCGATCAGCTCCACGGCAGTGATGAGGACGTAGACGCCGACGACGATGCCCAGCCAGTTGGCGGTGCGCAGCGCGCGGCCGGACAGGCCGAGCCGCTCGAACGGGCTGACCAGCCGGGACTCGCGCTGGTCGACCTCGGCCGGAGCGGCGGAGGTCACGGACGCCTGCGGCAGGACGTCGGTCATGGAGTCTCCCGTGGAGGTGAGGTGATCGCCCCGGCGGCGACCGCTGCTCGTCATCACTCTCCGAGAGAACCAGGCCAGAGTGACCTCACGCCTGACCCCAGGTGAACAGAAGATGAACAGGCACGGTTCCGTGCATCACAGGTTCATCTCGTCCCGGTCACAGCGGACGTGCCTGTCACAGCGGGAGGGCGTAGCTCGCCACCACCGCCGAGTGGTCGCTCCACCGCTCCTCGTACGACGGCGCCCTGTCCACCTCGACCTTGACCGCCTGGTCGGCGAGCCGGCGGTTCGCGAGCTGGTAGTCGATCCGCCAGCCGCGGTCGTTGGTGAACGCCTGCCCGCGCCAGGTCCACCACGTGTACGGACCCGGCCCGTCACCGCCGTGGGCGCGGCCGAGGTCGGTCCAGCCGCCGTCGAGCCAGCGGTCGACGTAGGCGCGCTCCTCGGGCAGGAAGCCGGCGCTCTTGCGGTTGCCCTTGAAGTTCGCGAGGTCGACCTCCCGGTGGGCGATGTTCAGGTCGCCCGCCACGAGGGCCGGAGCCGCGCCGGAGGCGAGATCGGCAAGCCGCGCCGACACCCGGTCCAGGTGGGCGTACTTGGCGACCATCGTGTGCTCCTGGCCGGGGTTCGTCGACCCCGAGTGCAGGTAGGCCGAGACCACGGTGAGCGGCGCGCCGCCGGGCAGCGTCAGGTCCGCCTCCAGCCAGCGCCCGGTGTCGACGTCGGGCTCCGTGCCGCCGTCGGGCAGCGCGAGCCCGCCGCGCACCGCGGCGATCGGGAGGCGTGACGCGACGGCGACGCCGGCCCGCCCCTTGAGCTCGGACGGCAGGTGGGCGACGTGCCAGCCGTCGAGGTAGTCGCGCACGAGCGCATCGGGGGCCCGGACCTCCTGCAGCAGCAGGACGTCGGGCGAGCGGCGGGAGATCCAGTCGTGCATGCCGCGGCGGAAGGCGGCACGGATCCCGTTGACGTTGGCGGTGGCGATGGTCAGCACGCGGGCCATACCACCACACACCACCGACGGCTGTCAGCGGTGTGCGTCACCCGACCGGGACGTCACTCGCCGGCGTACGCCGCCTCCAGCGCGGCCACGTCGATCTTGGACATCGTGAGCATCGCCTGCACGGTGCGCTGGTTCGCCGCGGTGGAGTAGTCGCCGCAGAGCTCCTCGAGCTGCTTCGGGATGACCTGCCAGCTCACGCCGAACCGGTCCGTGCACCATCCGCACGGACCGGGCTTGCCGCCGTCGGCCGTGAAGAGGTCCCAGTAGTGGTCGACCTCCTCCTGCCCGTCGCAGAGCAGGTAGAAGCTGAAGGCCTCGTCGAGCCGGAGGTCGGGCCCGGCGTTGAGTCCGACGACGTCGAGCCCGCAGACCGTGAACTCGACGATGAACGGTTCGCCCGCCACGACGCCGGGGATCCCCTCGGACGCCGTGAGCACGTTGCCGACCCTGGAGCCGGGGACGTGCTCGGCGTAGAACGCCGCGGCCTCGTGCGCGTCGTTGTCGGCGAACCACAGATGGGGTCGCACCGTGACCATGTCGTTGCCTCCCTCCACTCCCCCGGTCGGGGGTCCTGAGAGGTACGACGCCGCGCACCTGGCGAACTCATCGGCCGTCAGGTCGCAGCGAGCCGCCGCTTCTCCGCCGCCACGTCGTAGGTGGCCGTGGGCCACTGCGGGTCGATGTCCTCCAGGACCCCCAGCAGCAGCGCCTGGACGGCGAGCCTCGCGTACCACTTCGCGTTCGCCGGCACGACGTACCAGGGGGCGCGCTCGGTCGAGGTGCGGTCGAACACCGTCTGGAACGCCTCCATGTAGCGCGGCCAGAGCTGGCGCTCGTCCACGTCCCCCGGGTTGTACTTCCAGTGCTTGTCGGGCCGGTCGAGCCGCTCCATGAGGCGCGCCTTCTGCTCCTCGGAGGAGATGTGGAGCATGACCTTGACGACGCGTGTGCCCGATTCCGTCAGCCGGCGCTCGAAGTCGTTGATCGCACCGTAGCGGCGCTCGATCTCCGCGGGCGGCGCGAGCTCGCGCACGGCACCGATGAGGACGTCCTCGTAGTGCGAGCGGTCGAAGACACCGATGTACCCCGCCTCGGGGACCTCCTTCTCCACCCGCCACAGGAAGTCGTGCCCCAGCTCCTCGGGCGTCGGCTTCTTGAACGCCTTGAGCTGGATGCCCTGCGGGTCGGTGGCCCCGATGACGTGGCGGACGATCCCGCCCTTGCCCGCGGAGTCCATCGCCTGGAGGACGAGCAGCACCGACGGGGCGGCCGGGTCCTGCCTGCTCTGGGCGTAGAGGCGTTCCTGCAGGTCGGCGAGCTCGTCGGTCCCCGCGCGCAGGTCGGCGCGGCCGTGCTTCTTGCGTCCGTCGTAGCCAGGTGTGGTGTCCGCGTCGACGTCGGCCAGCCGGAAGCCCGGCCCGACCCGGAGCAGCTCGCCCGGGTCAGCGGTCCAGCGGTCCTCGCGCGTCACGGTCATCCCGTCATCATCGCAAGGTCGGGGCGGCGGGGGGGGGGGGGGGGGGGGGGCGCCCCGCCCCCCGCCGGGGCGGTCAGCCGACCGTGCGCTCCGCAGCCTCGACCGCGCTGCGGAACAGCATCGCGATCGTCGTCGGACCGACGCCGCCGATCCGCGGCGTGATCGCGCCGGCGACCTCCTCGCAGGACTCGTCCACGTCCGGCAGCAGCTTGCGACCCTCGTACCGGACGCCGCCACCGACGACCGTCACGCCCGGCGTCAGGTGCTCCGGCTGCAGGATGCCCGGGACACCGGCTGCCGCGATGACGATGTCGGCACGCTTGGTGTACTCCGGCCAGTCCGGCACCCCGGTGTGGACCACGGTGACGGCGGCGTTCGCCGTCGGACGCTTCTGCGAGAGCAGCAGCGCCAGCGGCCGCCCGAGCGTCGTGCCGCGCCCGAGGATGCAGACCTCGCGCCCGGCCACCGGGATCTCGTAGTGGGCAAGCAGCGTCTCGATCCCCGCCGGCGTGGCGGGCACGGGACCCGGCATGCCCAGGGCGAGACGCCCCATGTTCACGGGGTGGAGCGCGTCGACGTCCTTGTCCGGGTCGAGCGCCAGCAGCGCCGCGTCGAAGTCGATCTGCGGGGGCGTCGGGTGCTGGATCAGCACGGAGTCGACGTCGTCGGCGTCGTTCATCTCCCGCACCGCCGCCAGGACGTCCGCCTGCGCGGCGTCCTGCGGCAGATGGATGTGCGGCGAGCTGAAACCGAGCTCGGTCGCCTTGTCCATCTTCATGCGGATGTAGCCGGCGCTCGCGGAGTCGTCGCCCACGAGGATCGTGCCGAGACCTGGCCGGTGACCGGCGGCGACGAGCGCCTCGATCCGCGGGGCGAGGTCGGCGAACACGGCCTCGGCGACCGGCCCGCCCGGCAGCATCCGGGCGGTCACTGCTGCAGCTCCGGGTACAGCGGGAAGTCGGCCGTGAGCTTCTCGACGCGGGCGGACAGGGCCGCGGCGTCCGCGCCCTCGCCGTCGCGCAGCGCGACCGCGATGATGTCCGCGACCTCGGTGAACTCCTCGTCGCCGAAGCCGCGGGTGGCGAGCGCCGGGGTGCCGATGCGCAGGCCGGAGGTGACGCGCGGCGGGCGCGGGTCGAACGGGACGGCGTTGCGGTTGACGGTGATGCCGACCGAGTGCAGGAGGTCCTCCGCCTGCTGGCCGTCCATCGCCGAGTGCCGCAGGTCCACCAGTGCCAGGTGGACGTCCGTGCCACCGGTGAGCACGGAGACGCCGGTCCCCGCGACGTCCGCCTGCGAGAGGCGGTCCGCGATGATGCGGGCGCCGCGCAGGGTGCGCTCCTGGCGCTCCGTGAAGGCGTCCGACGCCGCCAGCTTGAACGCCACGGCCTTGCCGGCGATGACGTGCATGAGCGGGCCGCCCTGCTGACCGGGGAAGACGGCCGAGTTCAGCTTCTTCGCGTACTCCTCCTTGGCCAGGATGAAGCCGGAGCGCGGGCCGCCGATGGTCTTGTGCACCGTGGAGGAGACGACGTCGGCGTGCGGCACCGGGGAGGGGTGGAGCCCGGCGGCGACCAGGCCGGCGAAGTGCGCCATGTCCACCCAGAGCTTGGCGCCGACCTCGTCCGCGATCTCGCGGAACGCGGGGAAGTCGAGCTGGCGCGGGTAGGCGGACCAGCCGGCGATGATCACGTCCGGGCGGTGCTCCAGGGCACGCTTGCGGACCTCGTCCATCTCGATGCGGTGCGACTCCGGGTCGACGCCGTATCCGGCGACGTCGTACAGCTTGCCGGAGAAGTTGATCTTCATGCCGTGCGTGAGGTGACCGCCGTGGGCCAGCTCGAGGCCGAGGATCTTGTCGCCCGGGTTGATCAGCGCGTGCAGCACGGCGGCGTTGGCCTGCGCACCGGAGTGCGGCTGGACGTTGGCGTACTCGGCGCCGAACAGCTCCTTGGCGCGGGCGATCGCGAGGTTCTCCGCGATGTCGACCTGCTCGCAGCCGCCGTAGTAGCGGCGGCCCGGGTATCCCTCGGCGTACTTGTTGGTCAGGACCGAGCCCTGGGCCTGGAGGACGGCGCGCGGCACGAAGTTCTCCGACGCGATCATCTCGAGGGTGTCGCGCTGGCGGGCCAGCTCGCCGTCGAGGACGGCGGCGATCTCCGGGTCCACCTCGGACAGTGGGGCGTCGAACGTGGGGTCGGGTGCGCTCATGGCGGCGTCTCCTGCTGTGTCGGCGGTTGCACGGGTTGTCGTTACCGACCGGGCCCAGGCGACCGACCCGTCGTCAGCACAGCGCGTCGCTCCCCGGTGGTGATCCACCTGTACGCCAGTCGCGACGTGGCGATCCTAGCCGATCGTCCTGTCGGGGAGCAGCCGGCAGCGGCCGGCTTCAGGCCGACCGCTCAGGGCTCCGGCACCTCGGTGGTCGCCACCGGCCAGCCGTCCTCCCAGGCCAGGTCCTGGATCGCCAGGCGGAACGCGCCGCCGTCGTCGCCGTCGTAGAAGTGGTACGCGAGCCGACCCTGCGAGAGCGACTGCCCGCCGGGCCCGATCATCGGGCCCTCGGTACCGAGCACCAGGGTGCCGCCGCCCAGCGCCATGTCCTTGCCCTCGGCGTCGAGGTACGGCCCGGTGACGTCCTGCGCACGGCCCACGTGGATCGAGTAGGTCGAGTCGACGCCGGAGCAGCACTTGCCCCAGGAGACGAACAGGTAGTACCAGCCGTCGCGCTCGACGACGTACGGCGCCTCGATCTGGTTCTCCGGCACACCGGAGCGGGTGGCGACCATGGTCGGTTCGGCACCGTCGGCCGGCATGCCGGACGGCCACTCCAGCGGAACCATCTGGATCCCGCCCCAGAACGAGCCGAAGAAGAGCCACGGGCTGCCGTCGGTGTCCTCGACGACCCCGGGGTCGATCGCGTTGTAGCTCGTCTCACCCGCCTGCGAGCGCCACACGGCGCCCTCGTGGGTCCAGCCGTAGTCGGGGTCGGCCGGGTCGAGGGTCGGGCTGGTGGCCAGCCCGATCGCCGACGTGTTCGACCCGAACGTGGAGGCCGAGTAGTAGAGGTACCAGGTGCCGTCGCGCTCGACCAGCTCGGGGGCCCAGTAGTGCTCGACGCCGTCGATCGTCTCGCGCACCCACTGCGGGTCGTCGGCGCTCGACCAGGCCGGGCCGACCCGCTCCCACGTGGACCCGCCGTCGTCGGAGCGGTGCACCATGGGCGCCCCGAGGCCGCGTCCGGGATCGCCGGTGGAGTAGACGAACCAGGGGTCGCCGTCGTCGCCCACCACCAGCGCCGGGTCGTGGGTCCGCAGGTCCCCGGTCAGTGCGAGCGGCTCCGGCGCGGGCTCCCAGGGCCGCAGGACGGCCAGCGCGACGGCGGCGACGGCGGCAACCAGGGCGGCGACCAGGGCGATCGTGCGGGCGCGGGTCAAGGGGTTCCTCACCGGTCGTCCCGCAGGAGCCGGACGCCGTGGGCGGGCACGTCGACGGCGATCACGGTGTCGTGCCCGGTGGCGGCGGTCGCGGGCTCGGTGCGCACCTGTCCGCCCGTCCACACGTCGGTGAGCGTGGTGGGCGTCCCGGGCAGCGCGGCCGCTGCGGCCGGCACCCGGATGCGGCGCGGCGTGGCTGCGGTGTTGAACACGGCGGCCCAGCGGGTCGTGGCGTCGTCGGTGGCGGCGCCCCAGACGACGGTGTCCTGCTCGCGCAGCAGCTCGCGGCCGCCGGTCGAGCGGCCCGCCACCTCGAGCACCCCGAGGTGCGTGAGGTCGGCGACGGTGCCGGGGTCCGTCGACGGCAGGTCGCCGCCGACCATGAGCGGCGAGCGGGCGAGGCACCACAGCGTGAGCAGGGTGCGCCGTTCGTCGGTGGTCAGGGCCGAGTCCCGGGGCTCGCCCCGTTCGGCGCGCAGGCCGATGCGGCCCAGCGGGAGCATGTCGGCGTCGGCCCAGCCGTCAGGTCCCGAGTGCGGCGCCCAGCGGGCCATGCGGCCGAGCTGGGCCTCGACGTCCTCCCACCGGTCCCACAGGTCGTCGGAGACCCGCCAGGCGTCGGCGTGCGCGCGCAGGTGGTCGAGGTGGGCGAGCGAGAGGTCGGTGCCGGGCGACAGCGAGATCGTGACGTGGCGGTCGTGGTTCCGGCCCGCGCGGCGGACGGCGGTGGCGAGGGCCTCGACGGCGTCCGCGTGGTAGGGCGCCAGCATGTCGTCGACCTTGAGGTAGTCGACGCCCCACCCGACGACGTGGTCGATCATCGCGTCGAGCCAGACCTGGGCCCCCGGGTGGGTGTGGTCCAGCCCGTAGCTGTCCCCGTTCCAGGGGCAGGTGCTGGTCGTGTCCGCGATGTCGCGGGTGGTGTACGGCGTGCCGGGCACGGGCAGGTCGGCGGCGACGGCCCGGCGGGCGATCCCGCGCATCAGGTGGATGCCGAACCGCAGCCCGAGGTCGTGGACGGCGTCGGCGAGGGGCCGGAACCCGGCGCCGTCGACGGCGGACGGGAAGCGTTCGGTCGCGGGCTGCAGGAACCCGCGCGTGTCGAAGCGCAGCGGGGCGTCGTCGTTGTACCCGCCGGCACGCGCCGTGGGCTCGTACCATTGGATGTCGACGACGACGGTGTCCCAGCCGGCGTGCGCCATGTGCGTCGCCAGGTACCGCGCGTTCGCCAGGACCTCCTCCTCGGTGACCGTGGTGCCGAAGCAGTCCCAGGAGTTCCAGCCCATGGGTGGACGTGTCCGCGGGGGGTTGCTCGGCATGGTGGATCCTCTCGGCCGGGACGTCGTGGCAGGCCAGAACTATCCCTGCCTGGCGCCTGCCGGTCAACGGGTTCGGGCACTTGCTTCTTCATCGTTGTACATCCGTGACCGGAGCCACTTGACCGACCCACGTGGCGCGTGCAAATGTTGCTTCCGTCGGTGGCTCTCCATCGATGTAAAGCGGATCGGGAGCCGCACTCACAGGACCAGCCCCGTGCCGCGTCTAGGCTCTACGAGAGGACCCCGTGATGAAGAAGTCACGCCTGACCGCCGGCGTCGTCGCCGGGCTCATCGTCGCCGGCACCGCTGCGTGCAGCACCGGCGGCGGCGAGTCGAGCGACGGCCTCACCTTCATGTTCCGAGGCGGCGACGACGAGAAGGCCGCGTACCAGGCCGCGATCGACCGGTTCACCGAGAATACCGGTGTCGAGGTCGAGGTCATCGTCACCGACGTCGACCAGTACGCCACCAAGCTGCAGGCGGCGATCGCCGGCAACACCGTCCCGGACGTGTTCTACATCGAGCAGGCCAACCTGCAGTCCTACGTCAGCTCCGGGGTCCTCATGGACATCACCGACCAGGTGGCCGAGCTCGACGTGGACCTCGACAACATCTGGGACTACGGCGTCAACTCCTACCGCTACGACGGGACGCTCCAGGGCACTCCGGAAGGACGCCTCTACGGGCTGCCGAAGGACATCGGCCCGTTCGCCATGGGCTACAACAAGACGATGCTCGAGGAGGCCGGCATCGACCTGCCGGACGTCGACGAGCCCCTCACCTTCGACGAGTGGCTGCCGATCCTCGAGGAGCTGACCCAGGACACCGACGGCGACGGCGAGACCGACCAGTGGGGCACCGGCCTCAACGTCGAGTGGAACCTGCAGTCGTTCGTCTGGAGCAACGGCGGTGACTGGACCAACGAGGACAAGACCGAGGTCACGGTCGACACGCCGGAGTTCGCCGAGGCCCTGCAGTTCTTCACCGACCTCACCACGGAGCACGGCGTCACGCCGGACCCGGAGCAGGCGCAGACGCTCGACACGTACCAGCGCTTCATGGCCGGCGAGATCGGGTTCTTCCCCGTCGGCCCGTGGGACATGAGCGTCTACAACGAGCTCGACTTCGAGTACGACCTCATGCCCTGGCCCGTCGGCCAGACCGGTGAGACCGCCGCGTGGGTCGGCTCCCTCGGCATCGGGGTCTCCCAGACGACCGACATGCCCGCAGAGGCCGTCGAGCTGGTGACCTACCTGTCCACGGACGAGGAGGCCCAGCAGACCCTCATCGACGCCAACATCCAGATCCCGAACCGGATCGACACCGCCCAGGAGTGGGCGGCGGAGGAGGACGCGGTCCCGGCCAACCGCCAGGAGTTCCTGGACATCGCCGAGGACTACGGCCGCGCCATGCCCGCCGCCTTCACCTACGGCGCCGCCTGGTACGACGAGCTCTGGGTCAACATCCAGCCCGTGGTCGACGGCGACAAGCCGGCAGCGGAGTACCTCGCCGAGGTCCAGCCGCAGATGCAGGCGCTCCTCGACGAGTCGAACGCCCAGGCCGAGATGGCGGCCGAGCAGAACGACGGCTGACACCGATCCATCCCGGGGGGGGGGGGGGGGGGGGGGGCGGCCCGGCCCCCCCCCCCCCCCCCCCGCCCCCGCCGGGGGGGGGGGGGGGGCGCC
>NZ_JBLUNY010000013.1:0-11583 GCF_048065335.1 Isoptericola maris | reverse complement strand
CCCCCCCCCCCCGGGGGGGGGGGCGGGGGGGGGGGCCCCCCCCCCCCCCCCCGTCTCCGCACCCCTGGACGAAGGAGTCTGCGATGACCTCCGCCACGACACCGGCCCCCACCAGTCTGCCCGCGGCCGCGCGGCAGCAGGCCGCGAACCGCAAGAAACCCCCGTTGAGCGACGGGTCGTCGCGGCTGCACCGCAGCGAGAAGAAGTGGGCGCTGCTGTTCGTGGCGATCCCGGTGCTCGGCTACCTGCTCTTCATCCTCTACCCGGTGCTCTTCGCGCTCTACGCGTCGTTCACCCGGTGGAACGGGCTCGGTCCGATGCGGTTCATCGGGCTGGACAACTACGTCGCCCTGCTCGGCGACCAGCGGTTCCAGCTCTCGCTGTTCAACACGTTCTTCTACATGATCGGCATCCCGATCGGCCTGGCGCTGTCCCTGGCGCTCGCCATCGCGATGAACCGCAAGCTCGTGGGGCTCACGGCCTTCCGCACCATCTACTACATCCCCGTGATCTCCTCCCTCGCCGCCATCGCGATCCTGTGGCAGTGGGCGTACAACGGCGACTTCGGCCTGGTGAACCAGTTCCTCGGGTTCTTCGGGATCGAGGGGCCGAACTGGCTGGCCGACGCCACCTGGTCCAAGCCCGCGATCATCATGATGGCCGTCTGGAAGGGGCTCGGGTACTCGATGCTGCTCTACCTGGCAGCCATCCAGTCCGTGCCCC
Organism: Isoptericola maris; assembly: GCF_048065335.1. Taxonomy (NCBI): domain Bacteria; kingdom Bacillati; phylum Actinomycetota; class Actinomycetes; order Micrococcales; family Promicromonosporaceae; genus Isoptericola; species Isoptericola maris. The sequence goes on along the minus strand of NZ_JBLUNY010000013.1, from coordinate 10,860 downwards.
GGTCGCTGTACGAGGCGGCCGAGCTCGACGGCGCGGGAGCCTGGCAGCGGTTCCGCACCATCACCCTGCCGATGGTCCAGCCGGTGACCTTCTTCCTGGTGGTCACCAACATCATCCAGGGCGCCATGATCTTCACCGAGATCCAGATCATGACCCCGGGCGGCGGGCCCGAGTACTCGACGGCGTCGGCCGTCTACCACATCTGGCGCCAGGCCTTCCAGTACCAGCAGATGGGCTACGCCACCGCCATGGCGATCGTGCTGGGGATCCTCATCTTCATCATCACGCTCATCCAGTTCCGGCTGAACAAGCGCAGCAGCTTCGTCATCGACTGAGGTCAGGAGCAGACATGAGCACCTCGAAGGACAAGAACCAGCTGAGCCGCACCGCGCGCTCCCGCATCACCGACGTCATCGTCTGGATCATCCTGGCGGCCGGCGCGGCCTTCATGATCGCCCCGCTGCTGTGGATGGTCACGACCTCCCTGAAGACCCAGGTCGAGGTCTTCGCCCTGCCCCCCGTGTGGATCCCCGAGGTCCTGCAGTGGGACACCTACGTGCGCATGTGGCAGGACTCCCTCGTGCTGTCCGGGTTCAAGAACTCGGCCATCGTCGCGTTCACCGTGACGATCATCGGCACGTTCACGTGCTCGCTGGCGGCGTTCTCGCTGGCGAAGATGCGCCTGCCCTACCGCAACGCGATCTTCATCGGCCTGCTGACCGGCATCATGATCCCGTTCCCGACGATCATGATCCCGCAGTTCGTCATGTTCGCGAAGATCGGCTGGGTCGACACGCTCCTGCCGCTGATCGTCCCCGCGATCTTCGGGAACATCGTCATGATCTTCTTCCTGCGGCAGTACCTCGAGAGCGTGCCGAACTCGTTGGTCGAGGCCGCGAAGATCGACGGGGCGTCCTACTGGCAGATCTTCTGGCGGATGATCATGCCCATCATCCGCCCGGCCGTGGCCGCACAGTTCATCCTCTGGTTCATGGTGGTCTGGAACGACTACCTCGCACCGATCCTGTACCTGAACACGCCGGAGAAGCAGACCCTCCAGGTCGTCATCGCGAACATGAACGTCCAGTACGCGACGCAACGCGACTACCCGCTCATCATGGCGGCCTCGTTCGTGGCGCTCCTGCCGATCCTCGCGGTGTTCCTGGTGTTCCAGCGCCAGATCATCGAGTCGATCGCGCTGACGGGTTCCAAGGGCTGACATGACCGAGCTCCGCACGGCCGACGGCCCGGCCGTCACCGCCTCCTGGGGCGGGCAGCACGTCCACGACCCCACGATCGTCCGGGACGACGACGGCACCTACTGGTGCTTCTCCACCGACGCCCGCTACGACGGTCCGATCCGCGCCGGTGTACAGGTCCGCCGCTCCGACGACCTCGTGGACTGGACGTTCCACGGCTGGGCGCTCGACGGCGTCCCTGCCCCCGCCGCGGACTGGGCGGGCGCGGAAGGGCTGTGGGCACCCGACGTGGTGCGGGCGCCGTCCGGGGACGGCTGGCGCATGTACTACTCGGCGTCGTCCTTCGGCTCGCGCCGCTCCGCCATCGGGCTGGCGACCGCGCCGCACCCCGCCGGGCCCTGGCAGGACGTCGGGATCGTCGTCGCCTCCCGGCACCACGCCCCACCGGCGGGCACCGGGCACCCCAACGCCATCGACGCGAACGTCGTCACCGACGGCTCGCGGCAGTGGCTCGTGTACGGGTCGTTCTTCGGCGGGATCCACGTGCTGCCGATCGACCCCGGCACAGGACTGGTCGCCGCGGAGGCGGCGGGATCCGCGGTGCCCGGCCGGCTCACCGACCGGCCGGGGACGCTCGTGGCCCGCCGGTCGCCACACGCCGACAACGGCGCCGTCGAGGGCGCGTTCGTGCTGCCCCGTCCCGGAGGCGGGTGGGCGCTGCTGGTCTCGTACGACTCGCTCGCCTCCAGCTACCACGTCCGTGCCGCCGTCGGCCCGGCCGTCGAGGGCCCGTTCCGCGACCGGACCGGCCGGGCGATGACCGACGTGGACGCCGCACCGTGGTCCGTCGGCGTCCCGGTGCTGGCCGGGCACCGTCTGGCGGGCGGCCCCGGCATCCTCGCGCCCGGCCACGGCTCGGTCCTCACCGAGCCCCTGCCGGACGGCGGCACCCGCCAGACGTTCGTCCACCACGTCCGCGACGCCGACGCCCCCGGCGAGCACCGCCTGCAGGTGCGGCGCCTGGTCTGGACGCACGACGGCTGGCCCCTGGTCAGCCCGCAGCCGTGGGCGGGCGCCCGCCGCGAGACGGACGACCAGTCCCGCTGGCCGGCCGACCCGGCGGTGCTCGCCGGGAGCTGGGAGGTGCTCGAGCCCGGCACCGACCCCGTCGGCGTCCAGCACGGCACCGTGCGACCGCTGGGCGAGCGCCACGAGGTCCGGGCCCTCGGCCGGGGCCGCTTCGCGTGGCGGGCCGACGACAGCACGCAGGTCTCCGCCGTCGTGCATCCTGGGTGGGACGCCGTCCGCCGGCGCTCCGCCCTGGTCCTCACCGCGCTCGACGACGCGGGCCGGGTGGTGCTCGGCACCCGCCTCGACGAAGGAACCCCGTGACCTCGGACCGCCCCTCCCCGGGACACCGCCCCGTCGACGACGCGCGCGCGCAGGCACGTGCGCAGGTCGCCGACGCGGAGGTGCCCGGCTGGGCCGGCGGCGTCATGCTCGCGCTGCGCTGGGTGACGCTGCTCGTCGAGGTCAACGTCATGGTCCTGCTCGGGACGCTGGCGGGTGGTGTCCTGCTCGGGGCCGGGCCGGCGCTGCACGCCGCGAGCGCCGTCACGAGCCGGATGACCCACGAACCGACGCCGTGGCGCACCTTCTGGCGCACGTGGCGGTCGGGCTTCCGGCGTGCCAACGTCCTGTTCGCGCCGCTGTGGGTGGTCGCCGCCCTGCTGTGGTTCGACGGGGCGGCGATCACGCTGATGACCGGGCCGGTGCGCGCCGTGCTGCTCGGCGGGCTGGTGCTCGTGCTGGTCTGGACCGCCGTCGTGCTCGCTTACTGGCCCCGGGTGGTGCTGCGCTACGAGCGGCCGTTCGGGGAGACCTGGCGTTTCCTGCTGCTCGCGCCGCTGCTGGGGCCCGCCACGAGCGCCGCCGTGCTCGTGGTGCTGCTCGTGGTGTGGATCGCCTGGACGTTCCTGCCGGTCGTCGCCGTGCTGCTGGGCACGTCCTTCGCCCTCTGGGCCACCGGCCGCCTCGTCACCGAGCGGCTGGAGCGGCTCGACGTCGACCTCGGGGCCTGACGACGGCCCGTCCCTGCGTCACCAGGGGACGGGGCCGGCCTCGTTGAAGAACCCGCCGCGGGGACCGTCGTCCGGCAGGGTGGCCAGCCGGATCGCGACCCTGGCGCCCTGCTCGGGCGTGCGCGGGCCGTCGTGGCCGGTGAAGTCGGTCGCGACGTAGCCGGGGCAGGCGGCGTTGACGACGATCTTCGTGCCGGCCAGCCGGCGTGCGTACTGGACCGTCAGGGCGTTGAGCATCGTCTTCGACGACGCGTACGCCGTCAGGATCGGCCCCGTGTGCAGCTCCAGCGAGCCCATGTCGCTGGACATGTTGACGATCCGCGGCGAACCGGACCTGTCGAGCAGGGGCAGCATCGCGTTGGTCACGCGCACGACACCGAGGACGTTCGTGTCCAGCACGGTGCGCAGCACCTCCAGGTCGAGCGTCGTCGGGTCCTGGGCCCCGTCGTCGTACCGCCCGGCGATCCCGGCGTTGTTGACGAGGACGTCCAGCCGTCCCGCCTCGGCCTCGATCGCCCGTGCCGCGGCGTCGACGCTCTCGGCGGAGGTGACGTCGAGCGCGACGCCGAACGCGTCGGCCCCGTCCGCACGCAGCTTTGCGACGGCGGTCTCCCGTCGCGCGTCGTCCCGCGCGCCGACGGCGACGCGGAATCCCTCGGCACCGAGGCCTCCGGCGACGGCGAACCCGATTCCCTTGTTCGCGCCCGTGACGAGCGCGGTCTTCTTCTCGGTCATGCGATCGATGCTGCGGGGTGCCGGTGGGTCCCGTCCAAGACCGATCGGGTCCGCGGTGATACCCGCCAGGTATGAGTGCCTATGCTCGGGTCGTGGACGGCATCGAGACGCGCGAGCTGCGCTACTTCACGGCGGTCGCCGACCTCCTGCACTTCGGGCGGGCGGCCGAGCGGCTGGGGATCGCCCAGCCTCCGCTGTCACGGGCGGTCCGGCAGCTGGAGCGGCGGCTCGGGGTCCGGCTCTTCGACCGGGACCGGCGGGGCGTCGCACTCACGGAGGCCGGCGAGGTGCTGCACCGGGAGGCACGACTGGCGCTGTCCGCCGTCGAGGCGGCGGCGCGGCGTACCCGGCGCGCCGCGGACCCCGCGCCGACGATCACGCTCGTGACCAAGGCGGGGGCCTCCCACGCGCTGCTGCAGGGCCTGCTCGACGCGCACGGGCGCTCGCGGGACGCCGTGCCGGTGCGCGTCGAGCTCTGCGAGCTGGGCGAGCAGGCGGGGATCCTTCGACGGGGGGCGGCCGACGTGGCGCTGATGCACCGCCCGGTCGACGATCTCGCGGGACTCGACACTCAGGACCTGCTGACGGAGGGTCAGGTGGCGATCGTGCCCGCTGCCCATCCCCTCGCCGCCCGGCACCGGGTGACCATGTCCGACGTCGTGGACGTCCCGGACCTGCCGATGGCACGGTGGCCGCGGCTGAACGGCACCTACCCCGACGGGCCCGGTCCGGAGGTGCGGTCGCAGGCACAGCTCGCGCAGCTGGTGGCGCTGGGGCGGACGCTCCTGGTCATCCCCGCCTCCAGCCGGGCGTGGCAGTGGCCGGAGCACGCCGCGGTTCCGGTGACCGACGCCCCTATGGTGACGACCGTCCTCGCGTGGCCGGCGCACACGGGCTCCGCCGCGCTCGACGGTCTGCGCGAGACCGCGGCGGCGCTGCGGCGTGACACGTTCCGCGCCGGGTCCGGCGAGCCCGCGGTGTGACGTCCCCGGTCGTCGCGAGCCGGTCGCCGGGGCGCTAGGCCGTGCGGCCGAGAGCGTCCGTCGCGATCGTCTCGACGCCGCCGTCGAGCTCGGCCACGATCCGCTCGGGTGCCCCCTCGGCCACGTCGCCCGTGGACTCCCGTCCGACGAGCCGCGAGGTGGGCACCACCCGGCGGTAGGCCCGGTCGGACGGACCGGCGATCTGTTCCACGAGCAGGTCGACGGCGGTGCGGGCGATCTGCGCGCTGCCCGGGTCGACCGAGCTGATCGTGGGCACCGAGTAGCGCACGTCGTCGACGTCGTCGAAGCCGATGAGCGCGACGTCGCCCGGGACGTCGAGGTCGCGCGCGTGCAGGGCGTGCAGGGCACCGAGCGCCATCGCGTCGTTGAGCGCGAAGACCGCGTCGACGTGGACCCCTGCGTCGAGCATCCGGCCCATCGTCTCCGAGCCGGTCGACCGGTGCCAGAGCCCGGCCTCGCCGACCAGGGCCGGGTCGAAGGGCAGGCCCGCCTCGGCGAGCCCCTGCTTGTACCCCTCGGTGCGCAGCGCCGCGGAGCCGAGCTCCTCCCCCTCGTGCGCACCGACCACGGCGATCCGCCGGCGGCCCAGGGCGGCGAGGTGCACGGTGGCCGCCCGGGCCGCCGCGACGTTGTTCATGGTGACGTGGTCGGCCGGGGCGTCGAACACCCGCTCACCGAGGATCACGAGCGGGAAGTCGACGTCGAACAGTCCGACGTCCGCCTGGGAGAGCTCCAGCGGCGAGAAGATGAGACCGTCCGTGAGCTGGCGCCGCTTGCCCGTCAGGACGTCCACCTCGCGCTCGCGGGACCCGCCCGTCTGCTCGATGAGCACGGTGAGCGACTGCTCCTCCGCGGCGCGGATGACCCGGTCGGCCAGCTCGGCGAAGTAGGGCAGGGACAGCTCCGGCACGGCGAGCGTGATCATGTCGGTGCGACGGGTGCGCAGGTTGCGCGCGGTCGTGTTGAGGCGGTAGCCGAGCGTGTCGATCGCTTCCTCGACTCGACGGCGCGTCTCGGGCCGGATGTGCGGGTAGCCGTTGACGACGTTCGAGACCGTCTTGATCGACACCCCGGCACGGACCGCGACATCGTGCATGGTCACTGCCACGTGACTCTCCTCCTGATCGACGCACACAGCGTAGGACACGGGCGGGCCGACTGGTGCCGGACGTGCGCGTCGTGGTTCACTCTACATCGTTGTAACCGATGGCGGTACATCCCGCTCCGTCCGCAGAGGAACACCGAGAACCATGGCTGACGCCCGCATCACCCTGCACCCCGACTTCCGCCGCGGGGTCGTCGACCGCCGCCTGTTCGGCTCGTTCGTCGAGCACCTGGGCCGCGCCGTCTACACCGGCATCTTCGAGCCCGGCCACACCGCCGCCGACGAGCACGGGTTCCGGCGCGACGTCGCGGACCTCACCCATGAGCTCGGCGTCTCGATGGTGCGCTACCCCGGCGGCAACTTCGTCTCCAACTACGTGTGGGAGGACGCCGTCGGTCCCGTCGAGGAGCGCAAGCCGTTCCTCGACCTGGCCTGGCGCACGGTCGAGCCCAACCTCGTGGGCACCGACGAGTTCCTGCAGTGGGCCGAGCGCGAGGGCATCGAACCGATGATGGCCGTCAACCTCGGCACGCGCGGCGTCGAGGCCGCCGCCGCGCTCGTGGAGTACTGCAACGGCGACGCCGGCACCCGCTGGGCCGACCTGCGCATCGCCAACGGCCGGACCGAGCCCTACGGGGTCAGGCTCTGGTGCCTCGGCAACGAGATGGACGGACCGTGGCAGATCGGCCACAAGGACGCCCACGAGTACGGCAAGCTCGCCGCCGAGGCCGGCAAGGCCATGAAGCTCGTCGACCCCTCGATCTCCCTGGTCGTGTGCGGGTCGTCGTCCATGCAGATGCCGACCTTCGGCGAGTGGGAGCGCACCGTCCTGTCGTACACCTACGACCTGGTCGACCACGTCTCCATGCACGCCTACTACGAGGAGCACGACGGCGACCGCGGCTCGTTCCTCGCCTCCGGGACCGCCATGGACCGGTTCATCGACCGCGTGGTCGCCTCCGCCGACGCCGTCGGGGCGGAGCGGCGCTCCGAGAAGAAGATCACCATCTCGTTCGACGAGTGGAACGTCTGGTACCTCGAGACACGCTTCCCCGGCGAGACGAACCTGCCGATCCAGCGCGACGCCCCGCGCATCATCGAGGACGTGTACTCGGCGCTCGACGCCGTCGTCGTCGGCGACCTGCTCGTGACCCTGCTCAACCACGCCGACCGCGTCCCCGTCGCCGCGCTCGCCCAGCTCGTCAACGTGATCGCGCCGATCATGACCGAGCCCGGCGGCGAGGCCTGGCGCCAGCCCACGTTCTACCCCTTCGCGACGACGGCGCGCCTCGCCCGGGGCACGGCCCTCGACGTCCGCGTGGACGCACCCGACGTCCGGACCGAGCGGCACGGCGCGGCGCCCCTGGTGACCGCCGCCGCGACGGTCGACGACGGCGCGCTCGGCCTGTTCCTGACGAACCGGTCCCCGCAGGCCGTCGAGGTCGACCTGGCGCACGTCGGCGCGTCGCTGTCGCTCACCGAGGGGCACCGGATGCTCGCCGACCACGAGGTCGCCGTGCACGGACCCGAGCACGCGGCCAAGGTCGCGGAGGCGTGCTGGTCGGCCGTCGACGTGGCGGACGCCGTCGTCGGCTCCGCGGGCGGGACGACGACGGTGCGTCTGGCCCCGGAGTCGTGGACGGCGTTCGGCGGGACGTTCACCCGGGCCTGACCGCCCGACGCCCGCACGAGCGTCTCTGTCCGTCCCTTGTCACGGCCTGATTCGGGACGGGCAGAGACGTTCGTGCGAGGTCAGGCGGAGGCGGTCTCCAGCTCCCGCTCCGACGTGGCCCGCTCGGGCCGCTGGTCGCGGTAGCGACGGACGACCCGACCGACGATCGACCGCGAGGTGGACAGCTCCTCGGCGATCTTGCGCTGCGACAGGCCCTGCCGGGCGAGCTCGACGATGCGACGGTCGCGCTCGCTGGTGGGGCCGTCCGTGACGGTGGTGTCCTCCTCGGCGCTCGGCTCGGCCGACTCCTCCCCCGGCGTCTCGTCCCGCACCGGGGCCCAACCAGGCCCGTCGGAGGGCACCGGTGCTGCGGGACGGCCGACCAGGTCGAACATCTCGACCCGCCGGGTGTGGCCCGTCTCGGGGAGCGGCTCGGCCGGCTGCGGCACGCGCGACGGCGCGGCAGGCCCGGGGTCGACAGGGGCCGGCTCCGCCGACGCCGCCGCCGCCGGTCCGGCCGACGCCGCCTCCTCCGTGACCGCGGTGCGTTCCGCCGGCGCCTCCTCCGTGACCCGCTCCGCCGGCGCCTCCTCGAGCGCCTCGGCGAACGTCTCGGCGAACGCCTCTGTCCCGCCCCCCGGACGTTCCGACGAGGCCCGCTCCGCGGCCGGAGCGGCGAGCGAGGGCGTCGCCGCGAGGGAGACGTGCGCCTCGGGCACCTGGACAGGGACGGTGCCGCGCGCGGTGCCCCGCTTGACCGAGTCGGCGCCGATCGAGTCCAGGCGGTTGCCGTGCCGCTCGGCGGCCTCGAGCCGTTCGACCCACACCTGCATGCGGCGCTCGAAGTCCTCGACCGTGAGCAGCTTCAGGGCACGGTCGCGGGCCGCACGCTGGCGCTCGTGCGCCGCACGCACCTTGTTCGCACCACGGCGGCTGCCCGGGCTGTCGAGCCGCGCGTCGCGCCACAGCTCGAGGGCGGTGACGTACTGGTGCACCCGGTGCTCGCGCCGGCGTTCGTCGAGGGTGTGCCCGGTGACCAGGTGGCGCTCCCCGACGAGCGCGAGGTGCCACATCAGGGCGGCGACCAACGGCGGCACGAACCGGAACACGACCATGTACGGCGTGCTGGCGGTGGGGACGGCGACCTCGTGGAGGGCCGCGAACACACCGGAGGTCCCGGACAGCACCCACGTCAGCGTGAGCAGGACGCCGTAGGGCCGCCCCTCGAGCGCGGCGTTGCGCGCCATGAGCGCGACGGCGACCAGGCTGACCTCGAGGAAGCCGGCCAGGGCGTAGGCCTCCAGGGGGGCCATGTGCGCGACTTCCAGCCCGAACAGGACCATGCCGCTGTAGGCCAGCGCCGTGGCGATGGTCGCGGCGACGACGACGGCCACCATCGGCAGGTGCCGGCCGCGGTACCGGGGTCTCGGTGGGGCGCCGCCTGCCGTGGCTGCCGGTCCGTCCTGCTGCGTCACGTGTTCCTCCGGAAATATGGTGATGAGTCCATATATCAACAGTCGCCCGCTCGGGAAGTCAACGCACCGGCCGGCATCGGGAGCCGATCGTGACCAACGCCGGCTACATACCATCCGGTCGGTTTGCTAGGCTGCGGCCACGCCGTCGAGGAGGACGCCGATGACCGAGACCGACCGCGACGCCCCCGCGGGCCCCGACACTCCCCAGCGCCTCGAGACCTCGCTCGGCGCCTTCCCCGTGGTGCGCGACGGCGACGTCCTCCGGGTCCGCAACGTCCGCTACGCCCGCGCGCGGCGGTTCGAGCCGCCGACGCCGGTCCCGCCGGACCCGGACGAGTCGGCCGGCCTCCAGCAGACGCTGATCGCCTGCCCGCAGCCACCCAGCCCCGCCGACGAGATCTACGGTCCGCAGCTCGCCGACGCCACCTTCAGCGAGGACTGCCTGCGCCTGACCGTCACCCGCCCCGCCCGGCTCGACGGCCCCGCACCCGTGCTCGTGTGGGTGCACGGCGGCGCGTACGTCTCCGGGGCCGGCGACCTGCCCGGTTACGACCCGTCGACACTCGTGCGCGAGCACGGCCTCGTCGTCGTCAACGTGACCTTCCGCCTCGGGGCGCTCGGCTTCTTCGGGGACGACGGCGGCACGGGTGACGAGCACGAGAGCGGCCCGCCCCCGCGCCCGGCGAACCTCGGCCTGCTCGACGTCATCACGGCGCTGCGCTGGGTCCGCGACCACATCGGCGCGTTCGGCGGCGACCCCACGCAGGTGACGGCGTGCGGGCAGTCCGCCGGCGCGGACCTGCTCGCCCACGTCCTCGGCGCCGACGGCACCGAGGGCCTGTTCCGCCGCGCGATCCTGCAGAGCACGCCCCTGGGCATCCGCGGCGGGCGCGCGGAGATCCACGAGCGCATGTGCCGGTCCGCCGCGACGCTCGACGCGGACGGCCCGGTCGACGACGTGCTGGACGCGCAGCGCCGCGCCGCCGCCGCGGTCGCCGGGATGAACGACCGCGCCGGGATGCCGTTCGCGCCGGAGTACGGCCGCGCTCCCCTGCCGCCGGAGGACGAGCTCCTCGCGACGTGGCGTCGCCGGGCACCGGGGCTGGAGCTGATGGTGACCTGGACCTCCCAGGAGGGCGAGACGTTCGTCCAGCTCGACCCCCGGGGCAGGGCGCTGCGCGACAAGCCCGTCGTCGGCAGGCTGCTGGCGTGGTTCGTGTGCCGGAAGGTCACCGACACGCTGTTCCGCACGGGGTGCAAGGCCTTCGCGAAGGACATGGCCGACGCCGGTGCCGCCGTCGTCGCCGCCGAGCTCACGACCCGCCCGGTCGACGCCCCGATGGGCGCCACGCACGCCGTCGAGCTCGGCCTGCTGTTCCCGAACCCCGACCGGTGGGCCGAAGCACCGGTCATCGGACCGGCGGGGGCCCGGACGCTCGTCGAGGCAGGCCGCGACCTGCGGGCCGCCTGGGCGGAGTTCGCGCGGACCGGCCGGCTCGCGGCCGACCGGGTCGGGACAGGTCCCGGCTGGACCGGTGAGCTGCGGGTGACGCGCCGCTCCTGACCCAGCAACGCATCGAGCGTGCCGG
>NZ_JBLUNY010000012.1:0-81088 GCF_048065335.1 Isoptericola maris | reverse complement strand
GGGCCCCCCCCCCCCCGCTTCGACGCTCCGGCCCGGCGCTACCACCTCGGGGAGAGCGGTCCTACCTCGGTAGGTCAGTTCTGCGCGATCGCCGAGACGTCGAGCGCGATCTTGACCTTGTCGCCGACCAGGAAGCCGCCCGTCTCGAGCGCCGCGTTCCAGGTGAGGTCGAAGTCCTTGCGGTTGATCACGAGCTCGGACTCGAAGCCCGCGCGGTCGTTGCCGAACGGGTCCTTGGCGGTGCCGGCGAACTCGGTGGGGAGCTCGACGGGCTTCGTCACGCCGTTGATGGTCAGGTCGCCGGCGATCACGTACGCGTCGCCGTCCACGGAGATGTTCTTCGAGACGAACGACCAGACGGGCTTCTCCTCGGCGTGCCAGAAGTCGGCGCTCCGGAGGTGGCCGTCGCGGTTCTCGTCACCGGTGTTGACCGACGCGGCGTCGAGCTCGGCGGAGACCGAGGTGGAGTCGAGGTCCTCGCCGACGGCGATCTCGCCGGAGACGATGGCGATGGTGCCGCGCACCTTGGAGATGCCGGCGTGGCGGACGGTGAAGGACGCGGTGGAGTGCGAGGCGTCGATGACGTAGGTGCCGGCGTTCAGTCCGGCGGGCAGCGGCGTGGCCATGGGGATGCTCCTCGTGTGTGGCGGTGATGTGCGGTGCGGACGCCCCTGAGGCGATCCATCGAAATGCATGAACCGCGGCCTCCTGGCAACTATTCCCGGGGGGTCGCATGCGATCTGCTGCGACAGTGAGTCCTGTCACCACCGTACTGGGACGCTCCCGGAGGGCATCTGGAGACGCCTGCGATCTGGGACACTGGTGGCCATGGCCACCACCACCGTCCATCTCATGCGGCACGGCGAGGTCCACAATCCCGACGGCGTCCTGTACGGACGCATCGCGGGGTACCGCCTGTCGGAGCTCGGCCAGCAGATGGCCCGCCACGTCGCCGAGCACCTGTCCGACGGCGGCAGGGACGTCGTCGCGGTCGTCGCGAGCCCGCTGCAACGTGCCCAGGAGACGGCCACGCCCGTCGCCGCCGCGTTCGGCCTCGAGCTGGCCACCGACGACCGTCTCGTCGAGGCGGGCAACAGCTTCGAGGGCACCACGATCGGCAAGCAGCCCGGCCAGCTCGCGCACCCGCGGTACTGGAAGCGGCTGTGGAACCCGCTGCGACCGTCGTGGGGCGAGAGCTACGCCGAGCAGGTGACCCGCATGCGTGCCGCCGTCGACGACGCGCGCCGCGCCCACACCGGCCACGAGGTCGTGCTGGTCAGCCACCAGCTCCCCGTCTGGGTGACGCGTCGGGCGTTCGAGGGCCGCCGGCTGGCGCACGACCCGCGCCGGCGCGAGTGCGCTCTCGCCTCCCTGACGTCGCTGACCTTCGACGACGACCGGTTCGTCTCGCTGCACTACAGCGAGCCGGCCGGTCCGCTGCTCGCCGGTGCCGACCCCGTGCCAGGCGCCTGATGGGACGCCGCAACCGCGGACGTCTCGCGCGCACAGCCGCCGTCAGCAGCGCCCTCGCCGCCACCGTCGGGCTGCTCGCCGCGTGCGGTGCGGCCGAATCCGGTGCGGGCGACGTCGTCGGCCAGGGCTTCGTCTCGGGTGACGGTTCGGTGCAGCAGTGGGAGCCGGACGAGCGCGGGGACACCGTCGTCGTCGAGGGCACGTCCTTCGAGGGCGACGAGGTCTCGACCACCGACTGGAGCGGCGACATCGTCGTGCTCAACACCTGGTACGCGGGATGCGCCCCGTGCCGCGCCGAGGCTCCCGATCTCGTGACGCTCGCCGAGGACCGGGAGGCCGACGGCGTGCACCTGCTCGGCATCAACACCGAGGACGACGCCGGCACCGCGCTCGCCTTCCAGCGCACCTTCGAGGTGCCCTACCCCTCGATCGAGGACCGCAGCGGCCAGGTCGTGGCCGGGCTCTCCGGCGTCGTCCCGCTGCAGGCCGTGCCGTCCACCGTGGTGCTCGACGGCGAGGGGCGCGTGGCTGCGCGGATCGTCGGCCAGGTCGCGGGCTCGACCCTGGAGGGAGTCGTCGACGACGTGCTCGCCGAGGACGGCGGGGACGAGGCGCAGGCCTCGTCCGTGACCGGGTCCGGGAGCGCCTGACGTGGGTGAGGCCTTCGCCACCACGGCCGCGAGCGGCTCGCTGCTGCTCGCGGTCCTCGTCGCGCTGCTCGCCGGCCTGGTCTCCTTCGCCTCGCCGTGCGTGCTGCCCCTAGTACCGGGCTACGTCGGCTACGTCGGCGGGCTGGCCGCGGCGAACGCCGGGCCTTCGGGCGCGATGGACCCCGGAGGAGCGGGGCGCCAGGGTCGCGGGACGACGGCGGCACCCCCGCGCGCACCCGGCCGCGGCCGCGTGGTGCTCGGGGTCTCGCTGTTCGTGCTGGGCTTCACGGCGGTGTTCGTGGCGCTCATGGCGGCGGCCGGCGCCGTCGGCTCGTACCTGGTGCGCTACGAGGACGTGCTGGTCCGGGTGCTGGGCCTCGTCGTGATCGTCATGGGTGTGGCGTTCCTCGGCGGCATCGGGTTCCTCCAGCGCGAGCGGCGGCTGCACGTGAGCCCGCGGGCCGGTCTGTGGGGCGCGCCCCTGCTGGGTGTCGTCTTCGGGCTGGGCTGGACGCCGTGCCTCGGCCCGACGCTCGCCGCGGTGCAGTCCCTCGCGCTGAACGAGGCGTCCGCAGGGCGCGGCGTGGTGCTCGGGATCGCGTACTGCATCGGGCTCGGTGTGCCGTTCCTGCTGGTGGCTCTAGGGCTGCAGTCGTCCGAGCGCATGCTCGGGTTCCTGCGCCGCCACCGGCTCGCCATCATGCGGTGCGGCGGCGGCCTCCTGGTCCTCATCGGCCTGGCGATGGTCACGGGCCTGTGGGGCACGTTGACGAGCACCCTGCAGAGCTGGATCAGCGGATACGTGACGGTGGTGTGATGAGCGAACGGAGCTACCGTCCCGAGGGCATCGCGGACGAGTTCACCCAGGGCACGCGCGGCGGCGAGAGCGAGGCCGGTGCGACGCCGTCGGGCGGGCCGTCGTCCGCGACCCGGCAGGCGCCGCGGACCGGCTGGCGCGGCATGCTGCGCTGGACGTGGCGCCAGCTCACCAGCATGCGGGTGGCGCTCCTGCTGCTGATGCTGCTCGCCGTCGCGGCCGTGCCCGGGTCGATCCTGCCGCAGCGCAGCCAGGACCCGGCGGCGGTGGTGGAGTACCTCGGCGAGAATCCGGCCACGGGGGAGTGGCTCGACCGGTTCGGGTTCTTCGAGGTCTTCTCCTCGCCCTGGTTCTCGGCGATCTACCTCCTGCTGTTCGTCTCCCTGGTGGGCTGCATCGTGCCGCGCACCGTCGCGCACGCCCGGGCGGTCCGGAACCGGCCGCCGCGCACGCCTGCGCGCTTCGAGCGCTTCCCGGCGCGGGCGACCGGCACCACCTCGGCCACACCGCGGGAGGTGACGGACGCCGTCGCCGAGCACCTGCGTGGCCGGATGCGGTGGCTGCCGACGTTCCGCGTCGACGCCGGCTCGGAGGAGGCGCGCGGGGCGCGCGGCAAGATCCCCGCGCGTCCCGCGGCTGCCACCGTCGCGGCGGAGCGCGGCTACCTGCGCGAGACCGGCAACCTGCTGTTCCACCTCGCGCTGCTGGGCCTCATCGTCGCGGTCGGTGTGGGGCAGCTGCTCCACTACCGCGGCCAGGCGATCATCACCGAGGGCCGCGGGTTCGCCAACGCCGTCGTGGACTACGACACGTTCGAGAGCGGGTCGTGGTTCCAGCCCGAGTCGCTGGTGCCGTTCTCGATGACGCTCGACTCGTTCACCTCGGAGTTCGCGACGGACACGGTCGCGTTCGCCCAGTCGCGCGACTTCACCGCGGACGTGACGGTGACCGAGCCGGACGGCTCGTCCTCCGCCGAGACGATCAAGGTCAACCATCCCCTCGTCATCGACGGTTCGAAGGTGTACCTGCAGGGCAACGGCTATGCGCCGGACATCACGGTGCACGACGGCGAGGGTGCGGTCGCGTTCGCCGGTCGCGTGCCGTTCCTGCCGGAGGACCAGGTGTACACCTCGCGCGGCGTCGTGAAGGTGCCGGACGTCTCGCCGGGGCTCGAGCAGGTGGGTCTCATCGGGTACTTCCTGCCGACGGCCGTCATCGAGCCCGACGGCTCGGCCCGCTCCGTCTTCCCGCTCCCGGAGGACCCGCTGCTCGTGCTCGAGGTGTACCGCGGCGACCTCGGGCTCGACGACGGCGTGCCGCAGAACGTGTACCGGCTCGACACCGCGAACCTCACGCCGTCGGTGGACGCCGACGGCGAGCGGGTGAAGCTCCTGCTGGAGCCCGGCGACACCGTCGACCTTCCCGACGGGCTCGGGACCGTGTCGCTCGCCGAGGAGGTGCCGCGGTTCGTCGCGCTCGACCTGCGCCACGACCCGTCGCTCGCGTGGGTGCTGGCCTTCTCGCTCGCCGCCCTCGTCGGGCTGACCGGTTCGCTGTTCCTGCCGCGCCGCCGCGTCTGGGTGCGATCATGGACGCACGACGGCGTCACGCACGTCGAGGTCGCGGGTCTCGCCCGCGGGGACGACGTGGGGCTGCAGCCCCAGGTGGACCGGACGCTGGCGGCCGTCCCCGGGCTGGACGCCGACCACGCTGATGCTGATGGTGACCCGGACGTCGGCCCTGACGCCGCGCCGACGCACAACCCTGAGAGAGGCTGACCATGGAGATCGCCGAGCTGAGCGACCTGCTCGTCTGGGCTGCGGCGACCGCGCTCGCGGTCGCGATGATCGCGTTCGCCGTCGACCTGGGCCGACGCACCGACGAGCGTGTCGGCGCCCGTGCCACGGCTGAGGCCCGCGCCACGGTCGGTGCCGGGTCGAGCGACACCAGCGCGCCTGCGGCTGAGGCGAGCGGACCTGGCCCGGACGGCGCCGTCGAGGCCCGCCGTCGGGCCGCGGGCATCGCGATGTCGACGACGTGGCTCGGCACCGCGATGCTGCTCGTCGCGATCGTGCTGCGCGGGCTGGCCGCGGGCCGGACGCCCTGGGCCAACATGTACGAGTTCACGATGGTCGGCTCGTTCATCGCGCTCGTGGTCTTCCTCGTGCTCAACCTGCGCCGCGACGTGCGGTTCCTGGGAGCGTTCGTCACCGGGCTGGTCACGCTCTTCCTGGTGCTCGGCCTCAACGCGTTCCACGTGGCGGCGACCGGGGTGCAGCCCGCCCTGCAGAACTACTGGCTGGTGCTGCACGTCGGGGTCGCGATCACCGCGACCGGTATCTTCACCGTGTCGTTCGTCGTCTCGGCGCTGCAGCTGTTGCGCGACTCCCGCGACGCGGGGTCGCCGTTCCTGACGCGGCCCGGCTTCCGCTGGCTGGACCGCACGCCGGGGCCGACGGCGCTGGAGTCGATGTCGTTCCGCCTGAACGCGGTGGGCTTCGTCCTGTGGACCTTCACCCTCATCGGCGGGGCCATCTGGGCCGAGGACGCCTGGGGCCGCTACTGGGGCTGGGACCCCAAGGAGGTCTGGACGTTCGTCATCTGGGTCGTCTACGCGGCCTACCTGCACGCCCGCACCACGCGCGGCTGGTCGGGACGCCGGGCCGCGTGGTTCGTCGTCGTCGGCTACGCCTGCGTGCTGTTCAACTTCACCGGCGTGAACCTCATCTTCAACGGCAAGCACTCCTACTCGGGCATCAGCTGACCCACCGCCGAGGCGGCACCACCACCCGACCTACCTCGCCGCGAGCCCTACTACCTCGGCGCGAGCCGCGCTACCTCGGCGGGTCGGTGTCGCCGCGGTCGCGGCGCTCCTGGCGGCGCTTCTCCTGCTCGAGCCGCCACAGGAAGTCCGGGTCGTCGTCGGGCGCGACCGGACCGGACGGACGTCGCGGACCTCGGCCGGGCCGCGCTCCGCGGCCGCCGGAACCACCACTGCGGCGGGACTGCTTCGTCGCGATCCAGGTGACCGGCCCGAAGACGGGCAGCAGCACGATGATGACCACCCAGAGCCACCGGGGCAGGCCGGCGCGGTCTTCCTCCTCCGACCCCGAGAGATCGGCAAGGCTGTAGACCAACAGGCCGACGACGACGAGGCCCACCAGGACGCGGAACATTCCTCCAGCCTAGTTCGCCCCGCGGCCGTGACCGAATCGCGAGGCGTGCGGGACCGGGATCGAGCGGCCGTATCCTGGATCCGTGCCTCTCGTGACCTACACCGTGCTCCGCCTCCTGCTCTTCGCCGCCGCCCTCGGGGTCGGCTACGTGGCAGGGCTGCGCAGCTGGCTGCTTCTCCTGGTGGCGATCGTGGTGGCGTTCGCGGTGTCGTACGTCCTGCTGGCGAAGCAGAAGGATGCGGCCGCGAGCTGGATCGCGGAGCGGGCGGAGCGTCGTCGCTCGGGTGACGAGGGCCTGGCGAAGGTCATCGGCGAGGACGCGGCGGCCGAGGACTCGGCGTTCGACGCCGACGAGCCCGCCGGCACGGAGCACCCGGACGGCGGACGCCCCACCGCCGAGCGGTAGGGGTCGGGGCGCTCAGAGCGCCAGGCCGAGCCCGAGCAGCACGCCGTAGGCGAGCTCGAACATCCCGGTGCCGGCGAGCACCGGGACGAGTGCGCGGCCCCGCGCGCCCGCCACGACCGGGATCGCCAGCAGGACGGTGGGCAGCAGGAGCAGAGCGACGAGGAACGCCCACGGGTTCCAGACCGCGCAGGCGAGCCCGAGGAGGACGGGCAGCACCACCCACAGCGCGTAGAGGCGCCGTGCTCGGTGGTCCCCGAGCCGCACCGCGAGCGTCCGCTTGCCCGCCACGACGTCGGTGGGGATGTCGCGGACGTTGTTGACCATGAGCAGCGCGCACGCGATCAGACCCACGCCCACGGCGCCCAGCACGGCGGGCCACGTGATCCGGTCCGCCTGCGTGTAGGTGGTGCCGAGCGTAGCCACCAGCCCGAAGAACACGAACACGCCGACCTCGCCGAGGCCCGCGTACCCGTACGGCCGCTTGCCGCCCGTGTAGTACCAGGCGGCGAGCATGGCGACGGCGCCGACGGCGATCAGCCACCAGTGCCCGCTCACCGCGCACAGCGCGAGCCCGAGCACCCCGGCGACGCCGAACGCCCCGAACGCGGCGCCCTTGACCTGCCCCGGCTGCGCGATGCCGGAGGCGGTGAGGCGCAGCGGCCCCACCCGGTCCAGGTCGGTGCCGCGCACGCCGTCGGAGTAGTCGTTGGCGTAGTTGACGCCGATCTGCAGCGCGAGCGCGACACCGAGGGCGAGCACGGCGGGCAGCCACGCGAATGCGTCGACCTGCGCGGCGGCGCCCGTGCCGATGATGACGGGCGCGGCGGCGGCGGGCAGGGTGCGGGGCCGGGCTCCGGTGACCCACTCGGCCGTGGTGGCCATGCGTGCTCCTCTCAGTCGTGCGCCGGGCGGGCGCGCACCAGGTCGACGACGGCGGCACGGTCGACCTTGCCGGGCCCGCGCAACGGCAGGTTCTGCACCCGCAGGATGCGACGGGGCGCGGCGGCCGGGCCGAGTCTAGCGGCGACGGCGGAGCGCACCCGCGCGAGCTCCGCCCCCTCCCCCCACCCTGTGGGTGCACGACGCGCCGCTGGGCGGGTCGGCTCGTCGGCGTGTCGTGCACCCACAGGGCCTGAGGCGACGGCGACGAGCTCCTGGCCCCATTCGTCGTGGGGCACGCCGACGACGCACACCTCGACACCGAGCAGCTCGCCCAGCACCGACTCCACGGCCGCGGGGGCGACGTTCACCCCGCCGGTGACGACGACGTCGTCCGCGCGGCCGATCACCCGGAGCACGTCGCGGTCCAGCGCACCGAGGTCGCTGGTGCGGAACCACCGCCCGTCCGGGCCGTCGACGAACGCGGTCGCCGTGGCGTCGTCGTCCCCGAGGTAGCCGCTCGCGAGCACGGGCCCGGCGATCTCCACGATCCCGGCGTCGCCCCCGGCCGCATCGAGGCGGACCCGCACCCCGGGCAGCGGCACGCCGTCGTAGACGCAGCCGCCGGCCGTCTCCGACATGCCGTAGGTGCGCACCACCGGCACGCCCGCGTCGCGGGCACGCACCAGCAGCCGGGGCGGGGTGGCGGCACCGCCGAGCAGGACGGCGCCGCACCGGGCGAGCGCGTCGAGCGCGGCCGGGGCTCCGCCGTCGGCCGCCTCGACGACGCGGTGGAGCTGGGTGGGCACGAGCGAGACGTGCACGGGGTCGTCACCGGCGAGCGGTGCGGCCAGCAGGTCGGCGAGCCCGTCGGGGGTGAACGGGCCACCGCCGGCGGCGGTCAGGGGCGTACCGGCCAGCAGCGACCGGACGATCACCTGCATGCCGGCCACGTGCGTGGGCGGCAGCGTCAGCACCCAGCGGCCGGGCGCGTTGAGCCGGTCCGCCGTCGCGGCGGCCGAGGCGCGCAGCGCCGCCGCGCTCAGCGCGACCTCCCGCGGCGTCCCCGTCGAGCCGGACGTCCGCACCACCAGCGCGGTGCCCGACGGCGGCAGGTGCGTCGTGAGGCGGGGCAGCGGCGCGACGGGTGGGCCGCCGTCCAGCGCACGGCGCATGCCGTCCACGAGCGCGGCGAGGTCGGGGGTGCTCACGGCCTCACGATAGGCGGCGCGGGGCCGTCCACGGGCGCCCTGGTCAGACCGGTTCCGACGGACCCCGCTGCCGAGATCCCGGCATCACGGTGATCGCTGGTGCATCCTGTGGGGGGACGAGGAGGTGCCATGACGCTCAGGAGCACGGCGTCCGCGGTGCTGGCGGCGTCGTTGGTGCTCGCCGTCGGCGGGTGCGGGACGGCGACGGACCCGCAGAGCGCACCACGGGTCACGGTGGCCCCGGACATGTCGCGCGCGAAGATCGCCCCGCCCGCCGTCGTCGTGCCCGAGCCGGAGCTTGAGCCGGCGCGCTGGCCGTTGACCGGCGTCCGGACCGGCACGAAGAAGGTCCCGGAGCGGCCCGCCGTCGCGGTCAAGATCGAGAACTCCGTCGCGTCGCGGCCGCACACGGGGCTGCACCGGGCGGACGTGGTGTGGGAGCAGGTGGTCGAGGGCGGCATCAGCCGATTCGTCGCGGTGTACCACTCGACCTACCCGCGGCAGGTCGGCCCGGTGCGCTCGGTGCGTCCGATGGATCCCGCGACGGTGGCGCCCCTGCGCGGGATCCTCGCGGCGTCCGGTGGGCAGCCGCCGTTCCTGCGGGCCGTCGAGAGGTCCGGCACCCAGCTGCTGACCAACGACGACGGCGACCGGGGGTTCTGGCGCAGCGGCTCCCGTGCCGCGCCGCACGACGTCTACGGGAACGTGAAGGCGTTCGCACGGCAGGCGGACAAGAAGCGCACCGAACCCCCGAAGGCGGAGCTGAGGCACGCGACGAAGCGCAAGGACGCCACGGCCCGGGCGCAGGGCAAGAAGGGCAGGACGGCGGACGTGCGGCTCTCCCCGGCGCAGCGCACCACGTGGGGCTGGGCCAAGGGCTCCTACCGGCGCAGCGACGACGGCCGGGCGTCGATGTCCTCGGGCAAGCGTGTCACGGCGCGCAACGTCCTGCTGCTGCGCGTCGATGTCACGAACACCGGCTACCGGGATCCGAGCGGCGCTCCGGTGCCGAAGGCCGAGCTCGTCGGCCGCGGCAAGGGGATGCTGCTCGGTGGCGGCCGGGCCGTGAACGTCAAGTGGTCCAAGAAGGGGACCAAGGCGCCGCTACGGCTGAAACGGCCGGGTGGCGGCAAGGTGCTGCTCGAGCCGGGGAACACGTGGGTCGAGCTGGTGCCGGAGCGCTCCGGCTCGTGGGACGTGTCATGACGTACCGTGTGCGCCAGCACACACCCTCGGAGGACTGATGACCGCACGGTTCGCGCGGCTGGCGGCGCCGGGCGCGCTCGCCGCGGCCGCCCTGCTCGTCGCCGCGTGCGGCGGCGGCCCGGACCCGACCCCGACGACGACGGTCCCGGCCGCCGTCGACGCGCAGAAGGGCTCGCCGCCCGCCCCCGACGTGCGGGCCGTGTGGCCCCTGACGGGGGTCGAGGCGGACGAGGTCGCGGACCGCCCGGCGCTGGCGGTCAAGATCGAGAACTCTCGCGAGGCGCGGCCGCAGACCGGTCTGGAGCAGGCGGACATGGTGTGGGAGGAGGTCGTCGAGGGCGGGATCACGCGCTACGTCGCCGTGTTCCACTCGTCGGTCCCGGACGCCGTCGAGCCCGTGCGTTCCGTCCGCCCGATGGACCCTGCGATCGTCGCGCCGTTGGGCGGCATCCTCGCCTACTCCGGCGCCCAGCGGCCGTTCATCGACGCGGTGGACGCCAGCGGCGCCCAGTCGGTGATCATGGATGCGGGCGACGCGGGCTTTCGGCGGAATCCGGCCCGGCCCGCGCCGCACAACGTGATCGGCGACCCCGCGGCGTTCCTGGCGCAGGCCGACGGCGAGCGCAGCGTGCCGCCGCCGGCACAGTTCGCGATCGCGGACGACCCGGGTGAGGGGACCGCCGCGAGCGACGGGACGCCGGCGTCGTCGCTGGAGGTCGTGATGTCCCGGATGCAGACGACGGGTTGGCAGTGGGACGAGGACACGGGAGCGTGGCTGCGCAGCGAGGGCACGAGCCCGTCGATGTCGACCTCAGGGGACCAGCACTCCGCGACGAACGTGGTGGTGCTCGAGGTCGAGGTGGTGAACACCGAGTTCCGGGACGCCTCGGGCGCGGCGGTGCCGGAGACCCGGCTCGTCGGCGCGTCGGGCACGGGGGTCGTCGCGAGCGGCGGTCGCACGCTCGAGGTGGAGTGGTCCAAGGGCGAGCTCGCCGACGCGGTCGAGCTGACGGCCGGCGGCGAGACCGTCGAGCTGGAGCCGGGCAGCACGTGGGTCGAGCTGATGCCGGCGACGACCGGCTCCCTCACCGTCGCCGATCAGGCCGCCGGCTCGTCGCCGGATCAGTAGGCGTACGGGAATCCGGACCAGTCGGGGTCGCGCTTCGCCAGGAACGCGTCCCGGCCCTCGACGGCCTCGTCGGTCATGTACGCGAGCCGCGTCGCCTCCCCAGCGAACACCTGCTGGCCCATGAGGCCGTCGTCGGCCAGGTTGAAGGCGAACTTGAGCATGCGGACCGCCTGCGGGGACTTCCCCGCGATGGTGCGGGCGTACTCGACCGCCAGCCCTTCGAGGTCGTCGTGCTCGGCGACCTCGTTGACCGCCCCCCAGCGTTCGGCGTCGTCCGCGGAGTACTCCCGCGCGAGGAAGAAGATCTCCCGCGCGCGCTTCTGCCCCACCTGGCGTGCCAGGTAGGCCGACCCGTACCCGCCGTCGAACGACCCGACGTCGGCGTCGGTCTGCTTGAACTTCCCGTGCTGGCGGCAGGCGATCGACAGGTCGGCGACCACGTGCAGCGAGTGCCCGCCCCCGGCGGCCCAGCCGTCGACGACGGCGATCACCACCTTGGGCATGGTGCGGATGAGGCGCTGCACCTCCAGGATGTGCAGGCGCCCGGCGCGGGCGGGGTCGATGTGGTCGGCGGTGTCGGCGCCACTGACGGGCCGGCCCGCACCGTCGGCCGTCGTGTACTGGTAGCCGGAGCGACCACGGATGCGCTGGTCCCCGCCGGAGCAGAACGCCCAGCCGCCGTCCTTGGGGCTCGGGCCGTTGCCGGTGAGGAGCACGGTCCCGACGTCGGAGGTCATGCGGGCGTGGTCCAGCACCCGGTAGAGCTCGTCGACGGTGTGCGGGCGGAACGCGTTGCGCACCTCGGGCCGGTCGAAGGCGACCCGCACGACGGGCAGGTCACGCACCTGCGCGGACCCGTCGTCGCCGGTGGAGCGCTCCACCCCGCGGTGGTACGTCAGGTCGGTCAGGTCCTCGAACCCGACGACGGTGCGCCAGCGGTCGGTGTCGAAGGTCTCGGAGACGGGTGCGGGGAGGTCGCTGTTGCTCACGCGGGCCAGCGTAGTGCGCGCCACCGGTCGACGGTCCGCGCTGGCTGTTCTGCAAAGTAAAGTCCAGATCGGCCGCAAAGTGTAGCCTGGAAAACCTGCAAACTGTAGTATTGCCTGATGGCGTACATCAAGAGGATCGCCGACAGGCTGGTGGCAGAGCGGCTCCGCTCAGCGGGAGCCGTGCTCATCGAAGGGCCGCGTGCGTGCGGCAAGACGTCCACCGCTCGGCAGCACGCCGCGAGCGCCGTGTACTTCCAGAACGATGACGCGGCGCGTGCGGCTCTCGATGTGGACCCGCAGCTCGTCCTGGCCGGCGCGACGCCGCGTCTCGTGGACGAGTGGCAGGTCGACGCGACCCGTCTCTGGAACGGGGTGCGCGCAACCGTCGACGACCGAGGGAAGCCGGGGCAGTTCATCTTGACCGGGTCGGCGGTGCCGGACGATGATGCCCGGCGCCACACCGGCGCGGGACGGTTCGCGCGTGTGGAGATGCGGCCGATGTCACTCGCCGAGTCCGGCGAGTCGAGCGGTGCGATGTCGTTGCGAGCACTCCTCGACGGGGACCCACCGATACCTGGGCGTTCCGACCTGTCAGTTCCTGACCTGGCACGGCTCGTGGTCCGGGGTGGGTGGCCCCTGCACCTCAGCATGGACGAGGTCGCTGCTGCGCAGGCGTCGTCGGACTACCTGGCCTCGATCGCCGATACGGACCTCGGACGCCTCGACACGTCGCGGCGGGATCCCGCACGTGCTGGACGGTTGCTGCACGCGTTGGCCCGGAACACCGCGATGGAGCTCGTCGTCGACCGGCTGACGCGTGAGGTCGACGGCCCAGACGGCGCGATGGCCCGCACCACGGTCTACGACTATCTCGCTGATCTCCGCCGGCTCATGGTTCTTCAGGAGCAGCCCGCCTGGTCGCCACGCCTGCGGTCGAGGGCTCGGTTGCGTACGCGGCCGCGCGTCCACCTCGTCGATCCCTCGCTCGCGGCGGCAGCGTGGCAGGCCGACGCCGATCGGCTCCTCGCGGACCTGAACACCTTCGGCCTCCTCTTCGAGTCGTTGGTGGTCCGAGACCTACGCGCCTATGCCGATGCCCTGGACGCACGGGTCTTCCACTACCGCGACTCCGACAACCTCGAGATCGACGCCGTGGTTCAACGACGGGACGGCGTGTTCGGCGCGTTCGAGGTCAAGCTCGGTGCGGGCCAGGTCGACGCGGCGGCGGCGGCCCTGCTGCGCTTCGCGGCAAAGCTGGACGCAGAGCACACCGGTGGTCCTGCGGTGCTCGGCGTGATCACCGGCAGCGAGTACGGCTACGTGCGACCGGACGGGGTGGTGGTCGTCCCGCTGGGGATGCTGGGTGCCTGACGTGCCGAAGACCGCTACAGCGTGTCTCCCATTTCCGGTGCGGGATTGAGGAACTTCCTCGTCCTGAGCGACGACGGCCCCGAGTGCTGGGCGGTCACAGATCACCCGGAGTGGGGATCGCGAGCTGGCCAACAGGTCCTCGCCGTGGACACCTACTGGGAACGGCTCGAGGTGGGCGCCCCTCGTTCCGCGGACGGGCGGGAAGGGGAGCCTGCCCGGACGGTCGAGCTGCCGGTAGCTCTCCGGCTCGACTTTGCTGCTGGCCCGTGTAGGCGGCCGCGTCCACGTGGGGCACCCGCCCGCCGAGGGGAGCCCTTGCGTTGACGGGCGGCGATCTCGTCCTTCTTCTGCGGGACCACCGCCTTGATCCCGCGGGCAGCGAGCATCCGACGAGTGACGCCCGAGGAGTACGCGCGGTCGGCGATGACCGCGGCGGGCCTGGTGCGCGGACGTCCGGCACCGAGCTGTAGAACACGGATGTCGGCCAGCACGCTGGCGAGCACGGCCCCGTCGTTGCGCTGCCCACCCGTGACGACCGCGGCCAGCGGCCGCCCGTGGCCGTCGACCGCGGCATGGATCTTGGTCGTCAGACCGCCTCGGGAACGCCCGATCAGGAGCCGAACTCCTCGCGCGGCAGATCCTGCACGGGATCCCGGTCGTGAAGGCCGGGCGGGGCGGTGCGGCGTCGTTCGCTGCAGAGCCATGCGCGCCCGGCCCCGCGTCCGCTCACAGGTGGATGGTCACGTCGCCCTCGTCGCGCAGCGTGGACACGATCTCGTCGATCGCGGCGCCCTGCTGCTGGCTGGTCGCCTGCTGGGCGAGCTGGTCGCGGACCTCCTCGAAGGGCGGGATCTCGGCCTGCGAGGCTCCCTCGCCGCCCTGGGCCTCCATCTGCTCGACGAGGGTGTCGTACTGGTCGCGCAGCTCGTCCTCGGTGGGCTCCTCGATGTCCGCCTCGGCCTCGACGTAGGCGTTGACCTGGAACTGCGACGCCGCGTCCGAGCGCACCTCGTCCTCCGACATGCCCTGCTCGCCGAGCGCGGCGACGACCTCGTCGGCGGACTGCATCCCGTTCTGGGCCGCCACGTCCTCGAGCGTCGCGTCGATGTCCTTCTCGGTGACCTCGATGCCGGCCTCGGACGCAGCCTGCGTCAGCAGGCGGTTGCCCACGAGCTGCTCGACGACCTGCTGCTTGAGGGCGTCCTGGTCGACCTCCTGGCCGGTGGTCTGCTGCGACATCGCTGCCTGCTGCAGCTGGCCCTGGTAGCTGGAGACGAACTCGTCGCGGCCGAGCTCCTCGCCGTTGACCTCGGCGACGACGTCGGGCACGTCGTCCAGGTCGGCTTCGGGCACCTCCGGGCCGGCACCCGGGGACTGCTCGGCGCTCGGGGTGGACTCGGGGCTCTCGTCGGTCTCGGACGTGCAGCCGGCGAGCGCGACGACCGCGGCCACCGAGAGCGCGACGAACGGGCGCTTGATCGACATGGTCACTCCTCGTGAAGAATGCTGGTCGACCGACCGTACCCACACGAACCTGAGTGTCCGCCGACCAGGTGATCAGGTGGCGTTCAGGAACGGCCCGGCGAACGGTCGTGCACAGGGCTCTTGCACGGCGTGGCGAGCATCCGCGCGCGTCGACCGCACATTCTGCACAAGGGTGTCGCACCATGGAGACATGAACACGATGCCACCTCGAGACACCGAGGTCGCCGACCCGGACGAGGTCGTCGACGAGCTCATCGCCTACGACGCCGCCGCCCTGCGCCGGGCGACGGCCACGACGCAGGCCGTACCGGTCGTGACGGTCCGCGCCCCCGGGCGCTGGTCCTACGGCAAGGTGCCGGAGGAGTTCACCGACTGACGTCCCGGGCCGCGCGACCCCGCTCGACCGTCCTACCCTGAGGTCGTGCCTGACCACCTCACCGCGACGAGTCAGCGCCGGTTCGCCTGGTCGAGCCCGCTGCGCACCCGGTTCCGCGACCTCGACGTCCGCGACGGCCTGCTCCTGCGCGGCGAGGCCGGGTGGGGCGAGCTCAGCCCGTTCTGGGAGTACGACGACGGCGAGTCGGCCGCGTGGTTGCGCGCGGCCCGGGAGGCGGCGGACCACCCGTTCCCGGCTCCGGTCCGTGACCGGGTCCCGGTGAACGTCACCGTGCCGGCCGTCGGGCCGGAGCGTGCCCGCGAGATCGTGCTGGCCTCCGGCGGTTGCCGCACGGCCAAGGTCAAGGTCGCGCAGCGCCCGGGCGTCGGCGGCACGGGAGGACCCGTCGAACCGGTCGACGCCGAGATCGCGCGCGTCGAGGCGGTGCGCGCCGCGTTCGACGACGCCGGGATGCCCGACGCCGCGATCCGCGTGGACGCGAACGGTGCCTGGACGGTCGACGAGGCGCTGCGCCGCATCCCGCTCCTGGACGCCGCCGCCCGCGGCCTGGAGTACGTCGAGCAGCCGTGCGCCACCGTCCCCGAGCTCGCGGCGGTGCGCCGTGGGGTGGCGGTACCGGTCGCGGCCGACGAGTCGATCCGGCGCGCCGACGACCCCCTGCGCGTCGTCCGCGAGGAGGCGGCCGACGTCGTCGTCCTCAAGGTGCAGCCGCTCGGCGGGGTGCGGGCCTGCCTGGAGCTGACGGAGCAGGTCGGCCTGCCGGTCGTGGTGTCCTCCGCGCTCGAGTCGTCCGTGGGGCTGGCCGCCGGGGTGGCGCTCGCGGCCGCCCTGCCCGAGCTGCCCTACGCCTGCGGGCTGGCGACGTCCCAGCTCCTCGTGCGCGACGTCACCGACGCGCCCCTGCTCCCCGTCGACGGCGCGCTCCCGGTCGGCCGGGTCGCCCCGGGCCCGGACCGGCTGGCGGCCGCGGCCGCACCCCCGGACCTGCGGGACCGCTGGTTCGCGCGCCACGACCGGCTGGCCGCCCTGCTCGCCGCGGGGCGTGCCGCGTGACCGGGGTGCCGCCGTCGGGCAGCGCGAGCCCTGCGGTGGACGCCGCGCGTGCCCTGGTCGCGGACCTCGTCGCCCAGGGCGTGCGCGACGCCGTCCTGGCGCCCGGCTCCCGCTCGGCGCCCCTCGCCTACGCGCTCGCCGAGGCCGACGTGCGCGGCGACCTGGTGCTGCAGGTGCGGGTCGACGAGCGTTCGGCCGGCTTCCTGGCGCTCGGCCTGTCGCGCGGGTCGGTCCTCGGTGCGGCGGCCGACGGCGGCACCCGGGCCGCGCCGCGTCCCGTCGTCGTGGTCACGACGTCGGGCACCGCCGTGGCGAACCTGCACCCCGCGGTGCTCGAGGCGCACCACTCCGGGCTGCCGCTCGTCCTGCTGACCGCCGACCGCCCGCACGAGCTGCGCGGCACCGGCGCCTCCCAGACCACCGACCAGGTCGGGATCTTCGGGACCGCGGTGCGTGCCGCCGTCGACGTCCCGGCGCCGGACGGCCGCGACGGGGAGGTCCGTGACCTGCTCGCCACCGCTCGCCGGGTGGTCGCTGCGGCCCTCGGCTCGCGGGACAGGTATCCGGGGCCGGTCCACCTCGACCTGGCCTACCGCGACCCGCTGCACCCGGCGCCGGACGGGTCCGACCGCTCCGCCGCCGGGCCGCCTGGTCCCCGCCGTGCGGTGGAGGTGGTGCCGCCCGCGCCGGGACCGGGCGCCGACCCGGCGCTGCCTGGCGACCGGGCGCGCACGCTGGTCGTGGCGGGTGACGGCGCCGGCCCGGCGGCACGGCACCTGAGCGAGGCGCAGGGCTGGCCGCTGCTCGCCGAGCCCTCGGCCGGAGCCGGGCGTGGCGACCTCGCGGTGACCGCCTACCGGTCGGTGCTGGGTGTGGACGGCGTGGCCGACGGCGTCGACCAGGTCGTGGTCCTCGGGCACCCCACCCTGTCCCGCCCGGTGCAGCGGCTGCTCGCCCGACCCGACGTGGCCGTCACCGTCGTCGCGCCCGGTGGTGGCCCGTGGCCGGACGCCGCCCGCAACGCGACCCGGGTGGTCGACGCCCTGCACGAGCGGTGGTTCGAACCGTCGGCACCGGCCGACGGCGGGGCCTTCGCGGCGCGGTGGCGTGCGGCGAGCGACGCTGCGGCCGGGGTCGTGGCGGCCGTGACGTCCGACGAGGCGGTGCGGGCCGGACTGCGCGGCGCTCCGCACGCGGCGCTCGCCGTCGCCCGCGCCGTCGTCGCCGCCAGCGGCGGGGACGACGTCCTGGTCGTGGGCGCCTCGAACCCGGTGCGCGACCTCGACCTCGTGCTCGGTCTCGAGCCGGGCCCGATCCCGACGGTGCTCGCGAACCGTGGTCTGGCGGGGATCGACGGCACCGTCTCCACCGCGACGGGCATCGCCGTCGGGGCCGGTCGTGCGGGCCGTCGGACCCGCGTGCTCGTCGGCGACCTGACGTTCCTGCACGACGTGGGCGGGCTGCTGCGCGGCCCCGGCGAGCCCGCCGTCGACCTCGACGTGGTCGTGGTGAACGACGACGGCGGCTCGATCTTCGCGACCCTCGAGCACGGGGCGCTGGCGGCCACCGGTCCGGACGCGGCGTCGACGTTCGAGCGGGTCTTCGGCACGCCGCACGGCGCGCACCTCGCCCAGCTGTGTGCCGGTTACGGCGTGGACCACCAGCTCGTCGAGGACGTCCCGTCCCTGCGGCACGTGCTCGCCGGGCCGTCGCACGGGGTCCGGGTGATCGAGGTGCCGGTGGCGCGTGCCGCGCGGCTGGCGGAGTCCCGCGACCTCACGGCCCGCATCCACGCCGAGGTAGTGGCCCGCCTGGCGAGGTAGTGCATCGCTGACCTGCGCTGATACCGATTGCCAGGGGTTTTACAGGTTCAGCCAAGGGCCGCTCCAGGATCACGGTGTTTCCTGTACCCAGGACATCGAGGGAGAGGGCACATGAGCACCGACGACACGTCACCGCAGCAGCCGTCCGCAGGCGGGCACCCCGTCACCCAGCCGACCGAGCCGCAGCACGCGGGTTCGCGGGAGCAGCAGCACGGCCCGGCCGAGCCGCACCGCCCGGCGCAGTTCGCGCACCCTTCGGCGACCCAGCAGCAGCCATATCGCACCGCCGACCCGCGCGCGCCCTACGGTGGCGGTGCGCCGTCGTACCAGCCCGGCTACCAGCAGCACATGCAGTACCAGCAGCACCCGGCGGCGGCCACGCGCCAGCGCTCGGTGTGGGTCCCGGTCGTGGCCGCGGCGGCCGGAGCCGCGGTGCTCGCGAGCGGCGCGACGTACGCGATCACCGGCCCGCTGGCCGACGACCCCGCCGCGTCGCTCGCCGAGGTCGGCGCGCCGGAGCAGTCCGAGGCGGCGCCCGTGGCGAGCTCGAGCGACCAGAACCCCGACTGGCAGGCCGTCACCTCCGCCGTCGCGCCGTCGGTCGTGGCGATCCAGGTCTCCGGGCAGGCCGGCGGGTCGGAGGGGTCCGGCGTCGTCCTGGACGCCGAGGGTCACGTCCTGACGAACAACCACGTGGTCGCGTCCGCCTCGGAGGGGACCGTGCAGGTCACCCTCAGCGACGGCCGGCTGTACGAGGCGACGATCGTGGGCACCGACCCGACCACAGACCTCGCCGTCGTGCAGCTCGACGACGCGCCGGACAACCTGCAGCCGGCCACCTTCGGTGACTCGGAGGCCGTGCAGGTCGGCGACTCGGTCCTCGCCGTCGGCAACCCGCTGGGTCTGGCGAACACTGCCACGACGGGCATCGTCTCGGCCCTGGACCGGCCCGTGGCCGCGTCGGGCGAGGACTCGAACGAGGTCGTCGTCACCAACGCGATCCAGATCGACGCCGCGATCAACCCTGGGAACTCGGGTGGTCCGCTGTTCGACGCGCAGGGCCGGGTCGTGGGCATCACGTCGTCGATCGCCACCCTGTCCGGCGGGGGGAACCGCTCCGGCTCGATCGGCCTGGGCTTCGCCATCCCGGTGAACCTGGGCACGAGCGTCGCCGACCAGCTCATCGAGGGCGGCACCGCCGAGCACGCGTTCCTGGGCGTCTCGCTCCGGGACGCCACGGCGACCGCCGACGGCGTCACGCGGCGCGGCGCGGAGGTCGGCGAGATCACCGAGGGCTCGCCCGCGGCCGAGGCCGGTCTGCGGGCCGGTGACGTGATCGTCGCGGTGGACGAGGACTCGGTGAACGGCGCGGAGTCGCTCACGGCGCACGTCCGGGAGCGCACGGCCGGCGAGCAGGCCACGCTCACCTATGTCCGCGACGGTCGGTCGCAGACGGTGGACGTCACGTTCGCGGTGCGGGAGGACACCACGGGCTCCGGTGCGCCGGGCGGGCAGAGCCCTGGCTCGGGCGAGGGCCAGGGGTCCGACGACGGCGGGACCGACCAGGGCGGCGAGTCCTCTGACCCGACGCAGCCCGAGAACATCCCCGGCTGGCTGCGTGAGATGTTCGGCGGCTGACCCCCGCCGAGCCCCTGCGCGGGGCGACCGACGCCCCTTTCGTCCGTCGGTCGCCCCGGGGTCTTTCGTGTCAGGCTTCCGGCCGCAGGGCCGGGTCGAGCGCCCCGGCGACCCCGATGGCGCTGCGCTCGAGGAACACCGTCAGCTCCGCGGCCGGGACGGCGGGGTCGCCCGCGGCTTCGATGAGTGCCTGCTCGGCGAACGAGATCCAGGAGTGCAGCGCGGTGTCGAGCAGCGGCCCGGGTGCGACGCCGATCTCCTGGAAGACGTCGCGCAGGTATCCGGCGAGGACGTCGCGCGCGTGCTGCACCGTGGCGCGCACGCTCTCGTCGCCGCTCGCGGTGCCGCGCACGAGCGAGTAGAAGGTGGCCTCGTGCTCGCGCACGAACTCGACGAAGCGGTCGAGGGTGTCGCGCAGGCGCGCCCGTGGCGGCAGGTCTTCGCGGGGTTCGGTGGCGTGCAGCATGGCGTCGCGGGCGGTGCGCACGATCGCGGAGTGCAGCCCTTGGCGGCTGCCGAAGTAGTGGTGCACGAGCCCGGGGGAGACGCCGGCGGCGGCGGCGAGGTCCTCGACGGTCACGGCTTCGAGGGGCCGGTCGGCCAGGGCTGCCACGCCCAGCGCGAGGAGCTGTTGGCGTCGTTCGTCGGGACTCATCCGGGTGCGTGGCGCCATGTGCTGATCCTAGGGCCGGATACGGTCGACACTATTGACGCTGCCTCAATAGAGTCGTAGTGTCACGCCGTCGGGCGACATCGGCGTCGCCCATCCGTGAGTGGGAGGAACGATGAAGATCAGCTCTCTGACCCGCACCCGGCGCGGGCGCGCCCTGCTGGCCACCGTGCCGACAGTGGCACTGATCGGCGCACTGTCCGTCGGTGTCGCCCAGGGTTCGGTCCCCGTCTCGATGGCGGTCTCCAGCCAGCAGTTCAAGATCTCGGCGGACAAGCTCGACGGGACCGGCTTCTCGCAGTACGCCGGAGTGGCCAAGGACGCCAAGGGCGCCAAGCACCCGGTGGCGATCGCCAACATCAAGGACGCCACGCTCGACAACCTCTGCCAGTCGGTGAAGGTCCCCGGCATGCCGCTGGGCCTGATGATCTCCGCGGGCACCGATCCGAAGAACCCGGTCGAGGCCACCGACCTGCAGATCGGCATGAGCGACCTGCGCGGCACCGCGACCTTCGGGGAGATCCGCATCGGCGTGGACGCCTCCACGGTCACGACGAAGGCCAAGGGCAGCAAGGGCGACTTCGCCATGGACTCGGACTCCATCAGGATCGACGGACTCCAGCAGGTCTCCATGAGCACGTCGGCAGCCGTCTTCAAGCTCGCGGACCTGCACCTGCGCCTGACCGACGGTAAAGAGTGCTTCTGAGAGGGGGCGGGGGGCGTGCCGCGCAGGCTCCCGCCGTCCCGGCGAGCCGCCGCGTGCGGTTCGCCGGGTGGCGGCGCACGCGGCCCTTCGCCGGCGGGGTGCTCGCGGTGCTGGCCGGCGTGGTCCTCTGGTTCTCCGGCCGGCTGCGGATCGACGGGTTCGAGATCCAGCTCGGCATCGAGGGCATGCAGACGACCTTGCTGCCGCTCGTGCTCGTCCTGCTCGGCGCGCTGCTCCTGGCCCAGCCGCAGTTCCGGGTGTTCTACGGCATCCTGACGATCGGGATCGCCGTGTACTCGCTGCTCGGGGTCAACCTCGGAGGCTTCGGCATCGGCATGGTGCTGGGCGTCGTCGGTGGGATCCTCGCCGTGTCCTGGCTGCCCCGCGACGTGGCCCCGGACGCCCCGGGAGCCACAGCGGCCCCGGAAACCCCGGAGGCGACAGAAGCAACCGGGTCCCGGGAGGCCCCGGACGACGGCGCCGCCCCGGAGCCCGTCGAGGTGCCCGACGGCGGCCCGCGCCACTCCGCGGCGGTGGGCGCCCTCGCGGCGCTCGCCCTCGCGGTGGCGCCGCTCCCGGCCGAGCCGGCGGCGTCCGGCGCGGTGCGCGGGCCGGTCCTGTGCGACTGGTTCGGCGTCACCTGCCCGGACGATCCTGAGGGCGACGGGGACGCCGAGCCGTCCCCGTCGCCCTCAGCGGGCGACGACGCCGCGGACGGCGGCCCGGACGACGGCGCGGGATCCGACGGGGCGGAGGACGCCTCCGACGAGCCGCAGGACGGCGACGACGAACCCGCACCGCCAAAGGAGGACGGGCCACCGGTGACGCAGGGCGGCCGCGAGGATGCGGACGTCTTCTCCGTCCCGGGCGAGCTGAAGTCCGAGGACCTGCGCATGGAGGGTCTGCAGTCCGTCTCGGTCGTCTCGGTGCCCGCGGCGACGCCGAGCGGGCGCCGTCTGGCGCTGAAGATCGTGGCGGACCGCGTCGAGCTCGACGGTTTCCGGCTCAAGACGTACGCCGACGCCGGCACCGGCGACGGGGGGACGATCACGGAGGCCGGCCGGGTGACCCTGGAGGGCGACGCCGCGATGTACCTCACCTCGTTGCGGGCCGGCCTGCCGGACGGTGAGCGCCTCGTCGTCGACCCGGAGGACCCACCGACGCTCACCGGGTGGCTGCTGGCCCTGGCGAACCCGACGATCGGGTTCCTCGGTGCCGTCTCCGAGGAGCAGGTGTGGAGCAGCTTCCGCGAGCAGGTCTGGGAGGACTGACCGGGTCCGTCGGTCAGGCGGCGCCGAGCGCCCAGGACATCGGCACCAGCTTGGCCTCGGACTCGGCCAGCTCGGACTGCGGGTCGGACGCCGCCACGATCCCGCAGCCGGCGAAAAGCCGCACGTGCCGCGGGTCGTCGCCGAGCTCCGCCGAGCGGAGCGCGATGCCCCACTCGCCGTCGCCGTCGGCCCCGACCCAGCCGACCGGCCCGGCGTACCGGGCGCGGTCCATGCCCTCGATCTCGCGGATGAGGTCGCGGGCGGCGACGGTCGGGGTGCCGCAGACGGCGGCGGAGGGGTGCAGCGCCGCCGCGAGCGTCAGCGAGCTGGCCCGGGAGCCCGGGTCGAGCACGGCCGTGACGTCGGAGGCCAGGTGCATGACGTTGGGCAGGTGCAGCACGAACGGCGCGTCCGGCACGTTCATCGAGGAGCAGAACGGCTCGAGGGCACCCGCGACGGAGCTGACGGCGAACTCGTGCTCCTCGAGGTCCTTCGAGGAGCGGGCGAGCTGGGCCGCGTGCAGCAGGGCGTCGTCGTCGCTCATGCCCGGCTCGCGACGGATGGTGCCCGCCAGCACGCGGGACGTCACGAGGCCCTTCTCGCTGCGCACGAGCAGCTCGGGCGTGGCACCCACCATCCCGGCCACGGAGAACGTCCAGCAGGAGGAGTAGCCGTCGGCGAGCCGGCGCAGCACCCAGCGCGGGTCGACCGGGCGTTCCGCGGTGGCGAGCACCTCGCGGGCCAGGACGACCTTCTCGAGCTCGCCGGCCTGGATCCGTTCGACACCTTCGGCGACGACGGCGGGCCAGTCGCGGGCGGCGACGGCACCGTCGGCGAGGGTCACCCGCCCGGGGTCGGTGACCGGTTCGCGCACGGTCCGGGCGAGGGCGTCGGGACCGGGGGCCTCCAGCTGGTCCCCGGGCGCGATCGTCGTCATCCACGACACGTCCCCGCGCCGTCCGACGACCACGCGGGGCACGACGAGCGAGCCCTCCGGGCGGGCGCCGTCGAAGTGGTCGCCGGTCCCGCCGTCGTCGAACGCGAAGGTGCCGAACGCGACCGGTCCGGTGCCGGGCAGGCCGACCTCGTCGCGCACGACGGCGCGGGCGAGCGTGGAGCGCCAGGCGGCCTCGGCGTCGGCGAACCGGCCGGGCCCGAACGTGTCGAGCCGCAGTGCCTCCCCCCAGCCGACGAGGCCGTCGCCCCGGCGCACCCACGTCAGCGGTTGCGTGTCCGGGAGCAGGTCCACCAGGGCCGTCAGGTCTGCCGGCAGGGGGTCGATGCGCGTGGTGCGCACGACGAGCGGCTGGGGCTCGGTGGCGTACGTGCGGCTGCCGGAGGACGCGCCCGACGGCGGTACCGGCGCCGGGTGGGGCGTGGCGGACATCGCGTCCAGGATACGCCGCCGACGCACCGTGACGCCCGCGTGGCAGGGTCCCGGCGGCCGGTCCGGGGCAGACGTGGCACGATGTGCGACGTGTCCCGCGCCAGCCTGGAGAAGAACCCCGCCGAGGTCGCGTCGATGTTCGACGGGATCGCTCGGCGGTACGACCTGACGAACGACCTGATCTCGCTCGGGCAGGACCGCCGGTGGCGACGGATCACCGTCGCGGCGGTCGACGCGAGCCCCGGGGAACGGGTGCTCGACCTGGCGGCCGGGACGGGGACGTCCAGCGAGCCGTTCGCGGACGCCGGTGCCGTCGTCGTGCCCTCGGACTTCTCGTTCGGCATGCTCCAGGTGGGCAAGTCGCGTCGGGGGGACCTGCCGTTCGTGGCGGGGGACGCCACCAGGCTGCCGTTCGCGGACGCCGCCTTCGACGTGGTGACGATCAGCTTCGGCCTGCGCAACGTGGTCGACACCTCGGCGGCGCTGGCCGAGATGCTGCGGGTCGTGCGGCCGGGCGGGCGGATCGTCATCAGCGAGTTCTCGCACCCGACGTGGGCGCCGTTCCGGCGGGCCTACCTCGAGTACCTGATGCGGGCGCTGCCCGTCGTGGCGTCCACGGTGACGCGGGAGAAGGACTCCTACGAGTACCTGGCGGAGTCGATCCGCGCCTGGCCGGACCAGGAGGCGCTCGGCCGGCTGATGCTGGACGCCGGGTGGGCGCAGGTGGGCTACCGGAACCTGTCGGGCGGCATCGTCGCCCTGCACCGCGCCGTCCGCCCCTGACCGCCCCCGGTCTCCCTGACCGCCCCCGGTCTCCCTGGCCGCCGAACAACGAGTTCTGGACCGTTCTGGTGAGCCAGAACGGTCCAGAACTCGTTGTTCGGCAGGCCGAGGCCGCGGTCAGCTCTTGCTGAACTCCGCGACCTTCTCCTGGACCCGAGGGTCGTGCCAGGTCTCGGTGGCCCACCCCTTGGCCTGGTCGAGGGTCGAGCGACCCTTCTCCGTGCCGAGGAAGTAGCCCAGTGCGGCGCCGATGACGAGCGCGGTCGTTGCCTTCATGGTGCGGTGCCTCCTGATGAGAGGTGCGTGGTCGGTCGGTGCGCGGATGCGGTTCGACCGTATGTCGCGACCTGCCTCGACGCCAGCGTGCGCGCCAGGGAAGGTTTGCCTTCCTACACATCTGCGGAGGATCGTGACTAGAGTGACGCGCAGTACGTTGTGACTGAGTTCACAAGACGTCCCCGGCAACGGAGTCGGGGTCTCTCTTCGAGGGAGGTGGGGCAGTGCGAGCATCGCATCGCGACGACGCAGACGTGATCGTCGTGGGCGCCGGGCCGGCCGGCGCCTCGACCGCGCACTGGTGCGCCTCCGCCGGTCTCGACGTCCTTCTGCTGGACAAGGCGTCCTTCCCCCGGGACAAGATCTGCGGCGACGGCCTGACGCCGCGCGCCGTGGCGGAGCTCGCCCGGATGGGCGTCGACACCCGCGCCGACGACGGCTGGATCCGCAACGAGGGTCTGCGCGTCGTGGCCGGCGGACGGTCCTGGGAGCTCGCCTGGCCCGAGCTCACCACCTACCCCGGCTACGGGATGGCCCGGTCCCGCATGTCGCTCGACCACCGGCTGGTCCAGCACGCGCAGGCCTCCGGCGCCAAGCTCGTCG
The DNA here is from genome assembly GCF_048065335.1 of Isoptericola maris. NCBI lineage: Bacteria > Bacillati > Actinomycetota > Actinomycetes > Micrococcales > Promicromonosporaceae > Isoptericola > Isoptericola maris. The sequence continues at coordinate 55,689 of NZ_JBLUNY010000012.1, read as the reverse complement.
AGCGGACCCGGGTCGCCGGGGCGCTCACCGACGAGCGCAGCGGCCGGGTCGTGGGCGTCACGGCCCAGCCGCTCGACGGCCGCGGCCGCGCCGACGGGCCTGCCACCACCTACCGCGCTCCCGTCGTCGTCGCCGCCGACGGCGTGTCCTCACGGTTCGCGACCACGCTCGGCATCACCCGTCGGGACGACCGTCCCATGGGCACCGCCGTCCGCACCTACTTCCGCACCGAGCAGTCCGGCGGGACCACATCCCGTCACGAGGACGCCTTCATGGAGTCCCACCTCGAGCTGTGGGACGGCGTGCCGGGGGAGTCGAACCTCCTGCCCGGCTACGGCTGGATCTTCGCGCTCGGCGACGGCACCGCCAACGTCGGCCTCGGTTCCGTGAGCTCGACGCCGGCACGCCAGTCCGCCACCGGGCACGACTACCGCGCGCTGATGGCCGCCTGGATGCGCAACACGCCCGCCGAGTGGGGCTTCACGCCCGACAACCAGGTCGGTCCCGTGCGCGGCGCGGCCCTGCCGATGGGGTTCAACCGGACCCCGATGTACGCCGACGGGGCGCTGCTCGTCGGCGACTCCGCCGGCATGGTCAGCCCGTTCAACGGCGAGGGCATCGCCTACGCGCTGCAGGCCGGCCGGGTGGCCGCCGACGCGATCGCGCAGGCCCGCACCCGCGTCACCGACGACGCCCGCGAACGCACGCTGGCCACCTACACCGACCGGATGCGTGACGACCTGGGCGGCTACTACACGCTCGGGCGATGGTTCGTGCGCCTGATCGAGCACCCCGCGGTGATGCGGCTGTGCGTGCGGTACGGGCTGCCACGGCGGGTCGTCATGCAGTTCGTCCTCAAGCTGCTCTCGGACTGCTACGAGCCCCGCGGCGGCGACTGGGTCGACCGGGTGATCGCGGGACTGACGAGGGTGGTGCCCCGTGCATGAGGCCGAGGAGCCCTGGAGGAGCTGGGCATGAGACCCGACGTGGCACGACGGAGTGACGCAAGCGTGGAGGAGATCCGATGAGCAACCCGTACGTCCCGGTGCTGGTCCTCATGGGGATCGCCGCCGTCCTCGCGCTCGGCGGGGTGGCGGCGAGCGCCGTCATCGGGCCCAAGCGCTACAACCGCGCCAAGCTCGACGCCTACGAGTGCGGCATCGAGCCGACGCCGCTCGCGATGGGCGGCGGCCGGCTACCGATCAAGTACTACCTCGTGGCGATGACGTTCATCGTGTTCGACATCGAGGTCGTCTTCCTCTACCCGTGGGCCGTGGACTTCGTCGTCCTGGCCGGGTTCGGGTTGGCGGCGATGCTCATCTTCCTGGTGCTGATCACCGTGCCGTTCGTCTACGAGTGGCGGCGCGGCGGGTTCGACTGGGTCTGACAGGAAGTTCGGCAAGGGTGCCACCGCGGTGGCACCGACGCTCCGCGAAGGAGGAGACATGGGGCTGGAGGAATCGCCGTCGGGCTTCCTGCTCACGACGATCGAGGACCTCGCGGGCTATCTGCGCAAGGCGTCCGTGTGGCCGGTGACGTTCGGGCTGGCGTGCTGCGCCATCGAGATGATGGCGGCCGGTGCGTCGCGCTTCGACCTGTCCCGGTTCGGCATGGAGGTCTTCCGGGCGTCGCCGCGCCAGGCGGACCTGATGATCGTGGCCGGGCGCGTCAGCCAGAAGATGGCGCCCGTCGTGCGGCAGGTCTACGACCAGATGAGCGAGCCCAAGTGGGTGCTGTCGATGGGCGTGTGCGCGTCCAGCGGCGGCATGTTCAACAACTACGCGATCGTGCAGGGTGTCGACCACGTCCTGCCGGTCGACATCTACCTGCCGGGCTGCCCGCCGCGTCCCGAGATGCTGATCAACGCGATCCTCGCGCTGCACCAGCAGATCCAGGACGCGCCGCTCGGCGTGAACCGGGTCGAGGCGGCGAAGGCTGCCGAGGCGGCGGCGCTCGAGGCGACGCCCACGTCCCAGATGATCGGGCTGCTGCGGTGACGGCCGGCGAGGGGCGCGAGGTCGCCCGCGGAGGTCATGACCTGCCGGAGCCGACGGCGGAGCTCGTCGCCGAGCGGACGGGCATGTTCGGGGCGCACGACACGGGCGACACGTCGGGCTACGGCGGGCTGGTGCGCACGGTCACGATGCCCCCGGCCGCCACGCGCCCCTACGGGAGCTGGTTCGACGAGGCCGTCGACGTCCTCGCGGAGGTCCTCGACGAGCAGGGCGTCGCGTTCGGCGACGCCGTGGAGCGGGTCATGATCACGGACCCGCGCCGGTCCGCCGAGGGCGACGGGCCGAGCCTTGACGCGGAGCTGACGCTGTACGTCGCCCGCGAGCACCTCGTGCGGGTCTGCCAGGTGCTGCGTGACGACCAGGACCTGCGCTTCGAGCTCTCCCTCGGGGTCTCGGGCGTGCACTACCCGGAGGACGCCGGGCGCGAGCTGCACGCCGTCTACCACCTGACGTCGGTGACCCACGCGCGCCGGCTGCGCCTCGAGGTGACCTGCCCGGACGCCGACCCGCACGTCCCCACGACCACCGGCGTCTACCCGACGAACGACTGGCACGAGCGCGAGACCTGGGACTTCTTCGGGATCGTGTTCGACGGCCATCCCGGCCTGGCCCGCATCGAGATGCCGGACGACTGGCCCGGGCACCCCCAGCGCAAGGACTATCCGCTCGGTGGCATCCCCGTGGAGTACAAGGGCGCCACGGTGCCGCCGCCGGACACGAGGAGGCAGTACTCATGACCGCGCCCGCGTATGACAGCCCGCACGCGGCGCGCTCGACCCGCCCGCCGAGCGAGGACTACGGCCCCAGCGTGCCGGGCTTCGAGGCCTCCGGCGGCGACTGGGACGAGATCGCGCGCGAGGCGATCGGCGAGGAGCGGATCGTCGTCAACATGGGTCCCCAGCACCCGTCGACGCACGGCGTGCTGCGGCTGATGCTCGAGATCGACGGCGAGATGGTGACCGAGGCGCGCTGCGGCATCGGCTACCTGCACACGGGCATCGAGAAGAACATGGAGTACCGCACCTGGACGCAGGGCACCACGTTCTGCACCCGGATGGACTACCTCGCGCCGCTGTTCCAGGAGACCGCCTACTGCCTCGGCACGGAGCGGCTGCTGGGCATCACCGACGACATCCCCGAGCGCGCGAGCGTCATCCGGGTGCTGATGATGGAGCTCAACCGCGTCGCCTCGCACCTCGTCTGCCTCGGTACGGGCGGCAACGAGATGGGCGCGACGACGGTCATGACGATCGGCTTCACCGCGCGGGAGGAGATCCTGCGGCTCTTCGAGGCGATCACCGGCCTGCGCATGAACCACGCGTACGTCCGTCCGGGCGGCGTCGCGACGGACGCGCCGGAGGGTTTCACGGACCAGGTCCGCGCGGCGCTGCCCAAGGTGCGCGGTTACCTGGGCCAGCTCGGCGACCTGATGCTGGCCAACCCGATCTTCAAGTCGCGTCTCACGGACGTCGGCGTGCTGAACCTGGCGGGCTGCTTCGCCCTCGGCATCACCGGCCCGGTGCTGCGCTCGGCCGGGCACCCGTACGACGTGCGCAAGGCCTTCCCGTACAGCGGGTACGAGACGTACGACTTCGACGTCCCGACCGACACGGCCGCCGACTCGTACTCGCGCGTGGTGCTGCGCCTCGAGGAGTGCTACCAGTCGCTGAAGATCGTCGAGCAGTGCCTGCAGCGCCTCGACGACACGGAGGGCGCGCGCGTGATGGTCGCGGACAAGAAGATCGCCTGGCCGGCCCAGCTGTCCGTCGGGGCCGACGGCCAGGGCAACTCGCTGGACCACATCCGCCACATCATGGGCAACTCGATGGAGGCCCTCATCCACCACTTCAAGCTGGTGACCGAGGGGTTCGGGGTCCCGGCCGGGCAGACGTGGCAGACGGTCGAGCACCCCCGCGGCGAGCTGGGTGTGCACCTCGTGTCCGACGGCGGCACGAGACCATACCGGGCGCACTTCCGCGACCCGTCGTTCAACAACCTCCAGGCCGTGTCGGTGCTGTGCGAGGGCGGCCAGGTGGCCGACGTCGTCGTCGCCGTCGCGTCCCTGGACCCGGTGCTGGGAGGGGTGGACCGATGACGGCCGAACCGGTGGGCGCACGGTCGCGCACGGGGTACGACGCCGAGACGCTGGCCGCGCTCACGGCCGACGCCGAGCAGATCACGGCACGCTACCCCGACCCGCGGTCCGGGCTGCTGCCGATGCTGCACCTGGTGCAGTCGGTGGACGGCTACGTGAGCCGGGACGGGATCCTGTTCTGCGCCGAGCGGCTGGAGATGACCGCCGCCGAGGTCTCGGCCGTCGCGACGTTCTACACGCAGTACAAGCGCCACCCCAACGGGACGTACACGGTGGGCGTGTGCACCAACACGCTGTGCGCCGTGATGGGCGGGGACACGATCTTCGACCGGTTGTCCGAGCACCTCGACGTCGGTCACGACGAGACCACGCCGGACGGCTCGATCACGCTGGAGCGCGTCGAGTGCAACGCGGCCTGCGACTACGCCCCCGTGATGATGGTCAACTGGGAGTTCTTCGACAACCAGACCCCGCAGTCGGCCACCGAGATCGCCGACCGCCTCCGGGCGGGCGAGGAGGTCGTGCCGACCCGCGGGGCGTCGAGCGTGTGCTCGTTCAAGCAGACGAGCCGGATCCTCGCGGGCTTCCCCGACGGGCGCGCCGACGAGGGCACGGGCGCCGGCGGCCCCACGCTCGAGGGTCTGCGGATCGCGCGCGAGCGGGGCTGGACCGCCCCCGAGCCCGACGGCGCGGACGCGGCGGGCGAGCCGGCGACCGAGGTGCCGCCGGAGACGGGCACGGCGCAGTCCAGCGCCGAGCGCAAACCGACGACGGCGCAGGACGAGAAGCCGGGCATGCCGGACGCGTCGGAGCCGGGCAAGCGAACGGAGGGTTCTGATGACTGACGTGCTCACGCCGGTGCTCAGCGACACCTGGGACGCCGAGCGGTCGTGGACGCTGGAGACCTACCTGGCCCACGGTGGCTACGAGGGTCTGCGTGCCGCGCTGGCGCAGGACCCGGCGGACCTGGTGCAGGCGGTCAAGGACTCGGGGCTGCGCGGACGCGGCGGCGCGGGCTTCCCGACCGGCATGAAGTGGGGCTTCCTCCCCGCGCCCGACGGCGGACCGCGCTACCTGGTGGTCAACGCCGACGAGTCCGAGCCGGGCACCTGCAAGGACATCCCGCTGATGCTCGCCAGCCCGCAGCACCTGATCGAAGGCGTGGCGATCACGAGCTACGCCATCGGGTGCCACCACGCGTTCATCTACGTCCGTGGCGAGGTGCTGCACGTCTACCGCCGCCTCCTGGCCGCCGTGCAGGAGGCCTACGACGCGGGCTATCTCGGCACCGACGTCCAGGGGTCGGGGTTCGACCTCGAGGTGACGGTGCACGCGGGGGCCGGCGCGTACATCTGCGGCGAGGAGACGGCGCTGCTCGACTCCCTCGAGGGCAAGCGGGGCCAGCCGCGCCTCAAGCCGCCGTTCCCTGCCGTCGCCGGCCTGTACGCCCGCCCCACCGTGGTGAACAACGTCGAGTCGATCGCGTCCGTGCCCGGCATCGTGGCCAAGGGTGCCGAGTGGTTCGCGTCGATGGGGACCGAGAAGTCGCAGGGCCACGGCCTGTTCTCCCTGTCGGGGCACGTGACCCGGCCGGGGCAGTACGAGGCGCCGCTCGGCATCACGCTCCGCGAGCTCCTCGACCTCGCCGGCGGGGTCCGCGAGGGCCACGAGCTGAAGTTCTGGACGCCGGGCGGGTCCTCGACGCCGCTGTTCACGGCGGAGCACCTCGACGTCCCCCTCGACTACGAGTCGGTCGGGGCGGCGGGGTCCATGCTCGGCACCCGGGCGCTGCAGATCTTCGACGAGACCACCTGCGTGGTGCGCGCCGTGAGCCGCTGGACGGACTTCTACGCCCACGAGTCCTGCGGCAAGTGCACACCGTGCCGGGAGGGGACCTACTGGCTCAAGCAGGTGCTGCACCGCATCGAGGCCGGCGAGGGCACCGCCCCCGACATCGACCTGCTGCTCGACCTGTGCGACAACATCCTCGGCCGCGCGTTCTGCGCGCTGGGTGACGGGGCGACGTCGCCCATCACCTCGAGCATCCAGTACTTCCGGGACGAGTTCGAGGCGCACCTCGACGGCCGGGGCTGCCCGTTCGACCCGGCCCGGTCCACGCTGTTCGACGACACACCCCAGGCGCCGCCGGCGCTCGCGGGTGCGGGAGGCCACCGATGACCGCCACCACGGACAAGGGGACGCCCGGCGCGGCCGACGCCCCTGTGGAGACCGTGACCTGCACGATCGACGAGGTCGAGGTCACCGTGCCGAAGGGGACGCTGATCATCCGCGCGGCGGAGCAGGTCGGCATCGAGATCCCGCGGTTCTGCGACCACCCGCTGCTGGAGCCGGCCGGGGCGTGCCGCCAGTGCCTCGTCGAGGTCGCCATGCCGGACCGCGAGGGCAACGTGCGCGCCATGCCGAAGCCGCAGGCGTCCTGCACCATGACCGTCACGCCGGGCATGGTCGTCAAGACGCAGCGCACCTCGCCGGTCGCGGACAAGGCGCAGGAGGGCATCATGGAGATGCTCCTCATGAACCACCCCCTCGACTGCCCGGTCTGCGACAAGGGCGGCGAGTGCCCGTTGCAGAACCAGGCCATGAAGAACGGCCGGGCGACGTCACGGTTCGTCGACATCAAGCGCACCTTCCCCAAGCCCATCCACGTCTCCTCCCAGGTGCTCCTCGACCGCGAGCGGTGCGTGCTGTGCCAGCGCTGCACCCGCTTCAGCGAGGAGATCGCCGGCGACGAGTTCATCGCGCTGCAGGAGCGCGGCGCGGAGCAGCAGATCGGCCGCTTCGACGAGCAGGTGCTGGACTTCGCGCCGCCCGGGGACGACCGTTCGAAGGTGGTCGACGTCCCGCTCGGCATCGCGCAGCCCGACGTCTCGGGCCAGCCGTTCGCCTCCTACTTCTCCGGGAACACGGTGCAGATCTGCCCGGTGGGTGCGCTGACCAGCGCCGCCTACCGGTTCCGTTCGCGCCCGTTCGACCTGGTCTCGAGCCCGAGCATCGCCGAGCACGACTCGTGCGGGGCCGCGATCCGCGTCGACCACCGCCGCGGCAAGGTGATGCGCCGGCTGGCCGGCGACGACCCGGCGGTCAACGAGGAGTGGATCACCGACAAGGACCGCTTCGCGTTCACGTGGCAGTCCGCTCCGGACCGGATCGCGACGCCGCTGGTCCGCGAGGACGGCGAGCTGCGGCCGGCGTCGTGGGTCGAGGCCCTGGAGGTCGCGGCGCAGGGCCTGGCCACCGCGCGGGACGACGGCGGGGTCGGCGTCCTGCCGGGCGGCCGGCTCACCGTGGAGGACGCCTTCGCCTGGTCCCGGTTCGCCCGGACGGTGCTGCGGACCGACGACGTCGACCAGCGTGCCCGTGTGCACTCGGTCGAGGAGACGGCGTTCCTCGCGCACCGGGTGGCGGGCACCGGCGTCGGCGTCACGTTCGCCGACCTGGAGGCCGCGCCCGCGGTCCTGCTCGCCGGCCTGGAGGCCGAGGAGGAGGGCGGCATCACGTTCCTGCGCCTGCGCAAGGCCGTGAAGGCCGGCGCGCGCGTGTTCTCGGTGGCGCCGTTCCGCAGCCGCGGCCTGGCCCGGCTGGACGGCACCCTGCTGCCGACGGCGCCCGGCACGGAGGCGGACTGGCTGAGCACCCTCGCCACCCAGGCCGACGGCGGCCTGGTGCCCGCCGGAGCAGACCGCGAGACGATCGAGGACGTGGCCGGTGCGCTCGGCCAGGAGGGCGCCGTCGTGCTCGTCGGCGAACGCCTCGCCGGTGCGCCCGGCGCGTACACCGCGGCGCTGCGCCTCGCGGAGGCGACGGGTGCCCGGGTCGCCTGGATCCCGCGCCGCGCCGGTGAGCGTGGCGGCGTCGAGGCCGGCCTGCTGCCGGGCCTGCTCCCGGGCGGGCGCCCGCTGGTCGACGACGCGGCCCGGGCCGAGGTCGCCGCGGCGTGGGGCGTCGACGCCGGGTCGCTGCCCGACACCCCCGGCCTGGACACGGACGGCATCCTCGACGCCCTGAGCGTCGGTCAGCTCACCGGCGCGCTGGTGGGCGGCCTCGAGCTGGCCGACCTGCCCGACCCGGAGCACGCCCGCCGGGCGCTCGGTGCCGCCCGGTTCGTCGTCGCGCTCGAGGTGCGGCACACCGAGGCCACCGCACTGGCCGACGTCGTGCTGCCCGTCGCGCCACCGGTCGAGCGGGCCGGGTCCTACTGGAACTGGGAGGGCCGCGTGCGCTCCTTCGGCCAGGCGCTCGAGTCGTCGGCGCTGCCCGACCACCGGGTGCTCGACGCGCTCGCCGCCCAGCTCGACGTGGACCTCGGGGCGGCCGAACCGCTCGACGCGCACCGCGCGATCGCGGCGTTCGGCGCGTGGACGGGCGGGCGGGCTGCCGCCCCGCGGTCCGGTCCGCCCGAGCCGCCCGCCGTCGCCGCCGGTACCGCCGTCCTCGCGAGCTGGCACCTGATGCTCGATGACGGCGCGCTGCAGGACGGCGAGGAGCACCTGGCGGGGACGGCGAAGCGCCCCGTGGCGCGGGTCAGCGCCGTGACGGCGGCCGGTTTCGACGTGTTCGACGGCGACCTGGTGACGGTCTCCACGGACCGCGGCTCGGTCACGGTGCCGGTGGCGATCACGGAGATGGTCGACCACGTGGTGTGGCTGCCGACGGCCTCCCGGGGCTGCCGGGTCCACGACGACCTGGGTGCCAGGCCCGGCGAGCCGGTGCGGATCGCGCCGGCCGAGAAGGGAGACGACGCATGATCCCCGGAGTCGCCGCCGACTTCAGCGCGGACACGATCGTGACGACCATCGTCAAGGCCGTGCTCATCATCGTGTTCCTGCTGACGAGCGTGCTCTTCGCGATCTGGTTCGAGCGCAAGGTCGTGGCTCGCATGCAGCTGCGTCCCGGGCCGAACTGGCACGGTCCGATCGGTCTGCTGCAGTCGCTGGCCGACGCGATGAAGCTGCTGCTCAAGGAGGACCTGACGGTCACGCGCGCCGACCGGGTCATGTACCTCCTGGCACCGATGATCTCGGTGTTCTGCGCGCTGCTCGTCTTCGCCGTGATCCCGTTCGGGCCGAGCGTCACCATCCCGTTCACGGACTACTCGACCCCGGCACAGCTCACCGACTTCCCGGTGGCGACGCTGTACGTGCTGGCGTGCGCCTCCATCGGCGTCTACGGCATCGTGCTGGGCGGCTGGTCCTCCGGCTCGACGTACCCGCTGCTGGGCGCCGTGCGCTCCACCGCCCAGGTCATCAGCTACGAGCTGGCGATGGGTCTGTCGCTGGTGAGCGTCTTCATCATGGCCGGGTCGATGTCGACCTCGTCGATCGTGGAGTCCCAGACGGCCCTGTGGTGGTTCCTGCCGCTGGCACCGGCGTTCGTGGTCTACATCATCTCGATGGTGGGGGAGACGAACCGGCTCCCCTTCGACCTGCCCGAGGCCGAGGGCGAGCTCGTCTCCGGCTACATGACCGAGTACTCGTCGATGAAGTTCGCCTGGTTCTTCCTGGCCGAGTACATCGCGATGATCAACGTCTCCGCGGTCGCCACGACGCTCTTCCTGGGCGGGTGGCGCGCCCCGTGGCCGCTGTCGATGATCGGCGACGGCGTGCTCAACACCGGCTGGTGGCCCGTGCTGTGGTTCCTGGCCAAGGTGTGGGTGCTGATGTTCTTCTTCGTCTGGGTGCGCGGCACGCTGCTGCGGCTGCGCTACGACCAGTTCATGGTGTTCGGCTGGAAGGTGCTCATCCCGTTCGCCATCGTGTGGCTGGTGGCGCTGGCCTCGTTCCGCTGGGCCGGCCTGTCGGGCGTGACCCGCACGCAGATGATCGTGGCGATCCTCGTGGTGTTCGCCCTGGTGATGGTCATCCTGTGGTTGTGGCCGGACCGGAAGGCACCCGACAGGCGGGCGGTCGGCGGCGCGGGCCCGGACGACGGCGGCGGGTTCGACGCGTTCGCGGACGGCTTCCCCGTGCCACCCCTGCCCGGACAGGCGCTGCCGGCCTCGCCGCGTGCCCGTCGCACGGTGCCGCCGGCACCGCAGGACCCCCCGGCTTCCCCGGCCGACGTCGACGCGGAGGAGACGCGATGACCGACAAGCCGTACGAGCCGCTGCGCCCGACCAAGGGGCCGGTGGGCGAGCTCTTCGCCCCGGTCGCCGGGTTCGGCGTGACGTTCTCGTCGATGTTCCGACCGGCCGTCACCGAGGAGTACCCCCGGAAGAAGACGGCTCCGCAGACCCGCTACCACGGGCGTCACCAGCTCAACCGGTACGCCGACGGGCTGGAGAAGTGCATCGGCTGCGAGCTGTGCGCCTGGGCGTGCCCGGCCGACGCGATCTACGTCGAGGGTGCCGACAACGCGGACCTGCCCGAGGGCGCCCACATGAGCCCGGGCGAGCGGTACGGCCGCGTGTACCAGATCAACTACCTGCGCTGCATCTTCTGCGCGCTGTGCATCGAGGCGTGCCCCACCCGGGCGCTCACGATGAGCAACGACTACGAGATCGCCGGTCCCACGCGCGAGGGCATGATCTACGAGAAGCAGGACATCCTGGCACCGCTGGCCGAGGGCATGCTGGCCGCGCCGCACCCCATGGTCGAGGGCACGACGGACACCGAGTACTACCGCGATGAGGTGAGCGCACCCACCGCCGCACAGGTCGACTGGGTGCGCGAGCGCCGCCCGGACGACCCGACGCTCGACGCGGCGGCCGCCGTCGTCGCCGGGGACGCGCCGCCGCCGACGCCGGACCAGCACCGGCTGCGTCCGGACCAGGACCGGGCCGCCGCGACGCGTGCCGCGGCCGAGGAGTCCAACATCGACGGGCGGTCGGCTGCTCGTGAGCGCGCGGCCCGCGAGGCGTCGCGGGCTGGCCAGGGGGGCACGCGATGAGCGGCGGTGAGGAGGTCCTCTTCTGGACGCTGGCACCGCTCATGGTGATCGCTGCCGCGGGGCTGCTCGTGGTGCGCCGCGCCGTGCACGCCGCCGTCTGCATCGTGTTCGTGATGATCGGCCTCGCGGTGCTCTACGTGGCGCAGGAGGCGCCGTTCCTCGGGATCGTCCAGGTGGTCGTCTACACGGGCGCCGTGATGATGCTCTTCCTCTTCGTGCTGATGCTCGTGGGGGTCGACGCCGCGGACTCGCTCACGGAGACGATCCGCGGTCAGCGCTGGATCGGCCTGCTGCTCGGCGCGGGGCTCGCGGCGGTGCTGCTCGGTGTCGTCGCCCAGGCGACCTTCCCGCCGTCGGTGGGCCTCGTCGAGGCCAACGCCGTCACCAACCCGGTGGCGCTGGCCCGGGTGCTGCTGCAGCACTACGTGATCGCGATGGAGGTCGTGGGCATCCTGCTGGTCACGGCTGCGCTCGCGGGGCTGGTGCTCACGCACCGGCGCCGGCTCGGCAAGAAGCCCACGCAGCGCGCGCTGGCCGAGGCGAAGGTGGCGCTGCTGCCGACCGGCCGGCAGCTCACGCCGCTGCCCGCCCCGGGCGTCTACGCGCAGAACAACGCGATGGACACCCCGGCGCTCGACCCGCAGGGCCGCCCGCTGGAGCACTCGGTGCCGCGCGTGCTGCGCATCCGCGGCCAGCAGCGTTCGGCGTCCGAGCTGCTCACCGCGGAGGGGTTGTTGGTGCAACGGATCCAGGTGGACCGGCCCGCGCCGGACCAGAACGAGGAGGAGGGCTGATGGAGCTCGTCAACTACCTCTACCTGGCGTCGATCCTGTTCGCGCTCGGTGCCACCACGGTGCTGCTGCGTCGCAACGCGATCGTCGTGTTCATGGGCGTCGAGCTCATGCTCAACGCCACCAACCTGGCGCTCGTGACGTTCGCCCGCATGCACGGTGACATCACGGGCCAGGTGCTCGCGTTCTTCGTCATGGTGGTGGCCGCCGCGGAGGTCGTCGTCGGACTGGCGATCATCGTGACGATCTTCCGTGCCCGCCGGTCGGCCTCGGTCGACGACGTCAACCTGCTCAAGAGCTAGAGGGGCCGACGACTGATGCAGACTCTTTCCCTCGCGCCCTGGCTGGTCGCCACGCCGCTGATCGGCGCGGCGCTGCTGCTCCTGGTCGGGCGCCGCAGCGACCGGTGGGGGCACTGGTTCGGTGTGCTCGCCTCGACGGCGACGTTCGTGATCGGCCTGGTGATCCTGCTCGACATGCTGGGCGTGGACGCCGCGGAGCGGGTGGGCGTCCACACGACGGCGAGCTGGATCGACGTGGGCCCGCTGTCGGTGGACCTCGGGTTCCAGGTGGACCCGCTGTCGATGACGTTCGTCATGCTGATCAGCTTCGTCGGCTCGCTGATCCACCTCTACTCGGTGGCGTACATGTCGCACGACCGCGACCGCCGTCGGTTCTTCGCCTACCTCAACCTCTTCGTGGCGGCGATGCTGCTGCTCGTCCTCGCGGACTCCTACCTGCTGCTGTTCGTCGGGTGGGAGGGCGTGGGCCTCGCCTCGTACCTGCTCATCGGGTTCTGGGACCACCACCTGCCCAACGCGGTGGCGGGCAAGAAGGCGTTCGTCATGAACCGCGTGGGCGACATGGGCCTGATCGCGGCGATGATGTTCATGCTGGCCACGTTCGGCGGGGTGGACTTCGCCACGGTGCTCGGGACGGCCGGGGCCGTCGACGAGGGCACGGCGACGGCGATCGGGCTGCTGCTCCTGCTGGCGGCCTGCGGCAAGTCGGCCCAGCTGCCGCTGCAGGCGTGGCTCGGCGACGCGATGGCCGGCCCGACGCCGGTCTCCGCCCTGATCCACGCCGCCACGATGGTGACCGCGGGGGTCTACCTCCTGGTGCGTTCGGGACCGCTCCTGGAGGCGGCGCCGGACGCCCAGCTCGTCATCGCCGTCGTGGGTGCGCTGACCCTGCTGTTCGGGGCGATCGTCGGTTGCGCCAAGGACGACATCAAGAAGGCGCTGGCTGCCTCGACGATGTCGCAGATCGGCTACATGATGCTCGCCGCGGGGCTCGGACCCGTCGGGTACGCGTTCGCGATCTTCCACCTGCTGACGCACGGCTTCTTCAAGGCCGGCCTGTTCCTCGGGGCCGGCTCGGTCATGCACGCGATGGACGACGACGTGAACATGCGCCGGTTCGGCGGGCTGGCCCGGCTGCTGCCCGTCACGGCGATCACGATGGGCCTCGGTTGGTTGGCGATCCTCGGCGTCCCGCCGTTCTCCGGCTTCTACTCCAAGGACAAGATCATCGAGGCCGCGTTCGTGGGAGAGGGCTGGCGCCCGTGGGTCTTCGGGATCGTCGCCCTGGTGGGCGCCGGGATCACCGCGTACTACATGTCGCGCCTGTTCTTCATGACGTTCATGGGCCGACGGCGGTGGGCGTCGGAGCTCGCGGGCGGTGCGGGTCGTGACGGCGCGGCCGACGGCACCCCGGTGCGGCACCCGCACGAGTCCCCGTGGCTCATGACGCTGCCGATGGTCGTGCTGGCGATCGGATCGGTCGGGCTCGGGTTCGTGCTGAACGCGGGCGACCGGTTCGTGCACTGGCTCGAGCCGGTGACGGGCCACGCCGAGCACCATGAGCCGGTCCTGCCGATCTGGCTGATCGTGACGCTGACCCTCGTCCTCGTGGTGCTGGGCGCGGCGCTCGCCTTCGTGCAGTACGCCGTGCAGCGGGTGCCGACGACGCCGCCACCCGCCTCTGCGCTGGTGCGTGCGGCTCGGGTGGACCTCCACCAGGACGACGTCAACGAGGGGCTCGTGATGCTGCCGGGGAAGGTGCTGACGCGGTCGATGGTCTTCGCGGACCGGACGGCCGTCGACGCGGGTTGGTTGGGCCTGGCCGGGGGCGTGGGACGCCTCGGTGGCTGGCTGCGCGGGCTGCAGTCCGGGTACGTCCGGCAGTACGCCGCGACGACCCTGGGTGGTCTGGGCGTGATCGTGCTCGTGATCTGGCTGGTCTCCGGCCAGGGGGCGAGCTGAGGCGTGGAAGGGATGATGATGTCCGGCTTTCCCTGGGTGACTGCTCTCGTGGTGTGGCCGCTGGTCGCGGCCGCGGCGACGGTGCTGACCGGTGCGGGGCGCGGGCGCCCCGCCTCGGGCGCGGCGAGCGGGGGCGGCGCGTTCCGCGCCGGCACGGCCCGCACGGTGGCTCTCGTCGGCTCGCTGGTGGAGGTCGCCCTGCTGGTCGGCGCCTTCCTGGCGTTCGACACGTCGGCGGCGGGCACCCACCAGCTGACCGAGACGTACGCGTGGATCCCGGCACTCGGAGCGAGCTACGCCGTCGGCGTCGACGGGGTCTCGTTGCTGCTGGTCGCGCTGAGCGTGGGCCTCGTGCCGCTGGTGATCCTCGCCGCCTGGCACGAGCAGGGCGGTGACCACGTCCGGCTGCGGCGCTATCTCGCCACCGTGCTGGTGCTGCTGTCCTTCATGGTGGTCGTGTTCACGGCGCGCGACGTGTTCCTGTTCTACGTGGTCTTCGAGGCCATGCTGATCCCGGCGTACTTCCTGATCGGAGGCTTCGGGCAGGGCGCGCAGCGCCGGTACGCGGCGGTGAAGTTCCTGCTGTTCTCGCTCGCGGGCGGGCTCGTGATGCTGGTCGCCGTCGTCGCGCTGTACCTGCAGGTACCGGTGGACCCGGCTACCGGGCTGCGCCCCGAGGACGCGTTCCTGACGGCGAGCATGACCGGCCTGGAGCTCGACCCGACGGTCGAGCGGCTGATGTTCTGCGCCTTCTTCCTGGCGTTCGCGATCAAGGCGCCGATGTTCCCGGTGCACACCTGGCTGCCGGACGTGACCCAGAACTCGACGCCGGGCACCTCCACGCTGCTCATCTGCGTCCTGGACAAGGTGGGCACGTTCGGGATGCTGACCCTGTGCCTGCCGCTGTTCCCGCAGGCGAGCCGGTGGGCGGCTCCCGCGATCATCGTGCTCGCGGTGATCTCGATCCTGTACGGCGCGATCCTCGCGATCGGCCAGACCGACCTGCTGCGACTCATCGGCTACACGTCGGTGTCGCACTTCGGGTTCATCATCCTGGGCATCTTCACCTTCACGTCCCTGGGGATCTCGGGTGCGAGCTTCATGATGCTCAACCACGGGATCTCGACGGGGGCGCTGTTCCTGCTCGCCGGGTTCGTGATCGCCCGGCACCCGCGCCGCAGCCAGCAGATCGCCGACTACGGCGGTCTGCGCAAGGTCGCGCCGGTGCTGGGCGGGACGTTCCTGGTCGCGGGCCTCTCGGCGCTCGCGCTGCCGGGTCTGGCCACGTTCGTCTCGGAGATCATGGTCTTCCTCGGCGCGTTCGCCCGGTGGCCCGCGCCGGTGCTGGTCGCGATCCCCGCCGTCGTGCTCGCCGCCGTCTACGTGCTGCTGACCTACCAGCGCATGTTCACCGGCGAGGTGGGTGCCGACGTCGTCGGCGCGAAGGACCTGGACGTCCGGGAGAAGACGGTCGCCGGCGTGCTGGTGGCCGCGCTGGTGGTGCTCGGGCTGATGCCCGGGCCGGCGCTGGACTACGTGCGCGAACCCGCGGGCGTCTCCGTCGAGCACGTGGGTGAGACCGATCCGGAGCCCGTCCTCGGGGCTCTCGAGGGGAGCGAGCAGTGAACGCGTTCGAGGCACCCGTCATCGAGTGGGGCGTCCTGATGCCCGTCCTGGTGGTGCTGGCCGCCGGCGTGGTCGGCGTCCTGATCGAGGCCTTCGTGCCCGACCGGGCGCGCCGCACCACCCAGGTCGTCCTGACCCTCGCGGCCCTCGTCGGCTCGCTCGCGTCCGTGGTCCTGCTGTGGGACCGCGTCACCACCGAGGGGTACGCCTTCGTGGTGGACGGCACGTACCTGCTCACCCCGTTCACGCTGGGCATCCAGACGGTGGTGGCGGTGTTGGCGCTGCTCGGCGTGCTGGTGATCGCCGACCGCACGCGCACCGGCCAGGACGCGTTCGCGCCCACGGCGGCTGCCGTGCCCGGCACCACCTACGAGGACGCCGCGCGGGAGGCCGGGCTGCAGCAGACGGAGATCTACCCCCTGGTGCTCTTCGCCACCGGTGGCATGCTCCTGTTCCCCGCCACGGACAACCTCATCGTGCTGTTCATCGCGCTCGAGGTGCTGTCGCTGCCGCTGTACGTGCTGTGCGCCACGGCCCGCCGTCGGCGGCTGCTCAGCCAGGAGGCGGCGTTCAAGTACTTCCTGCTCGGGTCGTTCGCGAGCGCCATCATGCTGTTCGGCATCGCGCTGGTCTACGGGTTCGCGGGGACGGTCAGCATCGAGGGTGCGCTCTTCGTCCTGGCGCACCCGGAGAGCCAGGTGCTCGAGCTGATGCCCGGACTGGTGATCGCGGGCGTGCTGCTCATCACGGTGGGCCTGCTGTTCAAGATCGGTGCCGCCCCGTTCCACACGTGGACGCCGGACGTCTACCAGGGTGCACCCACCCCCATCACCGGCTTCATGGCGGCGTGCGTCAAGGCCGCCGCGATCGGTGCGCTGGTGCGGGTGATCTTCACGCTGGCGGCGGGTCTGGACGAGCCGCTGCGGCGCGACCTCGAGGTCGGGCTGTGGGCCGTGGCGATCCTCACGATGCTGATCGGCACGGCCGCGGGCGTCGTGCAGACGGACGTCAAGCGGATGCTCGCGTACTCCTCGATCGCGCACGCGGGGTTCCTCGCGGTCGCGTTCGTGGGCTTCTCCGAGGTCGGGTCGCAGGCCGTGCTGTTCTACGTGCTCGCCTACGGGCTCGCGACCCTCGGTGGTTTCGCGGTCGTGACGCTCGTGCGCGAGCAGGACGCCGACGGCGTGGTGCTCGGGGAGGCGACGCACCTGTCCCAGTGGGCCGGGCTCGCGCGTCGCTCGCCCTGGCTCGCCGCGGCGTTCACCCTGTTCCTGCTGTCGATGGCGGGCATCCCGCTCACCGCGGGCTTCGTGGCGAAGTTCGCGGTGTTCTCCGCGGCGGTGGCCGCGGGCGCCTGGCCGCTCGCGGTGCTCGGCGTGCTCGCCTCGGCGGTCGCGGTGTTCTTCTACGTGCGGCTCATCGTGCTGATGGTGCTCACGCCGCGCTCCGAGGACGCGGAGGACGCCGGCGCGGCCGACGGCGGCTCGGCGGCCGACGGCGCAAGGTCGGCCGAGGGCGAGCCTTCGGCCGACGGCGGCGCACCGGCGACCGCCACGCTGGCCGCGGCGCGGTCCACGCTCGCCCGGGCCTCCGTGGTCGTGGTGACGTCGCGCGGGCCGGCGACCGTGGCGATCGTCCTGTGCGCGGTCGGGGTCGTCCTGCTCGGGGTGGTGCCGCAGATGGCACTCGACTGGGCCACGCAGGCGGCGACGTTCCGGCCTCTGCAGCCGTGACGCCCGGTTCGCTGAGGCCCGGTCCGGGCAGATAGGTTCGGATCGTGACCCGTGCTACCGACGCCTCGGCCGGCGCCTCAGCCGCGCTGCCGACCGCCATCCCGCTGAACGATCCCGAGCTGGCCGAACGGCTCGCGGGACGGCTGGCACAGGTGGACACCGCCCTGGCGGCCGCCGTCGCGTCGACGGACGCGCTGGCCGACGACGCCTCGCGTCACCTGGTCTCCGCAGGCGGCAAGCGGTTCCGGCCGCTGCTGACCCTGCTGGCGGGCGAGCTGGGGGACGGGGCGGACCCGCGGCTCGTCGACGCCGCCGTGGTCGTCGAGCTGACCCAGGTCGCCTCGCTGTACCACGACGACGTCATGGACTCCGCGCCGGTGCGCCGTGGTGCACCGGCGGTGCACACCATCTGGGGCAACTCCGTCGCCATCCTCGTCGGCGATCTGCTGTTCGCGCGCGCCTCGGCGCTCGTGGCGGGTCTGGGGCCGGAGGCGGTGGTGCTGCAGTCGCAGACGTTCGAACGGATGTGCCTCGGTCAGCTCCACGAGACGACGGGACCGGGCGTGGGGGACGACGCCGTCGAGCACTACCTGCAGGTGCTCAGCGACAAGACGGCGTCGCTGCTGGCGACGTCGGCACGGCTCGGCGCGATGTTTGGTGGCTGCTCGGACGAGATCGTCGGGGCGGTCACCGGGTACGGCGAGAAGGTGGGCACGGCGTTCCAGCTCGCCGACGACGTGCTCGACATCGCGTCGTCCGGCACCGAGTCCGGCAAGACGCCGGGGACCGACCTGCGCGAGCACGTCCCGACCATGCCGGTGCTGCTGCTGCGCCGTCGGGTGGAGCGCGGCGAGGCCACGCCGTCGGACATCGAGCTGCTGGCCCGTCTCGACGGGGACCTGTCGGACGACGCGGCGCTGGCCGCCGTCGTGGCCGAGCTGCGCGAGCACCGTGTGCTCGCCGAGACGCGCGAGCTCGCGGTGCGCTGGGCGCGGGAGGCGGCGGCCGAGCTGGCGCCGCTGCCCGAGGGCCCGGTGAAGCAGGCGTTCGGGGACCTGGCGACCGCCTTGGCCGACCGGGCCACCTGAGAGGACGGGCGCGGGGCGAGGACCTGTCGTCCTCACGCCCGCGCCCGCCGGCCTGACCCGCGGGTCCCGCGCGATCAGGAGCCTGTCAGGACGTCACGACACCGTGATGCCCGTCGTGTACGCGCCGGAGCCCGAGTAGGCGTGGACGACGACGCGGTAGTAGCCGGACGACGCGGAGTAGGTGAGCGCGTCGAGGCTCGACGTCGTGGTGCCCTGCGCCACGGTGGACCAGCTGCTGCCGCTCCAGCGCTGCAGGTAGACGTCGAAGTCGCCGTTCGAGGGGCCCTCGACGCAGGCGGTGATGGTCGCGGAACCGCTCTGGTTCCAGTAGGTCCCGTCGGGGTGCACGGCCTGGCCGCCGCGGTTCAGGGAGCCGTTGCCCGTGTAGGAGGAGCCGGTGCAGGACGTGCCCGGGTCGCCGCCGTCGTCACCGCCACCGCCGTTGGTGACGAGG
Organism: Isoptericola maris; assembly: GCF_048065335.1. Taxonomy (NCBI): domain Bacteria; kingdom Bacillati; phylum Actinomycetota; class Actinomycetes; order Micrococcales; family Promicromonosporaceae; genus Isoptericola; species Isoptericola maris. Next base: position 36,717 of record NZ_JBLUNY010000012.1, on the reverse strand, counting down.
GTGAGGTTGTAGCGGGACAGGATCGGGTTGACCGGCTGGAAGTAGGTCGTGCCGCCGGAGCGGCAGTTGCCGGACCCGCCGGAGGTGACGCCCTGCGCCTGGTCGCCCGCGAGGAGCGAGCCGCCGGAGTCGCCGGGCTCGGCGCAGACCGTGGTGCGGATGAGGCCGTTCACGCTGCCCTGCGGGTAGGTGACGGTGGCGTTGTAGGCCTGGATGGTGCCGCAGTGCCAGCCCGTGGTGGAACCGGAGCGGCACACCTGCGAGCCGACGGGAGCCTGGGTGGAGCCGGCGACCGCGACGGTGCCACCGTTGTAGTCGTTGACCGCGCCGACGGGGTTGTCGTCGGAGCCGGTCCGGACGTGGGCCATGTCGCTGCCGGGGAAGATCGAGGCGGCGAAGGTGCCGCTCGGCTGGGACGTCGTCGCCCCGGTCGAGCCGCAGTGCCCGGCCGTGACGAACCCGGTGGTGACGGCGAAGCCGACGGAGCAGCGTGAGCCGCTGCCGATGTAGTAGGCGTTGCCGCCGACGACGTCCTGGTAGGTGCGGGGTTCCTCGGTGGTGACCTCGAAGGTGATGGCGCGCTGGGGGACTCCGGCGACCCGGGCCGCCTGACGGGCCTCACCGCGGGAACCGCGGTGCACCTGGACGACGATCGTGTTCTCCGCGAGGTCGACGTAGGTGCCGGGCACGCCGTCGACGTCCGTCAGGGGCGCGGTGAGGGAGGACTGCCACTGCTCCAGGTCCTCCAGGGAGTAGCGGGCGGTGACGGCCTCGGCGCCGGCCTTGCGGACCGTCCAGGACTTGCCCGCGTCGGTGACGGCCGCGTAGACGACGTCGTCGTCGGTGTCGAGCCACAGGCCCGCGAAGTCGTCGCCGAGCTCGTCGTCGAGCTCGTCGAGGGTGATCGAAGCGTCGGCCTGGAAGTCCAGGCGCTCGACGGCACGGTCCTTGGTCACGTCGAGGTCGTCCTGCATGGCCTCGAGCAGCTCGACGGGGTACTTCTCCGCCAGGTCCGCGTCGCCGAGCGGGTCGTCGGCGTCGGGGGTCGGGCTCGCAGCCTGGGCGGTGAACGCCGTGGCCACGAAGGTGAGCGTCGCCGTGGTGGTGGCGAGCGTCCTGAAGGTCGTTCGTCTCATGGAGCTTCCTTCCGTCAGGTGCCGGGCGGAGTACCCGGCAGACCCCACGGTATGCTCATCGTTCAGCATCTGCCCAGATACTATTCAGGTCATACCGAGGTAGTATCCAGGCCGGACACGGTAGCCCGGAGCATCGATGGTGGTGCGGGCACCAGCCTGCCCGGTTCGGGTGGATCGTGCCCGCCGAACGGGTCAGGCCGGGCCGACCCGGGCGGCCGTCAGCGCCAGCGCCGCACCGACGAGCATCGCGGGTCCGAACGCGATCGCGGTCCGCCGGGTGGCTCGCCGGGTGACGATCAGGGCCAGGGCGGTCAGGCCGCCGACCAGGAACGGCAGCACGGCCACGGCCCACAGCACCGACCAGCCGTACCAGGCGCCGACCAGCCCGAGCAGCACCGCCAGCTTGACGTCACCGAGGCCGAGACCCGACGGGCTGATCAGGTGCAGCAGCAGGTACCCGGCGCCCAGCGAGAGCGCCCCGAGCAGCGCGCGCAGCGCCACGTCCCAGGAGTCACCGGCGAGCGCCGCGCCCGCCAGGAGCAGGCCGACGACGGCGGTGGTCGGGTAGGTGAGGGCGTCCGGCAGGCGGTGGGTCGCCCCGTCGACGACCCCGAGCGCGACGCCCGCGACCGCGGCGACGGCGAGCGCCGGCGTCGACCATCCCGGGCCGCTCGCCCACACCGCCCACACCAGGGCGAGCGTGCCGCCGACGACGATGCGACGCCGGTACGGCGACGTCTCGAGCGCGGCGCGTTCGGTGAGGGTCGGCACGCGAGGATCGTAGGGGAGCGGGGCGTGCTCGGTGTGGCCCGTCCACAGGCGGGACGCCAGGTCGCGATGGCGGCGGCCACTGCGAGCGCGCGCCGTCGAAGCTGTGGACAGAACCGACGCCCGCGGCGGATCACGGGCAGACTGGCGTCCGGCGGGAGCGAACGGCCCCGCCGCGTCGTCGGCCGTCGTGGAGGAGCGAGTGCCCGTGCGTGGGAATCAGGTGGTCAGCGGTGCCGTCGGGGTGGCGCTGGTAGTCCTGGTGATGGGGTTGGCGGTCCCGCTTGCAGCGTGCACCGCTTCCCACCCTGACGGCGCGGCCAGCGCGTCGGTATCGCCGTCGTCCGGCACGGAGTCCGAGCCCGCCTCCTCCGAGCCCGACGCCGCCGCGTCACCGGCCGCGACGTTGGACCTGGTCGCCGGCGGCGCGGAGCTCCAGGCGGCCGTCTATCCGCTGACCCGTTCGGACGACCACGTGGTCCTCACGATGGACCTGACGACGGATGCCACTGAAGACGTGACGCTCAGCAGGCTCTTCAGTGGTGAGGTGACAGACGGTCCGGTCGAGGGTGGGGGCATCCGCCTGGTGGATCTGACGGCGAAGGAGGTCTACCTCCCGGGCCTGGATGCTCAGGGCGATCCGGTCGGCGCGGGGGAGCGGCTGTTCAGCCTCGACACTGGCGGACTGCGCGTGCAACGCGTGTATGCGGCTCCCGGGGCCTCGGTGACGTCACTGGGCGTCCTGCTACCCGGGGGCTATCTGGACGAGGTGCCCGTGCTGGACGGCGAGATCCCCGCACCGACGTTGCCTGCTGCCGCGGAGGAAGAGGCGGAGGCCGAACCGGCGCAAGCCGCGGACCCGGCGCAGGTGGCGGAGGCACCGGTCCTGCCGTTGGAGTCCTTCACCGCGGAGCTGGACGGTGCGGTGCAGGTGCTCGAGTCCACCGAGGAGGTCACGGTCAACCTCGGTGGCGACGTGCTCTTCGACTCTTCCTCGGCCGAGCTGCGCTCCGACGCCCAGAAGGCGATCGATGCCGCGGCTCGTCGCATCGAGGACCGCGCTCCGGGCACGGTCGCGGTGGTCGGGCACACGGACGACGTCGGTGACGACGCGTCGAACAAGAAGCTCTCCGAGCAGCGCGCGGACGCGGTCGCCGGGGCCCTGGCCGAGCGTCTCGATCCGGCCGAGTACCCGTTGGAGACGTCGGGCAAGGGGGAGAGCGAGCCGCTGGTGGCGAACACGTCGGACCAGAACCGGCAGCTGAACCGGCGGGTGGCCCTCACGCTCGTCTCCGAGGTGACCACCACCACCGAAGTCGCGGCCGAGGGCGAGCTGCCGCCGTTCGACGACGGCCCGACAGGCACCGGCGCTGAGGGAGCCGTGATCGAGAGCGGGATCCGCACGTGGCGTTTCACCGTGCCGGAGGCCCGGCGCGTGGGTGACTCGCTCGTCCTGGACCTGCACGTCACGGCCGAGGACGACGAGGTCGACTCGGGATTCGGGCCCGGCAACCTCGCCGGCTACTGGTCGTACCGCGGGGACGACGTGACGGTGCCGAAGAACATGCTGGGTCTCACGGTGCTCTCGGGGGCGTCCGCCGTGTACCCGTACGACTACAAGATCAGGGACGAGGGGGACACCGAGGTGTGGAACCCCTTGGGCGAGCTCGACACCCTGCGCCAGGTCGACGGGGGAGAGACGGTCACGTTCACCGCGGTGTACCCCGGCTTCGAGGACGCCGAGACGATCACGGTCCAGCTCAACCACAACCTCGGGGCCGAGCCGTTCCGCCTGACCGACATCCCGGTGCGATGAGGGGGGCCCAGCGCGTGGAGACCGGTTGGATCCGTGCCTCCCTGAGGCTCTTCTCGCGGATCGCGTTGATCGCAGCACCTCTGGTCGTGCTTGTCGGTGTCCTTCTGTGGGCGGACGTCGGTCCGTGGTCCTCGCAGGCCGACACCGAGCGCCCGTTCGCTCCGGCCGAGACGGTCGCGGCCGGCGAGCCCTTGCAGGTATTCGGTCTCGACGAGGCGCAGGTGCTGTGGGCGCAGCCGGGAAGCGTGGACGTCGGCTCGGTCAGGTGCACCACCGACGACGGGCAGGTCGCCGTCGACGGGGCGCCAGAGGCTGCGGGCTCGGCGGTCCGGCAGGAGCCCGGGGGTGCCAGCTGGGTCCGACTGACGACTCTCGACCCGATGCTGGGCGCCGTGACCTGCGACGGTGCCGGGGTGGAGTCGATCGGCGTCGCGGACGTCGACGGTTCGTCCTCGGGCGCGGGCGGTGGGGCGTTCTTCGTCGTCTCCGGGCTCGTCGTGCTCGGGCTCGGCCTGCTCGCCCGCCGGCTCTCACGGGAGAGCTAGAGGCCCGACCCCGCGTCAGCCGGCGCCGACCGCGTCCGCGGCGAGCACCACCTCGGTGACGCACACGGCGGCGACGGCCATGCTGAGCAGGAACGGCGCCCGGCTGTGCGGCCGGACGAGCCCGACGGCGCCCGCCGCGACGGCGAGCAGGCACGCGCCCGCCGTGAGCAGGAGGGCAGGGAGCGCAGGAGCACCCGGCGGCCCGATCAGCGTCACGACGCTGCCCGCACCCAGCACGACCGGGGCGACGACGCCGGCGCCACGTCGCCCGAGCCGGTGCGGCAGCCCGCGGACCCCGGTGGCTCGGTCGTCGTCGAGGTCGGGCAGCACGTTGGCCACGTGCGCCCCGACGCCGAGCAGCGCGCCCGCCAGCACGGCCCACCCGGCCACGACGCGGCCACCGCCGGCCGCCGCCACGACGAACGCGGGCAGCAGGCCGAACGCGACGGCGTAGGGCAACCACGACCACGCCGTCCGCTTGAGCCCGAGGTTGTAGGCCCAGCCACCGGCGACCACGCCGACGTTCGCCACGCCCGCGACCGGCCCGGCGGCCAGACCCAGCACCGCGCTCACCGCCGCGGCGACGAACGCGCCGGTGCGCAGGGTGGCGGGTGTGACCGACCCGCGCACGGTCGGCTTGTCGGTGCGGCCCACCTGGCGGTCCCGGGCGGCGTCGAGCCAGTCGTTGCTCCAGCCGATCGAGAGCTGACCGGCCCCGACGGCCGCGGTGACCAGCAGCGCCCGGCCGATGGTCGGTGCCACGGGCAGCGCCAGCGCCAGCGCGAACAGGGTGACCACCGCGGCCGGGACCGGGTGCGTGGCCGCCACCATGCTGCGAACCAGGTTCCCGACGTCGGACATGTCGTGAACCTAGTGCCGCCCGGCTCTCGGCACGACCGGGAGCCAGGTGGCAGCATGAGGGCGTCCCTCGACGTCGACCGACCGGAGCCCGCCGTGGAATCGCTGTCCCTGCCCGCACTGACCGACGAGCTCATGGCGAAGGCTCGCCAGACCAACGGTCGCGGTGCCCGCACCATCCGCGGCGGCCACGACCACGCGCTGCGTCAGGTGGTGGCCGTCCTGACCGCCGGTCGCGAGATGAGCGAGCACGACGCGCCCGACGAGGCCACCCTGCAGGTGCTCCGGGGGCGGGTGCGGCTGGTCGCCGGGGAGGAGTCGTGGGAGGGGACCGTCGGCGACTTCGTCGTCATCCCGCCGGTACGGCACCGCCTGGAGGCTCTCGAGGACTCCTCGATCCTGCTCACCGCGCTCGCGGCCGGAGCCGTCCGCCTCTGACCCGCACCGTCCCCCGCGCGTCGAGGCCGGTGAGGTGCCACGATGCCAGCATGTCCCGTGTGCTGGCCGTCGCCCCCGCGCTGCCCCCGGACGTCTACCCGCAGCAGCAGATCTCGGAGGCGATCGTGCCGCTGCTCGCTCCGGAGGGCGCACGCCGCAGGCTCGCGCACCGGGTCCACGCCGCCTCCGGCGTGGACACGCGCCACCTGGCGCTCCCCATCGACGAGTACGCGGGCCTGACGTCGTTCGGCGACGCCAACGCCCACTTCGTGCGGGTCGGGACGGACCTGGCCGAACGGGCGGGCCGGGAGGCGCTCGCGGGCGCGGGGGTCGAGCCGGACGAGGTCGACCTGGTGTTCTTCACGTCCGTGACAGGACTGGGCGCGCCGTCGATCGACGCGGCCCTGGTGCACCGGCTGGGGCTGCGCCCCGACGTCCGGCGGGTGCCGTCCTTCGGCCTGGGGTGCGCCGGCGGGGCGGCGGGCCTGGCTCACCTGCACGAGTACCTGGCCGGGCACCCGCGCCAGGTCGCCCTGCTGGTCTCGGTCGAGCTGTGCTCGCTCACCTTCCAGCGCGACGACACCTCGACGGCCAACCTCGTCTCCTCCGGCCTCTTCGGGGACGGCGCGACGGCGGTCGTCGTCGGCGGGGACGCCGTGCGCCGCGGGACAGGACCGGCGGCGCAGGTGATGGGCAGCCGCAGCCACCTGTATCCCGGCACGGCGGACGCCCTCGGCTGGGACGTGCGCGACTCGGGGTTCGGCATCGTGCTGTCACCGGAGCTCCCGGAGCTCCTGCGCGCCCACCTGGCCGGGGACGTCAAGGATCTGCTTGCGCCGCACGACCTCACGGTGGACGACGTCGGCACGTGGATCGTGCACGCCGGTGGCCCGAAGGTGGTGGACGCGGTGCGGGACGCTCTCGCGCTGCCGGAGAGCGCCGTCGCGCGCACCCGCGCGACGCTCGCGGCCGAGGGGAACCTGTCGTCGTCGTCCGTGCTGCACGTCCTCGCCGCGACGCTGGACGACGGCGCACCACGGCCGGGGGAGTGGGCGGTCCTGATGGCCTTCGGGCCGGGGGTCGCCGCGGAGCTGGTGCTCCTGAGCGGTCGGGAGGCGGGATGGGCGTGATGCTGTACGCGGCCCTGGTGCTGGCGACGGGGCTGGAACGCCTCGCCGAGCTCGTCGTGTCGGCCCGGCACGCCCGCTGGTCGTTCGCGCGCGGCGGGGTCGAGTCGGGGCGCGGGCACTTCGGGCCCATGGTCGTGCTGCACACGGGGCTGCTGGTGGCGTGCGTCGTCGAGGTCGTCGCGCTGGACCGGCCGTTCCTGCCGTGGCTGGGCTGGCCGATGCTCGTCCTCGTCTTGGCGAGCCAGGGTCTGCGCTGGTGGTGCATCGGCACCCTCGGTCCGCAGTGGAACACCCGGGTCATCGTGGTCCCCGGGCTCGACCTGGTGCGCCGTGGTCCCTACCGGTGGATCCCGCACCCCAACTACGTGGCGGTGGTGCTCGAGGGCATCGCCCTGCCGCTGGTGCACTCGGCCTGGATCACCGCCGTCGGCTTCACGGTGCTGAACGCCTGGCTGCTCCTCGGGTTCCGGATCCCGGCCGAGGAGCGGGCGTTCGAAGCCGCGGTGGAACCGGCGCAGGACCCCGGCCGGCGGTGAGAACCGATACCGGCGTCCTGGTCGCAGGGGGCGGGCCGGTCGGCCTCGCCGCCGCGATCGAGGCCCGCCGCGCCGGGCTCGACGTCGTCGTCCTGGAGCCGCGGGCCGCTCCGGTGGACAAGGTGTGCGGCGAGGGGCTGATGCCCGGCACGCTCGCGGCGACGCGGCGGCTGGGGGCCGACCCGCCGGGTCGGGAGATCCGGGGGATCTCCTACCGGCAGGACGGGCGCGTGGCCGACCACCGCTTCCGTGCGGGGCCCGGCCGCGGAGTCCGCAGGACCGCCCTGCACGCCGCGCTGCACGAGGCGGCGCTCGCGGCCGGCGTGGTGGTCGTGCCGGGCCGGGTCACGTCGGTGGCTCAGGACGACGACGGCGTCACGGCGTGCGGCGTGCGGGCCCGCTGGCTGCTGGCCTGCGACGGGCTGCACTCGCGGGTGCGCCGGGAGGTCGGCCTGGAGCGGGCCGCGGAGGGTGGTCCCGGCCGGGTCGGTGCGGGTCGGCGGTTCGGGCTGCGCCGGCACTACCGGGTGGCGCCGTGGTCGGACCTGGTGGAGGTCCACTGGGGGCCGCGTGCGGAGGCCTACGTCACACCGGTCGCGGACGGGCTGGTGGGTGTCGCCCTGCTCGGCCCGCCGGGGGCGGGCTTCGACGCGGGGTTGGAGTCGATCCCCGAGCTCCTCGGGCGACTGGTGCGCGCGGTGCCGGACGGGCCGGTGCGGGGCGCGGGCCCGCTGCGGGTGCGCACGTCGGCGCGCACGGCCGGCCGCGTGCGGCTGGTCGGGGACGCGTCGGGGTACGTGGACGCCCTGACGGGCGAGGGGCTGCGGGTCGGGTTCGCCCAGGCGCGGGCCGCCGTCGCGCACCTGGACGACGCCGCCGCGTACGAACGGGCGTGGCGACGGGTCACGCGGGACTACCGGGTGCTGACGGCCGGGCTGGTGCGCACGGCGCAGTCGCCGCTGCGCCGCGCGGTGGTGCCGACGGCGGCCCGCCTGCCGAGGGCCTACGGGGCGGTCGTCGAGCGGCTGGCGCGGTAGGCGCCCGACCTGCCCAGGGATGGGGACAACTACCCATCGCCGCATCGCGAGAAACCTTGCCCCCGTGCGGGGCGTCCTGGCTATCCTGTGCAGGCGATGCTCACAGGGTGCCGGAGGCCTGTCCAAGATCTCCGCCCGGTCGTCACCAATCTGGGGGAAACTTGAGCCTGCTCACGCGCCTGCGCGGCGACCGACGGACGAGCATCTCGACGGCAGCGGTCGTCGTGCTGTCCGGGGGCGTGGCGGCCGCGGCCTTCCTCTACGACGGCGAGGCGACCGCCGACGTCGACCTCGACGACTCCGGCGTGTGGGTGACCAAGCAGTCCGCCGGCCTGGTCGGCCGGTTCAACACCGAGGCCCAGGCGATCGACGGCACGCTCCTCGCGGGCAGCGCGGACTTCGACGTCGAGCAGCAGGCGAGCGAGGTCCTCGTCCCGGACGAGGGCAACAGCGCGGCGAGCATCGTCGACGTCGCCCGCCTGAAGTACCACTCCACCACCGCCGTCCGCCCCACTGCGGAGGTCACCGCGGGTGGTGGCCGGGTGGCGGTCACCGACGGCGAGTCGGGCGAGCTGTGGGTCACCGCGTTCGACCGCCTCGCGACGCTGGACCTGGAGGACGCCGACCCCACGCTGGACCTCGGCGGGCCCGCCGAGGTGGTGGTCGCGCAGGACGGCACCGTGCACGCCGCCGTGCCGGCCACCGGACTGCTGTGGACGCTGACGCCCGGCGAGGACCCCACCAGCACCGAGCTGGAGCTGGCCGGGGAGTCGAGCGACGTCCTCCTGACGGCGGTGGGCGACGACGTCGTCGTCCTCGACCGGACGTCCGGCCGCCTGTTCCTCCCCGGTGGCGACGCCGTCACGGTGGCGGACGCGCAGGGTGCACGGCTGCAGCAGCCCGGAGCGGCGACCGACACCGTGGCCTACGCGACGTCGACCGGCCTGGTGCAGCAGCCGCTGGACGGCGGACCGGCGATCGAGCGGCGCGGTTCCGGCGTGCCGGCCGCGCCCGTCCAGCTCGACGGATGCCTGTTCGGGGCGTGGTCGGCCAGCGGACAGATCGTGCGCGACTGCCCGGGCACCGACCGGGACCTCGACCGGGTGCTGGAGGGCATCGACCCGCAGACGCAGCTCGAGTACCGCGTCAACCGGAACAACGTCGTGCTGAACGACCTGTCGGCGGGCACGGTCTGGATGGCCCTCCAGGAGTACGAGAAGGTCGACGACTGGGACGTCCAGCGCCCCGACGAGGGCGACGGCGAGGACGTGAACGCCGATGACGACACCCCCGAGCTGGTGGACACGACGATCGTCGACCGCGAGCGTCAGGACCCGCCGGAGGCGAACGACGACTCGTTCGGCGTGCGGCCGGGCCGCGCGACGGTGCTGGACGTGCTGGCCAACGACCTCGACCCCGACGGCGACGTCATCACCGCCGCCCTGCAGGGCGACCAACCGGACGAGCTGGAGATCCAGGAGGTGCTCGGGGGCAAGGCGCTGCAGGCCGTCGTGCCCGAGGACGCATCCGGACGGGTCTCCTTCGAGTACGAGGTCAGCGACGGTCGCGGGGGTACCGACACGGCGACCGTGCGGGTGCGGGTGGTGCCCGACGAGGACAACGCGGCACCGGAGCAGACCGGCGAGCCGGTCCTGCGCGTGCAGCAGGGCGGGACGGCGGAGATCCGCGTGCTGCCGTTCTTCCGCGACCCCGACGGCGACGACGTCTACCTCGCCACGGCGTCGTCGACGGTCAAGGGCGACGAGGTGCGCGCCTACCCGGACGGGCTCGTGGAGTTCCAGGACGACGGGTCGGCCACCGGGCGCAAGAAGGTCAACCTCACGGTCGGCGACGGTCGGGGAGAGGTCGTCGAGGGCACGCTGTGGGTGGACGTGCTCGGCGAATCCCAGGAGCCGCCGGTGGCGGTGGGCGACCACGTCGTGGTGCCCGCCGGCGAGCCGGTGACCATCGAGCCCCTGGAGAACGACACCGACCCGAACGGCGACGCGCTGCGACTCGCCTCCGTGAGCGAGGCGGCACCCGCCGAGATCACGCCCAACTACGACGCGGGCACCTTCACGTTCCTGGCCCACGAGCCGAAGTCCTACGACGTGCTCTACCAGGTGAGCGACGGCCCCGGCTCGACCACGGGCGTGGTGCGCGTCGACGTGCAGGACCCGGACGACGCCGGCGGCGCGCCGGTCGTCGTGGCAGACACGGCGCTCCTGCCCGCCGGTGGCTCCACCCTGGTGGACGTGCTCGCGAACGACACCGACCCGGCCGGTCGCGTCCTCGTGGTGCAGTCGGTCGACGTACCGGAGGACGCCGGTGTCACGGTCGCCGTGCTGGGGCACCAGATGCTCCGCGTGACCGAGTCGCGGCGCATCTCGGACGCCGTCACCCTGCAGTACACGGTCTCGAACGGCGAGGAGACCACGACGGGCCAGGTGCGCATCCTGCCCATCCCCGCGCCCGACCGGCTCCAGCCGCCGCACGCGGTGCCCGACGAGGTCACCGTGCACACGGGCGACTACGTCAACATCCCGGTGCTGGAGAACGACACGCACCCCGACGGGCTCGAGCTGACCCTCGACGACGAGCTGGAACAGACCATCGAGCCCGGCCAGGGCGAGATCTTCGCCTCGGAGGGCCAGCTGCGGTTCCGCGCCGGCTCCGAGGGCGGCACGGCGTACGCGATCTACCGGGTCCAGGACCCGAACGGGCAGGAGGACTCCGCCCAGGTCACGATCCACATCCGCGACAGCGAGGAGAACGCGGCGCCCGTGCCGCAGGACACCGAGGCGAGAGTGCTGTCCGGCGGCACCGTCCGGGTGGAGGTGCCGCTGGACGGCATCGATCCCGACGGGGACTCCGTCCGCCTCCTCAACATCGTCCAGCCGCCTTCCCTCGGGATGGCGGAGATCGTCGACGGACGCTACATCGACTTCCGGGCCACCGACGACGTCAGCGGCCAGGACATCCTGACCTACGCGGTGCAGGACTCGCGCGGCGAGACCGCGGTGGGGACCGTCCGTGTCGGGATCTCGCCGCCGGGCGTCAAGAACCACCCGCCGGTCGCGGCCGACGACGTCATGACCGTGCGACCCGACCGACGGGTCGCGGTGCCCGCCCTGCGCAACGACTCCGACCCCGACGGCGACCAGATCGGGCTCGTGCCCGGTGCGATCGAGGCCGAGGACCCCCTCGACCCCGAGGTCGAGCAGGACCGCATCGTGCTGCGGACCCCGGGCAAGGAGGGCACCGTCAGCTTCTACTACGCCGTGGAGGACACCTGGGGCGCCCGCGCGATGGGCTCGGTGACGATCGAGGTGACCGAGGACGCCCCGCTGCTCGCACCGATCGCCCGCGACGACGTCGTGCTGCCCTCCGAGTTGTCGGCCGACCAGACCAGCGTGCAGGTGCCCGTCCTCGAGAACGACGAGGACCCCGACGGTGCGGCGAGCGAGCTGACCGTGACGCTCGACGCGTCGACCGCGACGGTCGACGAGGACGGCGTCGTGGACGTGCGGCTCGGAGCCGAGCGGCAGCTGCTCACCTACACGGTGACGGACCAGGACGGTCTGGAGGCCCGCGCGTTCCTGCAGGTGCCGCCCGCGGGCGACCTCGCAGGCGGCACGCACCCGCGGCTCAAGCCCGACTTCGTGCCGCTCGAGGTGATGTCGGGCGAGCCGCTCGACGTCGACCTCACCGATACCGTGGTGGTCGCCGCGGGAGGCACACCGGAGATCGCCGACCCGGACAGCGTGAGCGCCGTGGCGGGCAGCGTGGAGATCGAGGACGCGCAGCACCTGACGTACACCTCGGACGAGGACTACGTGGGGCCGGCGTCGGTGAGCGCCCAGGTCACCGACGGGCTGGAGGGCGATCCCGAGGACCACACGGCGCTGGTCCAGGTGCCGATCAAGGTGCTGCCGCCCGAGAACCTCCCGCCGGAGCCGGGCGCGCCGGCCGGCCAGGTGGCCGCCGGCGAGGAGAGCAACGTCGATCTGGGTCGCTACGCCAGCGACCCGGACGACGACCCCCTGACCTTCAGCCTCGGGAGCACACCTGCCGGCGTCAGTGCGGTGCTCGCCGACGGTGTCGTGACCCTGCAGGCCGACCCGGACGTGCCCAAGGGCTCGTCGGTCACCATCCCGTTCACGGTGTCGGACGGCAACAACCCGTCGGTCGACGGGTCGCTGAACGTCGACGTCGTCGCCTCCACGCGCCCGTTGGCCAAGGCCAACCCGGACACGGTGGACGGCGCGCACCAGGGTGAGCCGGTGTCCGTCCCGGTGCTCGCGAACGACTCCAACCCGTTCGCGGAGCGGGGGCCGCTCGAGCTCGTCGGGCAGCCGACCGTCGAGACCGGCGAGGGCGGGGCGACCGTCGACGGCGACCAGGTGGTCGTGGTGCCGAAGGAGAGCTTCGTCGGGACCATGGTGGTGCGCTACCGCGTGCAGGACGCCACGGAGGACCCCGACCGCGAGGTCGAGGGCAGGATCACCGTCAACGTCCTCGGTGTGCCCGAGGCCCCGGCGACGCCCTCCGTGGAGGAGGTGCGCTCCGAGACGGTCGTGCTGTCGTGGACGCCGCCGTTGAACAACGGCGCCGAGATCACGGGCTACACCGTCCGCTCGGACCAGGGTGACGAGTTCCAGTGTGCGACGACCACCTGCACGCTCGACGGTCTGACCAACAACGTGACGTACACGTTCCAGGTGGTGGCGACCAACGAGGTCGGTGACTCCGACCCGTCGCCATCCTCCGCCGAGGCGCGGCCGGACGAGAAGCCGGACCCGCCGGCCGCCCCGAACCTGGAGTTCGGCGACGAGTCGCTCACGGTGACCTGGGAGAACGCCACCTATTCCGACCGCTCGCCGATCGAGTCGGTCAACCTGGAGATCTCGCCGGCCCCGGCCTCCGGGCAGACGCAGAAGGTCGGCGTCACGGGCAACCGCATCGTCTGGGAGGGGCTGACCAACGGCACCGCCTACAAGGTGCGCGTGCAGGCCGTGAACCTGGCACCCGACCCGTCCGACTGGGGCGAGTACTCGGCGACCGAGATCCCGGCCGGCCCGCCGGACGCGCCCGCGGCCCCGAGCGCCTCGCGCGTGGACACCGAGCTCGGCGGACGGGTCGCGGTGAGCTGGAAGGCGCCGTTCGCGAACGGTGACGCCGTGGAGACGTACCACGTCGACGTGCGTCGGGGTGGATCCGTGGTCGACACCGTCACGACGTCGAAGACGTCGTACGACTTCACCGGCCTGGACACCAAGTCGAGCTACACGTTCGTCGTGACCGCCGAGAACAAGGCCGGCAAGGGCGCCAAGAGCCCGGCGTCCAACGCCGTGACGCCCTACGGCATCCCGACGGTGCCCGGCAAGCCGTCGGCGAGCGTGGGCACGGGCATGAGCGGCAAGGCCGACGTGTCGTGGGGGGCGGCGGACGCCAACGGCAACGCGCTGACCTACACGGTGGCGGCCGAGGGCGGCGGCTCCCGCCAGACCACCGCGACCTCCCTGCGGTACGGCGGCCTGACGAACGGCAGCTCCTACCGGTTCCGGGTCAGGGCGTGCAACGCCGCGGGATGCTCAGCCTGGACGGACTGGTCCAACGCGGTCAAGCCCTTCGGCCCGGTGCCGACGCCGAGCGTCTCCGCGAGCGGCGGTGACCAGAAGGTGTCGTTCAGCTGGTCGACCTCGACCAACGGCCGCGGCGTCTCGGTGCAGGTCAGCGGTGCCTTCAGCAGCACCGCGAAGAACGGCAGCAAGACGGTGAACGCCGGATACTCCGACACGAAGCAGATCTGCGTCACCGCCACCGACAGGGAGGGGCAGTCGGCCAGGAAGTGCGCCAGCGCGAAGTCCGACCCGAAGCCTCAACCGACGGTCACCATCAGCAAGGGTGCGCGCGAGTACGGCGACGACCCCTACGGTGACTGCACCCACTCGTCGTGCCGGTACATCAATCTGACGATCCGCAACGCCGACCCGAACACGACGTTCACCTACAAGTGCATGGCCTCGACCGGGCAGTTCTCGACGGCCGGCTCGTCCTGGCACTCCCCGATGGAGCGGACGCGGACCAACGGCTCGGGCGACGCCGGGCCGCGTGACCTCTACTGCTACTACGGCCGCCCGGGCAACCAGGTGTGGGTCACCACACCGTGGGGCTCGAGCAACCGGATCACCTGGTAGACGCCGTGCCGACGACGACGGCCGCAGCCGTGCTGCCGAGAGAACAGGAAACCCGATGAGCACCATGACCCCCGAGCAGGCTGCCTGGTTCGCCCAGACGTTCGACCGCATCGTCGCCAACGTCGGGCAGGCCGTCCTCGGCAAGGACGACCAGATCCGCCTGGCGCTGACCTGCATGCTGGCCGACGGCCACCTGCTGCTGGAGGACGCCCCGGGCACCGGCAAGACGATGCTGGCGCGCGCCATGGCGGCGAGCGTCCAGGGCACCAACCACCGCATCCAGTTCACGCCCGACCTGCTGCCCTCCGACGTCACGGGCGTGACGATCTACGACCAGAAGTCGGGCACCTTCGACTTCCACCGCGGACCGATCTTCGCCAACATCGTGCTGGCCGACGAGATCAACCGCGCCTCGCCCAAGACCCAGTCGGCGCTGCTCGAGGTGATGGAGGAGGGACAGGTCACCGTCGACGGCGTCGGGCACGACGTCGGCTCGCCGTTCATGGTGATCGCCACGCAGAACCCGATCGAGCAGGCGGGCACCTACCGGCTGCCCGAGGCACAGCTCGACCGGTTCCTCATGAAGACGTCGATCGGCTACCCGGACCTCACATCCACCGTCGAGATCCTCGCGGGCTCCTCGGTGCGTGACCGCAGCGCTGCGCTGCAGCCGGTGATCACCGGTCAGGCCGTCGTGGACATGAGCGCGCTCGCCGCGTCCGCCCACGTCGATCCCGCGGTGCTGGAGTACGTCTCGCGGCTCGCCGAGGAGTCCCGCGAGGCCGCGGACGTGCACGTGGGCGTCTCCGTGCGCGGTGCGCTCGCCCTCGTGCGCTGCGCCAAGGTGTGGGCGTCCGCCCACGGGCGCAACTACGTGCTGCCCGACGACATCAAGGAGCTGCTGCGGCCGGTGTGGGGCCACCGGATGGTCCTCGACCCCGAGGCCGAGTTCGCCGGCGCCACGGCGGAGTCCGTCGTCACCCGCCTGCTGGCCGACGTCGCCGCCCCGCAGGAGCGCCGGACCGCCTGACGGCAGGCCCCGCACCGAACCCCGACCCGCCTTCTCCTCCCGGAGCCACCATGACCAGCACCACGACCGCCGAGCCGGAGGTCGCCGCCGCGTCACCCGACGCCTCCCCGGACGCCGTCGACCCCGGTGCTGCCGACGTCGCGACGCCGGCAGGGCGGCGCAGGCGCCGCTCCTGGTGGCCGGCGCTGCGCGCGCACGCCGCCTCGGCGGGCCGTGCGATCGGTGCCGGGTCGGCGCAGGTCTGGACCCGGAGCGCTCCCGTGCTGGGTGTCGTCTCACCGCTCGGCTGGTGCGTGCTGGTGCTCACCGTCGCCTCGTGGTGGGCTGGTGTCGCGCTGCGGTGGCAGGAGACGGCGATCATCGCCGTCACCGTGACGGTGGCCCTGGTGGGCGCCGTGGTCTTCGTGCTCGGCCGCCTGCGGTACGACGTCACGCTGGACGTGGCCTCGCGCCGCGTCGTCGTCGGCGACCGCGCGGTCGGCCGGCTGGTCGTGCGCAACGGGTCCGCGCGGCCCATGCTGCCGGCCGTCATGGAGCTGCAGGTGGGGCGGGGCGTCGCGACGTTCCCGGTGCCGCGGCTGCGGGCGCAGGCGGAGCACGAGGAGATCTTCGCCGTCCCCACGCAGCGGCGCGCCGTCATCCCGCTGGGTCCGGTGCGCTCGGTGCGCGCCGACCCGCTGGGGCTGCTGCGCCGCGAGCTGGTGTGGACCGAGCCGGAGGAGCTGTTCGTCCACCCGCGCACGCTGCCGCTCTCCGGCTCGTCGACGGGGCTGCTGCACGACCTCGAGGGCCGGGTGACCCCCGACATCTCCGACTCGGACATCTCGTTCCACGCCCTGCGCGACTACGTCCCCGGCGACGACCGCCGGCACATCCACTGGAAGTCGACGGCGCGCACCGGCCAGCTCATGGTGCGCCAGTTCGAGGAGACCCGCCGGTCCCGCCTCGCCGTCATCCTGTCCACGCGCGCCGAGGACTACGCCGATCCCGACGAGTTCGAGCTCGCGGTCTCGGTGTGCGGCTCCCTCGGCCTGCAGGCCATCCGGGAGGACGGCGGTCTCACGGTGCTCGTCCAGCGCGGCCGGGTGCGCGGCGACCACCGCACCCGGCTGCTCGACGACCTGACCCGACTGGAGCTCGCCGCGGGCCGCACCAGCCTCGCCGAGGTCGCGCGGGTCGCGTCGAGGACCTCGATGGACGCCTCCGTCGTCGCTGTCGTCGTGGGCAGCACGGTGACCTCCACGGACCTGCGTGCGGCGGCCGTGCGGCTGCCGGTGGACGCCCGCCTGGTCGCGCTGCGGTGCGCGCCCGGCAGCGGCGTGAGCCGCGGGCGCGTCGCCGACATGCAGGTGCTGACCCTCGGCGAGCTCGCCGACCTCCCCCTCGCACTGCGGAGGATGCATGACTGACGAGCGAACAGGTCTCGCCGAGGGCACCGGCAGCACGGGAGGCACGTCGCGCACGCAGGCGCGTGCGGCGACCACGCGAGCCCGCGGCCGGGACAGCACGCGACCGCGGGCCCTGACGGCGGCGGGCGCGGTCGACGGCGTCGCGCTGGCGGCGATGCTCGCGGTCGTCGCCCTCGGCTTCGGGCCGGCCTGGGGGACCGACGGGTATCTCCTGCCCGCGCTCGGCGGTGCCGGCGTCGGGCTGCTCGTAGCGTGGGTCGCCGCGTGGCAGCGCTGGCCGGTCCTCCTGACGGCGCTCGCCACCGTGCTCGCCTACTTCCTGCTGGGTGGGGCGCTCGCCCTCCCGGGGACCGCGCTGGGCGGTGTCGTGCCGACACCCGCCACCTGGCAGGAGCTGGCGCTCGGTGCCGTGCAGGGGTGGAAGGAGTTCATCACCTCCGTCCCGCCGCTGTCGTCGTTCCCCGAGCTCGCCGTCGTGCCGTTCCTCCTCCTGCTGCTCGCCGGGGTGCTGTCCGGCACGATCGCGTGGCGGGCCACGCGAGCGGCGTGGGCGATGCTCCCCGTCGTCGTGGCGCTGGCCGGTGTCGCGCTGCTCGGCACCGTCCTGCCCGCGCTGCCCGTGCTGCAGGGGCTCGTGGTCGCTGTCCTCGGCCTGCTGTGGGCCTCGTGGCGCGCCGCCGAGAGCCGGATGGGGGCCAACCGGTTGCTCTCCGAGGCGAGCCGCGGCGCCACCCGGCGCCTGCGTGCCCAACGGCTGCGCGGTGGAGCGGCCATCCTCGCGCTGGGCGGCGTCGCGGCGGTGCTCGTCGCGCCGCAGCTCTCCGCCGGCGAGCGGGTGGTCCTGCGCGAGATCATCACGCCGCCGCTCGACCTGCACGAGTACACGAGCCCGCTGGTGGGCTTCCGCAGCTACACCAAGGACCTGACGGATACCACCCTGTTCACGGTGGAGGGGATGCCGGAGGGCAGCCGGGTGCGGCTCGCCACCCTCGACACCTACGCCGGGACCGTGTACGACGTCTCGAGCGGGGGCGAGACCGGCGTGTTCAGCCGCGCCGGAGAGGTGATCGACACCGTCGCGAGCGGCGAACGCGTGTCGGTCGACGTCACGGTCACGGGCTACTCGGGTGTCTGGCTGCCGGACCTGGGCGAGCTGTCCGGCATCGAGTTCGCCGGGGACCGGGCGGAGGAGCTGTCGGCCTCGACGTACTACAACAGCACCTCCGGCACCGCGATCGTCACCGCCGGCCTGCGCCCGGGCGACTCGTACCGGCTCGACACGGTGGTCGACGAGGTGCCCGCGGAGGAGACTCTCGCCGAGACACCGATCCTGGAGGTCGATCTGCCCGACCCGAAGGACGTCGCGGACGCCGTGCCGGCGAAGGCGCAGCAGTTCGCCGCCGACGCGACCGACCCGTTCGAACGCCTGACGAACATCCGCGACGCTCTCGTCGCGACCGGCGTCTACTCCCACGGGCTGGAGAACCAGCCCGCCTCTCGCCCCGGTCACTCGGCGGCACGCCTCGACGAGCTGCTCGCCAAGGACGAGATGGTCGGCGACGACGAGCAGTTCGCCACGGCGCTCGCCCTCATGGCCCGCAGCACCGGCATCCCGGCGCGCGTGGTGATGGGCTTCTACCCGGACGAGAAGACGTGGACGCCGGGGACGCCGTACGCCGTGACCGGTGCGGACGTGCACGCCTGGGTGGAGGTGCCGTTCGAGGGGCACGGCTGGGTCCCGTTCGACGTCGTGCCCGACGAGGACAACAAGGTCGAGCCGCTGCCGCGCTCCCGCCAGGTTCCCAAGCCGCCGGTCCTCGAGGACCCTCAGTCTCCGGAGGAGCCGCCGGAGGCCGACCCGGGCGACGTCGAGGACGAGGACCGCGACGAGGACGACGCCGAGGGCGTGGACTGGCGCCGGATCGCCACCGTCGTCGTGACCGTGGGCATCCCGCTCGCGGTCCTGGTGCTGCCGCTGCTGCTCGTGCTGGCCTTCAAGGCGCGCCGCCGGGGTCGACGCCGGTCGGCACCCGTGCTCGTCGACCGGGTCAGCGGTGGCTGGCGTGAGGTCCTCGACACCGCGACGGACCTCGGCGCGGGAGTGCCTCCCGCAGCGACACGTCGCGAGGGTGCGCGGCTGCTCGCCGAGCACGCACCGTCCGGTGCGGCAGCGACCACAGTGCTCGCCCGCCGCGCCGACCACGTCGTCTTCGGCGCGGAGACACCGACGGTCGCGGAGGTCGACCAGTACTGGACGGACGTCGACGGGGTGCTGCACGAGCTGCACCGCTCGGTCCCGTGGCGCCGTCGGGTCGCCGCGCGGTTCTCGCTGCGGTCGGTGCGGGGTGTCGGGGCGCCTCCCGTGCGCACCGTGGTGCTCCGCGGCCTCACGGCCGGTCCGCGGGCGCTCGCCCGGACCGCCGCGGCCCGCGTCCAGGCCGTGCGTGGCAGGATGGCCCGCGCGCGACGGCAGAAGGCACGGGCGCAGCAGCGGGAGGAACGATGACGACGACGTGCACCGCCTGCGGGGCGGGTGAGCAGAGTGGTGCGTTCTGCACGGTGTGCGGGACGCCGACGGTAGCGACGCCGCACCGGCAGCCGGGCGCCATCAGCCCGCGCCTCGAGGGGACGACGGAGCCGGAGCTGCGGGAGAGCACGCGCCACGGCGCGGCCGGGATGCTGCGCGCGGCGTCCGGCGCACGGGCCGAGCCGCCGCTGGCCGGTACGGGCCGGCGGGCGGGCGCCTACGTGCTCGACCTGGCGGCCGTCTCGCTCGTGGCCGGGGCGGGAGGCCTCGTCGCGGCGCTGGCCACCGGCGTCCCCGACCGCTACGCCGCCGTGGGGGACACCACGACGGAGCTGGGCGTCCAGGCGGCGACGAGCGAGCTCATGGCCGCCCTCGGTGTGGTCTACGGGGTGGTCGGCCTGATCGGTCTCCTGGGGTGGCTCGGTCTCGCGCTGGCCGACGGCCTCAGCGGCCGGACCCTCGGCAACGCCGTGCTGGGCATCCGTACCATGGCGCTCGACGGCGAGGGCACGATCGGTGCGGGCCGTGGCCTGCTGCGCTGGCTCGTCCTGGCGCTCTGCGGTGTGCTGCCCCTGATCGGCACCGTGCTGGTGCTCGTCTCGCCGACCTTCGACGCGACCGGCCGGCGGCAGGGCTGGCACGACAAGGCTTCGCGCGCGCTGGTCCGGGACGTCCGGGGCGTCCCGCCGCGCAGCTTCGCCCCGGCGACGTCGCTCCCCGTACCAGAGGGTTCGGCGGCGTCGGCGGCCCCGACGGGGGGCCTGCCCGTCGAGCCGGCGGGCCCGGTCGCACCGCAGGGTCCGGCCACCGCGGGCGGGACGGACCCCTGGTCCTTCCCTGCGGCAGGGCAGCGAACGCCCTCGGGCGGAGTCATCACGGGGGTCCCCGGGGTGTCCCCGGCCCTGCCGGAACAGGATGCCGCGACCCAGGGGCGCCCGGGCCCGGGGAGCCCGGCGGTGCCGGTTCGCGAGACCCCGCCGACGGTGCCGGCACCCCAGAGCCCGGCCGAGGCCGGGAACGCGGACGCGGTGGGCAGGGTGCCAGCCGCGCTCGAGGACGACCTCGAGGCGACCCGGTTCAGCGTCTCGTCGCGCCGCAGCGAGGGGGCGGCGACGGCGGTGCCGTCGCGCATCGTCGTGGAGGTCGAGCCGGACCGGCGCGTGCACGTCACGACGCGCACGCTGGTGGGCCGCAACCCCCAGCAGGACGCCGGTGCCGCGGCCACCCTGCTGCGGGTGGAGGACCTCACGCGGTCCGTGTCCAAGACCCACCTGGAGCTGCTCCCGACGCCGGACGGGCTGCAGGTCACCGACCTGGGGAGCACCAACGGCAGCGCGGCCGTCGCCCCGAGCGGGTCCGTGCGGGAGCTCCGCGCAGGTGAACCCGTGACCGTCACGGCAGGGTGGGTCGTCCAGCTCGGCGAACGCCGTCTGACGGTGATCGGCTCGGACGGCGGGGCATGAGCGACCCGACGAGCATCGGCCTGCTCTGGGGAGCCGCCACGCACCGCGGCGCTCGGCGCCGGCTCAACGAGGACTCGTACCTCGCGGGCGGTTCGGTGTTCTTCGTGGCCGACGGGATGGGCGGCCACGAAGCGGGCGAGGTGGCGAGCGAGGCGGCCGTCGAGGCGTTGCGGCCGCTGGTTGGTGCCGAGGTCGTCGGGGTCGACCAGGTGCGCTGCCGGGTGCGGAGGGCGCACGACGCCGTCTGCGGCATCGAGACGGCGACCGGTCGGGGCGCGGGGACGACGCTGACGGGTGTCGCCCTCACCGCGCAGGGCGGCGAGCCCTACTGGTTGGTCGTGAACGTCGGCGACTCGCGGACCTACCGCCTGGCCGACGGCGACCTGGAACAGGTCAGCGTGGACCACTCGGAGGTCCAGGAGCTGGTGGACGCGGGCAGCATCACCCGCGACCAGGCGCTGACCCACCCGCGCCGTCACGTCGTCACTCGCGCGCTGGGGGCACCCGAGATCCCCGAGGCGGACTTCTGGTTCCTGCCGGTCCACGCCGGGGACCGGCTGCTGGTGTGCTCCGACGGACTGACGGGCGAGGTCCCGGACGCGCGGATCTCCCTGATCCTCCTCGCCGAGGCCGACCCGCAGGCGGCGGCGGACCGGCTCGTCCAAGAGGCGTTGGACGCGGGCGGCCGCGATAACATCACGGTCGTCGTGGTCGATGCCAACGGGCTGACGGAGGCTCTCGAGAGCACGGCCCCGCGGGACGGGCACGCGGACCATCAGGACGAGGAGGACACGGTGCCCCGGCGGTCGCCGTGGAGAGGGGCGCTGACGTGACGGCACGCTACGTGATCGGTCCGGCCTACGCCGTCGTGCGTGGCGGCACCGTGGTGGTGCTGCCCGAGAAGGTGACGCCGGAGCTGGTGGCCGAGCTCTGGGGCGTCCTGGAGAACGGTGGCGGTGTGGTGCGGGTCCTCGAGGTGCTCACCGGCGCCTTCGGGGCGAGCCTGGCCTCGTTGCCGCCCTTCGCGCTCGCCGTGGTGGACGATCGGCGGGTGCAGGTCGCGGCGCGCGGAGCCGCCTCGGTGACGGTCGCTCGGACGGACGGGCGCGAGCAGGTCTCCGGGGACGGCGTGACCACGTGGGCCGAGCGGACGTTCGACGACGTCGTCGACCTGGCGGTCCAGGTCGGGACCACCGAGCCGGACGCCGATCTCGTGGACGTCCGGGCGCTGCCCCTCACCTCCGGGGTGGTCCTCGTGACGTCGGTGGGCGTGCGGCTCACGGAGGACGCCGTGGCAGCCTCGGCCCCGCGTCGGGCGGAGCCAGCGCCGGAACCGTGGGACGTCGACGACGACGTCGTCCCGCACCGGTCCACGACGCCCGAGCCCGGGGACGCGGAGGCCTCGCCGGCGCACCGTGCGGTGGTCGACGAGCCGGACGGGTCGTCGTCGGCGGACTCGAGCGCGCCGGACGTCCCGCGTGCCTCGGACGCCACGATCGTGCCCGAGGCGACCTTCGCTCCGGAGGCGACCTTCGCTCCCGGGCCCTCCGAGAGCTTTGAGGCGCCCGAAGCACCCGGCCCGGTGGACGCCCCGGCCGTGCCCGCGGGCCCGAGCGACTCCTCGGGTGCGGTCGAGCCTCCGGTGGAGGAGACGACGGGGTTCGACCACCTGTGGGGTGCCACGCTCATGCAGGGGGTCGAGGCCGCTGCGGTCCGCCCCGCGGAGGACGAGGACGGCGAGGACGCCGAGCCCGCAGCGTCGGCCCAGCCTGCAGCGTCGGCCCGGCCGGGCGGCGCCGACCCGGGCGTCGCGTCGGACGGCGCCGTGCCCGACGCGCCTACTCCGGCCGCGGCACCCGGGCCGGACGTCGCGGCCGGCGTCGAGGACGAGATCGACGGCAGCACCGTGATGTCCTCGGCTATTGCCGACCTGCGGTCGGTCGCGGGAGTGACGCTCGCCGACACGGCGGACGAGAACCCGGTGGGTGAGCAGGCGGTCCCCGGTGCGCCGGAAGCCCCCGAGGCACCCGGACCGTCGTTCGCCTCGGCGCCCCTGCCCGGTCGGCCCGCCATCCTGGCCCGGACCTGTGGTGCGGGCCACCCCAACCCGCCGCAGCGGGACCACTGCGCGACGTGCGGCCAGCCGCTCGTCGGCGAGGCGCAGCAGGTGCCCCGGCCGTCCCTCGGAGTCATGGCCGTCTCCGACGGGCCGCGGGTCACGCTGGACCGACCGGTCGTCGTGGGACGCCGGCCACGCTCACCGCGCGCCGCGGGCGACGACCTGCCCCGACTCGTCACCGTCCCCAGCCCGGAGCAGGACATCTCACGCTCCCACGTCGAGGTGCGGCTCGAGGGCTGGCACGTGCTCGTCAGCGACATGAGCACCACGAACGGGACCACGCTCCTGCGCGCCGGGCAGCCGCCGCTGCGCCTGCACCCCGGCGAGCCCGTGCTCGTCGTCGCGAGCGACGTCGTCGACCTCGGTGACGGCGTCACGCTGACGTTCGAAGGGATCCTCTGAGTGAGCAGCAAGCGCCCGCCCTCCCCGCCTCCCGAGATCGACGGCTTCGACTACGTCTCGCTCATCGGGTCCGGCGGGTTCTCCGACGTCTTCCTCTACCAGCAGCGGCGACCACGCCGCCGGGTGGCGATGAAGGTGCTCCTGCACGAGTGGACCGGCGAGGGGCAGCGGGAGGCCTTCGACGCCGAGGCCGACCTCATGGCGACGCTCTCGACGCACCCGTCCATCGTCACGATGTACGAGGCCGACGTCGCCGCGGACGGCCGGCCCTTCCTCGCCCTGGAGTACTGCTCGCGCCCGAACCTGGGTGCGCGCTACCGCAGCGAGCGGCTCAGCGTCCCGGACGTGCTGCGCATCGCGGTGCAGATCGCGGGCGCGGTGGAGACGGCGCACCGCGCCGGCATCCTGCACCGTGACATCAAGCCGGCGAACATCCTCGTGACCGAGTACGGGCACCCGGCGCTGACGGACTTCGGCATCTCCTCGACGCTGGACGACGCCGGCCGGGCCGAGGGGATGTCCATCCCGTGGTCCCCACCGGAGTCGTTCGCCGACCCGCCCGGCACCGGTGTCGGCACGGACGTCTGGGGGCTCGCGGCGACGACCTACTCGTTGCTGGCGTCCCGGACCCCGTTCGAGGTGCCTGGCGGACCCAACTCGAGCGCAGACCTCGTGGCCCGGATCGAGTCGGCTCCCGTACGCCCCACGGGGCGCTCGGACGTGCCCGCCTCGTTGGAGCGGGTGCTGGGGACCGCCATGGCGAAGAGCCCCGCGGCTCGGTACCCGACGGCGCTCGCGTTCGCCCGCGCCCTGCAGGCCGTCCAGACGGAGCTGGCCTTCGCCGTCACGCCGATCGACCTGCTCGACGACGACCGGGTCGTGCACGAGGACGACGGCCCGGACGACGGCGGCGCCAGCCCTGCCGACGAGGACGACGTCGGCACACGGCTGCGTGAGGTGGTCTCGGTCGATCCTCGGGGCCCGGCCGGTAGCGCGTCGTCGGCCGCTTCCGTCGCCTCGGCGGCGTCCCCGGCAACGCCCGGGAGCGCCGCGTCGCCGCCCGGATATCGCGCGGCGTCCGGTGCCCCCGGGCTCGCCGACGACCTCGGCGACACCGTCCACCGGTCCGTGGCGGCACCGGCATCCCCCGCGACGTCGCCCGAGGAGCCCGCCGCGCCGGAGGGGCGTCCCGCCGGGCGGCCGGGGGTCGTCGCGGCCCTGGTGGTTGCGGGTGTCGTGGCCGTCGCCGCCGTGGTCGCCGTCGTCGTCGCCCTCCGACCGGACGCACCCGTCGACGAGGGCACGCCGCCCGACCCCGCCGTGACCGAGGCGGTCGACGAGCCGGGCGGCCCGGCCGACAACCTGGGCGGGCTCGTGCCCGGCGTCACCGAGCTGGAGGGCACGGTGGAGGGTGACGAGGTCCTCTTCACGTGGACCAACCCCGAGCCGCAGGACGGCGACGTCTACGGCTGGCGCGTGCCCGAGATCGGTGCGGAGACCCGGTACCAGCCGACCGAGGAGACCGAGGTCCGCGTGCCGCGCGCCGAGGGCGGCCAGACGTGCGTCGAGGTCGTCATCAACCGGTCGGGCGCCATGTCGGTGCAGTCGCAGCTGGAGTGCGTCGATGACTGAGCTCGCCGTGGAGTTCGCGGGGGAGTGGTTCCGCCCGGACCCGGACAAGGTGTTCGAGATCGGCCGCGAGGGAGACCTCGAGCTGGACGACAACCCCTACCTGCACCGCCGCTTCCTGCAGATCACCCGGAGCGGTGGACTGTGGTGGCTCGGGAACGTCGGCGGACGTCTGGCGGTGACGGTGTGCGACGCGGCCGGCGGCGTGCAGTCGTGGCTGTCGCCGGGCAACTCCCTGCCGATCGTCTTCCCGTCCACCTCCATCGTCTTCACGGCGGGGCCCACCACCTACGAGCTGCTGGCTCGTCTGGAGCCGGCGCCGTACGCCGAGATCCGCACCGAGGAGCCGGACGGTGGTGCCACCACCATCGGCCTGATCCCGTTCACCACGAGCCAGCGCCAGCTCGTCGTCGCGCTGTGCGAGCCGATGCTGCGCCGGGACGGCACGGGCGTGTCGGAGATCCCGTCGTCCGCGGACGCCGCGGCCCGGCTCGGCTGGACCACGACGCGGTTCAACCGCAAGCTCGACAACGTGTGCGAGAAGCTCGACCGGATCGGGGTCAAGGGGCTGCGCGGACGCCCGGGGAGCGGGCTCGCGACGAACCGGCGCGCACGGCTGGTCGAGTACGCGGTGGCCTCGCGGCTCGTGAGCGCCGAGGACCTGCCGCTGCTGGACGTCGAGGAGGACGCCGAGTGACGAACCGTCCCGCCCGCCCCACGTGGTGGCAGCTCGCCGTCGTGGTGGCGGCGGCCGTCGCCGCGATCGTCTTCGTCGTCAGGGTCGCGACCGGTGTGCTCGCCGACGGGGCCGGCACCGGCGATCCCGCGGACTTCTACGGTGCCCTGGCCCGCGAGGCGACCGACGCGACCACCTGGACGGTGATGGTGGTCGGCGCCCTGGTCGCCGCCGTCGTGACGGCGGTGGCCACCCTGCTGACCCGGCGACGCTGACGCCCTGACCGAGACCAGAACCGAGGAGAACGATGCGCGTCAAGGTGACGCTCCGGCGCCCCGACACCACGCACGACGACGTGGTCATCACGGCCGACGCCGCCGCGACCATCGGCGAGGTGGCGTCGACCGTCGCGCGGGTCGACCCTGCGGGAGCGCGGGCCGTGCCCTCCGGCGGGGCCGGGGGCGCGGACGACCGGCCCCGGACCCTGGAGGCGCGGCTGCCCGGCCAGGAGAAGCCGGTGCGGTTGCCGGCGGACGCGGCACTGGGTGAGGCCTGGATCGGCTCGGGTGCGGAGGTCGCGGTCGTCGAGCTGGACCGGCCGGGCTTCGACTACCCGGGGTCGCACGACGTGCGCGCCACCCTGAGGTTCGCGGACGGCAGCAGCATCGACCTGCCCGAGGGCAGCTGGGTGCTGGGTCGGGCGGGGGACTGCGACGTCGTGCTGACCGACCCGCTGGTGTCCAAGCGGCACCTGCGCCTCGACGTCAGCGACGTCGTGGACGTCGTCGACCTCGGGTCGGCCAACGGCGTGCTCGTCGACGGCGACCACGTGCAGCGCCTGCGCGTCGAGGGCAGCCAGCGCGTCGTCGTGGGCGACACGACGATGACGATCGAGCGGCGCCAGCCGCGCACGCTGTCCGGGGTCGCGCCCAAGGCCGGACCGGTGCCCTTCACCCGCTCGCCGCGCGTCGAGGCACGGTACACGGGCGAGGAGTTCGAGTCGCCGGAGGTGCCGAAGGAGACCGAGCCGCGCGAGTTCCCCTGGATCGCGCTGCTCGCGCCGGTGCTCATGGGCGGGTTCATGATCGCGATGGGCCGCGGGCCCATGGGCTTCATGTTCATGGCGCTGTCGCCGATGCTGCTGATCGGCAACTACCTCACGCGGGGCCGGCAGGAGCGCAAGCGCCGGGAACGCGACATCGCGCGCTTCGAGGAACGGCTGGTCGGTCTGCGCGAGGCGCTGGCCGCCGAGGAGGAGACGGAGCGGTCCGTGCGGCTGCGCGAGGCCCCGGCGACGCCGCACGTCTACGCCGAGGCCATGCGGCACGGCCCGATGCTGTGGACCCGCAGGCCCGAGCACTGGAGCTTCCTCAACGTCCGGTTCGGCATCGGGACGATGCCGTCGCGCAACACGGTCAAGGAGGCGCCGAAGGGCGCGATGCTCAAGGAGTATCAGGACCGTCTCGACGCGGTGGTCGACCGCTACGAGAACGTCGCCGGCGTCCCGGTGGTGGAGAACCTGTACGACGCCGGGGCGCTCGGCTTCGCCGGTCCGCCCGCGCGGGTGGCCGGTAGCCTGAACGCGGCCTTGCTGCAGCTCACCGGACTGCACTCGCCGTCGGAGCTCGTCGTCACGGGCATGGTCAGCCCGGTGTGGACGCGGCCGCTGGAGTGGCTGACGTGGATCCCGCACACGTCGTCGCCGCACAGCCCGATCGAGGGCCACCACCTCGCCGACTCCGCCAGCGGTGCCGCGCGGCTCGTCGCCGAGCTGGAGGAGCTCGTCGCCACCCGGCTCAAGACGCAGCGGGGGCCGCAGCGCCGCGGCGCGATCGACGAGGACGACGCGGCACTCGAGCGCGGCGCGGAGGTCGGCGGCAAGAAGGCGGAGACCGGGACGAAGTCACCGGTCCCCGCGGTGGTCGTGGTGATCAGCGACGACATCGACGTCGAGCGCGCCCGGCTCGTGCAGCTCGCCGAGAACGGGCCGGACGCCGGCGTGTTCCCCCTGTGGATCTCCGTCGACGCCGCGACCATGCCGGCGGCGTGCCGCACGTTCGTCGACCTGGGCGAGCACGGTCCGCGCGTGGGCATGGTGCGCCTGGGCCGGTGGGTCGACGACGTGGAGCTGGAGGAGGTCGACCCCACCACCGCCCTCGACTACGGCAGGCGTCTGGCGCCCGTGTTCGACGCCGGCGCGATCGTGGACGACTCCTCCGACCTGCCCCGCTCGGTTACCATGCCCGGGCTTCTCGGGCACGACCTCTTCGAGGACCCCGGAGCAGTGATCGAGCGCTGGCGGCAGAACCTCTCCGTGTACGACCGCGCCCAGGCCGTTCCTCGCAAGCGGGCGGGCTCGCTGCGCGCGATCGTCGGTTCGGCCGGTCTCGACCCGCAGCACCTCGACCTGCGCACCCAGGGCCCGCACGCCCTGGTGGGCGGCACCACCGGCGCGGGCAAGTCGGAGTTCCTGCAGGCGTGGGTGCTCGCGATGGCCGCCGAGTACAGCCCGGACCGCGTCACGTTCCTCTTCGTCGACTACAAGGGCGGGTCGGCGTTCGCCGACTGCGTGCAGCTGCCGCACTGCGTCGGCCTGGTCACCGACCTCAGCCAGCACCTGGTGCTGCGCGCGCTGACGTCGTTGCGCGCCGAGCTGCACCACCGCGAGCACCTGTTCAACCGCAAGAAGGTCAAGGACCTGCTCGAGCTGGAGAAGCGGGGGGACCCGGACACCCCGCCGGCGCTCGTCATCGTCATCGACGAGTTCGCGGCGCTGGTGGGGGACGTGCCGGAGTTCGTCGACGGCGTCGTGGACGTCGCGCAGCGGGGGCGGTCGCTCGGCATCCACCTCATCATGGCCACCCAGCGGCCTGCGGGCGTCATCAAGGACAACCTGCGCGCCAACACGAACCTGCGGGTGGCGCTGCGGATGGCCGACGAGTCGGACTCGAGCGACGTCGTCGACATCAAGGACGCGGCGCACATCGATCCGGCGATCCCCGGTCGCGGCGTGGTCAAGACCGGCCCGGGCCGGCTGCAGGCCTTCCAGTCCGGCTATGCGGGCGCCTGGAGCACGCGTGAGCCGGAACGGGCGGCGATCGAGGTGGCCGGGCTGCACTTCGGGCGGGAGGAGAAGTGGGAGGAGCCCGTCGACCCGTCGGCGGTCGTGGACGACGACGTCGACCTCGGCCCCAACGACCAGCAGCGGCTCGTCGCGCAGATCACCGCGGCGTTCACCGCGGCGCGCCTGCCGGCCCCGCGCCGGCCGTGGCTGGACTCGATGGCCGACGCCTACGACCTCACGAGGCTCCACCAGCGCACCGACACCGAGCTGCTCGTCGGTGTCGCCGACATTCCGGAGCAGCAGGCGCAGCGCCCCGTCTACTTCGAGCCGGACTCCGACGGTCACCTCGGCGTGTACGGCACGGGCGGCGCCGGCAAGAGCACGGCCCTGCGCACGCTCGCCGCGGCCGCGGGCATCACGCCGCGCGGCGGCCCGGTCCACGTGTACGGGCTGGACTTCGCCGCCGGGGCGCTGCGGATGCTGTCGTCGCTGCCCCACGTGGGCGGGATCGCCAAGGGCGACGACATCGAGCGCGTGGTGGCCGTGATGCGGATGCTGCGCGGCGAGCTGCAGCGGCGCGGCGAGGAGTTCGCCGCGGTGTCGGCGTCGAGCATCACCGAGTACCGCCAGCTCACGGGGCGCTCCGACGTGCCCCGCATCCTGCTGCTGGTGGACGGGTTCCCGGGGTTCCGCGACGACTTCGAGGTCGGGGCGGGCCGCGCGGAGTGGTTCGACGTGTTCCGCGACATCCTCAACGACGGACGTGCGCTGGGCATGCACACGGTGTTCACCGCCGACCGCGCCGGCGCCGTCCCCACGTACGTGCGGTCCATGGTGCAGCGCAACCTGCTGCTGCGGATGACGGACGACGGGTACCTGGCGTTCAACGCGCCGCGCGACGTCATCACCTCGGACTCACCGAACGGGCGGGCTCTGCTCGACGGCCTCGAGGTGCAGGTCGCGGTCATCGGCGGCACGACGTCGGTCTCGGCGCAGGCCGCGGCCACGGAGAAGCTCGGCCGGTCCATGCTCGAGGCCGGGGTGCGGCCGGCACCGGCGGTGCGGGTGCTGCCCACCGAGTACCGCGCGGACGAGCTCCCGCCCCGCCTCGACGGGCAGCCGGTCCTGGGCCTGGACGGCATCACGCTCGGACCGGTGGGCTTCGACCCGACGGGCACGATGGTCGTGGCCGGGCCGCCCGGCTCGGGGCGCAGCAACGCGCTCGTCGCGATCGGGCGGTCCGTCCTGCGCGCCAACCCCGAGGCGCGGCTGTACCTGTTCGCGCAGGGGCGGTCGGCGATCGCGGACAAGCTGCCCTGGACCGAGGTGGCCACGGGGGCGGAGAAGGTCAAGGCGCTCGCCACGGTCCTCCTCGACGCGGTCCAGGACGACGACGTCGATCCCGGCATCGTCGTGCTCATCGAGGGCATCAACGAGTACCTGCAGTCCCCGGCGGACAAGCCGATCCAGGACCTCACGAAGGCGATGCGCAACAGCGACCACCTGCTGGTCGCCGAGGCGGAGACCGGCGGCTGGGGCGCCACCTGGCCGCTGCTCGGCGAGGTGAAGAACGGCCGCCGCGGACTCATCCTGCAGCCGGAGAACCTCGACGGCGACACGATCCTCAAGACGTCGCTGCCGCGCGCGGGCAAGGGTGAGTTCCCGCCTGGCCGCGGCGCGTGGATCGCCCGCGGGAAGCACACGCGGGTACAGCTGCCG
Organism: Isoptericola maris; assembly: GCF_048065335.1. Lineage (NCBI taxonomy): Bacteria > Bacillati > Actinomycetota > Actinomycetes > Micrococcales > Promicromonosporaceae > Isoptericola > Isoptericola maris. The sequence goes on along the minus strand of NZ_JBLUNY010000012.1, from coordinate 6,215 downwards.
CTGGTCCTGGACGATTGATCGCCCGGTCGATGGGGAGGACTCCCCATCGACCGCGACGGACCCGCTGGACTAGCGTGCTGCCCGGCGGTGATGGCGAGCTTGCGAGAACGAGGGAGAGACGTGGCCGGATACGACCTGTCGATCGACATGGAGGCGTTGCGCACGCTCGCGACCGACCTCAAGACGATCCAGGAGGAGTTCGAGGGGGCCGACGAACGGGCCGAGGACGCCGCAGACGCGACCGGGCACGACGAGCTGCGGGACAAGGTCAGCGACTTCGCGGACAAGTGGCGCATCAAGCGCGAGGAGATGACCGGCAACGTCGAGAAGCTGCAGGGCATCATCCAGCAGGTCGCGGACACGTTCTCCGAGATCGACACAGAGCTTGCCAAGGCGCTCGAAGACGCCGCGGAGAACGCGAAGTAGGAGGACGTCATGGGTGACACGCAGTGGCAGAAGCTCGACGGGAACGCCGAGCTGGTCCGCAGCAAGGGGCAGAAGTACCAGGAGATCGCGGACGCCATCGAGCGGGCGACCTCGACGCTGGAGTCGATCGTCGACGACGCGAGCACCACCGCGCAGTCGATGGACGAGACGAAGAAGCTTGCGTCGGACGTCAAGGAGGACATCTCCAAGGCAACGGAGCGGTACCGAGAGACGGGTGACGCCCTGGTGTCCTACGCGTCGTTCCTGGACGTCGCGATCTCCGACTCGGAGACCGCGGCGGCCCAGATCGCAACGATCGAGGACGACCTGGCGTCCGCGCGGGCGACGGCGAGCAACGCCCAGAGCGAGGTCGACGACCTGCCCAACGATTCTCAGCAGGGTGAGATCGACAGCGCGAACAGCGCACTGACGACCGCCAACGCGCGTGTCTCAAGCCTGGAAGGCAGCCTGAGCTACTGGCAGGGGCAGTGGAACGAGGCGAGAGAGTACAAGGACAGCGCGGCGCGGGGCGCGCGGGACAGGATCGACGAGGTAGTCACCGGCGACAAGGTGAACGGTCTCGAGGACGGGTTCTGGGACAAGGCCGGCGAGGTCTGGGACAACGTCTACAAGGTCGTCAAGGTCATCTGTGACATCGCCGGCATCCTCGCGATCTTCCTGTCCTGGGTACCGATCCTCGGGCAGATCCTCCTCGTGCTCGCGGCCGTCGGCGCGATCCTCGCCGTCGTCAACGCAGTGTTCAAGGCCGCGAGAGGACAAGGATCATGGTGGGGTGTCGTCGGCGCCGCCGGCCTCGCCGCGCTGTCGCTCTTCGGAGGCAAGGCGATCAGCGCCCTCGCGAAGTACTCCAAGGCGCGCATGGTCGTGCAGACGGCCTCGCGGATGTCGCCCAGGAATGCCAAGAACGTCTTCGGCGCGGCGACGCTCAAGAGCACACGGAAGGTCTTCGCGCAGACCAACGGGCAGCGCGTCACTGAGGTCCTCAAGTCGCCTTTCGTCCGTTCGGCTGCGGACAAGCAGGTCGCGGGCCTGTTCCGTGGAGGGAACATCGGGCAGGGGTTGAAGACCATGTTCCCCAACCCCTTCACGGCCTCGGGGATGCGGTCGATCTTCGGCAACGACGACGTCACCGACATGATGCAGGTGATGGGTCGGATGGACGCTCGGCTGCCCGGGTCCATCGGGACCATCCACATGGACAACATCAGCTCGGTGACCTCGTCGATCGCCGCGGTCGGGGGATTCGGTGTGACGGCCTTCAACGGTGTGCGCAACGGTGTCTCGTTCGCCAACGAGATGGGTGTCGGGGACTTCGGTAGCGCCGTCACTCCGGGCGTCAGCCTCGGCACGTCCGGCATGGGCGGTCCGTACGGCAAGCTCATCGGCGGTGGACTGAGCCTCGCCGGCGGCGTGCCCGATCCCGGCTGACGCCCCGGCCCGTGGACCGCTGCCAGCCCTAGGATGAGCCCGGTCAGCAGCCTCGAACCAAGGAGACCGACGTGACACGCAGGGTGGCCGGCTACGAGCTGAGCCTGGACGACGGATGGACGCTCGTGCCGCTCGGGCTGGACGACATCGACGGCTGGGCACGAGAGACCGCCGCCCGCCTCGTCCCGCCCGGTGCGGCGGACGCCGTGACGACTCTCTCGCAGGTCGTGCCCGGTTCGGACGAACCGACGCCGGCCGAGGCCGATCCGTCGGAGGCGCTCGCGGAGCGGATCGCCGACGTGGCGCGGTCGGCGACCGCCAGCGGGATCAGTGGTCTCGCGGTGGCGTTCCTGGTCCGGCAGCCGAAGCGGGGCGAGGTCGACGCCATGCTGACCGTCGTAGCGCAGGCCGGGCTCACCGTGGAGTCGTTCGCCGCGGACCTCGAGCGGTTGGTCGCCGACTCGCACGACCCGCCGTACATGTATGCCCAGGCGATCGACGCGGACGTGCCCGCGGGCTCTGTGCGCGGCGCGCACCTCATGATCGGTCATCTCGACGGCGACCTCGGCGACGGGGTCGCGCACCTGGAGGAACGTGTCGCGCTCGGCGTCTTCCCCCCGGGGAGCCCTGACATGCTCGAGGTGACCGTGATCGCGAACGGGGTCTCCGTGTTCGACGACATGGCGCAGGCGGTCGTCGACCTGCTCGATGGTCTGTCGGTGGAGCTGGAGGCGGCGTGACGCGCGAGGTGGGTTTCAGGGAGGGACGGATGCGGATCGTCCTTCCCGGGACGTGGTCGAACATCCCGTTGGACGACGAGGAGACCGCGGTCGCGCACGTGCGCCGGCTCGTGCGGCGCCAGGTGGGCAGGGCGGACCGGCTCGCCCGCGCCCGCCGGGAGGCGGCCCAGGAGGTGACGGAGAACGTGCGTGCCGCGATGGCGGCAGGTGTCCACACCTACCTGATGTCTCTGGAACTGCTGCCGGGTGTGCCGTTCCCGGCCGTCATCCTTGCCCGGGACGAGGAGTGGCCCGAGGCCTCCGCCGAGGCTCGTGACCGCGGCGACGTCGCGGAAGCCTTGAGTGCTGGCTTTCCGTCGGGCGAGGTCGCGCCGCAGCGCAACGGTCCCGTCGCACGTGTCGCGGAGATGACCCAGGGGCACACGGAGGAGGGTGACGTCGTCCTCACGATGCGACTCGAGTACCACATCCCGTACCCGGACGGTTCAAAGCTTCTCCTGGCGCGGGTGAACGTGCCGGGCATCCCGTCCGCAGAGCCGTTCGCCACGCTCTTCGACGAGATCCTCGATTCGCTGACGTTCATGGAGCCGGACGGCGAGGACGGGCGGGTGGCGGACCAGGCCCGACCGGAGCGGGCCGCACGGTGACAGGCGCGTCCGACGAGCACGGCGTCGCCGGTCCGCCGGTCCCTGGCCGGGCGGCGCGTGCCCTCAGGCCGATGGGCTACCTCGTGGTGGGCCTGGTATGGACGGTGCTCTCGCTCGTCGTCCTCGGGCTGGGCCCGGGCATCCTGGTGTATGTCGCCATGGACGGCACCATGGAGCTGGGTGGAGTGTGGGAGGGCATCGCGACCGACCCTTCCGAAGGCGTGGCGTTCGCTCTGGCGATCCCGCTGCTCGTGGTCCTCTGGGGGCCGGGCGTCCTCTGGTACCTGCCGGCGGTCAGCTGGCCACTGGCCGCCCTGTCCTTCGTCTACGTCGGCCGCTCGCTGCGTCCCGGACACGCCGGCGAACCGTTGTCCCGTACGCAGCGGGTAGGACGCGGGCGGACGATCGGTCTGCCCACGGTCGGTGGGGTGGCGCTGTCGCTCCAGCCGGTACGCGAGTCGAGGCTGACGCGCTTGCTGATGCGGTTCTACGTGTCTGGATGGCTTCCTGACGGGCGCATGTTTCTCGCGATGCTCCCAGCGGGTCTCGGCTGGTTCCTGGCCCTCGTCGGTCTCGCGCGCGACGTCCCCTCCGTGGCGAGCGTGGTGCTGCTCCTCGCCGCGGCGGGGCTCGCGCTGTGGAGCGTGGTGCTCGGGCGGCGAGCCTGGGTGCGCAGGTTCACCGGTGGCCCCGAGCCGACGACGGAGGGGGTCGCGACCATGAGTCCGAACCAGCGCAAGGCGCGACTCGCGGAGCTGACTGCGCGGCGCCAGGAGAGGCGGCGCAGCTCACGCGCAGGCTGACCGGCGGGTGGCTGGTCAGCCCTTCGGTCTGTCCGCGGACGCCGTCCGCAGCGCACCGATCCTCCGGACGGTCATGGCAGCGCCGACGGCGAAGACCGCCACGATGAGCACGATCAGCACCGGGACAGGTCCCAGCCCACCGAGGACCTCGAAGCCGGTGAGGGCGCCGATGCCCGCGAGGACGATGCAGATGAACGTCGCGATCATGACCGGCGTCTCGATCTTCTTCCGGCGGGTCGGCGGGGAGCCGTTCGTGCGAGTAGGCATCGGGTGTTCTCCTCGTTCCGCCCGACGGCGGGCGCAGTGGGTGGTGACGGCCGCAGGCTACGGGATTTTGCCGGCCGGCGCCGCCGTCGGAGCGCGGGAGCCCCATGGTCGCGATCATCTTCGTCCTCGCGAGCGTCGCGCTCGTCGCTCGGGCACCGCGAACAGACCCCGCTCCGGGGGGGAGAGGTCCCCATCGACCGCCGCCCATGGTGACGGCTAGGGTCGTCCTCGACGACGGGTGGCCGGCTAGAGGTCGGCCGGTGGAGCGAGACTGAGGAGATTTTCATGGCGAACATGAACGTCACGTACGACGAGCTGCGGTCTCAGGCTGGTCAGCTGCGCAGCGGTCAGCAGCAGTTGACCGAGGTGCTGCAGAACCTGCAGACGCAGGTGAGCAACCTGGTGTCGTCGGGCTTCGTGACCGACCAGGCGTCGGGGGCGTTCCAGACGTCCTACGAGGAGTTCACGACGGGCACGACGCAGGCCATTGAGGGTCTTGAGGGGATGGCGTCGTTCCTGGAGCAGGCGGCGCAGACGCTGTCGGACGCGGACGCGCAGCTGGCGCAGGGTATCCGCGGCTGACGTCGTCTCAGCGGTGCCCGGCCCTGCGGGGCTGGTGGTGTCGAGGGGTGGTCCGGTTCGTCCGGGCCGCCCCTCGACGTCTGCGGACGAGCAGCGAGCGGGCGGCCCGCCACCCGGACGTCGGTCCGCGGTAAGGTCCCGACGACATCCCAGAACCGAGAGGATCCTTCGCGTGAGCGCCAAGAACAAGCGCATCGCTTACACCGTCGCGCTGGTGGTGATCGGCGTCGTGTCGATCCTGCGACTGGTGCGCACACTCCAGGACGGCGACCCTGACGCCGCGGCGATCTGGATCGCGCTGCTGGTCGTCATGGCGATCGTCGTCATCACGGTCGCCGTGGTCACCCGGCGGGCTCGTTCCTGTGCTGAGAACGCAGCGTCCCGTCGACCGGGCGCGGTCGTGGTGCCGGGCTTCACGACGGCGGAGATGACGGAGATCGCCGCGAGCCTCGGGGCGTCACGCAAGGGATGGCTGCCGATGGGTGGCAGCGCGGTCGCCGTCGTGGCGGCACCTGATGCCTTCGAGATCTGGGGCCGCAAGGACACCGGGCCGCGGTGGACGGTGCGGCGCGGGCCTGAGGCGGTCGCCGCGGGCCGGGCGGTGTACGGCAACCGGGATGCCGCGGCCGTGTGGCTGCGGGACGGGACGGCGGCGGCGGCGTTCGTCCCCGCCTACCGTCCGCTGCGCGCGGCAGGCGGCATGGCGGGTCCTGACGTGGAACGCGCGGTCGCCGACCTGACGGGGGTGGCGGAACCGACCGTGCGGCCATGAGACGTCGATGCTCCATGGGGAGGAGTCCCCATCGACCGCCGCCCATGGTGACGGCTAGGGTCGTCCTCGACGGACGGATCGGCCAGTGCACGAGGGCCGGCCGAAGCGACGATCGAGGAGTTTTTCATGGCGAACATGAACGTCACGTACGACGAGCTGCGGTCTCAGGCTGGTCAGCTGCGCAGCGGTCAGCAGCAGTTGACCGAGGTGCTGCAGAACCTGCAGACGCAGGTGAGCAACCTGGTGTCGTCGGGCTTCGTGACCGACCAGGCGTCGGGGGCGTTCCAGACGTCCTACGAGGAGTTCACGACGGGCACGACGCAGGCCATTGAGGGTCTTGAGGGGATGGCGTCGTTCCTGGAGCAGGCGGCGCAGACGCTGTCGGACGCGGACGCGCAGCTGGCGCAGGGTATCCGCGGCTGACGTCGTCTCAGCGGTGCCCGGCCCTGCGGGGCTGGTGGTGTCGAGGGGTGGTCCGGTTCGTCCGGGCCGCCCCTCGACGTCTGCGGACGAGCAGCGAGCGGGCGGC
>NZ_JBLUNY010000011.1:0-139615 GCF_048065335.1 Isoptericola maris | reverse complement strand
TCCGGCGGGGGCAGCCGGTTGGGCCCCACCTCGGCGAGCCGCTCGGCGGCGACCGAGGCCGCCAACCCGTCCTCCCCCACGTCGAGCGTGTCGAGCACCGTATTCGGGGAGAGCGACCACGGAGCCGTGTCGGCGGCGTGGTCCCGGTCGGTTTCCATGGGGCTATTCCACCCGTCCGCGCCGGTGAGCGCGCGGCGGGGGGGTGCCGTCGGTGGGCGCTGCCGTCGGCGGGGCGCCGCCTCAGCCCGGGTTCCCCGCGCCCCGCAGGATCGCGGTGCACTCGCGCTGGAGGTCCTCGTCCTGCCACATGGCGTGCTGCGGCGCGGCGTTGGAGCAGACGACGGAGCCCCAGGCGTCGACGGCGTCCGCGTGCCGCACGGCGTCCCGGCAGATCTGCGCGCCGACAGGGCCTTCCTCGAAGCGGGTGTCGCGCGGGGTGTACCCGACCCAGCCCTCCCCGAGGACGAGCGGGATCCCGAGCCGGGCGGCGTGGTCCGCGGCCACGCCGATCCACTCGCGCAACCGCTCCGCCATGGCGATGCGGTGCGCGCCGTAGCGGTCGTACAGCCACCGGTCCACGGCCTGCGGGTCGCACCAGTCGTGCAGATAGATCTCGGCGTGGCCGACGATCGACGCGTGCCGCTTCCACTCCTCGTCGGACGGCGGAGCCCAGTCGGCGAGCCGCGGTGCGCCGGGGCGCAGGAGCTCGGCGTCGGCCCGTGCCTGCGGAAAGTCGGCGGGGTCGCCGCGCAGCTCGAACTCGCGCACCAGGTCGTCCAGGACGCCGTACACGTAGGGGTGCACGCCCAGCACCTGGGCGTTGCGCGGCAGCCCGCGCATCGCGGTGACCGGGACGGCGGCGTAGTTCGGCCCGCACAGCACGTCGGGGTGGCGTGCGGAGAAGGCCGCGATGCCGCGCTCGAGGCGGCCGCGCAGCTCCACCACCGGGTCCTGCGTGCCGGGCAGCCCGGCGGTGAGGTGCCCGGCCTGGACCTCGTTGTGCGGCTCGACGCAGGCGAGCACGTGGTCGAGCGCCTCGTCCTTGAGCAGGTCGACGAGGTCGCCCATCGCCTCGCCCAGCACGGTGAGGCGCTCCTCGGGGTCGACGGCGTGCAGCGCGTCGTACCAGGCGCGGTCGACGGCGAAGGCCGGGCTCTGCTGGTACTCCCACGACGACGCGATCACCGTCATGCCGTGCCGGTCGGCGGCGCGGAACAGCTCCAGCAGGTGCGCGCGGGCGTCGATCGTCGTGTGCTCGCGCACGTCGTACCAGCGCACGCGGGACGCGTAGCCGCCGCCGATGGGCCCCAGTCGCAGCGCCGTCGTGTCGATCCCCGAGCGGAACAGCAGGAACGGCATCGCGCACACCCGTACCGCGTTGTACCCGAGCTCCGCCGCGCGGGCGAACGCCGCGTCGAGGTCCTCGAACGGCTCCCCCGGCCCGGTGCGCACGTACCAGGAGAAGTCCCAGAGCGTGATCGCCAGCCGCGGGGGCAGGTGCCCGGGCAGACGCCGGGGCGCTGCGTCACCTGCCGTCTCCGCCGTCGTCCCTGCGCCCGTCACCATGCGGGCCGTCGTGCCGGTCACGAGTCCTCCTCCAAGGTCAGCACCGTGCGCGCCACGCGCACGACGTCCACCGCCTCGACGGTGATCCCGTCGGGCACGTCCCGCACGGACGGGTCGACCCAGACGCCGGTCTCGGCGCACCACGGCAACAGCTCGAGCTCCACGCCGTCGCAGGCGACGTCCTCACGCCAGGGGGTGAGGTCGACGTCCCAGGCACGACCGTGCCAGAAGTGGTCGCTCACCACCTCGTCGCCCACCAGCGCGCGGCCGACGTCGCCGGTCCACGTGATCCGTAGCAGCGTGCGGTCGACGCCGCCGAGCACGTCGGCGGGCACGTCCAGGTGCACGCGGGCCGCACCGTCGAAGTCCGTCGGTGCACCGAGCCGGTCCATCGGACCACCACGCGCGGGCGGCGGCGGGGCGGGCGCGTGCGGGCGCAGGTCCGCCGCGACCGGGACACGCCCCGCGCCGGGCACGGCCAGCGTCCAGGTCGTCCAGAGGGCGCCCTGTCCACCGGTCTCGACGACGGCGGCGTCGCCTCCAGACACCGTGAGCGACGCCGGCGCGGGCAGCAGGGACACGGTCGCGGTGGGGACGTCCGTGTGGACGACCAGTGCCCCGTCGAGGGCGTGGACCGGCACGTCGCTCAGGACCAGCCGCTCGCGGCCGCCGACGTCCAGCCGGTACAGGCGGTTCGCGGTCGCCTCGTCGAGCACCAGCACCCGCACCCCGGACTCGTCGGCCGCGCCCTGCAGCCGGACCACCGCCTCCGGCCCCGGCGCCCTGGTGAGGTCGAGGACGGTCGTCCCGCCCTCGCGCCGGGCGACCACCGGGCCCGTCGCCTCCACGTCGCCGTCGAGCACCAGCTCCACCGGTACGCCGTCGGTCGCGACCAGCACGAGGAGCCCGCCGTCGTCGTGCGCGTCGTCGTGCGGGAGACGTGCGAGGAGCTGCGCCGTGGCGCTGCGCAGCACCAGCCCGTCGGCGAGCGGGAAGCGCAGCGGCCACGCGACCGAGACGCCCGCGGGCAGGTCGACCGGCCGCGTGGGCACGGTGACCGTCGTGTCCTCCAGCTCCACCTGCACCTGCGTGCTCGGCTGCGCTGCCAGCGGTCGGCGTGCGGGCTGGTAGGTGGTGAGGAAGACGTAGCCGCGGCGCCCGTCCGAGCGCACCGACCAGCGCAGCTCGGACGGGTCGTCGCTGCCCCCGCCCACCGTCGTCGTCATGGCCGTCAACTCCGCGCCGTCGGCCCGCAGCCACAGGTGCTGGCGCCGCAGCAGGTGGTGGTGGTGGCGCACCTGCCCGTGCTCGCCGACGGGAGCGCCGAAGTCGTAGGTACGGGTGGGGACGTCGTTCGGGTACGCGGTGGCCTGCGACTCCTGCTCCGGCCCGTGCGGACCCACCCGCTGGGTGCCGCCCGCGTACATGTAGTACCCCTGCCAGACCGACCCGCTGCCGATCTTCGCCAGCGCGAGCGCCGCCACGTCCTCGGGCGTCACGAGCGGACGCCGGTGGTAGGCCACGTGCATGCCGCCGCCGAGCTCGCAGGTGGCGTACGGGAGGGCGTCGTCCCCGGGCCGGGACCCGGCTCCGGCCGCGCCGTCGACCGTGACGCCGTCCAGTGCCTCCCGGAGGTCCGCGCCCACCGACAGGTCGTCGCGCACGGTGCTGTAGCGGAAGTGCACGGGCGCGAACGCCGGCCACTCGGTGTCGGCGTCCTCCCAGAACCCGTCCGCGTACGCGGAGTACACCGGCAGGAGCGTGTCCGGCACCTGCGCCCCACCCCAGCCGGTGGCCGTCCAGACCGGCACCTGCAGCCCGAGCTCCTCGGCGATCGTGCGCAGCACGGCCAGATGCTCCGGCTGGTCGTAGAGCTCGTTGTCCATCTGGGCGCCGATCACCGGCCCGCCGTCAGCGTGCAGGAGACCGTCGAGTTGCGCGACCGTCTGCGCGTAGAACGCCCGGACCAGGTCGAGGTAGGCCGGGTCGTTCGTCCGGACGGCCACCCCACGCTCGACGAGCCAGTCCGGGAACCCGCCGTGGCGCGCCTCGCCGTGCGCCCACGGCCCCATCCGCACGATGACGTCGAGCCCGTGGCGCCCCGCGAGCTCGACGAATGCCCGCAGGTCGAGGTTGCCGTCCCAGCGGAAGTCACCGGGCGTCGGCTCGTGCGCCTGCCAGAAGACGTACGTGGCCACCGAGTCCAGCCCGCCCGCCCGCGCGTGCCCCAGGACCTCCGACCAGCGCTCGCGCGGGATGCGGGAGTAGTGCACCTCCCCGGTCACCGGGAACCAGGGCCGGCCCGCCCGCTCGAGGTACCGGCCGGTCACCGCCACGGCGTCCGGCGTGTCTGGCGGGTCGCCCAGCTCGAGATGGTCGCGGCGCGGCGCGGGCGGGCGGGTGACGCGGACGCGTCGGGTGGGGGTGGGGGACGTGGCGCCGCTCCCGTCGAGGGCGGCGAGCTGGCCGCGCAGCGCCCGGACGCGGTCGTCGTGATCCTGCTGCACGTCACGGGTGAACAGCAGCATGGCGGGCAGCGACGTCGCGAAGTAATCGATGGTCGCGCGGCGCCCGGCCTCCTGCTCCACGTACCGGGCGAGCCCGTCGCGCAGCAGCCGTGCCTCACTGTCGCGGCCCAGCCGCCGCAGCGCGAGGACGGAGGCCGCCGTGCGCTCCGAGAACGCCTGCACGGCCATGCCCGCGAAGTCGCCCTGCTGGTCGGCCGCCGTCCGCCAGGCGTCGCGCGCCTCGTCGGCGCGACCGGCGGCGGACAGCGCATCGCCCTCCAGCAGGTGCAGGTCGGCGGTGTTGGCGAGCGGGTGCCGCGCCTCACCCAGGGTCGCGGCTGGGGCCAGGGCCGCGGTGGCGTGGGCGAGCGCGGCCGCGGCGTCGCCGTCCTCCAGCGCTCGCCGCCCGAGGGCCCGGTGCGCGGCGTCCCAGGCGGCCAGCACCCGCCCCTCACCGCCCTCCCACGGCTGGAACGGTCGGCCGGTCAGGATCTCGAGCGCCTCGTCGGCCCGGCCGACGGCGGTCAGCAGCTCCGCGAGCTGGACGGACAGGTCGTCGCGCGCACCGACGAGGTCCGGCCGATCGAGCAGCACCGCCAAGCGGCGCTCCGGGGCGGTGCCGCGGCGCGCCTCGAGCTGGTCGCCCTCGTAGAGCAGGCGTGCGTCGTCGGGCGCCACCGCGCGTGCCTGCGCGTACCAGGCGGCCGCCGCCTCCGCGTCACCGCGCACGTTGTGGGCCGCGACGCCGAGGTTCCGCAGCACCACGGGGTCGGTCCCGTCGCCCGACGCCGCGACCTCCCAGGCGGCGATCGCCTCCTCGCGCCGACCTGCCGCGTAGAGGCGGTGCCCCGCGAGGCCGGCGACGAGCGGGTCCTGCGGCCAGGCGCGACGCAGGCGGGCCAGCGCGTCGTCGTCGGTCGCCGCCGGGAACGCCCGGTCCCGCGGTGCACGCCGGGCCCGTTCGAGCGCGCGTCCCGCGGCCGCCCGGTCGCCAAGGGACAGCTCCAGGTCGGCGAGGTGCAGCAGGGCGAGAGCGCGCACGTCCCGCTGCCCGCGCGGCGACGGACGCGTCGCGACGTCCTCGAACAGCTCGACCGCAGCAGTCGTCTGACCGGCCGACGCATGCTCGAGCGCGACGTCGAGCGCGATGGTCGGGTCCGTCGTCGGGCCGACCGTGGTCGCGACGCCGAACCGGGCCGCGAGGTCGCGCGCCCACGCATCGAGCGGGTCGACGGCGAGCGTGCCGCGGACCAGGTCGCGAGCGCCCTCCGCGTCGCCGCCGCGCCGTGCGGCGAGCGCCGCGAGGTTGCGCCCCTGGACGTGCTCCGGGCTGCGGCGCAGCAGCGCGTCGAGCTGCTCCGTGGCGTCCGCGGCACGCCCTTCGGCAAGGTCCAGGCGTGCCGTCGCGACGGTGGCCGCGTCCCGCCAGGCCTGGTCCCACGCCGCCGTACCGAGCGCCTCGCGCGCCTCCGCCGTCCGGCCCTGGCGGGCGAGGACGACGCCCAGCCGGTAGTGCGCCTCGCCGTCGCGCGGGTTCGGGTTGCGCAGCGTCAGGCGCGCCGTCGCGGTGCGCAGCAGCTGCTCGGCGTCGGCCAGCCGGCCCGCGCGCGCCCGCCGGGCCGCGAGCGCCGTCGCGCAGCGCGCGTCCGACGGGTCGCGACGCAGCGCCTCGGTCCAGTAGGGCTCCGGCGACCGCGTCGCGTGCCGGTACTGGTCCAGGTGCAGGCCGGTGACGTAGAGCTCGTCGAGAGAGTCGATGTCCGCCGGGGCGGGGGGCTCGGTGGCGGCGTCGGCGTCGGTGGCGGCGTCGGCCGCGGTGGCGGCGTCGGCGTCGGCGTCGGCCGCGGTGCGGGGGCGCCAGGTGAGGAGGGGCGCGCCGTCGTGCTCGACGACGAGCTCGTACGCGGTGGCCGCGACACCCGCGGGTCCGGTCAGCTCGCGCACCAGCGGGGCACCGGGCGCGACGTCGGCCCGCTCGTCCAGCAGCACCTCCTCGCCGGCGCGCAGCACCACCCGCGCCCCGGCGCGCGGGGACGTCACGGCGACGCCGACGCGCACCGCGCCCTCGGCGGAGACGTCGAGCCGCACGGCCGCGTCCCGCGTCGCCTGGTGCACCGGGCCGACGTCCTGGATCGGGTACCAGTACTGCGAGAAGCTCGTCGTCTCCCCCGGGCGCAGGAACGCGAAGTCCGGTTGGTTGTCCGTGAAGACGCCCGCCATCAGCTCGACGTACGGGCCGTTGGAGTCGGTCAGGTGCTGGTCCCACGCCCGGCCGAACGGCGCGTTCCCCCAGGTCCACATCTTCTTGCCGGGCGAGATGCGGTGGTCCGCCCAGTGCACGAACCCGGCACCGGCGGCGTGGTCGTACCCGCCGAAGAAGTCGTCCTGCGAGCCGAGGCACATGTACGACGTCGGCACGGGGATGTTGCGGTACCAGTCCAGGCGGTCGCCGTCGGGGCGCTCCGCGGTGCGGCGGGCCGGATAGTCGACGCCGTAGTAGCGGCCCGACGCCGCGGGGAAGGTCGTGACGGCACGCTTGGCATGGTCGGCGACCACGGTGACGTCCGTCGGGAAGAACGCCTGGTAGTCGTCGTGGACGGCGGCAGCGACGTTGGCCCACCACAGGAACGTCTGCACGTCGTCGGTGCGGTTGACGAGACGTACCCGCAGCTCGACGAGCGCGCTGTCCGGGCGCAGCCGGACGCCGTGCATCCCCTGCATGCGGGCGAACGGGTCGTGGTCGGAGCACCAGACGGTGACAGCGCCGTCGGGCTCGCGCTCGATCCACGCCTCTGTGGGGAGAAACGTGGCCGGGCGGTGGTGCTGCGGCCAGTTGAGCTCCACCCCGCCCGAGACCCACGGCCCGAGCAGCCCGACCAGTGCCGGCTTGATGACGTCGTTGCGGTAGAAGAAGTCGTAGCCGCGGGTGCGGTCCAGGCCCACGTGGATGCGTCCGCCCAGCTCGGGCAGGACCATCAGCCGCACGTACGCGTTCTCGAGGTGGATCGCGTCCCACTCCCGAGGCGCCTTGGTGTGCTCCACCCTGTCGACGAACGGCATCGGGTACACCGCGCCCGTCGACCCCTGGTACACCCGCTGGTCGAGGTATGCCGGGTAGCGGTCCGGCTCGCCGATGCCGTAGGTGTCGATCGACACCGGCTCTCGCCAGCCGCGCACCGGGTGGGCAGCGATGTTCTCGGGGGCGGGCGGCAGGATGATCCGCGACTCCTCAGGAGGCATGGGACGAACCTAGGCCGCTTGACGGCGTGGTGCGATGGGCGATTCTCTGAGGCGCATGGACGAACCAACGGTCGAGGCGGGCGGAGGTCTCCGCGAGGGCTTCGCCGGCCAGCGCATGGTCGTCGTGCCACGCCCGGAGGTCCGCGCGGCACTCGCACGGCCCGTGACGGGCCGCCTCGTGGTGACGGACGCGGGATTCTTCCCCCACGCCGCCCGCCACGGGCGGTCGCGACCCGACGGCGCCCGAGAGCACGTCCTGCTCGTCTGCACCGACGGGGCCGGCTGGTGCCGGACGCCGGACGGACGGTTCGACGTCGGAGCCGGGGACGTCGTGCTCGTGCCCGCACGGACCCCGCACGAGTACGCCGCCGCCCAGGGCGCACCCTGGACGCTCTGGTGGTTGCACGTGACCGGCCCGGACGCCGACGAGCTCGCCGCCGCCGCCCGTCAGGCCGCCGGGGGACCCGTCTCGCACCTGCGCGACCCGGCCACGGTCGCCAGCCTCGTCTCCCAGGTGATCGACGCCCTCGACGACGGCACCGCGGGAGGGCTCGTCCGGGCCGCGGGCGCCGCCTGGCACGCCCTCGCGCACGTCGTGGCGACCGGGCGCCGCTCCCCCGGACCCGCACCGGACCCCGTGGAACGCGCCGTCGAGCACCTGCGCGCCACCGCCCCGCGCCGGACGTCGGTCGGGGCGCTCGCGGCGATGGTGGGGCTCAGCACCTCGCAGCTCGGCGCACTGTTCCGCGCCCAGGTGGGCACGTCCCCGCTGCAATACCAGACCGGCCTGCGCCTGGCCCGCGCTCGCGTGCTGCTCGACACCACCGACCTGCCCGTCGCCGCGGTGGCGCGGGCGTGCGGCTACGACGACCCGCTGTACTTCTCCCGGCGGTTCGCCCGGACGCACGGCATGTCGCCGTCGGCGTACCGGGCCCGCGCCGTCTGACGCCACCCGGGCGGTCGTGCGCTGCTGTGCAACGATGTCGACACGGCTGACACGCGTCGGCCAGATCGGAGCCGGGCGATGCAGCGACCGCACCGGGTCGTGGTCCTCGTACTCGAGGGGGCACGCCCGCTGGACGTCGGGATCCCGACGGAGGTGTTCCACCCGGAGACGGGGTTCCCCTACGAGGTCTCCACCTGCGGCGCCACCACCGATATGGTGCTGTCCTCCGGAGGCTTCGGCTTCGCGGTGCAGCGCGGCCTGGACGCACTGTCCGACACGGACACGATCATCGTCCCGGGGTACGCCCCGCCGGGCCGGCCGATACCCGTGGAGGTGCGCGAGGCGCTCCGCAGCGCCGCAGCCCGTGGGACACGCATCGCCTCGATCTGCTACGGGGCGTTCGCGCTCGCGGACTCGGGCCTGCTCGACGGCCTGCGGGCGACGACCCACTGGGACGCTGCGGAGAAGCTCGCCACGCGGCACCCGCAGATCACCGTCGAGCCGAACGTGCTCTTCGTCGACGAGGGACCCATCCTGACCTCGGCGGGAGCCGCCGCCGGTCTCGACCTCTGCCTGCACATCGTCCGGCGCGACCTCGGCGTGAGCGCGGCGAACGAGATCGCCCGAGGACTCGTCACCGCGCCCTACCGCACCGGGGGGCAGGCCCAGTACCTGCCGAAGACCAGCTCTGCGGCCCAGGGCGAGACCCTCGCAGCGACACGCGAATGGGCCCTGACGCGACTCGGCCAGCAGGTCACGATCGCCGATCTCGCCGCCCACGCGGACATGTCGCGACGCACGTTCCTGCGTCGCTTCACCGAAGAGACCGGCAGCACCCCGCTGCAGTGGATCCTCCGGGCGAGGGTCGACGCCGCCCGCGAGCTCCTGGAGAGCACGAGGCTGCCGATCGACCGCATCGCCGAAGAGGTCGGCCTGGGGACCGGGGCGAACCTCCGGCTGCACTTCCGCCGGCTCCTGGACGTGTCCCCCTCGGCGTACCGCGCCACGTTCTCCGGACGGAGCTGACCACCGCGGCGACCCGCCGTCACCCGTGGAGGACGTGACAGCTACGCGTCCACGCCGTCGACCAGCACGGCCCGGTAGGTCGCGCCCTGGAAGCGGTCCTGCACGACCTCCTGGTACTGCTCGCCGCGGTACCAGCCCCTCGCCGCCGCCGCGTCGGGGAACCGGAGGACGACGACGCCTTCGATCGGGGGCCCTTCGAGCACCTCGTACGTGCCGTAGTCGACCAGGGCCTGCACGTCGTGGCCGTCGAACGTGCCATCGGCGCGCTGCGCGTAGCGGTCAAGGGCCTGCTGGTCGTGGGTGCTCTCTCGCTGGAACACGATGTATGCGCTCATGTTTCCGTCCTCCGTGGTTGTCGATGTTCTGGTGCGCTGTTCGTCGCTGCTCCGCTACGCGATGCGCGGCGGGAGCGCGACGGTGTCGCCCACGACATCGATGGCGACCTTGCCCCGGAGCACATACGACTGCCTGTTCTCCAGGAGCTCGTGAGCCTCACCCGTCCGGGCGAGCGGCAGGGTCGCGCCGATGACCGGCTTCACGAGTCCGCGCTCGACCAACGTCGTGAGCGCATCCAGCTTGCCTCGGTTCTGCCGCGTGAAGACGAAGTGGTAGGCCGCGTTGACGCCCCACGCCTCGATGAGGTTCTGCGGCTGCGCGTGGTCGACGATGCTGACGACCCGTGCAGAGTCGGCGAGCGTCAGCGGGCTCCGCGTGAGCGTGTCGCCACCGATCGTGTCGAAGACGACGTCGACCCCCTTGCCCTCCGTCATCTCGGCCACAGCCTCGACGTAGTCCGTCGAGGTGTAGTCGATGGCTGCGTCCGCTCCGAGAGAGCGCACGAACTCATGGTCTCCGGCCTTCGCGGTGGTGATCACGCGTGCGCCCATCGCCTTCGCGACCTGGATCGCGATCGTGCCGACACCGCCCGTGCCGCCATGGATCAGGATCGTCTCCCCCACGGTGAGCCGCGCTCGCGTCACCAGCGCCTCCCAGACCGTTCCACCGACGAGAGTCAGGCTGGCCGCCTCCAGGTGACTGACGTTCGCCGGCTTGCGACCGACGAGGTCGACGTCGACGACGTGCTGCTCGGCGTAGGAGCCGGGGCCGCCGAAGATCTGGGGCGTGTAGTAGACCTCATCGCCGACGGCGAACTCCGTCACGTGGGAACCGACCTCCTCGATCACGCCGGAGACGTCATGCCCGATGATCGCCGGGAGCGGCACGTGTTCCGCGTAGTCCCCGCGACGGATCTGAAAGTCCAGCGGGTTGACGGCGGTCGCGTGGACGCGCACCCGCACCTGGCGTGGTTCGACGTCCGGCACAGAGGTGTCGCGCAGCTCGAAAGCATCCACCCCTCCGAAACGGGTCAGGACGACAGCCTTCATCTGATCGGTCATAGCGGATTTCTCCTCGCCGTGGTTCTTGGTGTGCGACCCGCCGGATCGGCGGTTCGCATCAAGTTACGCGGGGGAGATGCGGCAATCTAGGGGCGACAATGCCAGTATCCGCAAGGATAGTGTCACGAGTGCTGCATGAGGCTCGGGCATGCTCGATGCGGGACATTTCAGAATGTACATTCTGGCCGACACTGCGACACAGGTCCGACGAAAAGTCGTCTTCGACTCGCGTCCATGTGTGACACCTTGTCGGTCATGGAGCTCGCATCGCCGCGCAAGGCCGCCCCCGGGGACAAGGTCGCTGTCGTCTCACCATCGTTCGCCGCGCCCGGGTTCGCGCCGGCGGTGCACGAACAAGCCATGGCGCGTCTGCAGGAGATCACCGGCCTGGTCCCCGTGGAGTACCCGACCACGCGCCAGCTCGGCGCGACGCCGCAGGCCCGTGCCGCCGACCTCGATGCAGCGTTCAGCGACCCCGCCATCCGGGCGGTCCTGGCCACCATCGGCGGCGAGGACCAGATCACCGTGATCCCCCACCTCGACGCCGACCTGGTGCGGGCCGACCCGAAGCCCTTCCTCGGACACAGCGACAACACCAACCTCCTCAACTGGCTGTGGACCCACGGCGTCGCAGGCTTCTACGGCGGCTCCACCCAGGTCCACCTCGGCCCTGGACCCGCCGTCGACCCGATCCACGCCGCCTCGCTGCGCGCAGCGCTGCTCACCGGTGAGCGCCTGGAGATCACCGAGCCAGGCGAGTCCGAGGACATCGGAAAGGACTGGCTGGACCCTGCAGCGCTCACCGAGTACGGCGACCGCGAGTCGACCGAGCCGTGGACGTGGGCCGGACCCGCCCGGTCCGTCACCGGCCGCACCTGGGGAGGGTGCATCGAGGTGATCGAGTGGATCCTCACCGCCGGTCGGTTCCCCGACGACCCCGCCGTCATGCAGGGCGGCGTCCTGCTGCTCGAAGGTGCCGAGCTACTTACACCCGCACGGGAGTTCGCCTGGATCGTCCGCTCGCTCGGCGAGCGCGGTCTCCTCGACGCCGTCGACGCCGTCGTCGTCGCCCGACCGCCGACCTCATCCTTCGAGGTCCACCGGACGTCCGCGGAGCGCGCCGACAAGCGTGCCGAGCAGCGCGATGCCGCCATCGAGACGGTGCAGCGCTACAACCCTGACGCCGTCATCGCCGTGGGCGTGCCGTTCGGCCACACACGCCCACAGTGGATCGTCCCCCACGGCGGCACGATGACTGTCGACGGTGAGCAGCAGCGGATCTGGGCGGACTACGCGTAGGTGAGCGTCGAGCGGGCGCGTCGTCGGCCTGAGCCGCTGACAGACCGGGTGCCGCTCGTCCAGTTGCGCTTCGACGACCTCAAGTCGTGGGTCGGTCTGCTGTGATGCTCGGGTACTCAGGTCAGGAGTGAAGACTCGAGGACAGGGGCGAGCGCTTCCTCCAGCCCGGCAGCGGAGCGATACAGCACCGTCGTCATCCCGAGTTCCGCTGCTGCCGTGGTGTTCTCCTCGCGATCGTCCACGAACAGGCAACGGTCAGTGGGGACGCCTGCCCGTTCAGCGGCGATCTCGTAGATACGACGGTCGGGCTTGGCGACGCCCACGAGCGAGCTGTTGACGACGTCGTTCGCGAGGTCGCGCAGCCCGAGGAGCTCAAGGTCTTCGTCCAGCCACACCGTCGCATTGCTCACGAGAACGACGGGACAGTACGACCGGACCTGGCGTAGAAGGCGCACGACGACGTCATCGGTCCGGGACTCTGCCTCGGTGAACGCTGTGGCCAGCATCTGCGCCTCGGCGCGCGAGACGTCGGGAACGAGGCTCTGGACGATCGAGTGGGCCCACTGCTCTTTGGTGATCTGCCCGAGCAGCAGCGGCAGGTCGTTCTCCGGCGCGAACCCGATGGCTGCCGTGGTACCTGCCCGCAGACCGGCCCGCTTCTCCAGCCGGGACACCACGTCGGTGTCGTAGAAGCGGATCACTCCGTCAATGTCGCACAGCATGGCGTCGAAGGAGAGGTCGTCGGCGTTGGCTGGGTTCACACGCCATGAATATCACTGACGTGGCCACGTCGAGAGGGCAAGGGCGGGACGGCGCTCAGCGACTGTTGCGCCCCGACTTCGCCGAGGTTCGCCACGTGCGCTCGAAACTCGACGCCATCAGGCGCGACTTCGCCCAGGCCAGTCCTCAGGCGATGCACCGGCACTACCGAGCCGTATCGACCACACCAGCCCTCCGACGGCCCACGAGCAGTGCCTACACCAGGCCCGCTCGCGCAGCCGCTCGGGTCTGCGGTAGCGGCCAGTTGAAGGAGCACGCCGTCGCACGCTGACCTCGCTCAACGCCGAGGACCCTCCGACCGTGGTCATGAACGCGTCAAGTTACGTAGGCGGAGGATTGAGAAATCTAGGCTGCACGTCGACAAAACATGTCGACGTGCAGCGCAGATTGCGCGGACACGCCTGCCTACCTTGCGCGATCTCGGGCGTGTCGCGGTAGGTGCGCAAAGTAGGGGCGCACGGTCCACACCACCAGTCCGCGACGCGGACCCTGCCCACAGGAAGCCCTGGCGTCGAGAGCGATGTGCCTCTGCAGCTCCGGGGGCGACCGCTCCGTCGGCCTCCGGCACGACTACGGCAGCAACGTGAAGGACGGTCTCGTCTGGGACACGCCGTCCAACGACGGTCGGCTGTTGTCGGTGAAACCTGCCAGGATGAGTGCCCATGGAACTACTCAAGGGGTTCGGCGTTGCAGGCTACCGTTCGTTTGGTAGCGAGATGCAGTACGTCGGCCCTCTGAACAAGGTCAACCTCATCGTCGGCCAGAACAACGCAGGCAAGTCCAACGTACTGCGCTTCGCTCAGCTTCTATGCTCGGGGAAGAAGCTCGAACTCCAGCAACTGGACAGGCCTGTCGATCTCGCGCAGGCACCGCTGCTCCGCATGGCGATTGCCGCCGACGTTTCTGCCACAGAGATCGGAGAAAAGCACCGGGTCGGCAATCCTCACCTGAAGAACCTCATCAGCCTCATGCGAAGACCTCCGATCTCAGCCACCGGCGACGACCTTGTGTGGTCACACTTCGTCGAGCAGAGAGACGGCCGCTCAACCGGCGGAAAGCCGTGGACCCGTCGCGGATGGAGCCGCGATGCCGAGGTACTCGCGCATATCGCTAGCCAGGCCGATGTCCACGAGAAACGGGCACTGGCTCAAGCGTTCCCAAACCTCGGAGGAGACCGGGCGACGATCGTCCAGGTTCGAGCGTCGGCGTTGCTTGAGGGATTTAAGCCTAGCGATGAGGCTCCTCGCGCGGAGACAATCGACGCGTTCCGACAGATCGGGCCCGCGACCGACGATGAACAGCGCTACGACGGATCCGGACTGATCGATGCACTTGGGAGGCTCGATCGCCCCGTCGCCGGCAGGGACGACGACCGTCGCCGGTGGATCCAGATCAGGGACTTCGTGCGAGCCGTACTCGACGATCCCAGCGTCGAGTTGGAAGCCCCACGCGATGGCGGGACGATCAACGTCGTCCGCGGAAACACCGTCCTGCCCCTGGAGAACCTCGGCACCGGGATCCATCAGGTCGTGATCATGGCATCCGCGGCGACGTTGATCCAGGAGCAACTCGTCTGCATCGAAGAGCCGGAGATCCACCTCCACCCAGTGCTGCAACGCAAGCTGCTGCGCTACCTGGCCTATGAGACAAACAACCAGTACCTCGTCGCCACCCATTCGGCCCATCTCCTCGACAGCAGCATCGCCACAATCTTTCACGCGACGTGGTCGCCCGACGGCACGCGCATCAGCCCCGCAGTGACACCGTCGGACAGGTCGCTGATCTGCGCTGACCTCGGCTACCACGCATCGGACATCGTGCAAGCGAACGCCATCATTTGGGTTGAAGGGCCGTCCGACCGGATCTACGTCAACCACTGGATCCGCCGTGAGACCGCGGACCTTGTCGAAGGCGTCCACTACTCAATCATGTTCTATGGCGGCGGACTGCTGAACCACCTGACCACCGAAGACGTTGATGACGAGATGGTCGACGAGTTCATCAAGCTGCGGCGACTGAACCGCAATATGGCGATCGTCATTGACTCTGACCGGACCAAGAAGGGTCAGCGTCTCAACAGGTCCAAGCGTAGGATCCGAGACGAGCTCGAAGGCTGTGATGGGATCGCCTGGATCACAGCTGGCTACACCATCGAGAACTACGTGCCGGCAGAACTGCTGAGTCGGTCGCTGTCCACCACTCACCCTCGTGCGGTGCCGAGGACGGCCAGGCAATACGAGAACCCCTTGGCGCGGACCAAGACCGGTCTCGACTCGGTTTCGAAGGTACGGGTCGCGCTCGAGAGCGTCAAACAATGGGGCGACGAGACACCGATGCCCTACGACCTTGGCATGAGAGTGCGTGGGCTCGTCACATTCATTCGCAACGCCAATGCTGAGTCGATTCCGAAAGCGCGTTAATAGCACCAGTTGAGATCGGCGGGACGACGACTGGTGAGTTGTGCGGGTGTCGACATGCAGCGCCGATTGCGCACACACGCCGCTCTACCTTGCACATTTCCGGGCGTGGCGCACGGGTTGTGCAAGCAACGGCGTGCCGCCCTCGAGCGTCGACGTCACCGGGGGCTTCTTGAGATGCAGGAAATCCTTCCCAGACAACCAGGCCGGGGCAGGGTGCTGGCGCCTGGTAGCTATCAGCATGGGACGTCCCTAGGCTCTCCCCCGGGTGCCCCAGCGCCGTAGCACGGTCAGAACACGCGCGCGTGAAGTTGTCGGTTGGTCGAGTCGTCGCACTGCGACCAACGCTTGCACGGTGGTCGCCAGGATCTCCTCAGGGGACACGTCCGCGACATCCCGGCAAAGAACGCGCACCTCATCCGCTCTGCTGACCGCCTGAAGCCACTTGCGGTGGTCGGGATCGCCTCGATCAATCTCGATCGTGAGCCACTCGTCTCCATTCGGGCTCTCCAGGGTAAGGGTGTCGTCCTCGACACGGATGCTCCATCCGTCCGCGCGCCGTGGCTGGCCATCTGTACCGAGCTCGTCGGGGAAGCCGGCCACGACGAGAGCTTCGCGAAGCGGATCGAGCACATGCGAACCGACGAACATCACCGCGTTCGCCGCAGCGAACGCAAGGACTGGTTCGTCGTGCGCAACGATCGGCCACCACAGGCTCTCCGCCCCGCCGTCAACGGTCCGGATCAGCTCCATCCCCTCGGGCAGCCCGTCGCTGTCGAGCAGTCGTCCGGACCGCTGCGCTGCGACTATCGACTCGATGACCATCTCGCCCAAGGTCACCCAAGCGTCAACCTTCCGCGATCCTCCTGCGATGCCCTTAACCTGCCCCAGCACTGAGCGCAACCCGAGCTCGTTCTCCCCGGCGAGCGGTCCAAGAATCGACAACCGGGCCTGCTGGGACAGGTCGAAGGCGTCGTCGTGGGACTCGCCCCACTCTAGGATGCGCGCCAGTGCTGCCGACCAGCCTGCCGGCAGCGGGCCAAGCCGACGCAGTCTCGAGTGCATTAGTTCGAGCCCGCAATCGAGTACCGCCTCTACCGCGTCATGCTCCAGCATCCCGGATGCAACCGCCTCGTCGGCGGCAGCGAGGACGGCGTCAACGGAACGGGACCACTGCTCCGCGGTTGCGTAGAACCGTGCCCTTTCGCGGACGTCGTTGAACCGGATCAACTGACGTTGGAGGGAGGAACTGTCGGACCCTTGAGGAGCAAAGTCGGCCAACGCCGCATCGATCCGCGCGCGCTGCAGGGAGCTATCATCCGGGGCGTACTGCAGCGCTTCGGCCAGGACGCCCAGCGCCTGCCCGACCGCCACACCGGACTCTTCAAGATCGTCAACCGACCACGCGCCCAAGTGACGGAGCGCTTCTTCGACAACCGGCTGGATCTCCTCTAGACGGTCCTGCCGGAGTACGACCTGCACGAGCGCGGCTAGCGTCTCGATCTGAAATGCCGCATAGCCGGTCGTCGTGCGTTGGTCCTCGGTGGCCACCTCTTCGCGGATGTCGACTGCCAGACGGAGCCACATCGATGCGGCGTCGAACAGACGTGTCAGTGTCGCAACGACCCCGAGGTTGTGCATCATCGTGGTCGCCTGGAGCAGGATGAATCGGAGAGCCAGTTCGCCCTCGTCGTCGAGCACACTCGCTGCACGCAGCGAATTGACGACTTCCGTGGCGACAGGCAACAAGGCCGAAGCATCGACAATGTTGGCCCCGTTCACGAATTCGTTCACGGTATCGGCAAGCACCTCCAACCAGCTGGCGATGAACCCGACTTCTGCGCCGACTCCACGCGAGAGGACCATCTGTATCCCCTCATGTACAAAGATGGCCTCGTCAAGCGCGAAAACATCCCCCGCACCGTTCAAGAGCCGGCGCGTTATCAGCGATGACGCGACGAGCTCGTCGACCGCGGACTCCGAGTCGATCTGCAGTGGCGCATTCGAAGACAACGAAGTAGCCCAGCGGTCGAGCAGCAACCGGGGCACGTGAGCACCTCCGCTGACGACAACGATTCCGAGCATGACCTGGCTCTGAGGCGAAAGATCGCTCCAAAGTTCGCCGACCACGACAGACAGAACCTTCGGGTAGCTGCCTAGCGGTGTCGTATCAGCCATGAGGTCGAGGCGATCGAGTCTCGAAACGAACTCGGCCAGACGCGCGTGGTCGCCACCCAGCCCACGTACCCAGGCGCAGGCAAGGTCGATCGCAAGCGGCCATCGGCCCAGTCGTGCCGCAAACCGCAGCACCACCGCGTCGTCCCCAGGTGACGGTGCGGGAAGCCGGTGCCGGATCAGTGCGAGTGCTTCGGCATCCGCCATCGCACCGATCTCGTGCAGCGGTGCAATGTCGATCGGCCAATCGCCACGGTTCGTGGTGATGATCACGTGCCCATACCCGGAAACGGGAGTCCAACTACTCGTCACGGCGTGATCACGCGCACCGTCCAGGACGAGCAACCAGGGAACCGGAAGCTCAGCGAGCGCGTCGCACAGGGTTTGCGCAGGGTTGTCGCCTAGTTCCCGGTCAGCGCCCAACCATTCGAGCAGCCCTGGCACTCGGTCAGCGAGGCCCTGATCTGTTGCCGCGTCGACCCACATCGTGGCCGCGTAGTTCTCTCTGTGGCAGGCGGCCCAGGCCGCGGCAGCGGCCGACTTGCCTGAACCCGACAGTCCCCTCAGTACCGCGACAACAGGCGTTCCTCCGTAGAGCGCTTCCTCTGTCAGGTGGCCGGTAAGGAAGCCTGCAATTGCTGGGCGCGACAAGAACGCGGCCGTCGGCACCCCGTGTGCCCTTCCCCAGGAGCGTGTCTGAATCGCGTCGGCCAAGAGCGCCGCCGGCTCGTCGAGGATGTTCGCGACGTCGCTGCGGTCGATGAGTTGCGACACGTTCTGCGAGCCTCGTTCCGCCACGAGGTCCGTGAGCTGAGCGAGCAGTACGTGGTACAGGCGCCGACCGATCCCGCCCCTGCCGCGCTGCCGGACTCGAGCGATGCGTTCTAGGAGTCGCGACACGATGTCGCTCACATCCTCAATCCGCGCATCGAGCGATAGCCATCCGGCCGCCCTTCGTCGAGACCTGCCTAACTGTTCTGCGTAGTCGGCAGCGGGCCTACTCAATGTGCGATTCGTCCGCAGCACGAGCGCGTCAGCCCCCGGATGCTCGCTCGACAGAGCCTTGAGGCACCTCTGCGCAGTGGGCAAACTCATCCTCGTCGCCGAGGATCGCATCGACGCCTTGACTTGAACCGCCCGCGACAGAGGTCCAGACGGCCCAGCGAAGACGAGGATGTCCGCAGAGTCTTGACCGTGAAGGTCAACACCGACTCGCCATCCCGACGCCGAGGAACCCTCGTAGAGGTCAAGAAGAACTTCGACCGTAACCAGGTACTGATAGCGAAACCCGAAGGCTGCTCCAACTCCACCGGACCCACTCAACGTACTGAACCCCCTGGGTCTGTAGGAGGCGCGTGGTCGGCCCCGGCTTCCGTGGAGTCAGATTGCTGGAATCTAGGCCACGGTGATCGTTGCTGTGCTCTCGAACTCTACGGGTGTCAGCCAGCCGAGGGCGGAGTGCCGGCGCTGGCGGTTGTGGAAGATCTCGAGGTACTCGAAGATCGCGTTGGCGAGCTCCAGGCGTGTGCGCCAGCGGCGGCGGTCCAGGAGCTCGACCTGCATGCGGGACCAGAAGCTCTCGATGACGGCGCCTGCGTAGCAGTCGCCGATCGATCCCATCGAGGGCACCAGGCCGGACTCCTTGGCCCGGGTGGTGGAGGCCCAGGACCCGAATTGAACGCCGTGATCGGAGTGAACGATCGTCCCGGCCGGTGGCCGGCGGTTCTCGATGGCCTCGCCCCTGGGCAGTGCTGGCCCTCGCCCTTCTCATGGGGGCAGGTCGTCACGCCTTCGTCACTCGGTTCCATCCGGATCTTCCTCAACGGTGTGCTGATCAACGGCTTCACCAGCGACCCAGCGCGGGACCCGTCTCACCGAGCGCATGCGCTGAGCGCTGCCGGCTCGTTAGAGCCCTCGCGAGTCACCGGGTAGATCCGTCATCGTCCGCGCCACGGTGGTCAGCGGCGTCCAACCTACAAGCGGGTCGTCGGCCCGGTTGAAGGCGATGCGGTGCGCGCCGAGCACGACGTCCTCGGGGAGGACGATCGTGGACGTGCCGTCCTCCGCGACCTGCGCGGTGCCGACGCGACCGAGCGGAGAACAGCCTGGAGGTGACGGTCGCGCCCGCTGACTCCGTCCCTAAACGTGTCGGCCTCTGCCACAGTAGGGCTCGTCGGCCCCCGTGTCGCTTGGAGGACAAGCAGCGTGGCGAACCCTCGCGAGGTGTCAGTGCCCAGCGCTAGGGTCGGGCCACCGAGCTGGCGCGGTGGAGGAGGTAGTGATGGCGACGCTCAAGGAGCAGGTGGACGAGGCCGTAGAGGAGGTCTCCAAGACCTGGACGAAGACCACGTGGTTGACGACGACCACGGCCGTGCCTGACCCCGACGATATGGGGTACAGCGACGCGAAGGTGGTCCAGGCGACCTACCTGTACTCGGACCTCATCGACTCCTCTGGGCTCGTGAAGGCCGCTGACACTCACGAAGAGGTCGCGTCGGTGATGTCGACCTTCCTCAAGGTCGCTGTGCGCATCATTCGCGCGGAGAACGGCCACATCCGAAGCTTTGACGGCGATCGGGTCATGGGTGTGTTCACGGGCGCCAACCGAAAGACCCGCTCTGTGCGGGCCGCGATGAAGATCGAGTACGCGGTGAGTAGGCTCATCGACCCGGAGATTCAGAGTGTTTTCAAGTCGCTGCAGGACGCGGGCTGGCACATCCGAGCGATGACAGGCATCGCCACCAGTGAGGCACTGCTTGTGCGAGCTGGTATCCGCAACAACAGCGACCTTCTCTCGGTAGGTCTCGGCCCGAACCTGGCCGCGAAGTTGAGCGACCTCCGTGACACCCTCGCCGGGCACCACATCGCAATCGGCAAGGGGACCTACAACGGACTGGGCGAGAGCGTCATCATGTCCAAGGGTAAAGACATGTGGACCGGCCCGTACTCGCTCAGCATGGGCGGCGGCTCGTACAACTACTACACGTCCAACTACCGCTGGACGTCGCTCTGATGTTGGGACGCAAGGGGAGCACGCAGCCGCCGGTGAGCAACGACGACCTTTGGCGCATCCACGACTCTCAGATGGACTGGACCGGCAAGGTCGACGCCAAGGCAGCGTTCGCACTGACGTTCCAGGCCGCGTTGCTGGCTGGAGCGGTCACGCTGCTCGGCGAGATGGACACGTGGCTGGAGTACGTGTTCATGGGCCTGAGCGTGGTCCTGGTCGCGACCGGAGCGGTGTTCGGCGCTCTCGTCGTCGCACCTCGTCTGCGATCCAAGAACCTCCACCGTGAGGCAGCGAACAACTACATCTACTTCGGGCACGCCCGCTCGTGGACGCCGCAGCGCCTTGTTGCCGACATCCGTCGAGTAGACCTCGCGGAGCAGATCGCGCGCCAGGTGATCGTGATGGCGGAGATCGCGTGGATCAAGCACCGTCGTGTGGCGCTGTCGATCTGGTTCGGTGTGGTTGGTGGAGCGTTCCTGCTCGCGGCCGGCGCGGTGTCACGCCTGGCGTAGAGACCACTGCACGGCCCCCTGTCCTCTCCTCGTGACATGGGAGGCATGGTGTTGACGGACAAGAGGTATCGGTCGCTCTTCCCTAGGTGACCGCCAATGGCATGATGCGGTCACGACTGACAGCCAGTGCGAGGAGGCATCGTGCTCCCACCACCGACAGGCCGTTCCACCAGTCCTGAGCAGATCCGGGAGCTTGACGGCTCCTTCTTCAGCTCAGACCCCCACAGCTACTTCATGGCCCGCATCGAATCTCTTATCGCCTACGGGGACGGCGCCAGGGCGAGCCACGATTCTGGGCTCGGCGCCGAGTTCGCCCGCCGCCTTCGATGGGGCCGCAGCAGCGAAGACCTCTTGCCCACCTCCCCCGAGGCGCGCGAACTGCAGGTCGCCGTCGACGCGCTGTCGCTCCGCCAGCACGTCGCTGAAGGCGTAGCGAGAATGTGGGCTCGCCCTACTCAAGGCCCGGTCCGCACCGCCCGGCTCCCTCAGCGCCTGGCAGGCACTCGCCAACACCCCGACCAGCAACTTGCAGGTGTTCAAAGCGATCCAGACGTGCGAAGGCTGCGACGATATGTCGGTACACCTGTCACTACTGCTACCTCGACCGTTGCACCATCGGTTCGAGACGGACCCGGACGTCCGGCACGCCGTCGACGTCCTCCACAAATGGTTGGAGCACACCGTCGAGCTCCTCACGCGCAGCGACATCCATGTGGCCGCAGCGAACAACAAGTACAAGCACGGCCTCGCCGTACGCCCCCGCGCCGACGAACGGATCAGCTTTCTCAAGGCCGAGGCTGTCCCGCGCGAAGGTGACGCCCTCCCCGCCGACGCGGTCAGGGCCGAGATCCCCATCTTCGACAAGCCCTTCGTCGAGTACCTCGCGAAAGGGCCCAAGGATGACAGCGGCGAACACGGGCTCGAGCTGACCCGCCTCCGCCTGGACACATCGGCCCTCCTCGTCGAGTCGACGATGCTGGCCACTGTGTACGGCGCCCTGTTCCACGTCGCAGCGGCGGAGCACGCCGCCTGGAGCGGCACAGACGCACGGATCGCCCCGTACCCGAGCCTTCCCATGGGACCAACACCGCAGCAACTCCTGGGCGGCGCCGTGGTCGGAATGAGGTCACCTGTCACGTTCCGACCAGATGGCACCCCTCCGACCAGAGGCCACGCCATCGGCTTTGCCAATGGGCAATGGGTCGGGCTGGACGTCGACTACAACGGGCGCCGTGCCATGCGTGTCACCGACGACACCACCGACCGGGTGGAGCACCCGCCGGCCTGAGCGGTGGACCCGGGAGTGAGCCGCATGAAGCTGCCAAGCAGCGCCAAGCACGCCCAACTCAAACGCTATGAGTCTGTGAGACGCTCGCGACCTTGGAATCGAATTGCTGAGTCCGAGCCCGTAGACGGTCCCGGCCCCACCAGACCAACGTGTGCTGTCTGCGTGCGTGAAGACGTCGCTCGAACCACGTAGGTCTAACTGTGATGTCCAGTGACGTTGTCATGATCCAGGGTGTAGCGCACACGCTGATCTGAGGTGGTGTACCGGTAGACGGTCCGGCCGCTCTCGCTGGCTGCCGAGCCGATGAGCACCGGACTGTCCAGGTGGAGGTGAAGGCGGCCGAGGTCGATGGCCAAGTCTCCGACGGACACCTGGTGTGGCACCGCGAGCGTGATCGGCCCTTCTTCTGGTGGCGCGCTGCCTGCAGGCAGCTCAAAGTCGACGACCGGTGTCTTCTCCGGCGTCGTGACCACGACCTCTTCACCGCGCAGGATCCTCGCCGAGAAGTCCCACTTTGCCTGCTGGTGGTTGATGTGATCTGGGGTGGGGACCTTGACTACGGTCGACGTGTGCTGCTGGAGCGCATCGAGAAGCCGCAGAATCCTGGCGAGGGAACCGAAGGAACTGCCCCCCACCGCCGGGATCTCTTCGACGGCCCCCAGGTGCGCTGGACTGTGACGGACACTCACGCGCGCAGAGTTCGGCGCGCGGAACGCCTCGAGGAACTCGACTGCCGGGCGGACGCTTGAGACGGGCAGCCCCTCGATGTCCAACACGGTAAACGTCACGTGCGTTTGCTGGTTGACGAGATCGAAGCGCCGCACCTGCTCAAACACGCCATGGATCTCACGCAGCACGACACGGATGCCCACCGTGCCCTTGGTCATCTCGATCCGGTCCGTGTGGACCTCGGCGATCGACTCCTTAGAGGCGTCCAGAACCTCGAGACGTAGCTCCGGATCGTCCCCCACGTCGGCACCAACGACCGGGCTGACCTTGACGGTCGCGTCCTCAAGCGGCCCGCCTAGACCCCCCGGAAGGTCCATCTGACCCGAGAAGCCCCCGGCCGCGCTGATGAACGGCGTTCCGTACTCGACGAAATCCTTGAGTGCGTCGGCGTCCGCGCTGCCCTGCGCCGCGGTGATCAGTCCTTCGAAGGTGAGCGGGCGGACCTGGAGGGAGGCGGCGCATCGGGCGAGGACGTCCACGCTGAACCACGTGTGGGCAGCAGTGTCGATGCGCCACGTGCTGACCACCAGCCCCGGCCGCATCTGAGGTTCGGGCGGATCTCCGTGCCCGACGCGAAACTCGAACCGGTAGTGGGGGTCGTCGTCGAGGACACGAACGGCCTTCTGCACCCGCTCCATGACGTACTCGGCGGAGACCTTGCCCTCGGGCGCTTCACCCCCAGCCATCAGCACCATGACCGACGCCTGGGCCTCCAACATCGCAGTCCGGTTGCCGTGCAGGTAGTAGTCGATGACGTTCGGGTACTTGGCAGCCATACGGTCGAAGAAGGTGAGCCCGTCCCAATGGACCCGCACGCCGTACGGGGCCACGAGGCCCTGCAGCCACTTGTACGCCTCGGGCGTCGGACCCCAAGGTGTCACGAGGCGCCAGGTGGTGACGTTCAGGTTGGCCCAGCGTGGGTCTGCGTCCGGGCCGAGCAGCCGCTTGAGCGAATTCTCCACCTCGGTCTTCTGCTTGCTCGATAGCGCTTCCGCGTAACGCTTGACCTGGTAGACGATGTCGCCACCGCCGGAGTCAGCACTCGGATCAAGGACGTCGATGCCGCCGTCACCCTTGGAAGGTGTAATCCGCACGGAGTTGGGGTGCTCGGTGTTGATGAACATCGCGGCCACTGCCTCGACATCATCACCGGTATACGTACTCCACGGAACCCGACCGTCCACGGCTTACCCCCTACGACCAGTTGCGGACTGCCCACAGGGCCCTCCGTCGAGTGTACTGGCGGCGTCGCGGAACCGTTGCGCCCCAGGTTCAGCGGACTTCCGGAAGCCTGGGCAGACCGCTCTGAGCTGGCGGGCTTGGTCATGGCGCGGAAGATCCATTGAGAAGATGTGTCGACGTGCACCGACCGCAAGGCGTCTGGAAGCGAGGCCCCGATGACGCTGACGCTCGAACCCATCCTGCGCAGCGCTGGCATCAGCCCGGCCGACGCCCAGGTGATACGCCACGCCTACGTCAAGGAGCACGAGGACACCGGGACCAGTGGCATCCACGCGGACTCGACGGACGACGAGATCCTGGCCTACACGGCCAGCCAGTCCTCGAACCCTCGCCAGTTCCCGGCCAAACCGCCTCGCTTCTGGATCGTCTTCGTCCCCGAAGGCGGCACCAGAGCTCGCCTGTGGTCAGTCGTCGAACACCGCGGCGAGACATCGAACGACGGCCAGCGACGGACATTCGACCTGGTCCAGTCCGACCACATGCAGGACCTCAGGGAACGCCTCGTCATCGGCTGGCGATCTCCGCGAACCTGGCGGCTCAACGGACCGACAGCTGCCGGCTACCCCGTCGTGGAGATCGCCGACTCCCAGCCGATACCGTTCCCCGGCTTCGACCGGCTGATCCTCGACCACGCACGGCTCCAGGCTGTGATGCGCGAGCACCGCTATGCCGCGTGGCGCACCGCGCTCTCCTCCGTCGTGGGGATCTACCTGATCACCGACACACGCGACGGCCGCCAGTACGTCGGCAAAGCTGACGGTGCCGAGAGCATCCGCCAGCGCTGGGGCGTCTATGCCTCCAACGGTCACGGCGGCAACGTTGAGTTGCGCGGTCTCGACCCGACGAGCTTCCGGTTCTCGATCCTGCGAGTGTTCGACCCAGCGACGCCGACGCCCGTGATCGACCAGACAGAGAGTCACTTCAAGCACGTCCTGGACACACGGAAGCACGGCCTGAACCGGAACTGATCGCTGGAGAGCATTGCTTGCCTCGCCGCGCTGAACTTCGCCTGGGTCACCCGTCGCTGCTGGTTGGAGTAGATGCCCCAAGCGTCTCGGCCTGACTGCGGGTGCTTCTCCACTCGACGCGGCGGGCCGATCATCGTCGCCATCACAGTCGTCCCGCTCGAACGCTGCCCATGGATCGTCGAGGCCCGCAAGGTCACGCTGTATCGCGACGAGGAGCCCGAGCTCAACCGCGGCCGCGTGTAGTAGCCCTGCGCCAGCGATCCCCAGTGCTCCCACTCGAAGTTCCTCGAGCGCCGCTGTGCCGGCCTCGCGCATCATGGTCGCCATGACCACTGACGACGCCGCCTCTCACCCGCCACCCTTTACCCGTCCGCAGCCACGAACGCTGGACGGGTCCGAGCGGTTCGACGGCCTGGACGCCACGGTCTTGGACTTCTGGCGGTTCGCGTTAAGCGACCTACGGATGAACAACGTGCGGGGGTATCTCGGTGAGTTCTTGGTGGCCAGAGCCCTGGGAGCCACCGGCAACCGGGTCGAGTGGGACTCCTACGACGTCTTGACACCCGAAGGGGTGCGGGTAGAGGTCAAAGTGCGGGCACATGTGCAGGCGTGGGCGCAGCGCGAGGCGCGCCTTGGTGCGTTCAAGGTCGGGCAGGCCCGACCGTGGGACCACTCGATCGGGAAGTACGGGGAGCCGGGGTGGAACGCTGACGTGTACGTGCTGTGCGTGCACACCGCGCTGGACCACGACAGCTACGACGAGCTCGACGTGGCCCAGTGGGAGTTCTACGTGCTGGCTCGCCACGTCGTCGTTGAGCGCGCCGGCCGGGAGATGTCGCGAGCCTGGCTGCAGGAGGCCACCGGCGGCCCGACGCCTTACGCGGAGCTGGCCCAGGCGGTCAACGCAGCGGCCCGGTGACCCGACAGGCACGAGCGCACCTCAGAAGGCCGGCTCCTCCAGGGGTCGGGACTGCTGCACGGATAGGTGACACCTGACTTGTGGTGCCTGCGGGTGCTGCTGGAAGGATGTTCACCGTGCCCAGACCCCACCCCAAGGAGTTCCGCGACGACGTCGTGGCGATCGCCCGCCAGGGCGAGACCCCGATCAAGCAGGTCGCGAAGGACTTCGGCATCAGCGAGTCCTGCTTGCGCAACTGGCTGCACCAGGCGGACGTCGAGGACGGCGCCAAGCCCGGCGTGACGAAGAGCGAGTCGACCGAGCTGCGTGAGGCCCGCAAGCGCGTCCGCGTGCTTGAGCAGGAGAACTAGGTGCTGCGCCGTGCGGCGGCGTACTTCGCCCAGGCGCACCTGCCGGGAAAATGAGCTACCCGCTCGTCCGAGAGCTCGCCGCTGACGGTGTCCCCGTCGCGGTGACGTGCCGGGTCCTCAAGCTTGCTCGCCAGCCGTACTACCGATGGCTCGCCAACCCCGTGAGCCACCGTGAGCTGGAGCAGGCCTACCTCGCGAACGCCCTGTTCAACGCCCACACCGAGGACCCGGAGTTCGGGTACCGGCTGCTGGCCGACGAGGCCCGCGCGGCCGGCCATCACGCGTGCGACCGCACGATGTGGCGACTCGTGCGCGACGGGCGCTGGTGGTCCGTGTTCGGCAAGAAGCGCGGCAAGAACGGCAAGAAGCCCGGCCCGCCCGCGCACGACGACCTCGTGAACCGGGACTTCACCGCCTCGGCGCCGAACGAACTGTGGCTGACCGACATCACCGAGCACCCCACGAGCGAGGGCAAGGTCTACCTCTGCGCGATCAAGGACGTCTACTCCAACCGGATCGTGGGGTACTCCATCAGCGACCGCATGAAGTCCCGACTGGCCGTGGCCGCGCTCGAGAACGCCGTGGCCAGACGGGCCGTCGAGGGCCGCGAGGTGGCCGGCTGCATCGTGCACAGCGACAGAGGCAGCCAGTTTCGAAGCCGCAAATTCCTGGCAGCGCTGCGGCGCCACGACCTGCGCGGATCCATGGGCCAGGTCGCCTCCGCCGGCGACAACGCCGCCATGGAGTCGTTCTTCGCGCTGCTGCAGAAGAACGTCCTGGACCGGCGCCGCTGGACCACCCGCGAGCAGCTGCGCATCCGGATCATCACCTGGATCGAACGGACCTACCACCGACGCCGCCGCCAGACCCGTCTCGGACGCTTGACCCCCATCGAATACGAAGCCATCATCACCACTCAGGTCGCACTCGCCGCCTGAGAACCGCTGTCACCTATCCGTGCAGCAGTCCCGAACGTCGTCAGGTCAGGTGTGCAGAAGGTAGCGTCGTCCACGTCGAGGTCTTCCAGATGGTGAGCGTGAGAACTCCCATCCTGGGGGACCTCGACCCATCCCCGGCCAGATCAGCCAGCCAGCGCTACACCCTCATCTGCGTTGAGCCACGTTGACGACCAGAGCACAGGCCGCACTCATGACACGGGCGAGGCTGCACCAAGGGCCACGGGTCACACAGAGGTTTGAAGCTGACTCCGAGCTCCCGATCGCGCAAGTGGTGAGTTCCGATCGGCCCAACCTGGAGTACATCATGGCCGAGCCCGTAGGGTGGATGACCACCCGCTGGGTACTCACTGCTGTGGATGCCGACGGTAGGCGCATGCGCTACATGGGGGACGGGCGGCCAGAGTTCGACCCCAGCGCCGAACGATGGCGCCGACCCCTGTGGGTTCTCTCCGCGTTGGTCATGGCGGCACTTCTCTGGGCGACCGCTGCCGGTGCGGGACTGCTGGACCAGGCTGCGGTGCTGACACCGCTGGCTCCCGCCGGGGCTGTACTCGCGTTCTTGATGGGTCGCGTCACGGCGGACACGCTGCTGCGGCGCTGACGGCGGCCGCCGACGCTCGAGCTCGCACCTCACACTGCGGGGCGCGGATGACCTTTCTCTCAACCGGTCACCCCCTCGGACACCCCACCGGCGAAAGCCCGAGGCTAGGCTCCGGTCGCCCGAGCGTCTCGGACCGCCAGCACCGCTGCGGCCACCTCCTGCGCGGTGCGGTTCTCGGTGTCGACACGCGGCCCGAGCGTGGCCAGGCGGTCAGCTGCCTCGAAGTAGCGGGAGGCCTGGGCAAGCCGCCAGTTCCGGGCCCCAGGGTCGTCCGTGTCGTTCTCGATGCGGGCAACCAGCGTCTCGTGCGGGGCGTGCAGCGTCACGTGGACGACCTCGTGACCCGCCGCGCGCAGACCACCGAGGATCTCGTCCGCGTAGTCTGCGCGGACTAGGGTCATCGGAACGACCAGCGTTGGCGTCCGCCGAGCCGCTCGGTGGGCACCATGGACCACGCCTCGGCGCCAGACGGGACGATCCTGGAAGTCGCCCGGGCGGACGAGACCGACCGTGCGCTGGAGCAACCAGCCGAGTCGTTCGGGGTTGTACTGGCGAGCCTGCGGATCGTGCTGGAGCAGCAGTCGGGTGCACGTTGACTTGCCCACCCCAAAGGGCCCGTTGAGCCAGAGGATCATGCCCAAGACCTTAGCAAGGGGAAGGCTGTCACCTGCGAGGATGCGAGCTCTCCACACTCAATCCGCGCCCGGGAGGTTACGCCCGCCACCTGCCCAGCGGGCCGTCGGTCTGGGCACCACCGGAGCGCGACGCCCTCGACCCGGCTAACGGGCGCGTGGTAGCCAGATCGCGGACGCGCCCGGTGGCGCTCGCGGCCTGCCCGCCGTGGCTTTTGGGAGACGCCTTAGGGCCCCGCCCACCTGCCGCCCACCTGCCGTCGGCCTGCCGCGGGCCGTGCGGGTGTCGTGGTGCTCGCCCGGCCCCCCGGGTGCTCGCTCGTTCCTCCGTCGGCTGCTGGTGGCTCCGCTCGGGCTCGTCCGTCGTCGCCCGGCCTGCCCTGTCGTCGGCCGCTCCGGTGGCCTGCGGCCCCCCGTGCTCGCGGCCGTCGTGGTCGTGCCCCTGCTGGTCCGGGTGTTCGTTGAGGGCGCGACGTAAACCCCCAGCGCCCGTCACTGTGCCGCGTTATGAACCCGATGTTCGCCTCTCATGTCCTGGTCCACATCGCGGCGGCCTTCGGCCTCGAGCTGGACCACGATTCCGCCGCCCTGATCGCGTACGCACTGGATCGAGTCCGCAGGCTCGCGCTGCGGTGGTGGCGCCGCCGCCGCCCCCCGGCTCCGCGGGCCTGGCCGTGTTCTGTCCGCCCATGCTCCGGCCCCGCCGCCGTCCCGCCGGCCCGCGGGCCCCGGCGCCGGGCGACTCGCCCGCCCGCGTCGTGCTCGTCGCCGGCGTTCTGTCCGCCCACGCCCACCGGCCCGTCGACCGGCAGCGGGCCCCGGCCGCCGCGCCCGGGCCCGTCCGTCGTCGTGCTCCAGCTGCCCGCCACGCACCGCCCATGCTCCGGCCCCGCCGCCGTCGCGCGCCAGGGCGTCGGACATCGCCGCGTAGACCCTGGACGCCACCTCCAGGCGCGTTTCGGCGCCATCGATCCCCTCGTGGTGACGCAGCCGGTCGCCTACCGCCGGCGGCGAGACGAACCGTTCGTCCAACCACGATTGCTCACGACCACCGGCCACGCCGTATGACTTTTCCCGCAGGCGCCTGTCGAGGTCGGGTTCAACGCCCAGGACGTCGCCGATCACTGTCGCTGTCTGAGCCGTCCGGCGAAGATCCGACGAGACCACGGACCGGCTGCGCTCTTCACCGATCCATCCGGCCAACGCCGCAGCGATCCGCTCCGCGTCTTCGAGACCCTTCGCCGTCAGCTCCGAGTCGAACTGACCACCGACCAACCCGTCGACGTGGTGTGTCGCCTCCGGGTGCGTCACCACGAAGACAGTGCGCGCTCGCGCAGGCACGACGCCAGGAAGCGGCGGCGCGGGAAGGAACCAGTCAGAAGCGGCCATCGCAGGATGGTGGCACATCCCACGACTCCAGACAGGTAATGGAATCATCATGTCGAGGTCATCATGGCCTCAAGTTGCGTAGACGGAGGATTGAGAAAACTAGGCTGCACGTCGACAACAACAGTCCTCGTCACACCTGCATGTCAACGAACCGCGAGTAGTGCCCCTGGAACGCGACGGTAATCGTGTCGGTCGGGCCGTTACGGTGCTTTGCAACAATCAGGTCTGCCTCCCCAGCGCGCGGTGACTCCTTTTCATAGGCGTCCTCGCGGTGCAACAGGATCACCATGTCGGCGTCCTGCTCGATGCTGTTGTGGACAGCGATGCCGTTCGCGACGAAATTATGAGTATCCAGGACCGTCGCGTCGAATACCTGCTTCTCCCCGACCGGCTCGATCTCGACGACCTCGTCCCACAGGAGATCGTTCACCGCCATCATCTCTAGCTCTTCGCTCTCGAGGACGGCCGCGATCTTCCCCAACCGCTGACGGGACGGCGAGCGCTTCCAGAGCGTGCTGCCGCAAAACTGGGTGCCGATCGCCTCAGCAAACTGGCGATGCGTCATTCCTCGCTCCACGAGAAGGTCCCGCACGTCGTCCCAGACCTGACGCGGCACGGTGTCGATGTTGGTGTTCGCCTGCGTCTCGCGGATGATCTCCAGCAGTCTCTCTGCGATGTCCCCACGGTCGCCGTGCACACCAATCTCCTGGAGGAAGCGGCGCTGGTCGTCAACGCCGCTGACGTCCAGTGTGTAACCCTGCCGGTAGGCACCCTTCAGTGTCGTCCGGTGCAACCGCGTCGAGATCCCGAAGCGGAGCAGCAGCCGAGACAGGCCGTCAACCAGCTCGCGCGACGTCGACGCGTAGTAGATCCGCCCGCTGCGCCCGTTCTTGTTGATCGTCACTGAGCCGTCGGTGGCCCAGATGTGCTTGATGAACAGGGCGATCTGGTGCTTCGGCAGGTGGAAGACACTTGACGGAATGAACTTCTCGTGGCTTCGCGCACCGAACAGGCCCATGTCGTCGAGCCATTCGGCGATAGGATTCCGCCGGCCTCGAGCAAGACGGTAGGGCGCCGGCAGGCGCAGCGTCGTCACGCGTGCGGCGGCGTACTCGTCACGGATGGTTGTGATCCCAAAGGCTTCCGCCGCGTCCGTCACGGCCGAGAGGTTGCGCTCGTCGATCGATGCGTAGCGGATGGGCTGCCGCTTGACGAATGAACCGTCTCCGAGCAGGTGCGCAAGCATGACGACCTTGCGGTCGTCCCACTCGATGTTCTGCTCCGGCCCAGGCACATGGCGCGGCACTCCGAGGCGAGCGCCGACTTCGAGCTCGCCGAGCGGAGTCCAGCCCTCGTAGGTGAGGAACGGGTGGTTCGCCGTGGCCTCGATCTGCTTACCGGAGGCGAGACGCAGCCGGTAGACCTGCTTCACTCCCGTCGGGAAGACGTGCGTGAGGTGACGTCGCACGTACTGCAGCCGCTCATTGAGCGCCCAGACCGGGACGTCCTTCGCGTTCAGCGCGAAGAGCTCGCCCATCGTGGTCTCAGCGCCGGTGTCGGCGCGGAGGATCTTGGTGTCCTCG
The DNA here is from genome assembly GCF_048065335.1 of Isoptericola maris. Classification (NCBI taxonomy): domain Bacteria; kingdom Bacillati; phylum Actinomycetota; class Actinomycetes; order Micrococcales; family Promicromonosporaceae; genus Isoptericola; species Isoptericola maris. The sequence continues at coordinate 108,080 of NZ_JBLUNY010000011.1, read as the reverse complement.
GTGAGACAGCCCGACTCACGAAGATCCGACATCGCCGGCTTCTTGTCCTGCCGCTGTTCCGGGCCACGGTTCAGCTGCGACAGCGCAATCACAGGAACCTCGATCTCCTTCGCCAAGAGCTTCAGCGCACGCGAGAACTCGGAGACCTCCTGCTGGCGCGACTCGACCTTCTTGCCGGACGTCATCAGCTGCAGGTAGTCGATCACCACGAGCTGCAGGTCGTGCTTCTGCTTGAGCCGCCGGCACTTGGCGCGGATCTCGGTCAGCGACATGTTGGGCGAGTCGTCGATGAACAGCGGCGCCTCGGACACCTTGCCCATGACCTTGGCGAGCTTCTGCCAGTCGTCGTCGCCCAGGGAGCCGTTGCGCAGCTTCTGCAGGTGCACGCGCGCCTCGGCGGAGAGCAGACGCATCGTGATCTCGTTGCGGCTCATCTCGAGCGAGAAGACGACGGACGTCTTCTGGTGCTTGATGGACGCCGACCGTGCGATGTCGATGGCGAGCGTCGAGTTGTGCGTCGGGATCTTCGCCGCTGACGCGAGGTAGAGGTGCTCCGGGTGGTCGATCTCCACGCAGCGCACAGGCACCGAACCGACCGCCACGACGTCGACGATCTTCCAGGCGGCGCCGGGCCGCGCCACCGAGTGTGCAGCACCCGCACGCATCGACGCGACGATGTCCTCCGTCGTCCGCACCGCGGCGTCAGCAGGCTTCCCCGACGTGCTCGTCACCCACTCGTGCCAGGCGTCCGCGACGATCGTCGTGCCGTCGTCGAACACGACCTCGTAGCAGGGCCTGCCGGTCATGACCTCGGTGGCGCGCACCACGCGCGTCGGTGTCCCGTCCGCGGCGATCAGCTCGTCCCCGACGGCGACGTCGCCCATCGTGGTCCAGCCGGTCGGCGTCGGCAGCGGGGTGTCGAGGGCGAGCGCCTTACCCATGGCGGGCCGCGCCGCGACGACGACCATCTGCCCGGGGTGCAGCCCGTTCGTGAGCCGGTCGAGGTCGGCGAACCCGGTCGGCACGCCGGTCATGCCTTCGCCACGGTTCCCCGCGGCCTCGATCTCGTCCATGGTGCCGCCGATGATGTCGGCGAGCGGCGCGTAGTCCTCGGAGGTCTTGCGCTCGGTGACGGCGTAGATCTCGGCCTGGGCGTTGTTGACCACGGTCTCGACGTCGCCGCCGTCGGTGGCGTAGCCGAGCTGGACGATCTTGGTGCCGGCCTCGACGAGCCGGCGGAGCACGGCCCGTTCGCGCACGATGCGCGCGTAGTAACCGGCGTTGGCCGCGGTGGGCACCCCGGCCATGAGGTCGTGGATGTAGGAGGCGCCGCCGATCCGCCCGATCTCACCGCGCTTGGTGAGCTCGGCGACCACGGTGATCGCGTCGGCGGGCTCGCCGCGCCCGTAGAGGTCGATGATCGCGTCGTAGATGGCCTCGTGCGCCGGGCGGTAGAAGTCGATGCCGCGGATCTGCTCGACCACGTCGGCGATCGCGTCCTTGGAGAGCAGCATGCCGCCGAGCACGCTCATCTCGGCGTCGACGTCCTGCGGAGGGGTGCGGTCGAACCCCGCCCGCGACGGCGAGTAGTTCGCTTCCAGCTCCTCGATCGACATGTCCCCACCTCCCCCGGCTCCCACCGGCACCACGACCCGACCCGGGCTGATCGACCGGTCCTCACGACCTTGTTCTACAGTCCACCTCTGACACCCGGGACGACGCTAGGCGCGCCTGGAACCGTGCGCAAAAGACGCTGTGGACACACCTGTGGACAAGGGTGTGGAAGACTGCCGAGACCTGTGCACCAGCGGTGGAAAACCCTGTGCACAACTGGGGACATCTCCTGTGTACAACTCCAGATATCGCTGTGACCTGCAGCGATGTTGTTACCAGCCTGTGGAGGAAAGAAAGGTGGGGGTGAGTTGCGCCGCATCGACCGCGAGATCCTCGCGCTCGCATGGCCGGCCCTCGGGGCGCTCGTCGCGGAGCCGCTGTTCGTGCTCGTCGACAGCGCCGTCGTCGGCCACCTCGGCACCGCGCAGCTCGCCGGGCTGTCCCTCGCCTCGACGCTGCTCCTCACCCTCGTCGGCCTCTGCGTGTTCCTCGCCTACGCCACCACCGCCGCGGTGGCGCGCCGCCTCGGCGCCGGGGCAGAGCGCGAGGCGCTCCAGTCCGGCATCGACGGCATGTGGCTCGCTCTGCTCCTCGGCGCGGTCCTCGCCGCCGCCCTCCTCCTCGCCGCCCCGTGGGCGGTCAGCGCCATGGGCGCGTCCGACGACGTCGCCGCCCACGCCGTCACCTACCTGCGGTGGTCCGCCCCCGGTCTGCCGGGGATGCTGCTCGTGCTCGCCACCACCGGCGTGCTGCGCGGCCTGCAGGACACCCGCACCCCCCTGTGGGTGGCCTCGGGCGGTGCGGTCTTCAACGCGGTCGGGTCGGTCACGCTGGTGTACGGCGCCGGGATGGGGATCGCGGGCTCCGCGCTGGCGACGACGACGGCGCAGCTGCTGATGGCGCTCGTGCTCACCGCCGTCGTGGTCGCCGGAGCCCGCCGGCGCGGTGCGTCCCTGCGTCCGCACCATGCGGGGATCTGGGCCAACGCCGTCGCCGGTGCGCCGCTGTTCGTCCGCACCGTGTCGCTGCGGCTCGCGATCCTGCTGACGGTGTGGACGGCGACCTCGCTCGGTGCGGTGGCCCTCGCGGGGAATCAGGTCGTCAACTCACTGTGGGGACTGGCGGCGTTCGCCCTCGACGCACTGGCGATCGCCGCTCAGGCGCTGGTCGGGCACGGTCTGGGGTCGGGCGACGTCGACCGGGTCCGGGCGGTGCTGCGACGCTGCCTGCAGTGGGGCGTCGGCGCCGGAGCCGTGATCGGCGTGCTCTTCGCGGCGTCCGGCTGGTGGATCGCGCCGCTGTTCTCCCCCGACCCGGGCGTCCGTCTCGCGGTGACGGCCGGGCTGGTCGTGTGCGGCGTCCTCATGCCGATGGCCGGCTGGGTGTTCGTGCTCGACGGTGTCCTCATCGGCGCGGGCGACGGCCGATACCTCGCGTGGGCCGGCCTGCTCACCCTCGCGCTGTACGTGCCGTGCGCGCTGGCGATCCGGGCCTGGGCCCCCGACGGCGCGGTCGGCCTCGCGTGGCTGTGGGCGGCCTTCGCGGGGGTCTTCATGCTCGCCCGCGCACTGACCACGGGCCTGCGGGCACGTGGCGACCGGTGGATGGTCACGGGCGCCTGAGCGCCCCGCTCGTTCGGCACTTGCTGCCTCGTTCGGCAGTTGGAACTGCCGAACGAGGCACAAGATGCCGAACGGGACGGCCCGACGGTGGAGTCATCTCGGTCTGGGCAGCAGCGGGTTCTTCCGTGCCGCGCGCCGGACGTCAGCGGGAAAGCGCGCCAGCAGACGATCGGCCACCCCTTGCGGGTCCGGTGCATCCTTGGATGTCACGTGGAGCGGCTGGATGCCGGTGGACTCCGTGATGGCATCGGACCGGCGCTTCTCGTCGATCCGCGCCCGGTCCGGGTCGTGGTCCTTGCCGAGCGCGCCGGTCCGGTACTTCACGAGGCCGTCGAACTCGGCGAGCACCCGGTGGTCCTCCCAGCCCAGGTCCACCCGGAACCGACCGATCGCGGTGCGCACCGGCACCTGCGTCCGCGGGCGAGGTAGCCCTGCCCAGTGGGCCACGTAGCGCAACCACGACTCCCAGGGGCTCTCGGCTCCGGGGTCCGCCAGCTCGAGGACGAGGAGCGCACGCCGGCCGCCTCGAGCACGCGACGCGACGAGCTCCGCCGTCCGGTCGCGGTCGAGACCCCGCGCCACGGCGGCGTCGGCGACCACCAGGGCGTCGAGCGGTGGCAGCGTCGTTGCACAGTCGGCCACCGTCCGTTCCAGGGTGGTGACCGGCAGGCCGAGCACCTCGCAGCCGTCGGCCGGGCGCCCCTCGACGAAGTGCCGGCGCACGTCCCGGGCCGCCCGCGACGACGCTCGATAGGTCTGCAGCACGTGCGTCTGCGAGGGCAGGCGCCACAGGGGCAGGCCGTGCAGCATCGCCGCCGTCTGGTGGCTGAACCAGTGCGCCGACCGGAGCTGGCGCCCCAGGGCACGCGCTCGGTCGACCTGAAGCCAGCGCGCGGCCGACCACCTGTCCGGTCCGCGGCTGCCGTCGTCGGGGACCACGCGGTACGCGCCACGGCGGATCCGCTCGATCTCGCCCGCCCGGCGCGCGGTGCGCAGCGCGGTGGGCAGGTGCTCACGGGCGACGAGTATCTCGGACGGCATGCTCCCAGCCTGGCCTCGAGGCACGGTGCCCGTGCCGACTGTCCACAGGCTCGTCCCCTCATTCGGTACTTCGTGCCGCGTTCGGCAGTTGGAACTACCGAACAGAGCACGAAGTGCCGAACGCGCTCCCCCGCCTCACGCAGAAGGCCCCGGTCCACTCGCTGAACGAGCGGACCGGGGCCTTCGGTGGCCGGAACCGGCGTCAGCCGGCGACGACCTCGAGCTCGATCTTGGCCGACACCTCGGGGTGGAGGCGGATCGACGCGGTGTGCACACCGGTCGACTTGATCGGCTGGCCGATCTCGATCTTGCGCTTGTCGACCGACGGGCCACCGGCGGACTTCACCGCAGCGGCGATGTCGGCCGTGGTGACCGCACCGAAGAGACGGCCGGACTCGCCGGAGTGCGCCTCGATCGTGTAGGTCTTCGACTGGATCGAGGCCGCAGCGGCCTCGGCGTCCTCACGCGTGGAGATCTCGCGGGCCTTGCGGGCCTTGCGGATCGCCGAGACCTGGGACTCGGCGCCCTTGGTCCACGGCGTGGCGAGCGAACGCGGGATGAGGAAGTTACGGGCGTACCCGTCCTTCACCTCGACGACGTCCCCGGGCTCACCGAGACCGGTGACCTCGTGGGTCAGGATCAGCTTTGCCATGATCTGGATCCTTTCCGGTCAGCGGGCCGACGACGAGTACGGCAGGAGTGCCATCTCGCGGGCGTTCTTGACGGCCTTGGCGATCTGGCGCTGCTCCTGGACGGAGACGCCGGTGACCCGACGCGCGCGGATCTTGCCGCGGTCGGAGATGAACTTGCGCAGCAGGGCGGTGTCCTTGTAGTCCACCGTCTCGACCTTCGCCGCCTTCAGCGGGTTGGCCTTCTTCTTGGGCTTGCGCACCACAGGCTTGGCCATGGTGAGTGCTCCTTACTCAGGATCGCCCCGGCCGGTACGTACCGCCGGGACAGGGATGATCTGGGGGTTGAGCGACGATCAGAACGGGGGCTCGTCCGAGAACCCGCCGCCGGACGACGCCGGGCCGGCCGTGGCCCAGGGGTCGTTCTGCTGCTGACCGCCGCCGGAGGAACCGAAACCGCCGCCCTGGCCGCCGCCGGGCTGGCCACCGGGGCCACCGGCGTTGCCGCCGTAGCCCCCGCCGCCGCCGAAGCCGCCACCGCCACCGGAGCGCTGGGCACGAGTGACCTTGGCCGAGGCGAACCTCAGGGCCGGGCCGATCTCGTCCACCTGCAGCTCGACGACGGTGCGCTTCTCGCCCTCGCGGGTCTCGTACGACCGCTGCGTCAGACGGCCCTGCGCGATGACGCGCATGCCCTTCGTCAGCGACTCGGCGACGTTCTCCGCGGCCTCACGCCAGATGGAGCAGCGCAGGAACAGCGCCTCCCCGTCCTTCCACTCGTTCGACTGCCGGTCGAACGTGCGGGGCGTGGACGCGATCGTGAAGTTGGCAACGGCAGCACCCGACGGGGTGAAGCGCAGCTCCGGGTCCGCGGTCAGGTTTCCGACGACCGTGATGACGGTCTCACCAGCCATGCCAAGCTCCTTCGTTCGTCCGCGAGATTCGGCTGTACTCGACTTCCAGGGAAGATCCCATCACGAGCCTCCCACAGGGGGCCGGGACGGGCGCAGAATGTTTCGGTTCAGCGGATTCAGCGAGCGCTGGGGCGCAGGATCTTGGTGCGCAGCACGGCCTCGTTCAGGCCGAGCTGGCGGTCCAGCTCCTTCGCGGTGTCCGGCGTGGACGTGAAGTCGACGACGGCGTAGATGCCCTCGGCCCGCTTGTTGATCTCGTAGGCCATACGGCGACGGCCCCAGATGTCCACGTTGTCGACGGTGCCGCCCTCGGTCTTGACGACCGTCAGCAGCTTCTCGAGCGACGGGGCTACGGTGCGCTCCTCGACCTCCGGGTCCAGGATCACCATCAGTTCGTACTGACGCATGTGTTCAACCCACCTCCTCTGGTCTCGACGGCCACGGTCTGTCCGTGGCAGGAGGGTTATTGCGTGCGTCGGCCGCGCCACCGGGTGGCACGGCCAGTCCACCAGGGTACCCGGTGCGGGCACCCCGATGGAATTCACGGGCCGGTGCTGTCCATCACGGTCAGCCGAACAGGCCGCCACCGCCGCCGTCGTCACCACCGTCGCCACCGCCGTCGCCGGGACCGCCGCCGTCGTTGCCGCCGCCACCGCCGCCATCGTTGCCGCCGCCACCGTCACCGCCGTCGCCACCGTCGTCCTCGCCGCCCTCCGGGCCGCGCGAGACGACGATCGTCACGGTCGAGTCGGGTGCCACCTCGGCCCCGGCGCCGGGGTCCGTGCGGATGACGTTGCCGACCGGCACGTCGTTGCTGTACTCCTCCGCGGTGTTCGCCGACAGCCCCACTCTGCGGAGCTGCTGCTCGGCGGCGGTCCGCGGCTGGCCCGCCACGTTCGGCACGGCGACCTGCTGCGGTTCGACAGGCTGGCCCGTCGACACCACGAGGGTGATGGTCGAGCCCGCCGGGATCTTGCCGCCGCCGGCGTTGACGCTGATGACGGTGCCCTTGGAGGCGTTGTCGTTGGCAGCCTGCGTCGCCACCTTCAGGCCCATCCCCTGCAGCAGGCTCGTCGCCTGCGAGATGTTCATCCCGACGAGGTTGCCCGGCAGCTCGACCCACTCGGGCGTCGACTCGCTCGGCGACGGGCTGGGCGAGAACGACGGCCGGGGCGGTGTGTAGGCCGGGAACTCCTCGATGTCCTTGCCGTCGAGCGCCACCTGCATGAAGTCGGTCCACGCCGCGGCGGGCCAGGTGCTACCGGTGATCTCGTCGTAGCCACCGAAGGCGTCGATCGGCTCCGTCCCGCCGAGGATGCCCTCCTCGACGTCCACGTTCTTGTACTGGCGGACGTTCACCACGGTTGCGAGCTGCGGGGTGAAGCCGGCGAACCAGGCCGTCTTGTTGTCGTTCGACGTACCGGTCTTGCCGGCCACCGGCCGGCGGGTCCCGTCGGGACCGGTGAGCTCCAGGGCGGCACGGCCGGAGCCCTCTTCCACCACCTTGGTCATGGCGTACGTCGCGTGGGTGATCACGTCGCGCTCAAAGCGATTGTCCGGCGTCGTGTCGGGCTCCCAGCGCAGGGACCCGTCCCGGTGCTCCACCCGCTCGACGACGTGCGGCTTGATGTAGGTGCCACCGCCGGCGATGGTCGCGTACGCCGAGGCGAGGTCCACCGGGTAGACGGCTGCCGTGCCGAGCACGTTGGACGGCACGGCCTCGATCTCGGTCTCGTCCCGGATCCCCAGCCGGTGGGCGACCTCGGCCGTCTTCTCCGGGCCAACCTCGATGTTCAGCGCCGCATAGGCGGTGTTGACGGAGTTCGCCGTCGCCTTGACCAGGTCGATCTGGCCGTAGCTCTGGAGGCCGAAGTTCGTCGGCCACTCCTTCGAGGGGTCTTGCGGGTCCAGGTGCCCCGGGGAGTTGCCGTCGAACGTCTCGTTGAGCTCGTGGCCCTCCTCGAGCGCGCCGATCAGCGTGAACGGCTTGAACGTCGAGCCGCCCTGCACCGTGTCGTCGGTCGCCGTGTTGAGCGACTGCTTGATGTAGTTCTTCCCGCCGTACAGCGTGACGATCGCACCGGTGCTCGGGTCGATCGAGACGACCGAGGCGCGGACCTTCTTGCTCGCGTCGTCGGGCATGTCCTTGACGATCTGGCGGGCCTCGCGCTGCAGCTTCGGCTTGATGGTGGTGTAGATCTGCAGACCCTTGGTCTCGATCTCCTCCTCGGTCATGCCGTTGTTCAGCAGCTCCTTCTTGACCGCGGCCATGATGTAGCCCTTCTGGCCGCCGAGGCTGTTCGAGTTCTCCTCCTTCTCCTGGAACTCGGGGAACTCGGCGGACTGCCGCTCCTCCTCGGTGATGTAACCCTGGTCGGCCATGCGGTTGATGCTGCGCTGCCACCGCTTCTCGGTCACCTCGGGCTGCACGGACGGGTCGTAGTTCACCGGGGAGGGGATGATGCCGGCCAGCATCGCGGACTCGGAGTAGGTCAGGTCCGCGGCGTCCTTGCCGAAGTACGCCTGCGAGGCCGCCTGCACGCCGTACGCGCCGCGGCCGAAGTAGATCGTGTTGAGGTACCGGTCCAGCACGAGCTCCTTGGACTGCTCGCGAGTGATCTTCAGCGCGATGATCGCCTCCTGCGCCTTGCCCAGCACGTCCGTGGTGCTGCCCAGGTAGTACCGCTCCACGTACTGCTGCGTGAGCGTGGACCCGCCCTGCGTGCCGCCGTCGCTCGTCAGGTTGGTCCACAGCGCGCGCGCCATGCCCTTCATGTCGACGCCCGGGTCGGTCCAGAACGACTCGTTCTCCGAGGCGACGACGGCGTCGCCCACGTGGGCGGGCAGCGCCTCGTAGTCGACGATCTCTCGCTTGATCGTCGAGTAGGAGCCGATCTCCTTGCCGTTGCCGTAGTAGACGGTGGTGGCCTGGTGATCGACGTCGTCGAGGTTGGCCGGGATCTGCGTGGAGGTCCACGCGGCGAAGAACACGCCGGCGCCCAGGGCGATGCCGCCGAGCATGCAGCCGACGACCACACGCCACGACGGCAGCCACCGCTGCACCAGGTTCTTGCCCCGGCGCGGGTAGTTCCAGAAGCGACGTCTGCGCTTGCTCGCCACGTCCCAGCCTTTCGATTGCGGAGGTCCTCGGAGAAGTCCCGCCCCTACGGGCATGAAGAACCACAGGGAACACTAGGGGATCGACCCGAGGGACTGTCCAGGCTGACCCGCGTCTGACGCAGTTCCACGCCGACCGTCCCCAGACCCTCACACGGCGCTCCACCGTGCCTTCACAACCTTGTGCCCGACGGCGGACAGGCGCGTCCCGTTGCTCGCACCGGTCGGTACGTCCTATCCTCACGATGTATCGACTCGATACAACGAGTCATCATTCATGACCGGTCCGTGCAGCACGGAGCAGAGGAGGGCAGCAGGGTGCGCAGTCGCTCGAACGTCCTGGAGACGGCCATCCTCGGCCTGCTCAGCTCCGCGCCGCTGCACGGTTACGAGCTGCGCAAGCGACTCAACCTGCTCCTGGGGTCCTTCCGGGCGTTCTCGTACGGCACCCTCTACCCCGCGCTCAAGTCGCTGGTGGCCCGGGGCCTCATCGAGACGGTCGAGCCGGACCCCGAGGCCCTCCCCCGGGCCACCGCCCGCGCCGGCGCGACGAGCGCCGCCGGACGTCCGTCGTCGGGCACCAAGCCGTTGACCGGACGCCGCGGGCGTATCGTGTACCGGCTCACTGCCGACGGCAAGGAGCACCTCCAGACCACTCTTGCCTCCTCCGGCCCTGCGGCCTGGGAGGACGAGAGCTTCGACGTCCGGTTCGCGCTGTTCGCGCAGACGGACGCCGAGACCCGCCTCCGCATCCTCGAAGGCCGGCGCACCCGGCTGACCGAACGGTTGGAGGCGGTCCGGGAGTCCGCAGCCCGCACCCGCGAACGGCTCGACGAGTACACGCTCGAGCTGCAACGGCACGGGCTGGAGCAGGTCGAGCGCGAGGTGCGCTGGCTCGACGGGCTCATCACCACCGAGCGCGACCGCGCGAGCAGCCGCGACAAGACTGCCGGGACGCACGACGTCCCGGCCCCGAGAAACAAGGAGCGAGGATGACTTCCGTCCGCGTTGCCATCGTCGGCGTCGGAAACTGTGCATCGTCCCTGGTCCAGGGCGTGCACTACTACCGCGACGCCGACCCGTCCGACACCGTCCCGGGTCTCATGCACGTGCAGTTCGGTGACTACCACGTGCGCGACCTCGAGTTCGCGGCGGCGTTCGACGTCGACGCGAAGAAGGTCGGCTTCGACCTGGCCGAGGCGATCCACGCCTCGGAGAACAACACCATCAAGATCGCCGACGTGCCACCGACGGGCGTCCTCGTCCAGCGTGGCCCGACGCTCGACGGCCTCGGCGACTACTACGCCGCCACGATCGACGAGTCCGACAGCGAGGCCGTCGACGTCGTGCAGGCGCTCAAGGACGCCCGCGTGGACGTCCTCGTCTCCTACCTGCCGGTGGGCTCCGAGGAGGCGGACAAGTTCTACGCGCAGTGCGCCATCGACGCGGGTGTCGGCTTCGTCAACGCCCTGCCGGTGTTCATCGCCTCCGACCCCGTGTGGGCCAAGAAGTTCGAGGACGCCGGAGTGCCCATCGTCGGCGACGACATCAAGTCGCAGGTCGGCGCGACGATCACGCACCGCGTGCTCGCGAAGCTGTTCGAGGACCGCGGCGTCGTGCTGGACCGCACCTACCAGCTCAACGTCGGCGGCAACATGGACTTCAAGAACATGCTGCAGCGCGACCGGCTCGAGTCGAAGAAGGTCTCCAAGACCCAGGCCGTGACCTCCAACCTCACCGGCGCGCTCGGTGGCAAGACGGAGGACCGCAACGTCCACATCGGGCCGTCGGACTACGTGGCCTGGCTCGACGACCGCAAGTGGGCCTACGTCCGCCTGGAAGGCCGCGCGTTCGGCGAGGCCCCGATCAGCCTGGAGTACAAGCTCGAGGTGTGGGACTCCCCCAACTCGGCCGGCATCATCATCGACGCCATCCGTGCCGCGAAGATCGCGAAGGACCGCGGCGTCGGCGGACCGATCCTGTCGGCCTCGACGTACTTCATGAAGTCCCCGCCCGTGCAGATGGAGGACTCGCTGGGCCGCGTCCAGCTGGAGTCCTTCATCCGCGGTGACGTGGAGCGATAGTCCGGAGCGAGCGTGCGAGTGCAGGACGATCGCGACCATCCAGGTCGAGCGATAGTCCGGAGCGAGCGTGCGAGTGCAGGACGATCGCGACCATCCAGGTCGAGCGATAGTCCGGAGCGAGCGTGCGAGTGCAGGACGATCGCGACCATCCAGGTCGAGCGATAGTCCGGAGCGAGCGTGCGAGTGCAGGACGATCGCGAGGTAGTAGCTCAGACGTCGAGGTAGTACGGGGCCCGCCGAGGTAGTACTACTTCGGCGGGCCCCGTACTACCTCGGCAGCGCCGTGAAAGGCTGGCCAGCGTGGGAGCCATCACCGAGACCTGGCAGGATCTGCGCGCTCTGCTGCGCCTGCCGGGATTCCGGCGGCTCTTCGCCGTCCGGCTCGTCTCGCAGGCCGGCGACGGCATGTTCCAGGTCGGTCTGGCCTCCCTGCTCTTCTTCTCCCCGGAGCGGGCGGGCACGGCGGCGGGCGTCGCCGGCGCGTTCGCGGTCATGCTCGCCCCGTTCACGGTCGTCGGCCCGTTCGCGGGGGTGCTGCTGGACAGGTGGCGGCGCCGGCAGGTGCTGGCGGTCGGCAACGCGGTGCGCCTCGTCCTGACCGGTGCGATGGCGGCCGTCATGCTGACCGGCGGCCTGGCGGGCGCGGGAGAGGCCGCCGTCATCGTCCTCGGGCTGGCCGCCCTGAGCGTCAACCGCTTCCTGCTGGCTGCGCTGAGCGCCGGCCTGCCTCGCGTCGTCGACGGTCCTCTGCTCCTGACCGCGAACTCGCTGACGCCCACCCTGGGCGCCGGAGCGGTCTTCCTCGGCGGCGGGGTCGGCTTCGTCCTCGGGCTGGGTCTGCCGCCGGGCCGGATGCACGACGCCGCCGCGCTCGTCTGCGCAGCCGTCGTCTTCGGCGTCGCGGGCCTGCTGGCCCTGCGCCTGGGACGCGACCAGCTCGGGCCCGAGCACCCGGTCCGTGGACGGCTCGGGGCGGAGATCGCGGCGGTCGCCCGCGGCCTGGTCGACGGCGCCCGCTACCTCGTCGCCCGACGGACGCCCGGGCAAGGGCTCCTCGTCATGGCGGCACACCGGTTCCTCTACGGCGTCGTGTTCATCGCGGCGATCCTCATCTCCCGCAACCTGCTGGCCGAGCCGGGGAACACCTCGGCGGGCCTGGCCAACTTCGCCCTCGTCATCGCCCTCACCGGCGCGGGTGGCGCCTGCGCGGTGCTGATCACGCCGGTGCTGTCGCGTCGCACCGGCCCGCAGGGGTGGATCGTCTGCATGCTGCTGCTCGCCGCCGCGTCGCAGCTCCTGCTGGCCACCACGCCGTCGCGCACCGTGATCCTGATCGGTGCCGGCCTGCTGGGCCTCGCCGCCCAGAGCGCGAAGATCGCCGTCGACACGATCGTCCAGCGGGACACGCACGACGACTACCGCGGCCGCGCCTTCGCGTTCTACGACGTGCTCTACAACGCGGCGTTCGTCGGTGCCGCCGTCCTGGCCGCGTTCGCGGTGCCCGACGACGGCTGGTCGCGCGGGCTCTTCATCCTCCTGGCGCTCGCCTATCTCGCCGTCGCGGCACTGATGTGGCTCCGTGGTGCCCGCGACCCCGCTGATCTCGACGTTCGTCACTCACCGGCGGTGCGCTGACCCTCCAGGGCCGGGGGTGTGAGCGTGCGCACGTGGACAGGTCGCCGCGCACATCGCAAGATATAGCCGTCCGGACGGTCGAGAGAACGGCCGCCGGTGCTTCAGGACGAGAGGTACCGATGACGCTGAACGAAACGTCGTCGCCGGACGGCACGACGCCGAGCACGACGGTGCTCCCCGACGTCGTCGACCCCTCGCAGGTCGCCACGGGCGGCGCGGTGCTGCTCCTGGACACGGCGACGCAGGAGGTGGTCGACGCCAACCGGGTCGCCGCCCGCCTGGCAGGTGACCTCGGCATCCCCTCGTCGTTCGGGTCCTGGTGCACGGCCGCGGGCATCGTGCCGGCCTTCGGTACCGCACGGTCCACGTCGGAGGCGATCCTGGCCGCGCTGCGCGAGGGTCGTGGGATCGCGGTCCGGTCGACGCGGCGTGGGGGCGACGCGATCTCGTGGGCGGTCGGGCTACCACTCGTCGGTGCGCCGGACCGACTCGCCGACCGGGCCCTCCTGGTCCTGCTGCCGCTCGCCGGGCTCGGGGAGCCGTCCGAGCCGGATTCATCGCCGGGCAGCCTGCAGATGCGGGCCGCCGTCGCGAGCCACCTGAGCTTCACCATCTCCGATCCGTCGCTGCCCGACGACCCGCTGGTCTGGGTGAACCCTGCGTTCTGCGAGGTGACGGGCTACAGCGCGGACGAGGTGCTCGGGCGCAACTGCCGGTTCCTGCAGGGCCCCGGCACCGACCCCGGGGCCGTCGCGCGCATCCGGACGGCGATCGAGGCCGGCGAGGCCGTGGGCGAGACCCTGCTCAACCACCGCAAGGACGGGACTCCGTTCTGGAACCAGGTGGTCGTCTCGCCCGTGCACGACGAGGAAGGGCGGGTCACCCATCACGTCGGCATCCAGGCCGACGTGACCGAGCGCGTCCATGCCGAGCGACGACACGTCCTCGAGCTCGACGAGGTCAACCGGGAGAACCAGCGCCTCAGCCTGCTCGCCTCGATCACGCAGGCGCTCGTCGACCTCTTCGACGAGGACTCGGGCGCCGCCCTCCTGCCCGAGCTCGTGGCCCCGCACTTCGGGACCTGGTGCGCCGTCGTGGTCACCGACGGCACCGGCGAGCCGCGGCTCGTGCACGGCGCGGCCCGCGACCCGGAGCGGGCGGCGGACATCGCGGTGCTCGAACGCTCGCACCGCTGGGTGCTGGAGTCCCCCTCCGTGCTGCACGTGCTGTCGACGCACCACAGCCAGGTGCCGGCGCCCTTCCCTGTCGAGGTCGCCTCGCTGGAGGACCGCACCACGCCGGAGGAGCTGGCGGCGCTGGAGCGACTGGGCCTCGGGACCGCCCTCGTCGTCCCGCTGCGCGGCCGCGACCGCCACACCGGTGTGCTGGTGGTCGTCAGCGAGGACGAGGACGCGTTCTCCCGTGACGACCTCCACGACATCGTGGCGCTCGGAGCCCGAGCCGGGCTGGCGCTCGACAACGCCCGGCTCTACCACCGCGAGCACCAGGCGGCCCTGACGCTGCAGCGCAGCATGCTCCCGGAGATCGTCGCCGCGCCAGGGCTGGACTGCGCTGCGCTGTACGACCCGGCCTCCGACGGCACGGACGTCGGCGGCGACTGGTACGACGTGGTGCCGCTGCCCACCGGGCGCGTCGCCGTCACGGTGGGCGACGTCGTCGGGCACGACGTCCGGGCGGCTGCGTCGATGGGCCAGCTGCGTTCCGTCATCCGCACCGAGGCCTGGTCCGGCCGGAGCCCGGCCGAGGTCGTCGCGGGGATGGACGACCTCGTGCGCAGCCTGGGCATGGCGGACATCGCGACGTGCGTGTTCGCCCTCGTGGACCCGCCCGACGCCCACGGCACACGCCGGATCACCTACACGCGGTCCGGCCACCTGGCCCCGCTCCTGCTGCGCGTCGACGGGAGCGTCGAACTCCTGGACGGCGCGCTCACCACCCCGATCGGTGCACCGATCATCGGTGAGGAGGTCCCGCAGGCCGAGGCCCTCCTGCATCCCGGGGACGTCCTCGTCCTGTTCACGGACGGGCTGGTCGAGCGCCGGGACCGTCCGCTGCGCGCCCAGCTCGCGAACCTCGCCACCTGCGCCGGCGAGATCGAGCAGGGGATGGATGCGGCCGGCGTCCGAGACGCGATCGTCGAGGTGTGCGCAGACGGCAGGCGCGAGGACGACACCTGCGTGCTGGTGGTGCGCAACATCCCGAGCGGTGAGCCCACCGACTGACCACCCCTTCGGCGCCCGAACGACGTCCGATGAGTCCCGAGCGAAAAACAGGTCGCTCCCTGCAGGGGAATACCGCACCCTGGTGACGACTTGAGTTGACGGGTCAGTCCGTGCGCAGCGTCGCCCGCGGTCGGCAAGGAGCAACGAACCGGGAGAGGGACACATGTCTGTACGTACCACCGAGGCTGCGCCCGGTCCCACCGAGCGGAGCGCGGGCCGGTCGGGCGACGGGCTGGCACCCGAGCACTTCCGGGTCATCGCCCTGCTGCTCGTCTCGGCGTTCGTCGTGATCCTCAACGAGACCACCATGGGTGTGGCCCTGCCGGCGGTGATGGAGGAGTTCGACATCCCGGAGTCGTCCGGGCAGTGGCTCACCACCGGGTTCCTCCTGACGATGGCCGTGGTCATCCCGTCCACCGGCTGGCTCCTGCAGCGGCTGGGCACCCGCGGCGCCTTCATCCTCGCGATGTCCCTGTTCACGACGGGCACGTTCCTCGCCGCGATCGCACCGGTGTTCGGGCTGCTCGTCGCGGCCCGTGTGGTCCAGGCGTCGGGCACGGCGATCATGATGCCGCTGCTCATGACGACGGTGATGAGCACGGTGCTGCCGCACCGTCGCGGGCGCGTGATGGGCAACGTGTCGCTGGTGATCGCCGTCGCCCCGGCGCTCGGTCCCACCGTCTCCGGGGCCGTCGTCACCGGCCTGGGGTGGCGCGAGGTCTTCTGGGTCGTCCTGCCGATCGCGGCGGTCTCGCTGCTGCTCGGCGCGCTGCTGGTCCGGGACGTCGCCGACCGCGCGCGCACCCGTCTGGACCCGCTCTCCCTGCTCGTGGCGGCGGTGGCGTTCGGCGGGCTGGTGTACGGCCTCTCGGCCCTCGGCGAGGCGGCGCAGCACGACCTTCCGGTCTCGCCGGCCGTCCCGCTGGTCGCGGGCGCGGCGTTCCTCGGACTGTTCGTGTGGCGCCAGCTCGTGCTGCAGCGCACCGACTCCGCCCTGCTGGACCTGCGGGTGTTCCGTGCGCAGGGCTTCACCGTGGGGCTGTCCGTGATGGCGGTCAGCATGATTGCGATGTTCGGCATGATCATCGGGCTCCCGCTCGTCCTCCAGCGCGGGATGGGCCTGGACGCGCTGACGGCCGGCCTGCTCATGCTGCCCGGTGGTCTGCTCATGGGTCTGCTCGGTCCGGTCGTCGGCCGGCTCTACGACCGCGTCGGGCCGCGGCCGCTCGCGATCCCGGGGGTCGCCGCCGTCGGTGTCGCGATGCTCCTGTTCGCGTCCCTGTCGCCGACGTCGCCGCTCTGGGCGGTGGTGGTGGGCCACCTCGTCCTGAGCCTGGGTCTGGCGTTCATCTTCACGCCGACCTTCACGTCGGCGCTCGGCGGCCTCCGTCCGGGTCTCTACTCGCACGGCTCCGCCGCGATCACGACGGTCCAGCAGCTCGCGGGTGCCGCCGGCACGGCGCTCTTCGTCGCGCTGCTCACGCTGCGCAAGGTGTCGCTGGTCGACGGCGGTGCCACCGAGGCGCAGGCCACGACCGGGGGCGCACAGCTCGCGTTCACCGTGGCGGCCGCCGTCGTCGTCGGTGCGCTCGTGCTGGCCACGCGCCTGCGCAAGTCGGAGGCTCCCGAGGGCGTGTCCTCGCACTGAGGGTGGGACGACGCCCGGCGCGGTACTACCGCGCGGCGTCCCGCACTACCTCGGCGGGCGGCGGCCCGTGCCTCGTGGCGCGCGCCGCCACCCGGTACGCCGGGGCGAGTGCGACGACGCCCAGGGCGATCACCGCCGGCACGGTGAACGCCCAACGCAGGCTCGCGAGCTCCGCTACCCCGCCGATCAGACCCGCACCCAGCACGAAACCGACGTAGTTGAAGAGGTTCACGCGCGCGACCGCCACACCGGTCGTGTCGAGCGCCCCGGCGACGGAGAACGACAGCGGCACGACGACGCTGAGCCCCAGGCCGGTCGCGGCGAAGCCCAGGACGGCGACCCACGGCACCGGGGCGAGGGCCACGAGGCCGAGGCCGGTCGCGCCGATCAGCCCGCCGACCGCCACCGGCAGCACCGGGCCGAACCGGTTCACCTGGGCGTCCGCCGCGAGCCGGCCGACGAGCTGGCAACCGAGGTACGCGGCCAGCCCCAGCGGCGCCACCTCGGCCGTACTGGCCAGCGCGTCGGCGATGTACTTGGTCGACCAGTTCGAGACGGCGGAGTCCGCCAGGTAGACGATGGCGACGGCGGTGCCGACCAGCAGGACCGGCCGCCACGGCACCCGCGCCGGAGCGGCATCGGTGCTCGCGCCCGTGACCGACGGCGGCACGTCTGCCCGATGGTCCAGCAGCAGCGGCGCCGCCACCAGGTCCACCACGACCGCCACCGCCGCGACCAGTCCGAGCCCTGCCACGAGCCCCCAGTCGAGGGAGTGGGCGAGCACCGCCGCCAGCGAGCCGAGGACTCCGCCGACGCTCCAGGCGCCGTGGAACGAGTTGAGCAGGCTGCGCCCGTACCGACGCTCCACCGCGACGCCCTGCATGTTCATCGTGGCGTCGACCATGCCGAGCAGGAGCCCCACCAGCGCCACCACGGGGTAGAGGACCGCCGTCGACGGCGCGAGGCCGGTCGCGAGGACGGCCAGCGCGACGAGCGGGCCCGCGACGCGCAGCAGCACCGCGCTCCCCGTGCGCGGTGCCAGGTGTCCCGCGAGGACGCTGCCGAGGCCCGCCACCACCGGTACCACGAGCAGCACCAGCGTCAGCTCGGCGTCCGAGATCCCAGGCCGTCCTGCAGGGTGGGCACCTGGGCCAGCAGCCCGGCGAAGCACAGTCCCTGGACGGCGTAGAAGGCGGTCGCTCCCGCACGTGCCCTGCGATCGGTCCCCATGGTCCGCCTCCGCTCGACAGGTCCCGCAGGACGCGGCGACCTCGCGCGCCCCACCCTAGGGGCGGGACCTCACTCCTGGCGAGATTCCCACCAGGCCGTCAGCTCCGCCGTCGCGCGCTCCGTACCGAGCGGGCCGTGCTCCATGCGCAGCGCGAGCAGGTGCTTGTACGCCGCGCCCACCGCCGGGCCCGGGCCGATGCCGAGGATCTCCATGATCTGCGTCCCGTCCAGGTCGGGTCGGATCGAGTCGATCTCCTCCTGCTCACGCAGCGCCGCGATGCGGTTCTCCAGGTCCGTGTAGGCGTCCGCGAGCCGCTTCGCCTTGCGCCGGTTCCGGGTGGTGCAGTCCGCCCGGGTGAGCCGGTGCAGCCGCTCGAGCAGCGGCCCGGCGTCGGTGACGTACCGGCGCACCGCGGAGTCGCTCCAGGCGCCGTCGCCGTAGCCGTGGAACCTCAGGTGCAGCTCGACGAGCCGCGCGACGTCCTTGACCACCTGCTTCTCGAACTTCAGGGCCCGCAGCCGCTTGGCCACCATCTTCGCCCCGACCACCTCGTGGTGGTGGAAGCTGACACCTCCGCCGGACTCGAACCGGCGCGTCGAGGGCTTGCCGATGTCGTGCAGCAGCGCGGCGAGCCGCAGCACCAGGTCCGGCGCCGGTACGGGGCCTTCCGGTCCCGTCTCCTGCGCGACGGCCTGGTCGAGCACGATGAGGGAGTGCTCGTAGACGTCCTTGTGCCGGTGGTGCTCGTCGATCTCCAGGCGCAGCGCGGGCAGCTCGGGCAGCACCCGGTCGGCGAGGCCGGTCTCCACGAGCACCTGCAGCCCGGCCCGCGGCGACGGCGCGCACACCAGCTTCGTCAGCTCGGCCTGCACCCGCTCCGCCGAGACGATGTCGAGCCGCGGAGCCATGTCCACGATCGCCGCGTGGGTCGCCGGCTCGACGTCGAACCCGAGCTGCGCGGCGAACCGCGCCACGCGGAGCATGCGCAGCGGGTCGTCGTCGAACGAGCGCTCCGGGGCGATCGGGGTGCGCAGCACCTTCGCCGCCAGGTCGGCGAGCCCTCCGAACGGGTCGACGAACGTCAGGTCCGGCAGGCGCACAGCCATGGCGTTGACAGTGAGGTCGCGCCGAGAGAGGTCGCCGTCGAGCGAGTCGCCGAACGCCACGACCGGCTTGCGGGAGGCGGCGTCGTACTCGTCGGTGCGGTACGTGGTCACCTCGACGACGATGTCGTCTGCGGTGCCCGTGTCGGCGGCGCCCCGGCCGAACCGCCGGGCGCCGATGGTGCCGAACTCCTTGCCGATGTCCCAGTGGGCGTCGCCCCAGCGTGCCAGCAGCCGCTGCGTCTCATCAGGAGAGGCCGAGGTCGCGAAGTCGAGGTCGGCGCTCGCGCGGCCGAGGAACGCGTCGCGGACCGGACCGCCCACGAGGGCCAGCTCGTGCCCGGCCGCGGCGAAGGTCTCGCCGAGCTCGACAGCGGCGGGGGCCATCTGGGTCAGCACGCTCAGGGCCTGGTGGAGGAGCCGGGCGGGGGCAGGGTTCGCTGGGGTCGACACGACGTCCCATCCTCCCAGATCGCGGCCGCTCGCGCGTCGGCGTCGCACCAGAGTTCCCGTTGCGGATTTTGTCCCAGTTTGTGCCGGAGCGAGCGCTGGGCGATCTCTGGGCCGCGCGTCGTCCGGATGCCCCGACGAACTCGGTAGGGTGTGCGCATGTCTTCTGCGGCACCGGCGCCAGGCGCTTCCGACGGGCGCCCGCCCGTGCCGGTGCCCGTCCCGCCCGGCGGACACCCCCTACGGGTCGATCCTGCCCGTCGGCAGAGCGGCACGCCCGTCCCCGCGGCCGCGCCGGCCACCAACCTTCCCTCCGGGCACCTGCCCGTCGTGGACGAGACCTCGGCCGGCGGTCTCGTCGTCGAGCGCCACGTCTCCGGCCACCGGGCCGCGGTGATCCTGCGGCGCAACCGCGCCGGCCGGCTGGAGATGTGCCTGCCGAAGGGCCACCTCGAGGGGCGGGAGACACCGGAGGAAGCCGCGGTCCGGGAGATCCGCGAGGAGACGGGCATCGTCGGGACCGTCCGCACCACCCTGGGCGTGATCGACTACTGGTTCAGCGGTGAGGACCGGCGCGTCCACAAGGTGGTGCACCACTTCCTGCTGCGGTCCGAGGGCGGGACCATCACTGCCGCCGGCGACCCGGACGGCGAGGCCGAGGACGCCTGCTGGGTGCCGCTCGACGAGCTTCCCGACCGCCTCGCGTACCCGAACGAGCAGCGTCTGGCCGCCACGGCCCTGCAGGCGCTGTCCGACAGCCCGGAGCTCGTCGAGTGAGGCCCACCGCGTGATCGACTCCCGTGCCGCGGTGGTGCTCCCCCGCGCTCTCGCCGTCGTCGTGGCCGCCCTCGTGCTGGCCGGTGCGATGGTCGCCGTTCCGCTCGCCCCCGCGCCGTCGGCCGCCGCGGGTGGCGGCGTCACCGTCGAGATCGTCGACATGTCGCCCACGGTGGTGGGCCCGGACCAGACCCAGGACGTCACCGTCCGCGTGACCAACGACTCGGAGACCGCCCTGACCGGGTTGGAGGCGAACCTGGGCGTCGGCTGGCGCGAGGTGTCCGCCCGGTCCACCGTGGCGACGTGGGCCGACGACGACTCGACCCGGACCGCTGCCCGCCAGCTCAGCCTGCCGATGGACGACCTGCCGGCGGGCGAGTCGGCGGAGGTGACGTTCGAGCTGCGCGTCTCCACGCTCCAGCTCGGCGCCGACGCCGAGTGGGGCCCACGCCAGCTCTCCGTCGACGTGCGGGACGACGCCGGCCTGATCGACGTGCTGCACTCGTTCATGTTGTACGACCCGGACGGCGGGACCGGACGTGCCGGCCGGACCGCACCCGCACCGGTCGACCTCACGCTGGTGGCGCCGCTGACCGGCCCCCCTCTGGACCCGGCCGCACCAGAGGCGTACATCTCGACGATCACCGAACGTACATCGCCGGGCGGAGCCTACGACGCGCTGCTCGCGGCCGCCGGGGTGGACGACGCGCCCCTCTCGCTCGCCGTCGACCCCGCCGTCGTCGCCACGGCCGCCACCTCCTCCACGGAAGAGCTCAGCGCGTGGGCCAGCCGGCTGCAGCGTCCCGGCGCGGCCGACGTCGTCACCCTCCCGCCGTACGACGTCGACCTCGCGGCCCTGGCGCACGCGGACGTCCAGCCGAGCGACCTGCGCACCGTCACCGCGCCGGCCGGGCGCCTGCCGAGCGGCTGGTCGACCCCCGACGCCTGGAGCACCCGGGTCGCCTGGCCGGAGGGGACCGCCGACCTCGACACCCTCGGCGCGGCCCGGTCCGCCGGGATGCAGCACGTCCTCGTCGCCGACGGCCTCGAGCCGACCGTCGGCGTCACAGCCTCCGCCACCGACACCGTGCCCACCGCCGCGGGCGACGTCCCCGTCGTCGTCGCCGACCGTGCCCTCGGCGGCGCCCTCGCCGCGAGCACCGCGAGCACCGCGGGCTCGGCACCGGCCGCCACCCAGCGCCTGCTCGCCGACACCGCGGTGCTCGCCATGGCCGCCGCCGACTCCGGCCGCCCCGTCTCCGTCGTCGCCGCGATGCCGCGGGGCTGGTCACCGGACGTCGAGGCCTACACCGCCGTCACCTCCGCACTCGTCGGCCGGTCCTGGGTGGACGTCGTCCCGCTCACCGAGGTTCTCGCCGAGGCCCCCGTCAGGGCCTCGCGCACCGCCCTCGAGAAGCGCGTCGTCGACGCCGCCGAGCTAGGGCCCCGGGCCGTGCGCACCCTCGTCGACGAGCTCGACGGCCTCGTGTCCTTCGCCTCCGTCGCCGCGGACCCCGCCACCCTCATGGCCAGCGTGGACCGCGATCTCGTCGCACCGCTCTCCATCGCCTACCGCGGAGACCAGGACGCACGGGACGCCGCGGTCCAGCTCGCCGGGATCCGCGCCGAACAGGTCCAGTCCGGGATCCGGGTCATCGGACGGGCCGACGTGCTCCTGATCAGCGACACCGGCAACCTCCCCGTCCGGGTCCGCAACGACCTGCCGGTCGACGCCACCGTCACGGTGACGTTGCAACCGGACGACCCCCGGCTCATCGTCGAGACGTCCCCCACCGTCGTCATCCCCGCCGGCGAGTCCCGCGACGCCCAGGTCCGCGTGCGGGCCATCGCCTCCGGCGACGCCAACCTCGAGGTGAACGTCCTCGCTCCGAGCGGTGCCGCCGTCACCGCCCCGGCCGAGTTCGCGGTCCAGGTCCGCGCCGGATGGGAGACCGTCGGCACGTCGGTGATGGCCGCCGGAGTGGGACTGCTGTTCCTCGCAGGAATCTGGCGTACCGTGCGACGCGGCCGGTCGGACCGCCGTACCACCGCCGACGTCGCCGAGACGGTGGTTCCTCAGGACGCACCGACGCACCAGCCGCCGACGCACTCACCGGAGGACACCCAGGCATGACCGCCGACAACCCCGAGCCGGCTGCGCCGGGCCCGCTCCCCGACGACGCCCGACCCGCGGGCGAACCGTCGGACTCCGGGGCGCGCAAGGCCGGCCTGGGCCGAGGATCGATCGCCATGTCCCTCGGCACGGCGGCGTCACGCGCCTCCGGCCTGGTGCGGTCCATGCTGCTCGTCGCGTGCGTGGGTGCGGTCGGTACCGTCGCGGACGCGTTCGACATCGGCAACAAGCTCCCCAACGTCCTGTTCGCGCTGATCTCGGCGGGAGTGCTGCAGGCCGTCCTCATCCCGCAGATCCTGCGCGCGATGAACGCGGAGAACGCGCGGGAGAGGCTCGACAAGCTCCTCAGCCTCTCCGGCCTCGGCCTCCTGCTGCTCACCGCGGTCCTCGTCGTCGCTGCCCCGCTCATCGTGTGGGCCTACACCACCAGCGACGCGTGGTCGACCGACGCGCGCCACCTCGCGACCGTCTTCGCCTACTGGTGCATCCCCCAGGTCTTCTTCTACGGGCTGTACATGCTGCTCGGCCAGGTGCTCAACGCGCGCGGCCGGTTCGGCGCCTACGGCGTGGCCCCGGTCGCGAACAACGTCGTCTCGGTGCTCGGGTTCGGTGCCTTCCTGCTGGTGTGGGGCACCTCGCCGGACCGTGGCATCACGGACCTGTCGGCGTGGACGACGCCGATGACGACGCTGCTCGCCGGTACCGCGACGCTCGGCATCGCCGCGCAGGCGCTGGTGCTGGTCGTCGCGCTGCGCCGCTCCGGCTTCTCCTGGCGGTTCCGCCTCGGGCTCCGCGGCATCGGGCTGCGCTCGGCGGGCAACGTCGTCGGCTGGACGCTCGGCGCCGTCGTCCTCGAACAGCTCGGCGTCCTGTTCCTCACGAACGTCCTGGGTCGCGGGGCGCGAGCCGTCGAGGCGACCGGCGCGGTCGCCGCCGGGAACATGGCCTACACGCAGGCCATGACCATCTACTTGCTGCCCCACTCCCTGGTCATCGTGTCGATCGTGACCGTCCTCTTCCCGCGCATGACGGCGGCGGTGCAGGCCGGGAACCTCCCCGCGGTCCGTGCGGACATGTCCCTCGGCCTGCGGTCGGCAGGCATCTTCTCCGTCATCTCCGCCGCGGTCCTCTTCGTGCTCGCCAAGCCGCTCACCGGGGCGCTCCTGCCGTCGCTCGGTGCCGCCGAGGTCGACGCGATCGCCCCCATCCTGCGTGCCATGTCGATCGGCCTCGTCGCGCTCGGCGCCACCGTGCTCGTCCGCCGCATGTACTTCGCCTTCGAGGACGGTCTCGGGCTGTTCCTCATCCAGATCGCCGCCACCGTCACCCTGGTGGGCGCGCTGGCCGGCGCCGTCGCCACCCTGCCCGAGACGTGGTGGGCGGTCGCCGCGGGCGGCGCCTTCGCGCTGTCCACCTGGGTCTCGCTGCTGCTGCGGCTGCGTGGCATGAACCGCAAGCTGCACGGCATGGACGGCGGGCGCGTGCTGCGCCTCTATGTCCGCGCCGCCGTCGCAGCCGCCGTCGCGGGAGTCCTCGGCTGGGGCGTCATCCAGCTGATGGACGGTGGCGCGGGCTCGTCATGGCCGCACGCCGTGCTCGTGACGGCAGTGGGCGGCCTCGTGATGGTCGGCGTCTACCTCGGCATGCTCAAGCTGCTCCGCGTCCGCGAGCTCGACGACGCCCTCGCACCGATTCTGCGACGCGTACGCCGGAGCCCGCGATGACGAGACCTCTGACCAGCACTTCGCTCTACCATGGTCCGATGGAACGGACCACCGGCTCATCCGGCCGGAGCCCACTCTCCCACCACACCCCTACGGAGGCGTCCAGGTGAGCACCGTCCAGCCCGGGACCGTCATGGTCGATCGTTATCGGCTGACCCAGCCCGCGAGCACGGACCTGGCGACGGCGGAGGCGTGGGAGGCTCACGATCAGATCCTCGACCGTCCGGTGCGCGTCACGTTCGTGGACGGCCCCCAGTCCGCGGCAGCCCTCGACGCCGCACGCCGCGCGGCGCTGGTCGCCGACTCGCGCCTGTGCAGGGTGCTCGACGTCGGCACCACCGACCTGGGCGCGGGCGAGCGTTCCTACGTCATCACCGAGCCCTTCGCCGGCGAGTCGCTCACACAGATCGTCTCGCGTGGTCTCGTGGACGCCCAGCAGGCTCGCGCGCTCATGGGCGAGGCCGCGACCGCCCTCGAGGCCGCGCGCCGGCGCGGGGTGCACCACTGCGCCCTACGCCCCGAGGCCGTGCGCGTCGACGGACACCGCGTGGTCGTCACCGGCCTCGGCATCGATGCCGGTCTCGCCGGGATCGAACCTTCGGACACCGAGGCCGCCGCGATGGACGCCCGCGGGCTGGTCGCGCTGGGCTACTACGCGCTCACCGCACGCTGGGCCGCGGACAGCCTCGAGGTCCCCTGGATCGCTCCGGACGCCGTCCGGCCGCTGCCCGCTCAGACCGGGCCCGACGGTGTCGTCCCGGTCTCCGAGCTGGTGCCGCACGTCGACGACGAGATCGACGTCGTGGTCCGCCGCACCTTCACCGGGGACGACGCCGGTGCCCCGGCCACGCCGGCCGACATCGTCGCCGCGCTCGAGCCGTGGGGGCAGGTGTCCGTCGTGGCGGCCCTCCCCCGGTTCGTCCAGCCCCCCGAGCGTCCCGTGCGCTCGTCCGTGCTGGGAGCCGGCAGCCCGGCGGGTTCCGCGTCGCGCCCGGGCACACCCCCGCCCGCGCCCCCCGTGCGCCGTCCGTCCACCGGGAGGATCGCCCGGGCAGGTGTCGTCGGCGCCGGGGCGGGCGTCGCGGCCGGTGCCCCCTACGGGCAGCCTCCCGCGCAGGGCGCCGTTCCTCCGCCTCCCGGCCAGGGTGCCTACGGCCAGACGGCGGCCTATGGCCAGGCGCCCGCCTACGGGCAAGGACCTGCCTACGGCCAGGCGCCTGCTGCCGGGCAGTCCCCCGCTGCGGCCCCGGGCCAACCTGCACCGGCCGGCTATGCCCAGGCAGCGCCCGGGCAGCCCGCAGCGGCCCAGGGCGCCCCTCAGTCGGCGGCCGGCCCCACGACCGGCGGCTTCGCCTCGACCGCCGCCCCGAAGAAGCGTGGTGTCAACCCGACGCCGATCGTGCTCGGCGTCCTGCTCGTCGGCGTCGTGCTCGCCGCCGTCTGGGCGATGTCCCAGGCCTTCACGCCGTTCAGCTCCGAACCACCGCCCGAGGCGCAGACCTCGCAGGAGGCCACCACCGAGGGTGAGCCCACCGAGGGAGCCGACGACGCTGCGGAGGAGGAGCCCACCGAGACCGAGGAGCCCGAGGTCCGGCCGATCATCGACAGTGGTGAGCAGCTCGACCCGGCGGGCGACGGTGAGCACCCGGAGGCCGTGGAGCTCGCCTATGACGCGGACCCCTCGACGTTCTGGTTCACGCTGACTTACCACAACAACCCTGCCTGGGGCGGTTTCAAGGAGGGCGCCGGCTTCGGCGTCGAGCTGCGTGAGCCGGCCCCCGTGTCCCAGGTCGACCTCAACACCAACGGCAGCGGCGGGGCGTGGCAGCTCCGTTCGACCAGCCTCGACGACCCGACGGGCGGCGACCTGCTGGCGGAAGGATCGTTCTCTGAAGACACGACGATCGAGCTCGACGAGGCCGTCATCGTCGACTCTCTCGTCCTGTGGATCACCGAGCTCCCGGGGACGGACGAGGCCGACCGCTACCGGCTCGAGCTCAACGAGATCACGCTGTCCTGACGCCCGGAACATCGCCGATGCCCCGTGTGTTGACCCCTGGTGCCGGTCCGCGCCGGTACCGAACCGAACCGCAGGAGTAGATGTGACCGACCAGCCGACCCCCCCGGCCAGCACGGACGCCGCGCTGCACGACATCGTCATCGTCGGTTCCGGCCCTGCCGGGTACACCGCCGCGATCTACGCCGCACGAGCAGGCCTGGCGCCGATCGTCGTGGCCGGGTCCGTCACGGCCGGCGGTGCTCTCATGAACACCACCGAGGTGGAGAACTTCCCCGGCTTCCCCCCGGGGATCCAGGGACCGGACCTCATGGACGCCATGCGCGAGCAGGCCGAGAAGTTCGGTGCGATGGTGCTCTGGGACGACGCCGAGACGCTCGACCTGACCGGCGACGTGAAGACCGTCGTCACGGGCGGCGGCGAGACGTTCCGATCGCGGACGGTCATCCTCGCCACCGGCTCGGCCTACCGCGAGCTCGGCCTTCCCGAGGAGAAGAAGCTGTCGGGGCGCGGCCTCTCGTGGTGTGCCACGTGTGACGGGTTCTTCTTCCGTGACCAGCACATCGCCGTCGTCGGTGGGGGTGACTCCGCGATGGAAGAGGCGACCTTCTTGACCCGCTTTGCGTCAAAGGTCACGATCATCCACCGCCGCGACGCTCTCCGCGCCTCCAAGATCATGGCAGACCGTGCCCTCGCCGATCCCAAGATCGACTTCGCGTGGAACAGCGAGGTGGCGGCCATCCATGGCGAGGACAAGGTCTCCGGGGTGCGCCTGCGAGACACGGTCACGGGCACTGAGCGCGACCTCGACGTGACCGGGCTCTTCGTCGCCATCGGCCACGACCCTCGCAGCGAGCTGCTCGCCGGGCAGGTCGACCTGGACGACGAGGGCTACGTCATCGCGGAGGGTCGCTCCACCCGCACGAACCTCCCCGGGGTGTTCGCCTGCGGCGACCTCGTCGACCACACCTACCGTCAGGCGATCACCGCCGCAGGGTCGGGTTGCTCCGCCGCCCTGGACGCGCAGTCCTACCTCTCCGACCTGGCAGACCTCGCCTCTGAGCCCGACCCGGAGCAGCTCCCGGCCGCGCTCGACGCCGTCTGACCCCCATCACGCACATCGAAGGAGTCCGCATGCCTACCGTCGCAGTCACCGACGACACCTTCCAGTCCGAGGTCCTCGAGTCCGACATCCCCGTCCTGGTGGACTTCTGGGCTACCTGGTGCGGCCCGTGCCGCATGGTCGCCCCGATCCTCGAGGAACTGTCGGAGGAGTACGAGGGCAAGGTCAAGATCGTCAAGCTCGACACGGACGCCAACCAGGCCACCACGATGGCCTACGGCATCACCTCGATCCCGACGCTGAACGTCTACTCCGGCGGTGAGGTGGTCAAGTCGATCATCGGTGCCCGCCCCAAGCGCGCGCTCGCCGAGGAGATCGACGGCATTCTCGTCTGAGGATTCATGGTTCGCTGGCGGCCGCCTCTGGTTCATCGGAACCAGGGGCGGCCGCTTCTTCGTCGTACCGGCCTGGTCCCGCATGGTCGGCGGGCCGGCACCGACCACGGTGAACCGGTGCTGTTTCACGTGAAACATCGAACCGCCGCTTCGTTTCACGTGAAACAGCACGTGCCCCGCATCGCGGCGTCGCGCATCACCCAAGGGGCCCAAGGCACGAAACCCGGACCCACAGCAACGGGCCCGGTCCTGTTTCACGTGAAACATGACCGGGCCCGGTTCTGTGCCCGCGGGGTTAGGACGGTGCGAAGCCGGGATCCTCCGGAGCCATGACCGTCAGGATCCTGTTCAAGTCCTCGACGGACGCAAACTCGACGGTGACCTTTCCCTTGGTCTTGCCCAGGTTGACCTTCACGCGCGTCTCGAACCGGTCGGAGAGCCGGGTCGCCAGCTCGTCCATCGCCTCGCTGCGTTGACCAGCTCGCGGAGCCCGTGCAGCGGGCTTGTCCTCGCTGCCCTCCGCGATCAGCGTGACCACCTCTTCCGTCGCCCGCACCGAAAGTCCTTCCGAGACGATCCGCTGCGCGAGCCGCTCGATCTCCGCGCCGTCCGTGAGCCCGAGCAGGGCACGGGCGTGGCCTGCAGAGAGCACGCCCGCCGCCACCCGCCGCTGAACCAACGGAGGCAGCTTCAGCAGCCGGAGGGTGTTCGAGATCTGCGGCCGCGAGCGGGCGATCCGCGTGGCCAGCTCCTCGTGGGTGCACCCGAAGTCGTCGAGCAACTGGCGGTACGCCGCCGCCTCCTCCAACGGGTTCAACGCAGCGCGGTGCAGGTTCTCCAGCAGTGCGTCACGGAGCATGTCCGAGTCGTCCGTGGAGCGGATGATCGCCGGGATGGTCTCGAGCCGCGCTTCTTGCGCTGCACGCCACCGCCGCTCCCCCATGATCAGCTCGAAACCTGCCGAGGCGTCAGGGTCCGGCCGGACGACGATGGGTTGCAGCACACCGATCTCGCTGATCGACTCGATCAGCTCGTCGAGCTCCCCCTCGTCGAAGACGGTTCGCGGCTGACGCGAGTTCGGCCGGATCTGATCGACCGGCACCTCGGCGAAGCGAGCGCCGGGTACCGGGACCAGGGCGTCCTCGCCCTCTCCCGAATCGCCCGCCGCCGACGCCGCACTGCCGGCAGGGGTGCCGGGCGCCGAGTCTGCCGGCTCGGTCGCCGAGGCAAGGTCCTCCGGGGCGTCGTGCTCGGTGATCTCGATCGTCCCCGGCGATCCGTACCCGCCGTCGGCAGCCGCGCTGGACTCCGACTCCAGCCGGTCGGCGAGGCCCGCCAGCGCCGACACCGGGTCGATCGGGTCGTCCGTCCGGCCACTGCCGTTGATGCTCAGCCGACCGCCCGCGATCGCCGAGTCCCAGGACGCCGATCGCCGTCCGGTGCGTTCGCCAGCCGCTGCTGAGGTCTCGGCAGCACGCTCGGGTTCGTCACCACCATGGTCGTCGTCCGAGGCGGTCATGACCGCTCCGGGTGCGTCCTGTGCCTCGTCACGTTGTGGGAAGAAGACATCCACCGGCTTGTCCTGCGGTGGCCCCTGAGGAATCAGAGCCCCCAGCCCACGGCCGAGCCCTCGCTTCTTCTGGCTCATGATCCACCAGCCTCCTGGTTCCGTCCGGGTGTCGGACCGTCTTCGTCGGGTCTCGGTGCTGCGGCCGTGACCGATCGCGACTCACCGTACTGCTTCGATGCTACGCGCGTCATCGCAGGTCAGCGCGTTGAACTGAGTGCTCTGACATCTCGCGCGCCGCCTCCAGGTAGGCCAGGGCGCCGGTCGATCCCGGGTCATAAGTCATGACCGTCTGGCCGTAGGAGGGCGCTTCGGAGATGCGCACCGAGCGTGGGACCGTAGTCCGCAGGGTCTGGTCCGGGAAGTGCTGCCGGACCTCGGCGGCCACCTGCTGCGCAAGGTTGGTGCGTCCGTCGTACATCGTCAGGAGGATCGTCGACACCACGAGCTCGGGGTTCAGGTGCGCCTTGATGAGCTCGATCGTCTTGAGGAGCTGGCTCAGGCCTTCCAGGGCGTAGTACTCGCACTGGATCGGGATGAGGACCTCGCGGCCCGTGACGAACGCGTTCACCGTGAGCAGGCCCAGACTCGGCGGGCAGTCCACGAAGACGTAGTCGATCGGCTCCTCACCGCGCGCCGTGCGCTCGTCGAGATACCGGTCGAGAGCCTTGCGCAGCCTCGTCTCGCGGGAGACCAGCGACACCAGCTCGATCTCGGCACCTGAGAGGTCGATGGTGGCCGGCACGCCCCACAGCCCTTCGACGTCCGGGCATGCCTGGACCGCCGTCTCGATGGGCTCGTCCTCGACGAGGACCTCGTAGATGGACGGCGTCCCAGCACGGTGCTCGATGCCCAGCGCTGTGGAGGCGTTGCCCTGAGGATCGTTGTCGATCACGAGGACCTTCAGCCCAGCCCGAGCCAGGCCGGCGGCGAGGTTCACCGTGGTCGTCGTCTTGCCGACGCCGCCCTTCTGGTTGGCGACGGTGATGATCCGCGTGCGTTCGGGACGCGGGAACCTCCGTCCGTCCAGCTCGAGCCGGCGTCGCGCATCCAGCGCCAGCTGTGCGGCCAAGGGCGTGTCTTCGTCCACCTCCGGCACGGAGGAGATCAGCGCCTCCCGGTGCAGATCCCCCGCGTGCGAGGCTCCCGCGTGCGGAGCTCCCGGGTGCGAGGTGGATCCACCGCCGATCTCCGGCGAGGGGGATGTTTCACGTGAAACACCGGCGTCGCGCGCGTCAGGGGTGCTCCAGGTACCGTCCTCGGACGAGGCGTCCTGGCGGTCGGCGCTCATGCTCACGGGTCGTTCCTCCACGTCGCGTCGCACGTCGATGCAGTTCCGCGCTCACTCTACGGCCTCGCACCCACGGCCGCGGCGCTGACACCCGCACGTCATGCACCTCGCGACGAAGCGCCCACAGCACGACGACGGCCCGGCACGTTTCACGTGAAACATGCCGGGCCGCGAGCCGTAGCGCTACTTGCGGCGGACGCGGAGGACCGTCGTCGACTCCACGCCGTCGACCGTCCGGCCCTCCAGGATCTCCGGCTCTCCGACGGCGAGCTTGCGCAGGATCTTTCGCGCCGGCTCGATCTCCTGCGCGACATTGCGTCCCTTGAGGACGACCAACTCTCCGCCGGGCCTGACGAGCGGAAGGCTCATCCGTGCGAGCTTCGACAGAGCTGCCACCGCACGAGATGTCACCGCGTCGACCTCCAACGCGCCGTCATACTCCTCCGCGCGGCCTCGCTTGACCTCGACGTTCGTCAGCCCGAGGTCGTCGACGACCTCCTCGAGCCAGGTGGTCCGTCGCTCCATGGGTTCGATCAGGTGCACCGTGGCGTCGGGACGCAGGATCGCGATGACGACGCCGGGCAGCCCGGCGCCGGATCCGATGTCCGCCACAGTGTTCGCCGATGCGAGGAACGGCACGACCGCCGCGGAGTTGAGGACGTGTCGCTCCCACAGGCGATCGACCTCGCGCGGGCCGATCAGCCCGCGAAGCTCGCCTTCGTCCCGTAGCCGGGCGTGGAACCGGGCCACCGCGTCGTAGTGCTCGCCGAAGTAGTCGCGTACCGCCGCGCTCGTCCCGATCGTCTCGTCCGATTCCATGCGCACCATCCTGTCACTCACGTCGGGGTCCAGCATGGCTCGTCCCCTCCTTGGTCAGCATCCTCCAGACACGACGAGGGCCCGCTGTTTCACGTGAAACAGCGGGCCCCGTCGGCGGTCGTCACGCCGTGGTGTCCCCCGCCGGATGGATCACCACGTGCCGCTGCGGCTCGACTCCGGCCGAGTCGCTCACCAAGCCCGCCGCGGCCACGACGTCGTGCACCACCTTGCGCTCGAAGGCGTTCATCGGTTCCAAGGACTCCGTCTCTCCGGACTCCCGCACGCGCGTGATCGCATCGGTCGCGAGCGTCTCGAGCTCGGCGCGCCGCCCCGCGCGGAAACCGCCGACGTCGAGCATCAGTCGGCTCCGCTCCCCCGTGCGCGCCTGCACCGCCAGTCGCGTGAGGTCCTGAAGCGCCTCCAGCACCTCGCCGTTCCTGCCGACCAGCGCGTCGAGAGACCGGGGGGATTCCTCGGAGACCACCTCGACCGCGGCGCGCTCGTGGTGGATGTCGAGGTCGATGTCACCGTCCAGGTCGGCGATGTCGAGCAGCTCCTCGAGGTAGTCCGCGGCGACCTCACCCTCCTCCTCGAGCCGTGCCACCAGCGTCTTGCCGTTCTCGGGCGTCGCGTCGCTCGTCATGGCTGACCTCATCTCTTCTTCTTCTTGCGGTTCTTCCGCACCGGCTGCTCACGCTGGCCGACGGGCTTCGGCGGCGCGATCTCGGTGGGCTCCTCGGCGACGATGCCCTTCTTGGCAGCCTTCGCGGCCTGCTTCTCCTTGAGCTGGCGCTCCGCCTCGGAGCCCGGCGCCGGCATACGCTTGATCGTGTAGAACTGCTGCCCCATCGACCAGAGGTTGGTCGTGGTCCAGTAGATCAGGACACCGACAGGGAAGTTCACGCCCGAGATCAGGAAGATCACCGGCAGCGCGTAGAGCATCATCTTCTGCGTGTTCGCCATCGGCCCCTCGAGCGCGGCCTTCGGCATGTTCTTCATCGTGAGCTGGCGCTGCGTGAAGAACGTCGTGGCGCTCATCGCGACGATGAGGACCAGGATGACGATCCGGGCACCCCAGTCGTCCGTCTGCAGGAAGATGTCTGAGAGCTGCGCGCCGAAGAGCGAGGAGTGCTCGATGTCGGCGGCGACCGACTGGTCGATCGGCCCGATCGCCGAGTCGGCACCGGTCGAGATGTCGCCCAGGTTGTAGAGCAGCCGGAACAGGGCGAAGAAGATCGGCGACTGCAGGAGGATCGGCATGCACGAGGCCATCGGGTTGGTGCCGTGCTTGCGGTACAGCTCCATCGTCTCGCGACCCATGGCCTCGCGCGACGACGGGTCCTTCTTGTTCTTGTACTTCTTCTGGATCGCCTGGAGCTCCGGCTGCATCATCTGCATACCGCGCGAGGCCTTGATCTGCTTGAAGAACAGTGGGATCAGCAGGATACGGATGGCGATCACCAGTGCGACGATCGACAGCACCCAGGCGAAGCCCGGACCGTCCTGGAAGCCCAGCAGGGTGAAGAACTGATGGGACCCGTACATGATCCAGGCCACGACCCACTGGATGGGGTACAGGATGGTATCGATCATCCCGAAATGTCTCCTCTGTCGGAAGCTGAGTCCGGGTGGCGCGACCCCGGGAGGTCAGTGCGTGTGGGCGCCGCGGTGCTCGTGCTGACGAGCCGGCGGCACGTCGTCGACGCCGCCGAGGCTCCACGGGTTGCACCGCAGGATCCGCCAGAGGGCGAGTCCGGTCCCCCGCAGCGGTCCGTGCGTACGGACTGCGACCAGCGCGTACTGCGAGCAGGACGGGTAGTACTTGCAGGTCGGACCGGTCATCGGCGACACGACGGCCTGGTAGACGCGGATCGCCCCGACGAGCACTGCCGTCGGGACGGCGCGCATCAGCTCTCGGCTGCGTCCGAGAACCGAGCCGGCCATCAGCCCGGCCCCGCGAACCGGGCGAGCGCCTTGTAGATGCCGCGGGAGACGTCGCGGGCG
Organism: Isoptericola maris; assembly: GCF_048065335.1. Lineage (NCBI taxonomy): Bacteria > Bacillati > Actinomycetota > Actinomycetes > Micrococcales > Promicromonosporaceae > Isoptericola > Isoptericola maris. Next base: position 74,958 of record NZ_JBLUNY010000011.1, on the reverse strand, counting down.
AGGCGGGAGTAGTCCGCCGCAGCGGACGCCGGCAGCGCGCGCAGGACCACGAGGGCGTCCGCGGGCAGCTCGGCGAGGTGGGCGGCTGCGATGCCTCGCAGGCGCCGCTTCACCAAGTTCCGGTGCACGGCGTTCCCGACCGCCTTGGAGACCACCAGGCCCACCAAAGGGCCGTCCACCTGCCCCGGTGCTCGGGTCAGGTGGACGACGACGGTCGAGCGCCCTGCGCGCGCGCCACCGCGCACCGCTCGTTCGAAGTCGAAAGAGCGGCGCATGCGACGCGCCGCAGGGAGCACGGCTCAGGCAGCGAGGTCGGCGCGGCCCTTGCGACGGCGGTTCGCCAGGATGGCGCGGCCGGCACGGGTGCGCATGCGCAGCCGGAAACCGTGGGTCTTCGCACGACGGCGGTTGTTCGGCTGGAAGGTCCGCTTGCTCACGAGGTACTCCAAGAAAACGTCGGGGAGGCACACCGTCAGGTCCTCGACGATGTCGGTCAGGTTGCAGGTCGGTGTCCGCACGGGCAGTGTGTCGACCGGGCCGACCCGAGGCCGCTCGCCCGAAGGAGGGCGCGCGAAAGTACCTGGAACGGCTGTCCGACGTTACGCCGTCGGAGCCTCTCCGGTCAACCGGGCCCAGCGTGACGACGACGACACGACCACTGCCGGTCCGCCGTCGTCCACACCGATGTCCACAGGTTCCACAGGGTGTGGAAAACTATGTGGACACTGTCACCCGACCGCCCGGAGGAACCCCCGTGCCCCAGCCCGACGCCGACATCACCGAGGTCTGGTCACAGACCCTGGCGACCCTCGAGGCGCGGTCGGACATGACCCAGCGGCAGCTCGCCTTCATCAAGCTCGCGAAGCCGATGGCGATCCTGGAGGACACGGTCTTCATCGCCGTCCCGCACGAGCAGACGCGCAACTACCTCGAGACGAGCGTGCGTGACCAGCTCGTCTCGGCGATGTCGTCGACGCTCGGGCGCGACATCCGCTTCGGGATCACCGTCGACCCGGAGCTCAGCCACGAGGCGCTGGCCGGGCCCACGCAGGACTACAGCCCGCCCTCCGAGGAGCCCGAGCACGACATCTCCGCCCCCGAGCGGACCTCGGTGCCCCGCACCGCGCCGCCGGCGCGCAAGGAGGCAGCGGAGCCCACGCGGCTGAACCCGAAGTACATCTTCGAGACGTTCGTCATCGGCTCCTCCAACCGGTTCGCGCACGCGGCCGCCGTGGCGGTGGCCGAGGCGCCGGCCAAGGCCTACAACCCCCTCTTCATCTACGGCGACTCCGGGCTGGGCAAGACCCACCTCCTGCACGCGATCGGTCACTACGCCCACAACCTCTACCCGCACGTGCGGGTGCGGTACGTGAACTCCGAGGAGTTCACCAACGACTTCATCAACAGCATCGGCGAGGGACGCACCGGCGCGTTCCAGCGGCGCTACCGCGACGTCGACGTCCTGCTCATCGACGACATCCAGTTCCTGCAGGGCAAGGAACAGACGATGGAGGAGTTCTTCCACACCTTCAACGCGCTGCACAACGCGGACAAGCAGGTGGTCATCACCTCCGACGTCCCGCCCAAGCAGCTCGACGGGTTCGAGGACCGCCTGCGCTCCCGGTTCGAGTGGGGTCTCATCACGGACGTCCAGCCGCCCGACCTCGAGACCCGTATCGCCATCCTGCGCAAGAAGGCCGCGAGCGAGCGGCTCGACGTGCCGGCAGAGGTCCTGAGCTACATCGGCTCGCGCATCTCGACGAACATCCGCGAGCTCGAGGGAGCGCTCATCCGGGTGACGGCGTTCGCCAACCTGAACAAGCAGCAGGTGGACCTCGCCCTGACCGAGATCGTCCTCAAGGACCTCATCACCGACGACGACCAGGCCACCGAGATCACCCCGGCCATGGTCATCGCCCAGACCGCCGCGTACTTCGGTCTCACGATCGACGACCTCTGCGGCACGTCCCGGTCCAGGGTGCTCGTGACCGCCCGGCAGATCGCCATGTACCTGTGCCGCGAGCTGACAGACCTCTCCCTGCCCAAGATCGGCCAGCAGTTCGGCGGCCGCGACCATACGACGGTCATGCACGCGAACAAGAAGATCGCCGGGCAGATGGCCGAGCGCCGGTCGACGTACAACCAGGTCACGGAGCTGACGAGCCGCATCAAGCAACAGCATCGCGGCTGATCCACAAGTCCACAGCCCTGTGGAGAACCTCGTGTTCACAGGGTTTCCCACAGAAGCGTGCCCGAGAACATGCGATTTCAGCCGAGCTGTCCCCATCCTGTGGACCGCATCGGTGGACAACTCCCCCGATTCCGGTCTCAGCCCGGTGCACACCTGTGGACAAATCTGTGGATGCCTGTGGAACACGCCGCAGAACCGGTGGACGAACGCACCCTCATCGGTGGACGCCTGTGGGTACAGAAACCACCGTCCACAGGGGCACCCTGTTGCCCACAGGTTCGCCCCCAACCCTCTCCACAGCCTTGCAAGCCCTCTGACCTGGGAAGACAGCGGTTTTCCCCATGATCCACAACCCCTACGACGACGATGAACGTGTTTATCCCAGGAGAGATCCACACGCCTTCGAAGCGCTGGACGGCAGTGACGGCACGCCCTTCCTCCCGGGCCTCGGCACGGTAGGGTTTGCACGGACGACGGCGCTGCTGCCAGGCATGTCGTCGCACCGCACGAGCACACTGAGGAGTGGGATGAAGTTCCGGGTTGAACGTGACGTCCTGGCCGAGGCCGTGACCTGGACGGCCCGTACGCTCCCCACGCGGCCGCCGGCCCCGGTCCTGGCGGGTGTCCGCCTCGAGGCCGACGCCGCGGGGACCATCGGCCTGGCGAGCTTCGACTACGAGGTCTCGGCCCGCTCCGAGATCCCCGCCGAGGTCTCCGAGCCGGGCACGGTGCTCGTCTCCGGCCGCCTCCTCGCCGAGATCTCCCGTGCCCTGCCCAGCAAGCCGGTGGACGTCACGGTCGAGGGCAACAAGGTGGCGCTGACCTGTGGCGCCTCCCGGTTCACGCTGCTCACCATGCCCGTCGAGGACTACCCGGCCCTGCCGGCGATGCCCGAGCTCACCGGCACGGTGCCCGGCGACTCGCTGACGCACGCCGTCGCGCAGGTCAGCGTGGCAGCGAGCCGGGACGACACGCTCCCGCTCCTCACCGGCGTCCGGATGGAGATCGAGGGCGAACGGATCACGTTGCTCGCGACCGACCGGTACCGTCTTGCGCTGCGTGAGCTGACGTGGACGCCCGCCACGCCGGGCTACTCGGCCGTCGCGCTGGTGCGCGCCCGCACCCTCAACGACGTCGCGAAGTCGCTCGGCGCGGGCGGTGGCCAGGTCAACATCGGCCTCTCCACCGGCGAGGGGATCGATCTCATCGGCTTCGAGGCCGGTGGCCGGCACACGACGTCCCAGCTGGTCGACGGCGACTACCCGGCCGTGCGGCGGCTGTTCCCGGACGCCACGCCGATCCACGCCGTCGTCCCCACCCAGGCACTCATCGACGCTGCCAAGCGCGTCGCGCTCGTGGCCGAGCGCAACACCCCGATCCGCCTCGCGTTCTCCGAGGGCCAGGTCGTGCTCGACGCCGGCCAGGGCGACGACGCGCAGGCGTCCGAGGCCCTCGAGGCGGTTCTCGTCGGTGAGGACATCCAGGTCGCCTTCAACCCGCAGTTCCTGCTGGACGGTCTGGGCGCGCTCGGCACGGACTTCGTCCGGCTGTCGTTCACGCACCCCAACAAGCCGGTGGAGTTCACCGGCCAGGAGTCTCTGGACGGCGAGGACTCGTCCGCCTACCGCTACCTGTTGGTCCCGATCCGCTTCTCGTCCTGAGTCAGGGCGGGTTCTCCTCGAGGCCCGTACGCTCGCAGCACGCCTATCCAGGAGGTTCTCCACATGGTCACCCACATGGGACTGGTCGGTCTGGGCAAGATGGGCAACAACATGCGCGAGCGTCTGCGCCGCGCGGGCATCGAGGTCACGGGCTACGACCCGCGTCCCGAGGTGTCCGACGTCGCATCGCTCGCGGCGCTCGTCGCCGCGCTGCCCGGGCCGCGACGCGTGGTGTGGGTGATGGTCCCGGCCGGTGAACCGACGCGCGGCGTGGTCCAGGAGCTCGGAACCCTGCTGGGCGACGGCGACATCGTCATCGAGGGCGGCAACTCCCACTACCCGGAGGACCAGGCGCGTGCGGCCGAGCTCGCGGAGCGCGGCATCGGGTACGTCGACGTGGGCGTCTCCGGTGGCATCTGGGGCCTGGAGAACGGCTACGGCCTGATGTGCGGTGGACCCGACGACCAGGTCGCGTACCTCATGCCGATCTTCGACGCGCTGCGGCCCGAGGGTCCGCGCGAGGAGGGCTTCGTGCACGCTGGCAACGTCGGGGCGGGACACTTCGCCAAGATGGTGCACAACGGCATCGAGTACGGGCTGATGCAGGCCTATGCCGAGGGCTACGAGCTGCTGTCCGCGAAGAAGGACGTCGTCACCGACGTCCACGGCACGATGCGCGCGTGGAAGCGCGGCACGGTGGTGCGTTCGTGGCTGCTCGACCTCATGGTCAAGGCCCTCGAGGAGGACCCTGAGCTCACGGCGATCGACGACTGGGTCGCGGACTCGGGCGAGGGCCGCTGGACGGTGGACGAGGCGATCGACAACGCCGTCCCGCTCCCCGTCATCTCGGCAGCGCTGTTCTCCCGGTTCTCCTCGCGCCAGGACGACTCCCCGGCGATGAAGGCCGTGGCAGCGCTGCGCCAGCAGTTCGGCGGACACGCCACGAAGCCCTCGGCCGAGTAGTCCGCGCGACACTGGGGTCATGTACGTCTCGCACCTCTCCCTGCTCGACTTCCGGTCCTACGAGGCAGCCGACGTCGAGCTCGAGCCGGGCCCCAACGCGTTCGTGGGCCGCAACGGCCGCGGCAAGACGAATCTCGTGGAGGCTCTGGGGTACGTCGCGACGCTCGGCAGCCACCGGGTCGCGAACGACACCCCGCTGATCCGTGCCGGCGCCCAGCGTGCGGTGGTCCGGACCCGCGTCGTCCGGGGCGAGCGAGCGTCGACGGTCGAGCTGGAGATCACCGCGGGCAAGGCGAACCGGGCTCGCGTGAACCGCGGCCAGCTCGGCCGCGCGCGCGACGTCCTCGGGATCCTGCGCACCGTCCTGTTCGCCCCGGAGGACCTGGGTCTCGTCAAGGGCGACCCGGACGGCCGGCGCCGCTTCCTGGACCAGCTCGTCGTGCAGCTCCTCCCCCGTGCCGCCGGCGTGCTGGCCGACTACGAGCGCGTGGTCCGTCAGCGGTCGGCGCTGCTGAAGTCGCTGCGTGGTCACCGGGCCGCCGGGCGCGACCCGGACCTGTCGGCGCTGGAGGTCTGGGACGCCCGCGCGGCCCAGCTCGGTGGGCAGGTGCTGGCGTGGCGCACCGCGCTCGTGCGCTCCCTGCAGCCGCTCGTGGCGACGGCGTACGAGCAGGTCAGCGACGCGGACAGCGAGGCGCAGATCCGGTACCGCTCGGCGGTGCTGCCCGACGGACCGTCGGACGCGGTGGCGCCGGAGGAGCTCGAGAAGCTGTTGGCCGCCGCCGTCGAGGAGCAGCGGCCGCAGGAGATCGAGCGGGGACAGAGCCTCGTCGGGCCGCACCGGGACGATCTCGTGCTCTCCCTCGGCGATCTTCCTGCGAAGGGCTACGCGAGCCACGGGGAGTCGTGGTCGTTCGCGCTGGCTCTGCGCCTCGCGGCGTTCCGGCTGCTGGGCGGCGGGTCGGAGCCGATCGAGACCGAGGGAGTCTTCTGGGACCCGGACCACGGCTCGGACGCGGACCCGGTGCTGATCCTCGACGACGTCTTCGCCGAGCTGGACGTCCGCCGTCGCGAGCGGCTCGCGGAGCTCGTGGTCCCGGCGCGGCAGGTGCTGGTGACGGCCGCGGTGCCGCAGGACGTCCCGGAGGCTCTCCTGGGTGCCCGCTTCGAGGTCACGCCGGGGCGGGTACGTCGTGTCTGAGCAGGGGGCCGACGGCGGTCCCGCGGACCCGCTCGGCTCCCCGGACGAGCGGCGCGAGCGTGACCCGCGTCCCGTCGTCGAACGCACCGAGCTGACGCCGCGGTCCGAGGTGGCCCGCGAGGCGCTGAACCGCGCCAAGGCGGCCGCGCGGGCCAAGGGTCTGCGCCCGGGGAGCCCGTCGCGCCGGTCGGCCCTGGCGGAGCCGCGCAAGGATCCCGGCAAGGGGCCGAACGCCCGCGACCCGCGGCTGGTCTCGGACGTGGTGGCAAGGCTGCTGCGGGACAAGGGCTGGCACGAGGAGGTCTCGGTCGGTGGGGTGATCGGCCGGTGGCGCGAGGTGGTCGGGGACCAGGTCGCGGACCACTGCACGCCGGAGACGTTCGAGGACAAGGTCCTGGTGGTGCGGGCGGACTCCACGGCGTGGGCGACGCAGGTGCGGCTGCTCGTGCCGACGCTGATGCGGCGGCTCGACGAGGAGGTCGGCGAGGGCGTCGTGGAGCGGGTCTCGGTGCTCGGTCCGGCGGGGCCGAGCTTCCGTCGTGGACGCCGGTCGGTGCGCGGTCCCGGGCCGGGTGACACCTTCGGCTGACCAGGCTGGTGGTCGATGTGGAGAAACCTGTGGACAACGTGTGGGAGAGCACACGCTCGGCGGCCCGGTGGCCGCGATTTCCCGCGGATCTCCGGTAGACTCGGTGGGTGTCCCCGGGTGTCGATCCGGGTCCGTGGAGAACCGTGCGACCGGCCCGATCGGGCCGGTCGACGACTGCTCGGGCCTCGATGGTCCCCCGGTGGCGCACGGCACCGACCCGCAGCCGGCACACCCGTGCCCGTCCCTGTGCTGCGGCCCGGACCTCGGTCCGGGACACCCCGTCGCGTGCCTGGACGACGAGGAGTGCTACAGCCTGTGGCTCAGCGATCCGACAACAGCTACGACGCCGGGAACATCACCGTCCTCGAGGGCCTCGAGGCAGTCCGCAAGCGACCCGGCATGTACATCGGGTCCACCGGCGCGCGAGGTCTCCACCATCTCGTGTACGAGGTCGTGGACAACTCGGTCGACGAGGCTCTCGCCGGCCACGCGGACACCATCGACGTCACGCTCCTGGCGGACGGCGGGGTGCGCGTCGTCGACAACGGCCGTGGCATCCCCGTGGCGATGCACCCCACCGAGGGCCGGCCGACGATCGAGGTCGTCATGACGATCCTGCACGCGGGCGGAAAGTTCGGGGGCGGCGGCTACGCCGTCTCCGGCGGTCTGCACGGCGTGGGCATCTCGGTCGTCAACGCCCTCTCGTCGCGGGTGGTCACCGAGGTGCGCCGTGACGGCTACGCCTGGCGCCAGGAGTTCGCCGACGGCGGCGCTCCGGTCGGTGAGCTGCAGCGGCTCGAGGCCACGCAGGAGACGGGCACGACGCAGACGTTCTGGGCCGACGGCACCATCTTCGAGACGACGGACTTCGACTTCGAGACGCTCCGGTCGCGGTTCCAGCAGTACGCGTTCCTCAACAAGGGCCTGCGGATCACGCTGACGGACGAGCGGACCGAGCACGTCTCCGGCCCGGACGAGATCACCGGCGTGCCCGACGCCGTCGAGGGCGTCGCCGATGATGACGACGCCGCGGCTGCCGCGTCCCCGGACGACGAGGTCCACGACGCCGAGTCCGAGGACGGCGCGGTACGAACGGTCACGTACAAGTACGACGACGGCCTGATCGACTACGTCAAGCACATCAACGCGGCGAAGCGGTCGGAGATCATCCACCCGGAGATCATCGACATCGAGTCGGAGGACACGACGGCGAAGATCTCGCTCGAGATCGCGCTGCAGTGGACCAGCGCGTACAGCGAGTCGGTGCACACGTTCGCCAACACGATCTCGACGACGGAGGGCGGCACCCACGAGGAGGGCTTCCGTGCGGCGCTGACCGGCCTGGTCAACTCGTACGCCCGGGACAAGGCGATCCTCAAGGAGAAGGAGGAGAACCTCACGGGTGACGACATCCGCGAGGGGCTCACCGCGGTGCTGAGCGTCAAGCTGGGCGAGCCGCAGTTCGAGGGGCAGACGAAGACCAAGCTCGGCAACACCGAGGCGAAGACGTTCGTCCAGCGCGTCGTGCGCGAGAAGCTGGTCGACTGGTTCGACGCCCACCCGAACGAGGCGCGGGACATCATCCGCAAGGCGATCTCGGCGTCGCAGGCGCGCATCGCGGCCCGCAAGGCACGCGAGGCGACCCGACGCAAGGGGATCCTCAGCTCGGGCGGGATGCCCGGCAAGCTGAAGGACTGCCAGTCGAACCGCCCCGAAGAGTGCGAGATCTACATCGTCGAGGGCGACTCCGCCGGCGGTTCGGCGGTGCGTGGCCGTGACCCGCACAACCAGGCGATCCTGCCGCTGCGCGGCAAGATCCTCAACGTGGAGCGGGCGCGCCTGGACAAGGCGCTGTCCAACGCCGAGGTCCAGGCCCTGATCACGGCGTTCGGCACCGGCATCGGCGAGGACTTCGACATCGCGAAGCTGCGGTATCACAAGATCGTGCTCATGGCCGACGCGGACGTCGACGGCCAGCACATCTGCACGCTGCTGCTGACGCTGCTGTTCCGGTACATGCGACCGCTCATCGAGCAGGGGCACGTGTACCTGGCGCAACCGCCGCTGTACAGGCTCAAGTGGACGAACGCCCCGCACGACTACGTCTACTCCGACAGGGAACGCGACGCGTTCCTCCAGGAGGGCATCGCCAAGGGCAAGCGGATCCCCAAGGAGAACGGGATCCAGCGCTACAAGGGTCTCGGCGAGATGGACTACACGGAGCTCTGGGACACCACGATGGACCCGGAGCACCGTACGTTGATGCAGGTCACCATCGATGACGCGGCCGCGGCTGACGAGATCTTCTCGGTGCTGATGGGTGAGGACGTCGAGTCTCGGCGCAGCTTCATCCAGCGCAACGCCAAGGACGTCCGGTTCCTCGACATCTGACCGGAGCTGCGCGTACGCCACAAGGTTGCGCAGTTGTACAGAACTTCAGCACTGATCGAGGCAGGACCCGCGCCCTGGCGGCGCAGGAAGAAACGGAGACACGGTGACGGACGAGACACCCGGCCCCGAGACGGACGGCCCCACGGGGGCACCGGCAGGCGACGACGTCGCGCTCGCCGCGATCCAGCACGGCCGCGTCGAGCAGGTCGACCTGCAGCTGGAGATGCAGCGGTCGTACCTGGACTACGCGATGAGCGTCATCGTCGGGCGCGCTCTGCCCGACGTGCGTGACGGCCTCAAGCCGGTGCACCGCCGGGTGCTCTACGCCATGTACGACGGCGGCTACCGTCCCGACCGCGCCTTCTCGAAGTGCTCCCGCGTCGTCGGCGACGTCATGGGCAAGTTCCACCCGCACGGCGACACGGCGATCTACGACACGCTGGTCCGCCTCGTCCAGGACTGGGTGCTGCGGTACCCGCTGGTCGCAGGGCAGGGGAACTTCGGCTCCCCCGGCAACGACCCGGCCGCGGCCCCGCGATACACCGAGTGCCGGATGGCGCCCTTGGCGCTCGAGATGGTCCGGGACATCGACAAGGACACCGTCGACTTCCAGGACAACTACGACGGCCGCACGCGGGAGCCGGTCGTCCTGCCGTCCCGCATCCCGAACCTGCTGGTCAACGGGTCGGCCGGCATCGCCGTGGGCATGGCCACCAACATCCCGCCGCACAACCTGCGCGAGGTGGCCGACGGCGTCCGGTGGCACCTGGCCAACCCGGACGCCTCCAAGGAGGAGCTCCTCGCCGCCCTGATGCAGCGCATCAAGGGGCCGGACTTCCCCTCGGGCGCGCAGATCCTCGGCACCAAGGGCATCGAGGACGCCTACCGGACGGGTCGCGGCTCGATCACCATGCGCGCCGTGGTGGACGTCGAGGAGATCCAGAACCGGATCTGTCTCGTCATCACCGAGCTGCCGTACATGGTGAACCCGGACAACCTCGCCACCAAGATCGCCGACCTCGTCAACGACGGGAAGATCGCCGGCATCGCGGACATCCGCGACGAGACCTCGGGCCGCACCGGCCAGCGGCTCGTCATCGTCCTCAAGCGGGACGCCGTCGCGAAGGTCGTGCTGAACAACCTCTACAAGCACACCCAGCTGCAGGACAACTTCAGCGCGAACATGCTCGCGCTCGTCGACGAGGTGCCCCGCACGCTCAGCCTCGACGCCTTCGTCCGGCACTGGACGCAGCACCAGATCGAGGTCGTGCGGCGCCGCCCCACCAACCAGTTTCGCGCAGCGCCGGCCAACAACCACCAATACCAGGGCGCACAGCGGGCGCTGGACGCGCTCGACGAGGTCATCGCGCTGATCCGCCGCTCCCCCGACGCCGACGAGGCCCGCTCGGGCCTGATGGGCCTCCTGGGGATCGACGAGACGCAGGCGAACGCCATCCTCGCGCTGCAGCTCCGCCGTCTGGCCGCCCTGGAGCGCCAGCAGATCCTCGACGAGCACGCCAAGCTCAAGGCAGAGATCCTCGAGTACGAGGACATCCTCGCCAAGCCCGCACGGCAGCGGGAGATCGTCGCGACCGAGCTCGACGAGGTCACCGAGAAGTGGGGCGACGAGCGTCGGACCACGATCCTGCCGTACGACGGCGACATGTCGATCGAGGACCTCATCCCCGAGGAGGACGTGGTCGTCACGATCACGCGCGGCGGGTACGCCAAGCGGACCCGGACCGACTCCTACCGCGCCCAGCGGCGCGGCGGGAAGGGCGTCCGCGGTGCCACGCTGCGCGAGGACGACATCGTCGACCACTTCTTCGTCACGACGACGCACCACTGGCTGCTGTTCTTCACCGACGCCGGCCGGGTCTACCGGGTCAAGGGCTACGAGCTGCCCGAGCAGGCGCGTGACGCCAAGGGCCAGCACGTCGCGAACCTGCTCGCCATGCAGCCGGACGAGAAGATCGCCCAGGTGCTCGCCGTCCGGGACTACGACGCCGCGGACTACCTGGTGCTCGCCACACGCCGCGGACTCGTCAAGAAGACCCGGCTCGGCGACTACGACTCCCCGCGCAGCGGCGGCCTCATCGCCATCAACCTGCGCCAGGACGACGAGGGCATACCGGACGAGCTGGTGGCGGCGCGCCTGGTCAACATGGACGACGAGCTCATCCTCGTCTCGCGCAAGGGACAGTCGATCCGGTTCCCCGCCGACGACGACACGCTCCGCCCGATGGGGCGCGCGACGTCCGGCGTGACCGGGATGAAGTTCCGCGAGGGCGACGAGCTGCTCAACGCCGACGTCGTCACGCCGGGCACCGACCTGTTCGTGGTCACCGAGGGCGGGTTCGCCAAGCGCACCCGGATCGACGACTACCGGCTGCAGGGTCGCAACGGCTACGGCATCAAGGTGGCCAACCTCGTCGAGGCGCGGGGCGACCTGGTGGGCGCTCTGGTGACGGACGCGGACACCGAGGTCCTGGTGATCATGGAACGTGGCAAGATCGTCCGGTCTCGGGTGGACGAGGTGAACCTGACGGGTCGTACGACCCAGGGGGTCACGTTCGCCAAGCCGGACAAGAAGGACCGGATCATCGCGGTCGCCCGGAACGTCGAGCGTCGCGAGGACGAGGTGTCGGTTAGCGTGGAGGAGCAGGCCGCTGACGGCGGCCCGGCCGGGGCCGCGGAGGCGACCACGCCCGAGCAGGACGAGACCGGGGACGGGAACATCTGATGGCCAGCGACAAGAACGCGGGGCAGGCAGGGACGAAGACGGCGGACGCTGCGGAGTCGACGCAGCAGATGGCGCCCGTCCCGGCAGCGCCGACCACGTCGGGCAAGGACCGTGTCTCGGCACCGGAGAAGGGCGGCTCGTCCGCCGTCCCGGCGGCGGAGCCGGAGCCGACCGACAAGCCGGCGAACGATGCGCCGTCGACCCCGGAGCCGCCGGCCTCCCAGCCTGCGACGGATCAGACGCCGAGCGGAGGCCCGTCGACCGAGCAGGCTCCGACGGCGGCCGCCGCGCCACCGCCCGCCGCTCCGGCAGCTCCGGAACCGGCGAACGGCTCCTCGGTGAAGGACGGCGCCGTCAAGGCGGCGGCCGCTGCCCTCGCGGCGGCGCGCACCGCAGCCAAGAAGGTGCAGTCGGCGGCCTCCTCAAGCACCGGCGCCGAGCCGCCGGATGCGGCGTCGGCAGGGACCCAGAGCGCTCCCCCGCCGCCGCCCTCTGCGGGAGCGACGCAGAGCGCGCCGCGGCCCGAGATGCACTACTCCGTGGGCGGGGTGCACGGCGCGGCCCAGACCGAGGCCTCGCCGTCGGCCGCCGGTGGCCAGTACGGTGCGGCAGCGGGAGTCCAGCCCGTGCCCGCGTCGGCCGCCACCCCGAGCGAAGGTCTCGGTAGCCCGCGCCGCGTCCGGCTCGCCGTGTCGCGCATCGACCCCTGGTCGATCATGAAGCTCGCGTTCCTGCTGTCGGTGGCGATCGGCATCATGATCGTCGTGGCCACCGCCGTGGTCTGGTACTCGCTGAACTCCCTCGGGACGTTCGCGACGATCCAGGATTTCCTCATCGAGACGATGGGGCCACAGACGATCAACATCACGCAGTTCGTCGAGTTCGAACGGATGATCTCGCTCTCGACGCTGATCGCGCTGGTCAACATGGTGCTGTTCACGGCGATCGCCACCATCATGGCGATCCTGTACAACATCACGGCAGCGCTCGTCGGCGGCGTCCACCTCACCCTCACCGACGACTGACGAGGGGCGGCCCGGCGCGATGGACGTCACACCACGGGGAACTCCCGCGGTTTGGGGCCGGAGCGCCGGGTACGGTAACGTTCCGTGCTGCACGCGTTCTTCGAACACGTGCGGAGGGGCTATAGCTCAGACGGTTAGAGCGCTTCCCTGATAAGGAAGAGGTCGGAGGTTCAAGTCCTCCTAGCCCCACTCCCTGGCAGACGCGGAGGTCCAGCATGAAGAAGCTGTTCATCGTCCTGCTCGCCGCAGCGGCGGGGTACCTCGTCTGGCGCCGCGTCTCGGCCGATGCGGCCGACCGTGACCTCTGGACCGAGGTCACCGACTCTCTCGACTGAATCCCCCGGGGGCCATGGCGCAATTGGTAGCGCACCTGCTTTGCAAGCAGGGGGTTAGGGGTTCGAGTCCCCTTGGCTCCACCATCGATGACCTGGGCTTTTACACGGAGCCCAGGTCACCGGTTTGGCGCTGTTCGACCTTCGGGTGTGGGGCTGCGGCTCCGACTGCTTCGGACCGGCGCGTCTGAGCCCAAGGGTGGCGCGCCGGCGTGCGACGATGCCGGGATGAGCGTTGATGCCTCGAGCGAACCCGCTTCGCCGCGGTTGGCGGCGGTAACCGATCTCCTTGCCGCACCAGAACCGCAGACGGTGGAGGCCCGGGCTGATCGGCAGGTGTGGGCACGGTGGCTCGAGGGCATCGACGGCGCCGAAGCAGGGCTCGAGGTTCTGCCCCGTGAGCTCGACCGGGCACAGATGTGCCGCCTCGCAGAAATGCTGCTCGGGTCCGATCAGGTCGTCGGCGCATTCGTTGTGACGATGGTGTGGGGTCACGGCGACACCGGGTACGGCCCGTTCCGCACTCGCCAGGCCCTCACCGGCCAGGAGAAACCGCAGGGTTTCGCACTCAGCACAGGAGTGGTGGAGCGGCTGACCGAGTCGGTGGCCATCGCGCGTCGCGATGGGCCTGTAGAGGGCTTTCGCTACTTGGCCAACGACTCACGCGGGCGGATCAAGCACTTGGGTCCGGCGTTCTTCACGAAGTGGCTGTACGCCGCCACGGCACGCGGCGTGCACGACCGTGAAGGGGCCGCACCGGTGCTAGATGATCGGGTGCTGACCTGGGTCAACTCCCACACCGACTTGGCACTACGGCCGTGGCGAACCGACGACTACGCCGCCTACATAGAGGCGCTGACGGCATGGGGAGCGAACGCACAACCGTCACGGACGGCCGTCGGGGTCGAGGAAGCGATCTTCGCAGCGACCGCCAAAGAGTGATCACTTGCCACAGGGCGCAGCCTGCGTACGGCCGCGCGTCCTCACTGCGCAGACCGGGCACGTCCAGTGCAGAATCTGCCTGTGACTGCCGACTGGATCAGCGCCCTGGCGACGTTCGCCGCCGTCGTCCTCGCTATGCTGCTCGCGCTTCGTGACGGGATGCAACAACGCCGTGCGCGCACGCTGGCGGCAGCCGCGGATCGAGCGCGCACACTCGGCGAACTACAGCTCGCATGGGAGCGCCGGCGCGCCCAAGCCCAGGGTGTCATCGGCTGGTTTCAGTACAGCAGCAGCTCAGGGCGTGCCCTGGAGGCCGGGCCGACGAAGTACCAGAAGGTCGTCCCAAGAGTGCTCGTGGCCAACTACTCGTCGCACCCCGTCTTCGACGTGCGTGTAGAGCTCTACAGCACCGACCCTGGGGTCAGCGAGTTGCTCGACGTCACCAGGTGGCAGGTGCTCGGCCCGACACCGGACCGCCCGATGAGGATCAACCCTGAGTTTTTCCACGACAACCAGGACGGCGTCCTCGTCACCGTGAAGTTCCGCGACCTGGCGGGCAACTACTGGCTTCGCAGGCAGGATGCGACGCTCGAGCGGCTTGACACGCACTGGAGACCAATGGCGGATCCGATGCCGACGTCTGGGTGAAACCGCGCCCGACCGGTCGGCTCACGTGATGGCCCCGGCATACTGATGGGCTCCGCACCCAACGCAGGGAGTCCCCGATCGTGTGTCGTTCAGCAGCTGAACCGCGCGCCCGCAGGAACGTCGTCTCCTCGATCGCGCTCGCCGCGGTTCTGGCTCTCGGTCTGTCGGGCTGCACCGACCTCGAGGAATCCGCGGCCGACGCCCTGCCCGAGTCAGGCGCTGAAGCGACGGAGAGCACGACGTCCGACGGCGAGGCCCCAGGGTCCTCGGCCGAGGAAGGCGACAGCGAGCGGGCGAGCGACGAGGCTGCGGACGCGAACGCCGACGACGGCATGAAGATCAAGGCCGGCAAGGTCCACTGGTTCAACACCGAGCGCGCCCACGGATCGATCGACGACCTCACCCCCATCGAAGCCGAAGCGTACATCAGCACAGGTCACTGTGCCGCCAACCACATCGGACACATTTGGGGCCCGAGCCAGCCACTCGGCGGCGTGTGCCCCCACGAGTGTCGCGACCCATCGCTAGGATGAGCCAGCACTGCTCGTGGGAGGTTTCGAGCACCGGGGATGAACGGAGGAGCCGACTTGACGATCACCACCCGGAACCTTGACTTCCGAGAGGCCCGCCGGGCGAAGAAGGACGAGTTCTACACCTCGCTGCGCGACATCGAGCTCGAGCTCCAGCACTACACGGATCACTTCGCGGGCAAGGTCGTCTACTGCAACTGCGACGACCCCCGCGCCAGCAACTTCTTCCGCTACTTCGCCACCAACTTCGAGCGGCTCGGCCTGAAGAAGTTGATCGCCACCTGCTACCGCAGCCAGGACCCGGGGCAGTTCGGCCCCGGCGACTCCGACCAGGCGGTGTACCTGGAGTACACGGGCGACCGCAACGGCGACAAGGTGCCCGATGCCGAGGAGACCGGCATCCAGCCGATGGCCGGCGACGGCGACTTCCGCAGCTCTGAGAGCGTCGAGCTGCTCAAGCAAGCCGACATCGTGGTGACGAACCCGCCGTTCAGCCTCTTCCGCGAGTACGTCGCACAGCTCGTCGAGCACGACAAGCAGTTCCTGATCATCGGGAACATGAACGCGCTGACCTACAAGGAGATCTTCCCGCTCTTCCAGGCCGACCAGATGTGGTACGGGCCGTCCATCCGCAGCGGCGACCGCGAGTTCCGGGTGCCCGACGACTACCCGCTCACCGCCGCCGGCACGCGGGTCGACTCCGACGGCAACAAGTATGTCCGCGTGAAGGGCGTGCGCTGGTTCACCAACCTGGACTACCCGGGTCGCCACGAGGAGCTGGAGCTGCACCGGACCTACAGCCCCCGCGAGTACCCCAAGTACGTCAACTACGACGCCATCGACGTCAGCAAGACCATGCACATCCCGGTCGACTACGACGGGCCGATGGGCGTGCCGATCACGTTCCTGGACAAGTACAACCCCGACCAGTTCGACATCCTCGGCTCCAGCAAGACGCTGGGCCGCCCGATGTCGGAGGTCGCCAAGAAGGGCACCTACATGCAGGGCGGGCCGCGGTTCTACCTGCCGAACGGCGACGGCACTTTCCGGCGCATGTACGACCGCATCGTGATCCGCAACAAGCAGCTGGCATGACCACGGAGACACACCAGAAAGGCAGCGATGTCCTACCGCTACCTCGGTAACAAGACCCGGCTGGCCGATTGGATCGTCGGGGAGATCGCGCGCGTCCTGCCGGCGGGCTCGTCGATCGCGGATCCCATGTGCGGCACGGCCTCAGTGTCGATCGCGCTGGCCCGCGCCGGCTACTCAGTCACCGCAGCCGACGCGCTGACCTTCGCCGTGGTCCACGCACGCACCCGGCTGTTGGCAAAGCGCGCCCCGGCTTTCAAGGTCCTCGGTGGCTACGCCAAGGCCCTGGCCTGGATGGGCTCGGCTGCTCCGGTGGAGGGCTACTTCTTCCGGGAATTCGGCGAGGCCGGTGCCCCGGCGAACGGCCGGGCTCCGCGGCTGTACTTCTCGGCGACCAACGCTGCGCACATCGACGGCATCCGGCACGGCATCCGCGAGCTGGCGGCCGCCGGAGCCGTCGACGAGGTCGAGCACAGCGTGCTGCTGCACCACCTCATCCTGGCCACCAACAAGGTCGCGAACATCAGCGGCACCTACGGCTACTTCCGTCGCACCCTGTCCGGGCCTGCCCTCAAGCCCCTGCAGTTCCAACAGATCGAGTTCGAGCGCACACCCGGCGACCACACGGTCCTGCAGGGCCCGGTCGAGGAACTCGCGCCCACGATCCGGACCGACGCGGTGTACTTGGACCCGCCGTACACCAAGCGGCAGTACGCCGGGAACTACCACGTCCTGGAGACCATCGCCCGCGAGGACGAGCCCGTGGCGGCCGGTGACGGCGGGTTGCGGCCGTGGACCGAGCAGGCCTCCGACTTCTGCTACCGGCGCAGCGCCGGCCAGGCGTTCCGCGAGACGCTGAAGCGCCTCGAGGCCCCGCATGTGTTCATCTCCTACAGCGAGGATGGCCAGGTCTCGGAGGATGAGCTGCTCCCGATCCTGCGCGACTTCGGCAAGGTCACGCTGCACGAACAATCCCATGTTCGGTACAGGAGCAACGCTCGCGTGAAGGATGGCTCTGTGCTTGAGCGGCTTTACCACATCGAGGCCCACTGACCATGGCCCAGAAGCTGAACATCGACCGGATCTGGTGGCGCAACGTGCCGGAGGGGGAGTTCTACAACGTCGAGCGACACCCCAACGTCACCACCGGTGGCCAGGGTTCGCTCTACTTCGAGATCCCGAAGTCGTTGGTGCCAGACACGCTCGACTTCCTCGGCCTCAACGGAACCGGATCGCTTCCCTACACGATCGAGGCAGGGGTGATCGGTCGGGCCGGTGAATCGGGCCCGATCGAGTTCCAGACGAAGGCCAGTAGCCGAATGCGGATCGTCCGCCAGAACCGGCAGATGGCAGGCTCGCAGAGGCATCCGGCGTGGATCGCGGCCCGTGGATTCCCGACTGCGCCCGACGACGTCCGCAACAAGGAGGAGGCGATCCCGTTCTTCCCGGACGGTGGCCTTCGCCTCTACATCGCCAGGTCTGTCGAGGGCAGTTACTACGCTGGCTTCACGAAGGGACGCCGTCCTGCGTCGATGAGTCGCAACGATCCGGCCTGGGACCTGTACACGCAGGGCAGGGTCGTGGGCGGCGTGATTGATGCGGGCTGAGGTGGAGAATGGCTGACAAGATCGACGACATCCTGTCGTCCTGGAACGCGGGCAGGAACGCGCTGCTCTATGGGCCGCCCGCGACGGGGAAGACCCGCCTCATCAGCGAGCTGTTCGATGCCCTGAACAATCCTCCCGAGAGCCAGAAGGGCATCCTGCTCGACATCGCCGACGCCGAAACGCCCTTCAGCCGGCCTGAGCAGGAGATCACGATCCCGCAGCCGATCAAGGTGGTGTGGACGACGTTCCACCAGTCCTACGGCTACGAGGACTTCGTGCTTGGGTTGAGGCCGGAGATCTCGGCTGAAGGGACCCGCCTCCAGCCCTGGGCTGGCGTCTTCCTGGACGCCGCGCTCGAGCTCGCCGACCCCGAGTCGCAGTACAAGTCGGTCGTGATCTTCATTGACGAGATCAACCGTGGCAACGCCGCCCGCATCTTCGGCGAGTTCATGACGTTCCTGGACTTCGACTACCGCGACGGCGGCTCTGTCCCGCTGCCGCTGCCCCTGCGCCAGTTGACCTACGTCGACGGCCAGAGCGAGGAGATCCGGCGGCCCGGAGGCAAGGTGGCCACGATCCCGGAGGGCTTCACCTTCCCGAAGCACGTCTACATCGTTTCGACGATGAACAGCGTCGACCGTGCCGCCGTGCCCATCGACAGCGCCCTGGCGCGGCGCTTTGACCGGATCGAGATGCGACCCGAGCTCGATGTGCTCGCAGACCACTGGGAGCTCGACAGGGACGCGATCCCGGTGCCGACCGAGGACAACTGGGAGACCCTCACGCCGTACGAGGCGGCGTATCTCCTGCTCGACCGGCTCAACGTCGCCATCGCGTCCGATCTCGGCCCCGAGTTCGAGCTCGGCCACGGACTCCTCACCCCTGTGCTCGCCAGCCGCACGGCTGCCGACGAGACCGCGCAGCCGGTGGAGGAGAAGGAGGCCTGGCGCAGCCTCGCCAAGACCTGGGACGACGTCCTGTTCCCGCAGCTCGAGGACAGGTACTCGGGCCGTCCCGAGCAGCTGATGGACCTGCTGCATGTCGACACCGCCCCGCCGGCCGGGGACTACGCCTGGCGACTGCGTACCGCCAAGGGCGGCACCGTCGAGGCCCGCACGCTCGCCCCGGTCCGCGTGAGCGAGCTCGACATCGACGTCGTCAAAAGGTCCTTCAGGTGGTTGACGCGCTGACCGCCTCACCGCGCATCGAGCTCCAGGAGTACGGAGCGCCGGTCGTCCGCCATGCCGCCGACTTGGACCTCCACTCGCTGGCAGAGGCGAACAAGCGCTGGCGCAGGGCGCTGGGACTGGCCGGCGACCCGATCAGGGTCGAGGACCTTGGCGACGGGCTGGTGAAGTTGCGCGCGGAGGCAGTGACTGGAGTCGTCCGTGTCGGCGAGACCGACATCGAGATCGCCCCCAAGTTCCTGAGCGCCACCGACGGCAACTGGCAGACGGTGCTGTGGCGCATCCTGACCGTCGTCGAGGGCGGTCACGTCGATGAAAACATCACGACCGCGCACGAGCTCGCCTCGCTGTCGATGCCGGACCTGCTCGCGGAGATGTTCCTCGCCTCCTACGCCAAGGGCGCCGCTCGCGGGCTGCCGCGCGGATACCTGACCGAGCAGTCGTCGGGAACCACACTGCGCGGGAGTCTGGACGCCTCTCGCCTGGGCGAGTGGGTGGCACGGCCGTGGGAACTGCCTTTCGTCGCTGATAACCTCACCGACGGCACTCCGCTGGCCCGGCTGCTTCGCTGGGCTGCCGAGTGCCTGGCGGCGACTGTGAAGGCACCTGGACGCGCCCGCGCCGTGCGAGAGATCGCTTCTGGCCTGGTCCACGTCGGCCGGCAGCCGCCGCACCTGTTCGATGCGCAGCGGATCTCGCTGGGCATCCAGCACCAGGGACTCGAAGCGGCGCGGGTGGTAGGACTGCTTCTGCTCGAGGGCGCGGGTGTGCACCACGCCAGCGGGGACCATGCGTTGTCGGGGTTCCTGTGGAACTCCGACGTGATCTACGAGAACTACATCTTCTGGCTGTGCCGGCGTGCCGCCAGCAGGCGCGAGGAGCGCGTCAGCAAGGGCGCGATCAAGTTCGGCGACGTCATCGCCGGGGAAGGCTCCCAACTGGAGACCACACCCGACGTCGTCTTCCGCGACACGCAGGGCAACGCAGTCGCTGTCACGGACTCCAAGTACAAGCGCCTCGGTACCCGGCCGAAGGCCGCTGACACCTACCAGGTGCTGACGGCGGGCCACGTCCTGGGCTGCCAGCGGGTCTCGCTCACCTATCCGGTCGCCACGAACCGCGAACCGACTGTGTGGCGAGTCAGCTCGGCGCTGGGCGGTCACGACATCGAGCTCACGGCACTGCCGCTGAACCTGATGTCGCTGAACCGCCCCGAGGGCCCTCAGGAGCTCATCGACACGATCGCCGACTGGCTCGACGGCGAATAGCGACCCACCTGCCCGTGCTGGCTTGTCTGGCTCATGGGACATCCGGTAGGGGCGTGGTGTCGAGTCCGCCGCCGGCGAGCAGCATCCGTAGCCGGTAGTTGTCGCGGTTGCGGTAGCCGCGGGCGAGGCGGCGGTGGAGTTCGATGATGCCGTTCATGGCCTCGGTGCCGCCGTTCGATGAGCGCCCGGTGGCGAAGTAGGCCAGGAACGCGGTGCGCCACTTGCGCAGGGTCCGGCCGAGGCGAGCGACTTCCGGGATCGGGCAAGCTTGGAACGAGGCGAGGGCTCTCTCGGCCAGTCGGCGGCCCTCGGCCAGGTCTCTGGCCTGGTAGGCGGCTCGTAGCTGCTGGGCGCACTGCCAGGCGACGAACACCTCTTCGTGCGCCTCGTCGGCTCCGATCGCGCGAGCCAGACGATCCTGCTGCTTCTCGGTCAGCTTCTCGGCGCCGGCGCGCAAAATGGTCTGGATGCCGAAGAGAGGGTCGCCCTTGCAGCCGCGGTGGCCGGTCGTGTCCTGCTGGACCCGGCGGGGCACCTCGTCCACGACCTGGGTGTACGGCCACCTCGCCCCGGCCGGGCTCGGCCCGCTGATGGCCTCCATCGACAAGTGATGGGCAAGCCGCGACCCGAGTAGTGTTGCGAGCATGACCAGCGACTTCATCTGCCCGCGGCCCGATTGCGGGCACCTCTGGAGCATGGAGGCCGACGAGGACGGTCTGTTCGACGGGTACGGCCTTCCGCCGTGCCCTGTCTGCGGGACCAACGGCTCCGACCCGAGCGATTACCGCGACTGGGAGTGCCCGGACGGCCACACATGGCGCTCGTACGGGAACGGGGGCCTGGTTCTCGGCATGGTGCCGACCTGCCCGGATCACGGGACCGCGCCCGTGAACGCCTAGCTCGGACGCGAGGTCGATGGCGACGTGCTCGTTGTCGGCGAAGAGGAGACCGAGGGTGGCCATGACGCGGTCCAGCGCGGCGATCATCTCCTCGCGGAGCACCTGCCGCCGGTCGACGTAACGCTGCGCGACCTTTGGGTCGCGCAGCGCGAGCAGCTTGAAGTCGAGCTCCATGATGGCGAGGTGCTGATCGGTGACGTTGGTGTGGGACGGGCCAGAACGTACAGACGCCGTCCGACGTCCCGTCGGCCGGCTTCAGCGGCGCGCCGAGGGATGTCGGTGCCTGCGCCATACTCAGCTCATGGCCTTGAAGATGATGAGGAGGGGCTCGGTGACCCGCCTGCCTAGTGTTGGCTTGTCTGGTGGCTTATCGCGTCCGACTTCGGCCGACGCCGAGCGACACTGAGCGTTGATTTTCCGCGGATCGCGCTGCATCGTCGCAGGGCCGATACGTTCGGCCCTGGTCTTTTTTGTGCGTCGAGGGTGCTGATCCTCACCGGGTGATGGTCCCGACGCAGGTCAGCTCTGACGCAGGGCTGACAGGACGATGCCCACCGGCACGCTCACCCCGAGGATCGCGAGGAGCAGCCGGTAGATCGCCAGGTGCCAGGAGTGCGTGCGCGGATGGCGGACCGCTGCCAGGAACAGCGCGAGCGCAAGGAGCAGCAGGGCACCACCAGCGACCACCACGGCCACCGAGCTGATCAGGGTGCCGAGAAGAACTGCGGTGTTGGCGGCGTTGTAGACGACGAGCTGCCAGGCACGGCGTCTTCCGGAGGGAGGGACCGCGGCGAGCAGCGCCTGCCCCACACCGAGACCGACCTGGGAGACGCCGGCGACCAGCACCAGGTACGCCGCGACCCAGGAGCCGTGGGTGAATCCGGTCGGTCCGGTGGCCGCAGCGACGAGCCCACCCGCGATCACGGCGATGACGCCGACGAGCGCGAAGCCGCTCATCGCGTGCCATCGCACGTCAGCGATCCGGCCCGGCATCTCACCCCCGCCGACAGGCGGCCTGGTCATGCTGATTCCTCTCGTCGGTCAGCGCGCGGGACAGGGCGCCGTGATCGCCGGGCTCCGCCCCACCCAGCGATGATCTCATCGCGGCGGCGCGCCGGTCTCGGCCACGCTCACACCCGCCGGCGCACGCGACGAAGGCCGCTGGCCCTCGGGTCAGCGGCCTTCGTCGCGGTGTGCGGTGTCCTGCTACGGGGTGCGCACGTCGGGCCATGGGTAGCTGCTGACCTCGCTCCCGATGTGGAAGCTGGGGTGCGGCGGCTGGTTGTAGGCCGTGTTCTGCCACGCGATCGCGACCCGGTACTGCGGGTCGTGCATGAGCGTGGGAATCCTCAGGTCCGTGGTGTACGGCGTGGCGTAGATGCGGAGCGCAGAGGAGTCGCTCGTCCGCCAGATGACCTCCTCGCGCCAGTCACCGAGCACGTCCCCCGAGAGAGCGGGATTCGACTTGGTGCCGTTGTTCGTTCCCACGCCGGACGCGGTGAGCAGGCGACCGTCGTCGTAGTCGTCGACGTGGGTGCCGTCGAGCAGCTCGCGTTCCCCGTCGTCGTCCCACCACGCCAAGAAGTTCGCCGAGCTCGGCTTGGAGCCGACGGTGTCCCCCGAGGCGTTGCGCAGCCCCGAGACGTTCGACGACCAGAACTCGGCGCCAGGGTTGCTGGTGGTGACGTTGGCGGCGACGCCGCGGCCGTTGTCGCCGTCGGGGCTGGTCTGGAACAGGACGGTGCCGTCCGAGCCGAGCAGGCTGGAGGACGGGGCGCTCCCGCTCTCGTGCGGCATGTACACCTCCTGCCCCGGACGGCCGGGCACGAAGTCGGAGACGTGGAGCGCGTCGCCGTGGCCCATGCGGGAGTTCCACAGCGGGTCGCCGTCCGAGCCGATCGCCATCGCGCCGTAGACGACGTCCTGGCGGCCGTCGCCGTCGAGGTCGGCGATGGAGAGGCTGTGGGCGCCCTGGCCGCGGTACTGGGAGCCGCGGTCGTCGGAGTCGAAGATCCACCGGGTGGACAGGTTCTGCCCGTCGAAGTCGACGGCCCAGATGACCGAGCGGGTGTAGTAGCCCCGCGCGAAGACCATGGAGGGGGTCGCACCGTCGAGATAGGCGGTCCCGGCCAGGAACCGGTCGACGCGGTTCCCGTAGTCGTCGCCCCAGCTCCCCACGTTCCCACGCGGTGGCTGATAGTCGACGGTGTCGATCGCCGCACCGGTGCGGCCGTCGAAGATGGTCAGGAACTCGGGTCCGGACAGGACGTACCCGCCGGAGTTCCGGTGGTCGGCGCTCGCGCTGCCGATCACGGTCCCCTGACCGTCCCGCGTGCCGTCGGCGGTCTTCATCGCGATCTCGGCGTCGCCGTCGCCGTCGTAGTCGAAGACCTGGAACTGCGTGTAGTGGGCGCCCGAGCGGATGTTGCGGCCCAGGTCGATCCGCCAGAGGCGGCTCCCGTCCAGGGTGTAGGCGTCGATGATCGTGTTGTCGGTGTGCCCGGACTGGGAATTGTCCTTCGCGTTGTCGGGGTACCACTTGACGACGTACTCGTAGTCGCCGTCGCCGTCCAGGTCACCGACGCTGGTGTCGTTCGCGGAGTAGTTGCCTCCCGGACGGTCGATCGGGATGTCGAGGTAGCCGCCCGAGGTGAACCGGGCCTCGGTGCCGGACGGCGAAGCCTCGGTCCCGCCGGTCACCGCCGCGACCGAGTACGTCGAGCTCGAGGAGCCACCGGTGTCCCGGTAGTTCGTGGCGCCCGTGATCGGTGAGGAGTTGAGCCTCTGTCCGTCGCGGTAGACGTTGAAGGCCACGTCCTGGTCGTCGGTGCCCAGCAGGCGCCAGCTCACGAGGTTGCCGCCGTCCGCCGGCCGGACGCTCACGCCCCGCGTCAGGGCCTCGACCTCGTAGGTGCCGTCGCCGCCGCCCGGTTCCTCGGAACCGCCGGTCGTGACGTCCAGGTAGTCGATGTTCGCCAGCCCGTCCCCACCGGTGGCCTGCAGGCGGACGGTGTTGACCCCGGACCCGAGCTCGGCGGTAACGGTCTGGGTCGACCAGCTCGTCCAGGCTCCGGTGGCGTAGAACTGCGCGGTCCGCACGGCGACGCCGTTGACGAGAAACTCGCCGGGCCTGCTGCTCGAGCCACCGTTGGCGTAGCCGACGTCGAGGGTCATGGTGCCCGCGGCCTCGGCGTCGACCGAGAACTCGATGCCGGCACCGACGGCGTTGTCCGTGTTGCAGAATCCGGCGCCCGAGTGGCCGGCGTGGTTGGAGTCGATCGTGCCCTCGCAGACGGCCGGGCCGTCCTCGGCCTCGAGGCGGCTCTGCGTCGGCGCGGCGGCGACGTCGGACTCGACGTAGTCGATGTTCGCCAGGCCGCCTCCGCTGGTCGCGGCCAGGCGGATCGTGGTGGAGCCGGCGGTGACAGGGGCGGTGACCGTGCTGGTGGCCCAGGAGTCCCACGCTCCCGTCGGGCCCAGCGGGACGGTGCCGACAGCGGTGCCGCCGACGACGACGTCGGCCGGTCGGTCGGTCGTCCCACCGTTGGCGTACCGGATGCCGACGGTGGCGGTGCCGTCGCTCTCGGCCTCGATCGTGAGGTCGAGCGTGGCGCCGACAGCGTTCTCCGTGTTGCAGAATCCGGTGCCCGAGTGGCCGGCGTGGTTGGAGTCGATCGTGCCGTCGCAGACGGCGGGGGCCGTCTCGGCCTCGTAGCGTGTCGGATCCGCGTGAGCGGTGTTCAGGGCGCCGACGCCCGTGGCGGCGACGGCGAGTCCGGAGACTGCGGCCACGAGCATGGCCCTGGTTCTTCTTTGCCTGGACATTCTTCACTCCTTCGTGAGATGGCACGGCCATGCCGGGCACGGCCGATGGTCTGGCGCGTCGCGGCGATGGCAGGGGGGTCGCACCGTCGCGACGTCCAACCGGCTTGAACCGATACATCCGGTGAGAACCGAGACTAGGGTAAGCGGTTCCCTGCCGTCACCGGCGGGGCCGCGCTTAAACGGTTCATCGGCGTACCGGGCGCGACGCCGCGCCCTACGGACGCGAACGCCCGAAGCTCACAGCGCGGCCACCAGCTGGGCGAGGCTGCCGACCTGCGCATCGAGGACGTCGTCAGGCCGGGGCGGGTCGCCACCCGGTCGGTGGACATACGCGGTGCGCATCCCCGCGGCCTGTGCTCCACGGAGGTCCCACGTGTGCGCCGCCACCATGACGGAGTCCTCAGGGCGGCCGCCCGCGACCTCGACCGCCCGCGCGTAGAGGCGCGGATCCGGCTTGTAGGCGCGAACGTCGTCGCTGGACACGGCGTGATGCCAGCGCAGGCCCGCGTACCGACGCAGAGAATCGAGGTCTGCCGCGCCGGCGTTGGACAGCGCGACGACCGTGACGCGGTGGGCGAGGCGGGTCAGGGCATCGACGGTGTCCGTCCAGGCCGGGAGCCGGCGGCGGGCGGTAGCCAGGCGGTGCACCGCCCGCGGGTCGGCGATCCCGGCCCGCGACGCCACGAGCGCGGCCGCCTCGGCATCCAGAGCACTGGCGTCGATGTAGCTCCGCCGACCTTCGACGACGCGCTGCTGCTGGTCCGTGACGTGCTCCTGCCACGTCGTGGCCAGCCGGGCGACGAACGCCCCGTCCGCCCTCGGCGCGGCGAACGAGATCTCGGCGTGCAGGCCGGTGCGTTCGTCAACCAGGGTGCCGAGCACGTCGACGACCACTGTCCGCGTCCGGTCGAGACCGCGCACCGCGTCTTCCCTTCGTCACTGGTTCAGATACTGACGACCTTGCCATCGCCGTGCGTCACTGGTCAAGATGATGACGTGGAGATCATGTTCGTCAGCGGAAACCCCGCACTCGACCTCACCGGTACCGTGCTCCGGCGGCACGACGACCCGGTCGACCTCTTGACGACCCCGGCTGACCTGGTCCGGTGGACGGCACGGTGCGACGAGGTGCCGACCGTCGACGTCGACGCCGACGCGTTCACCGACGCCCTGTCGCTGCGTGAGGCCGTCTACCGGCTCGCGCAGGACCACTGCCACGACCGGCCGTTCGATCGCCGGAGCCTCGACGTCGTGAACACGGTCGCGGCCGGGCCGACGCCGTCGATCACCCTCGACGACGAGGGCGTGCACCGCGCGGGCGACGTCCGCGCGGTGCTGTCGTTCATCGCGCGCCGCGGGATGGTCGTGCTCGCGGACCGCTCCGCCCGGATCAAGGAGTGCGGGCGGGAGGGTTGCACCCGCCTCTACCTGGACCGGTCCCGCGGGGCACGGAGGACATGGTGCGGCATGGCCGCGTGCGGCAACCGCGTCAACGCCGCGGCGTACCGGGCGCGACGACGTTCCTGACCCCGTCGACAGCACGAGCCCCCGTCCTGATCAGGACGGGGGCTCGTGTCGTTCCGGCGACGCGACGTCGCGCGGACTACTTCTTGTCGTCGTCCGTCTTGTCGACGGCCTCGTCGGCTGCTTCCACAGCCTCGTCGGCCTTCTTCTGGGCGGCGTCGGTGGCCTTCTTGGCGCCGGCTGCGGCGTCGTCCACCGCATCCTTGGTCGTGCTCGCCGCCGACTTGCGGGTCCGGGAGGTCCGGGAAGCCGACTTCTCCTTCGCCTCCTCCTTGGCCTCCGAAGCCCTGCTCGAGAGCTTCTCGGTGGCCTCCTTGCCCTTGGCGACGGCCGCACCGGCGGCCTCGCCCACCGCCTCGGCCGCGTCACCGACGACGTGGCGCGCGTCGCGCGCGACGCCGTCGAAGTCGGGTGCGGTGGACTGTTCCCAGGGCTCGGCCCACGGGTCGTTCTGCGGCTGTGCACGGCGGTAGAACGCGTAGCCCGCGGCGGCGGCACCACCGAGCACCACCGTCCACACGAACGTCTTGCGACGACGCGACCTGCGTTGGGCCTTGCGCGCCGACCTCTCGGCCGCCTTCGCGGCCTTCTTGGCAACCTTGGCCGCCTCCTCGGTCGTCATCGCCGCCCGGCTGGCAGCGTCGTTGAACACGTCGACGAGCTTGGGCAGGTACTCGTCCACGATCTTGTCGTGAGCACTGTCGACGAGCGGGCCGGTCCTGCCGGCGGCCTGCTCGACACGCGGCGCGGCGGCCTGAACACTCTCGTTCCACGCCTGCTCGACGCGTGGCCGGAGCCACTCGACGAACGAGTCCACACGTGGGGAGGCCCATTGTCTGGCCTGGCCCGCGGCGTCCTTGGCGCTGTCCGCGGCACGGGATCCCGCGCCGACGAGCGCGGCCGTGACCTCCGCGGCGGAGTCCTTGACCTTGGCGGAGTCGATCTTCGGGGTCTGCACCATGCGACCACTGTGCCACTCGTCGCGTCGGGTCGCACCGCTACACGCCCGGTGGCGTTCATCGGGGTCACCGGTGCGATGATGGAGCAATGTTCGCAACTCTCCACACCTCTGCCGGTGACATCCGCCTCGAGCTCTTCCCGAACCACGCGCCGAAGACGGTCGCGAACTTCGTCGGCCTGGCCCAGGGCACGAAGGTCTGGACCGACCCGCGCACGGGCGCCGAGCGCACCGACCCGCTCTACGACGGCGTGATCTTCCACCGGGTCATCGACAACTTCATGATCCAGGGCGGCGACCCGCTGGGCACCGGCACGGGCGACCCGGGCTACACCTTCGAGGACGAGATCCACCCCGAGCTCTCCTTCGACCAGAAGTACCTCCTCGCGATGGCGAACGCCGGCAAGCGCCGCAACCCCGTCACCGGCGAGGTCGAGGGCACCAACGGCTCGCAGTTCTTCATCACCACGACGGTCACCTCGTGGCTGAACGGCAAGCACACGATCTTCGGCAAGGTCGCGGACGACGAGTCGCGCGCCGTCGTCGACGCCATCGGTGCGACCAAGGTGCGCCCCGGTGACCGTCCGGTCGAGGACATCGTCATCGAGCACGTCACGATCGAGGACTGAGGGCCCCACCATCAGCACCCCGCAGCAGCCGCCGGACGGGCGGCCGGGCGAGGCACCGCCGGTCTGCCCGCGGCACCCTGACAGGGTCGCGTACGTGCGGTGTCAGCGCTGCGGCCGACCGACCTGCCCGGAGTGCCAACGCCCCGCCCCCGTGGGGGTCCAGTGCGTCGACTGCGTGGCGCAGACGGCGAAGGCCGCTCGGGGCACCAGGACGGTCTTCGGCGGAGCGGTCCGCGGCGGGCGTCCCGTCGTGACCCTGACGATCATGGGGCTGTGCGTCGTGAGCTGGATCCTGCAGCTCACGACGGGTGGCGCCTGGACGCAGCAGTGGGCGTTCTCCGCCGCGATCGGCGAGGTGGAACCGTGGCGCTTCCTCACAGCCGCGTTCCTGCACTCCACGAGCCCGTTGCACATCCTGTTCAACATGTACGCGCTGTGGCTCGTGGGACCGTTCCTCGAGCAGGCCTTCGGGCGCGGCCGGTACCTCGCGCTCTACGTGCTCGCGGCCGTGGGCGGCTCGGTGGGCGTGCTCCTGCTGGCCGACCCGCTGGGCGCGAGCTGGTACACCGCGGCGGTCGGGGCGTCGGGGGCCGTCTTCGGTCTGTTCGGCGCGATCATCCCGGTGCTGCGTCGCATGGGACGCGACGCCGGTCAGATCGTGGTCCTCATCGCGATCAACATGGCGCTGCCGTTGTTCGTGGACAACATCGCCTGGGAGGCACACGTCGGCGGGCTCGTCGTCGGGCTCGCTGTCGGTGCCGGCTACGCCGCTGCGCCGAGGGAACGGCAGAAGCTCGTGGGCTGGGTGCTCCCGGCCGCGGTCGGCGTCGTCCTCGTCGCCCTCACGGTGTGGAAGTACTCGGCCGTCGCGTCCCTGCCGATGCTCTGACGGCAGGGACCGTACGAGTTATCCCCAGAGATATGCACAGGTGTGGAATCACACCTGTGGAACTTGTACAGCCCAGGTCACTTCCAGCGTGTGGTCAGGGAGAACCCGGCGATGATGAGGGCGAAGCCGACCAGGAGGTTCCAGTTGCCGAGCTGCGGCACCGGCAGCCCGAGGTTCTGGCTCGTCAGGTAGTAGGTGACGATCCACACGAGTCCGGCGAGCATCAGTCCGAGCATCGTGGGGACGAGCCAGCGGGGATTGGCCGAAGACTTCCGGGGCACGGGATCGAACTTCTTCTCGGGCTTGGGCTCGGACACGGGGTGCACTCCTGTGAGGGTGTTCTGCGACGTTCGAGACGAATTCTCGACCGCCGACGACGGGATTTTCGTCTAGCGTAGTGGCCAGCCGCACCAGGACCGGCAACACGAGGGAGGAGGCCCGCGATGTCACCACGGATCCGCTCCGCGATCTCCGTCGCGGGCGTGCTCGCGCTGTCCGGCGTGCTCTTCACCGCCAGCGCCCAGCTCGCCGACGAGCGGGACAGCCGCCACGGCGACGACCTCGCGTCGGTGATCGCCGCCGAGTCGGCCCGTGTGGAGGAGCTGAGCGAGCAGGCGAGCCGCCTGGACGAGGAGGTGGACCGGCTCGGTGACGCGGTCGACGTCGACGCCCCTCGGCGTGATCCCGCTCTGCGTGCCCAGGAGGCGGTGGTCTCCGGCGCCTGGCCGGTGTCCGGGCGGGGCCTGAGCGTCGCGCTCGAGGACGCGCCGTCGTCGTCCCTGGAGATCCCCGACGTGCGGCCCGACGACCTGGTGGTGCACCAGCAGGACGTGCAGCACGTCGTCAACGCGCTCTGGGCCGGGGGTGCCGAGGCGATGACGCTGCAGGGTGAGCGCGTCACGTCGACCAGCGCCTTCCGGTGCTCGGGCAACATCCTGCTGCTGCACGGCAAGGTCTTCTCCCCGCCGTACGTCATCGAGGTCATCGGCGAGCCGGACGATCTGCGGGCCGCCCTCGAGGCCTCCCCGGGCGTCGCCACCTACAAGCAGTACGTGGACTGGATCGGGCTCGGCTACCGGGTCCAGGAGCTCGACGGCGTCGAGATGCCCGCCTACACCGGGGGCCAGGAGCTGCAGCACGCCACCGTGCCCGAAGGCACGGACGTGTTCTCGTGAGGCACGCGCGCGGGCGCCGGGGCGGCGCCCTCAGCGCGACGATCGGCGTCGTCGGCGAGCTCCTCATCACCGCCGGGGTGTTCCTCGGGCTGTTCGTCGTGTGGCAGCTGT
This sequence comes from Isoptericola maris, assembly GCF_048065335.1. Taxonomy (NCBI): domain Bacteria; kingdom Bacillati; phylum Actinomycetota; class Actinomycetes; order Micrococcales; family Promicromonosporaceae; genus Isoptericola; species Isoptericola maris. The sequence goes on along the minus strand of NZ_JBLUNY010000011.1, from coordinate 44,578 downwards.
GGTGGACCGACGTCCAGGCCGGGCGCATCCACACCCAGGTGCTCGCCGAGCTCGAGTGGCCCGAGCCGCCCCCGCTCCAGGTCGACGACGGCCCGGCGATCGCGAGCGAGCACCGGGACGAACCGCCCGTCATGGAGGAGCCCGCGGACGAGACGGTCTTCGCCGAGCTGTACGTGCCCCGGTGGGGCGACGACTTCGTGACCCCCGTCGCCCAGGGCGTGGACAAGGCGCGGGTGCTCGACCGGCTCGGGGCGGGCCACTACCCGGGCACGGCGATGCCCGGCGACCTCGGCAACTTCGCCACGGCCGGTCACCGCACCACGTACGGCAAGCCGTACCACCAGGTCGCGGACCTGAAGGAGGGCGACCCGCTCGTCTTCCGCACGGAGGACACCTGGTACGTGTACCGCACGACGACGCACGAGATCGTGTGGCCCCACGAGGTGGAGGTCATCGCACCCGTGCCCGGCCTGCAGGCCGGTGACCCGGTGCCGGAGCTGACCGAGCGCCTCCTCACCCTGACCGCGTGCCACCCGATGTACTCGGCGGCCCAGCGGTACATCGTCCACGCTGAGCTGGACTACTGGGCTCCCGTCGAGGAGGGCACACCCATCGAGCTCGTCGAGGCCGGCGTCCAGGTGCGCGGTATCGATGACGGGGAGGCGTGATGTACGGCGCGTTGTGGCGTATCCTCCCTGGACCCGCGTGGTTCCGGGTGCTGCTGCTGCTCGTGGTGTTCGTGGCCCTCGTGTGGGCCTGCTTCGAGTGGGTCTTCCCCTGGCTGTCCGCGTACGTCCCCATCAACGACAACACCGTCGAGGCGCACCCATGACCTCCATCCTCGTCGTCGACAACTACGACTCCTTCGTCTACACGATCGTCGGCTACCTCGACCAGCTCGGGGCGCGCACCACCGTCGTGCGCAACGACGCCGTGCCGGAGCCCGACGCGGACGGCCGCTTCTGGCACGACGACGGCACGCCCTTCGACGGCGTCCTCGTCTCGCCCGGGCCGGGCACGCCCCAGGAGGCGGGCTCGTCGGAGGACGTGATCCGCGCCTGCGCCCGCTCCCGGACGCCGATGCTGGGTGTCTGCCTGGGCCACCAGGCGCTGGCCGAGGTCTACGGGGCGACCGTGTCGCACGCCGCCGAGCTGATGCACGGCAAGACGAGCGAGGTGGAGCACGAGGGCCACGGGGTGCTCGACGGCCTGGGCTCACCCTTCACCGCGACGCGCTACCACTCCCTCGCGGTGGAGCCGCGCACGGTGCCGGCCGAGCTCGAGGTCACGTGCACGACGGCGACCGGGGTCGTCATGGGCGTGCAGCACCGCGACCTGCCGCTGCACGGGGTGCAGTTCCACCCCGAGTCGGTGCTGACCGAGGGTGGTCACCGCCTGCTCGCCAACTGGCTCGCGGTGTGCGGCGACCCGGCGGCCGTGGAGCGGTCCGCCGGGATGGCGCCGCTCGTCCACCAGGGCTGAGCGGCGCCACCTCCGGTCGCGTCCGGGCTGGGTCAGTCGTCGCCGAGCCCCAGGCCGGGGCCGTCGTCGTCCTCGGGCGGTGCCGGGGTCGCCTCGCCGGCGCTGCAGTCCTGGCCCTCGGCGCCCGTCGAGACGATGATCGTCACGTCGGACCCCACCTCCCGCTCGGTCCCGGCCGGCGGGTCCTGGTTGGCCACGAAGCCCGGGCAGTAGTCGGCCGACGACTCGGTCCGCTGGATCGGGTTGAGGTTGGCCTGGCCGCCCAGCGCGCCCTCGGCCTCCTCGGCCGTCATGCCGACGACGTCCGGGACGCTGACGGTCTCGGCCTCGGGCTCCTCGCCGATGGTCAGCTCCACGGTGGTGTCCTGACCGACGGTGCCCGCCTGGGGCGACTGGTTGACGACCTTGCCGACGTCGTTCGGGTCCTGCACGGGCTCGCTGGTGATGCGTGAGCTGAGCCCGAGGTCTGCCAGGGCCGCCTCGGCATCGTCCTGGTTCTGCCCGAAGAGATCAGGGAGCTCGACCTGTCCGTTGGACCAGACGATGTCCACGGAGTCGCCGGGGTTGACGGCGGCGCCGGGCGACGGGTCCGTCGAGATGACGTCCCCCTCGTCCACGCTCGAGCTGGCCTGCTCCTCGACCTCGCCGACCTCCAGGCCGGCATCGGCGATCTCCTGCTTCGCCTGCTCGAGAGTCCTGCCCGTCACGTCGGGCATCGAGAAGGTCTCTGGCCCGCCGGAGAAGTACACGAGCACCTGCGAGCCCTCCGGGACCTCCTCGCCGCTGGTCGGGTCGGAGCGGGTCAGGGTGTTCTCCGGCTCGTCGGACTCCTCGTCGACGCGTTCCGAGTACACGAGGCCGGCGCCCTCCACGAGCCGCTGCGCCTCAGTCGGGCTCATGTTCGCGGTCAGCTCGGGCACGGTGGCGAGCGTCGGTTCGTCCTCGCCGCTGCTGAGCCAGAAGAAGAGGATCGCGGCGAGGGCCAGGACGCCGACGCCGATGAGCGTCCACATCAGCCACTTGCGGTTGCCCTTCTCCTCCTCCTCGCCGGGAGGGACGGCGGTACCGGCCGCCGTCTGGTCGACGGGCAGCCCGGTCTGGCCCCAGGGCGCGGGCCCGCCGGTGGGCGACATGACCTGCGTGCCCTGGGGGTCGCCGAGCACCTGCGTCGCCCCGTAGGCGGCTGCGGCACCGGCCGCCGCGGCGCCGAGCGCCGGGGCCATGATGTTGCCCCCGCGCACGGCCGACTCGAGGTCGGAGCGGAACTCCCCTGCCGAGGAGTAGCGGTCGTTGCGGTCCTTGGCCAGCGAGCTGAGGGCGATGCGGTCCAGGACCTCGGGCACGTCGTTGGCGATCTCGCTGGGCCGCTGCGGCTGCTGACCCACGTGCTGGTAGGCGAGCGCGACCGGCGAGTCGCCCACGAACGGCGGGCGCCCGGTGAGCAGCTCGAAGAGCACGCAGCCGGTGGAGTAGAGGTCGCTGCGGGCGTCGACCTGCTCGCCGCGCGCCTGCTCGGGCGACAGGTACTGGGCGGTGCCGATGACGGCCTGCCCCTGCGTCATGGTCGCGGCGGAGTCCGCCATCGCGCGCGCGATGCCGAAGTCCATGACCTTGACGGCGCCCGTGGGCGTGATCATGACGTTGGCGGGCTTGATGTCGCGGTGCACGATCCCGGCGTGGTGGGAGTACTCCAGCGCGCTGAGGATGCCGACCGTGATCTCGACGGCCTCCTCGATGGGCACGGCAGCGCCGTCGGCGAGGATGTCGCGGACCGTGTGGCCCTCGACGTACTCCATGACGATGAACGGGATGTGGACCTGCTGCCCCGCCGCGTCGGTGGAGGTGTCCTCCCCGGTGTCGTACACGGCGACGATCGCCGGGTGGTTGAGGGCGGCGGCCGACTGCGCCTCGCGTCGGAACCGGGCGAGGAACGACGGGTCGCGTGCGAGGTCGGACCGCAGCACCTTGATCGCGACGGTGCGACCGAGGCGGGTGTCGTGGCCGATGTGCACCTCGGCCATGCCACCGCGGCCGATGAGCTCACCGACCTCGTACCGGCCCGCGAGTACTCGGGGCGTGTTGTCCACCACTCAGACGTCCTTCTGGGTCGTTGTCGCACCGGCGGGGTGCGACGGGTCCTGGAGCATCATCCCAGAACCGGGGTCGGTCATCGTCCGCAATCTCGCGGGGCGTGTCACCAGCGCGCCGCCGGCGAGGAGCGGCAGGGCGGCAGCATCGCCGTCACCCCCGCCGAAGATTCCGCTCAGGAGCGTGGCCAGGAGGAGCACACCGAGCAGTCCGAGGAGGGCGAGCAGCGGCCAGGAGAGCCGGCCGAGCGGCCCGAGACGTTGTCCCGTCGTCGTCGAGCTGCGCACCGGGCGCCCCGACGACCGGTTCGACGACCGGGACGCAGGGGTGCGCGTCGGGCCGCTGCGGGTCGCGGCGCGGCCGGGTGGGCCGCCGCGCGGTGGCGTGGGGCGGGACGGCGGGTTCGTGCGCAGGTCGCGGCGCGCCGGGTAGCTGCGCGGCGCCCCGGGGTCGGGCAGGTCCGGGGTGGACGCCGTCGGCGCGGCCGTGGGGCGCTCCGCGGGTGTCGCCGGGTCGAGCGAGCGTGCCGACGTCGGTGCGTCGTCGGGCCGCGCGTGCCGGACAGGTGCGGGGCGGCCGGTGCGGGCGGCGCGGCGGGCGGCCCGGGACCGCGCTCCGAGGGGGTCCTCGGCGATCTCCTGGGCGAGCGCGTCCAGCTCGTCGGCCAGTGCGGCGCCGGAGGCGGGCCGCTTGTTCGGGTCCTTGGCGAGCATCCGCATGATGACGTCGTCGAGGCCCGGGTGGACGCTGGACGACAGGGGCGGCACGGCACTGTTCACGTGCGCGACAGCGATGTCCACCGGTGTCGACCCGGTGAAGGGGCGTCGGCCGGCGGTCGCCTCGTAGGCCACGATGCCGAGCGCGTAGAGGTCGGAGGCCGCCGTCGCGGGCTGTCCCACGGCCTGCTCGGGCGAGAGGTACTGGGCGGTGCCCATGACCATGCCCGTCGCGGTCATCGTGGCCTGGTTGGCGGCCAGGGAGACGCCGAAGTCCGTGATCTTGACGTTCCGGGTGTCGTGCTCGAGCAGGATGTTCCCCGGCTTGACGTCCCGGTGGACCACCTTGGCCCGGTGGGCGTGGTGCAGCCCGCGAGCGGTCGCGGAGAGGATCGGCAGCAGCTTGCGCGGCGCGACGACGGGCTCGCGCTCGAGCAGGTCGGCGAGGGGTTCGCCGAGCACGAGCTCCATGACGAGGTAGCCGGCGCCGTCCTGCTCGCCGTAGTCGTACATCTGCGCGATGTTCGGGTGCGAGAGCGCGGCGCTGTTGCGCGCCTCGGTGCGCAGCCGCTTGAGAAAGTCCTCGTTGCCGGTGAACTCCTCGCGCAGCACCTTCACGGCGACGTCGCGGCCGAGGTAGCTGTCGTCGGCGACCCAGACCTCGCCCATGCCGCCGACGGCGATCTGGCGGGTCAGGTGGTAGCGCTCGCCCAGCGAGAGCCCGATGGAGGGCCTCATCCGTTCAGCACCGCCTCGACGACGGCCTTGGCGATCGGGGCGGCCACGCGGCCACCCGTCGCCTCGGAGCCCATGGAGCCACCCTGCTCGACGACCACCGCGACCGCGACCTGCGGGTCGTCCGCGGGGGCGAACCCGGTGAACCAGGCGTGCGGGGAGACGTCCCGCGAGGTCTGGGCGGTGCCCGTCTTGCCGGCCACCGTGACGCCCGAGATCTGCGCCGCGGTGCCGGAACCGTCCTCGACGACGGAGACCATCATGTCCCGCAGCTGGGAAGCCGTGGACTCGGACACGGAGCGGCCCATGCTCGACGGTCGCGTCTCGGAGACCACCTCGAGCTCGGCGTCACGCACCGTCTCGACGGAGAACGGCTCCATCAGCTCGCCGCCGTTCGCGATCGCCGAGGTGATCATGGCGACCTGCAGGGGCGTGACGACGTCGTCGCCCTGCCCGATCGCGGACAGCGCGACCCTGTCGGGAGTCAGCGAGTCGGGGTCCGGGTACCGGCTGGCCACCGCGGGGAACGGGACGTCGACCGTCTCGCCGAACCCGAAGTCGGCGGACTGCTCGGCCAGCGCGTCGGCACCGAGGTCGACGCCGAGCTTCGCGAAGGCGGTGTTGCAGGAGATCCGCAGCGCGTCCGCCAGGCTCTGCTCGCCGCTCGGGGAGCACGCCGTGCCACCGTAGTTCGGCAGGTCGGTCCGCGTGCCGGGCAGCGTGTACGTGACCGGCGCGTCGATGACCGTGCTCTCGTCGTAGTCCCCGCTCTCGAGCGCCGCAGCGGCGGTCACCAGCTTGAACGTGGAGCCGGGAGGGTAGTGCGTCCCCGTGGCCCGGCTGATCAGCGGCTTGTCCTCGTCGTTCAGCAGGTCCAGGTAAGCCTTGTTGGCCTTGCCGGTGTCGTGGGTGGCGAGGTCGTTCGGGTTGAACGTCGGCTTCGCGACCATCGCCAGGATCTTGCCGGTGGACGGCTCGATCGCCACCACGGCGCCGCGCTGGTCACCCAGGGCGTCCCAGGCGGCGCGCTGCGCGGCAGGGTCGATCGTCAGCTCGACGGACGAACCCTGCGGGTCGGAGCCCGTCAGCACGTTCTGCACCCGCTCCACCCACAGGGCGTCGGCCGACCCGGCGAGGAAGTCGTTCTCGGCCTGCTCGATCCCGGACGTGCCGCTGACCAACGAGTAGTAGCCCGTCAGCGGAGCGTAGAGCCGGCCCTTGGCGTACTCCCGCTGGTAGTTCCACTCGTCGTCCGAGGGCACCGAGCTGGCGATCGCGTCGCCGCCCACCACGATCGGGCCGCGGTCGGTGCCGAACTGCGCGTAGAGCGCGCGGGCGTTGCGCGGATCGTTGTTCAGCGTGTCTGCCGCGAAGAACTGGATCCACGTCGTGGAGACGAGGAGCGCGAGGAACATGACCATGACGATCCCGGCCAGACGACGCGTGGTCGTGTTCACGATCTCTCACCTCCTCGATGCTCGGGCGGGACGTCGGTGCCGATGTGCTCGGTGGGGGCCGCGTCGCCCGGGCTGCCGTGGGGGTCGCGGTCGGTGACCCGTCGTCGCGGCAGGTTGCTGCCTGCCGGGGGCGTCACGTCGGCCGGGGTGCCGCCGTCCGACCCGGACGAGCCGACGAGGATCGGTTCCGGTTCCGCAGCCGGGGCGCCGGCCGAGACCTGCCCGCGCACCGGCAGGTCGGAGGGCCGCCGGGCGCTGTCCGATATCCGTAGCAGCAGGGCGATCACGATCCAGTTGGCGAGCAGGGAGGAACCGCCCTGCGCCATGAACGGCAGCGTCAGGCCCGTGAGCGGGATGATGCGCGTGATGCCGCCGATCACCACGAAGACCTGCAGGGCCATCGCGAACGCCAGGCCGCCGGCGAGCAGCTTGCCGAAGCCGTCGCGCACGCTGAGGGCCGACTTCAGGCCGCGCTGCACGACGAGCAGGTAGAGCAGGACGATCGCTGTGAGGCCCGTCAGGCCGAGCTCCTCGCCGAGAGCCGCGTAGATGAAGTCCGAGAACGCGTACGGGATCTGGAAGGGGCGGCCCTCGCCCCACCCGGTGCCGAACAGCCCACCGTTCGCCATCGAGAACTGCCCCTGGACGAGCTGGTACGACCCGCCGGGGTCCCTCTCGTACTGCGACGCGTCGAACGGGTGCAGCCAGACGTCGATGCGGGCCCCCACGTGCGGGAACAGCCGCGCCGCGGTGAGCGCGCCCGCCCCGAACAGCGTGAGGCCCAGGACGATCCAGCTCGACCGGGCCGTCGCCTGGTACAGCATCGCGACGAAGAGCCCGAAGAACAGCAGGGACGTACCGAGGTCGCGCTGCAGGACCAGGACGGCGAGGGACGCCGCCCACACGAGCAGGATCGGGCCCAGGTCACGCAGCCGCGGGAGCTGCAGGCCGAAGACCTTGGGACCGGCGAGCGCGAGCGTGTCACGGTTGGTGACCAGGTAGCCGGCGAAGAACACGGCGAACGCGATCTTGGCGAACTCGGCGGGCTGCAGGGAGAAGCCGCCGACGTTGATCCAGATCCTCGCGCCGTTGATCTCCTGGCCGACGCCCGGGATCAGCGGCAGCGCGATGAGCAGCAGGCCCACGACCATCGCCGTGTACGTGTAGCGCCGCAGCCAGCGGTGGTCCTTGAGGACCCAGAGCAGGGCGAAGGCGACGATGGCGCCCAGCAACGTCGCCTGCATGTTGCCAGCCGCGTCGGCGGGAGCCATGCCGGTGGCGTCGGAGATCTCGAGGCGCCAGATCATCGACAGGCCGATGCCGTTGAGCAGCACCACCGCGGGCAGGATGACCTGGTCGGCCCACGGTGCACGCAGGCGGAGCACGACGTGCGCGACGAGTGCCGTCACGGCGAGCAGCATGCTGCGGAACCAGAACTGGTCGGGCAGCTCTCCACGGATCGACAGCCCGACCATCGCGAAGCCGCCGATACCGCCGCCCAGGGCGAGGACCAGGAGGAACACCTCGGCGATGCGCAACGGCCGGCGCTGCCTGGGTTCCACCGTGAGGTTCTGGGACGTCACGCCTCGGCCCCCTCGTCCCGCGCCGCCGGGCTGGACCCGGACGCGGGGCTCGACGACGGCGACGGGCTGCCGCTCGGCTCAGAGCTGGGACTGGTGCTGGGGCTCGGAGTGGGGGTGGGCAGCGCGTCGTCGATGAGGCGCTCGGCGCGTTCGAGGGCCTCGGCCTCCGACGACGCGCGGATCGTGCCGTCGAGCCGGTCGCTCCAGTAGGCGGGCAGCTCGTCGACGGGCGTGCCCGTCAGCCGCACCGGCTGGGAGAGGGTCAGAGGGCCGGCGCTCTGCGGGATGCCGCGGTACACGGCGACCTGCCCGTCCGCGACGCCGACGTAGAACTGCTCCTGGGTCCAGCCGTACGCCCACCAGGCGCCGTATCCGAGGCCACCCAGCACCGCGAGGATCACGAGGACGCCGATCCAGGGGCGTCGCTTCGGTGCCGGGCGTGCGTCGTCGTCCTCGTCGTCCTCCTCGTCGTCGTCATGACGGCGCGAGGCGTCCTCGGCCGCATCCGGCGCGGGCCGGGCCAGCTCGGGCGACATCTCCGAGGCCGCGGCACCGACCACCTGGGTCGAGGTGGACACCCACGAGGCGTCGACGTCGTCCGGGTCGACGACGTCGGCGACCACCACGGTGATGTTGTCGGTGCTCGCGGCGGTCATCGCGAGGGTGATGAGCAGGTCCGCGGCCTCCTCGGGAGACTCGCACTCCGCGAGCACCTGCGTGATCTGCTCGAGGGGGACGAACCCCGACAGGCCGTCCGAGCAGAGCAGCCAGCGGTCGCCCGGACGTGCCTCCCGCACCGACATGTCGGGCGTGAGGTCCACGTCGAAGTCGCCCAGCACGCGCATGACGACGTTGCGCTGGGGGTGGGTCTCCGCCTCGTCCGGGGAGATGCGCCCGGTGTCCACCAGGTGCTGGACGAACGTGTGGTCCACGGTCACCTGGTTGAGCGCCCCGTCGCGCAGCAGGTAGGCGCGCGAATCGCCCAGGTGGGCCATCGCGAGGGTGTTGCCGGACCGCAGGAGCGCGGTCACCGTGGTGCCCATGCCGGCGAGGTCCGGATCCACCTCGGAGGCGTGCACCAGGTCCTGACGCGCCTGCTCGACCGTCCGCTCCAGGTCGGCCAGCGCCTCCTGCGGGCCGTGCTCCGTCTCGTCCAGCGGCGCCAGGGCGGCGATCGCGAGGCTGGACGCGATGTCGCCGCCGGCGTGACCGCCCATGCCGTCGGCCACCACCAGCAGGTTCGGCCCCGCATAGGCGGAGTCCTGGTTGTTCTGCCGCACGAGCCCGACGTCGGAGCGCGCGGCATACCTCAGGGCGAGGGTCACGAAGGCGTCACCCCTGCAGCTCGACGACGGAGCGGCCGATCTGCACGCCGACCCCCGGTGCGAGGGGGGTCGGCGAGGTGACCTGCTGGTCGCCGATGAACGTGCCGTTCGTGGAGCCCAGGTCCTCGACGTACCACTGGTCCCCCTGCGGGAAGATGCGGGCGTGACGCGACGAAGAGTAGTCGTCGTCGAGCACCAGCGTGCAGCTCGGTGCGCGGCCGAGCAGGATCGACGACGTCGACAGCGGCAGGGTGGTCCCGCTCAGCGGACCCGCCGTGACCACCAGCCGTTGCGGACCGGAGCTGCGCGCAGGGGCCGGGCTGCTCGCCACCGCGGCCGGTGCGGCGGCCGGTGCACCGCCGTCGTCGGCACGCTTGCGCGAACGCGGAGAACGCAGGGCGAGGTCGCGGCGCAGCACCGCGACCGCCGAGAGCACGAACACCCAGAGCAGCACCAGGTATCCCAGCCGCAGCAGGGTGAACGTCAGCTCGCTCATCCTCGGTCGATCACCAGTCCTCGTTCGATCGGCCGGCCGACGTACCTGTCCAAAACATGATCCGGGTCCGGCCGATGGTCATGGTGTTGCCGTCCAGCAGCGTCGCCGCCGGGACCTGGTGCCCCTCGACGAAGAGGCCGTTGGTGGAACCGAGGTCCGTCGCGACCACGCCCTCGGGCGCGACGCGGATCTCGAGGTGCCGGCGGGAGACGCCCGGGTCGTCGACCACGATGTCCGCCTCGGCGTCGCGGCCGATCACCGTGACCGGGCCGGTCAGCAGGTAGCGCTGCCCGTCGATGTCGATGAGCGGGTGCCGGGTGCTCGGAGCCGGGTTCGTCGCCGGTGCCACGTTGCCGCGCACCGTGGCCGAGCGGAGCTGGAAGCGGCCGCCGGTGAGCTCCTCGTGGTTCTCGAAGGACACGCTCACGGGGCCGACGAAGGCATAGTGCTGCGACGCCGCGTACTCGGTCAGGTTCGTCGCGAGCTCGTCGGCGAGCGTCTCCGCGCCCCACGACTGCACCTGCGCGAAGTCGGCAGGGCTCAGCTCGATGGTGAACTCGTTCGGCGCGACCGTCCGGTCACGGCCCACGACGGCGGCACGGTCGTCGATCTCGCGTCGCAGCCGGCTCGCCAGCTCCACCGCCTTGACCTCGCCGCCACGCCCGACCTTGGCGAACGCGTTGTTCATCAGCCGCTCGACGCTCTTTTCGAAGCGGTCCAGCGCTCCCATGCCACCTCCTCTCGTCCACCCGTGCCTGTCGCGGGCAGACTATCCAGATCGTAGGCAGGGGTGAACCACCCGCGCCCGTAAACCTGTGGATTTCGTGCGAATCCCTCGGGTAGACCCGCGTGCCGAGGTCACGAGCGTGTCACGGTGCGCAGGCCGGGGCGCGCCGGGCCGGAGCGGGCGCCGTCTCCCGTGCCGCCGGTGTGACACAGGTCCCTGCCGGGTGGGCCCGATCGGGTTGGGAACCGGGGGCCGCCGCGTGCTAATCTCCTACGGCACGCGCGAGTGGCGGAATAGGCAGACGCGCACGGTTCAGGTCCGTGTGCCCGAGAGGGCGTGGGGGTTCAACTCCCCCCTCGCGCACGTGAGGGTAGTTCCCGAATCAGGGAGCCACCCGTTCCCGAAACCCTCGGCCGGTTGATCCGGTCGGGGGTTTCGTCGTTCTTGCCCGACGGCGGTGGCCCGGTTTCGGGAGTGGGCCCTGCGCTCGCGGCTCGTCTGGGCGTGGCCGACGGTCTCTTTGACCTGTTCAGCGGCCGTCAGGGCCTGTTCAGGGCATGACAGGGCGTGGTCTGACGGCCAGGGCCTTTAGTGTTCTTTAGTCTTCGTGTCGGCGTCGTCGACGACTGGTGGTGCTCGGCGTCCGCGGGTGCGGGTGTAGCGGTCCAGCGGCCGGTTGTCGGCGACTTCGCGCAGGTGCTGCTGCCACGGGTCGGGCCGATGGCGGCTGGTGTGCCAGGCGTGCAGGTGGACGGCGTTGTAGCCGGCGAGCTGGGCCGCGAGGAGCCATGCAGTGGCCGCGAGGCCGCGCATGCGGATGAAGCCGCGGTCGATCTTCAGCTTCTGGTAGCGGATCTGGCCGTTGAGTCCTTCGATGAGGGTGCGGCGGTTGTAGTCCAGGGCCCAGGCGTTGGACTGCCACGGGTGGGGCTGGCGGATGTTCTCGCAGGCGCTGTCGTCGACGGTGACGGTGATGCCGCAGCCGCACGTTGAGCCGGGGGTGCAGGTTGTGGTGGGCAGCGCGGCATCCAGGCGCATGGAGGCGGGCACGTTCGGGCAGCGTAGGTGGCCCGCCAGCGCGGGACCCTTGAAGCGCTGGGTGCCGCGGCGGTCGTCGTGCCGGGCGTGGGGGATGAACCGGTAGGGCTCGCGGGCATCGAATCTGTGCGCCTCCGGGAAGTGGCCGTCCGCTTGACCCAGTCCGCGTCCGGGTCGGCGTTGATCCTCCCGTCGGCGCGGAGCGCGTCGGGTCGGAAGGCGGGGTAGGAGGACTCGACGTCGGTCCCATCAGGGCGTTTCAGGCGTCCTCGCCGAGCACCGCGCGACCTGGTGGTCGCCATCCTCGGCGCGGTCCGGCTGTCAACATAGCGGGCATGAGTACAACATCGAAGGGCCGTCGCAATTCTGCGGGAGGTGCGGTGGGACGATGAGAAGTCGAACCCGGTTCAACCTCCCACCGCCCCACGGGGCGTGCGTTCGTCAGGTGACTTTGAACGCACCCTCGTCGAGATGGCCCATTGTCGTCGTAACGATCCGGGCCTCGCGTCCGATCTCCGCCTGTTCTCGCACGGACCTGCGCGCGTCCTGGAGTCGATCATAAGCCGCAATGGCGACAGGATCACCGGGGTCGCGGCTGACCACAACATGGACGGATTCACCTTCTTCGGTGGCCCGGTGCCAGGGCACGTCACCCTCGAACCCGTACGGAATCCTGCCGTAGTTGGAGTAGATCTCTTGTTGCAGCCGCTCGAGGTGTCGTGACCCTGAAGGTATTACTCCTGCGAAGACCTCTGCCCCTAGCGGAGTGTATCCAAAGACGGCAATACAGGTAGAAGTCACTATACTCGGCACCCAAACCGTGCCGGAGAAGTGTAGACGCGTGAGTAGTACGACTTCCCCTTGTAGACGATCTTTCCAAGGGTTGTCCCCCTAAAATTCGTGCCAGTAGTGCCGGTGCAAAAGTGTTCGACGTTCTTCTGAGTGTAATTCTTCTGGTTGTAGTTTCCGCCGGTCTTCTTCTTCGCGACCTTCCATGTGAGGTAATGCTGGTATCGCAGTTCCGTCGTGTGGTGAATCCTGCTCACTGGCACCGTGCATCGAGTGTACGGCTTTTGGCCGATGGATTTGTTGCCCGACGACGTTCGCCAGTGGATCGTTGATGGGTGGAGAGTGCAGGGTCCGAAGCTCACAGCTCGGGTGGTGATTTCATCTGCTTGTTGAGATTCCAGTTCGTCGAGTAGCGCGATCGCCTCTTCTGGGCTGGCTGCAAGTATGTACGGCGTGGCGGTGGTCGCTTCTGTTTCGTCGGTAGCCTCTGAGCCTTCCGTATCGAGGTCTGCGACGATGTCTTCAGTGCCAGTGTGGCCAGGTGTGGCGCTGGCGCCACTGATGGGCGAGCCAAGGATGACCAGGGCGGCCACAAGGCTGGAAGCGGTAACGCGCAGTGACTTCATTTCGACTCTTTCGGTCGTGAAGGGCTGGATGCTTTCATGCAATCGGCTGACACTACGAGTCTGTAGCAGGCAGCCAGTTGCTCAATATATGCAGGCGAATCTAGTGTCGCGTGCTGGGTGCGCATACTTGATGAACTGTTGAGCATCAGCCTCAACTCGTCAGCCAGGCCATGCAGGACAGTTCGCTGACCGGGTGGTGCCGCTCTGTGGTGTGCGGCGCGTGCCGGTGTTGGCTCACATGGCCCGATGGTCCGGTTGTGGGCTCCGGAGCGCACGAGCAGGGCACCCCATCGCCGATGCGGGAGTGGGGGTATCATGGCGACGTCGTTCGGCGTGGAACGTGCTCATTCCGCATCCTCCAGGGGTGTGCATGCTGCGGCTTCGGCTAGTCCGGGCCGTCGTGATGTTCATTGCCGGCACAGCCCTGTTTGCTACAGGCGCTGAGCATCCCCGGAGGATCCCGGCGGCCGGCGGACACCACCGTACGGACGGGGGACTGCTGCACGGGTAGGTGACGGTCAGTCTGCGGCCGCAAGGCACCGAGAGGATGTCGATGGCCGTGGTTGCGATCCCGATCGGCAGGCTCCGAGGTTGAGCGACGGCAGGATCCGACTTTCCGGGGCGGCAGATTCCGACTTCGGGTAGCGGCAGGTTCCGACATGGAGCTACGTTGGGGTTGTGACCAGCCTGATCGCACGACGACTGACCCGAGTGGTCCGCCACCGCTCGGCGACGACGCCGGTGCTCCTTCTCGAAGGGCCCCGCGGAGTGGGCAAGTCGACGCTGCTGGATGGGCTGGCAGCCGACACGAATGCCGTAGTGATCGACCTGGATCGGGAGGACTACCTTCAGCTCGCGCTGAACAGTCCGGCGGCAGTCGTCGCAGAAGACACACCAGTGCTCGTCGACGAGTACCAGAAGGCTCCGTCGCTGCTGGACGCGATCAAGGCTCGGCTCAACCGTGAGACGAGGCCGGGCATGTTTGTCCTCGCAGGCTCGGCCAGCTACGACTCCTTGCCGCGAGGCACGCAAGCTCTGACGGGGCGCATCCAGCGGCTACCGGTTATGCCCTTGACGCAAGCCGAACTCGACGCGACCGCCAACGACCTCATCGCGCGCGCCTTTGAGGGAGACGTCGAACACCATGCCCGGGCCGCGACCACGTCCAGGGACGAGTACGTCGATCGTGTGATGCGGGGCGGAATGCCCCTTGCGCTCGCGCAACCCACCGCGGCGGACAGGTCCCGCTGGTTCGAGGCACACGTGGGACAGTCGATCCAACGAGACGCCGGCGAGCTGCGACGTATAGGCAGAAGATCCGACCTGAGGGACGTGCTCACGCGCACCGTCGGCCAGACGGCAAGCGTCCTCAACGTCTCGAAGGTCGCCAATGATGTGGCTCCGTCGTGGGACACGACCTCCGCGTACATCGAACTCCTCGAGTCGCTGTTCCTCGTCCGTCGGCTCCCTGCCTGGGGCGTGACCGTCCTGCCCAGGAGTATCGAGTCTCCCAAGATTCACGTTGTCGACTCTGGGATCGGCGCCCACCTCCTGCGACTGAGCGCCGCGAAGATGAAGCGACTTGACCCAGCCTCCCTCACAGAGTTCGGCCACCTGCTTGAGTCCTTCGTCGTCCAGGAGGCGATCCGGCAGACGACATGGATGGATGACCCTGTCTCGGCCGGGTACTGGCGCACCCGCGACAGCCTCGAGGTCGACCTGGTCCTGGAGCGGCATGACGGTGCGGTCGTCGCCATCGAGGTCAAGGCAGGGGACGTCGTCAAGCGGACGCAACTCTCGCCGCTGGTCGCCCTGCGGGATCGCCTGGGATCCTCCTTCGTCGCCGGGATCACGTTCTACACGGGCGCGACGGGATACGAGGTAGACGACCGGATCCACGTGCTCCCGATCGAGCGCCTCTGGACCTGACCCCTCTGCGACGATCGCGGCGGCACGCGCGAAGCGGGTGTGCCTGGCCGTCCCCTCGAGGTGTGCCTGGACTCTCCTTGGTGGTCGCTCCGGTGCTGGTCAACGAGTTTCCGGAACCACCCACGTGAGGCCGTTCTCGGTTTCGAGAGCGGTGCAGTTTCGAAAAGTGGCTCAACGCAGATGAGGGTGTAGCCGCGGTCTGAAGCCGCCGGCCTCCAGGAGTGATCGGGCGATGTAGTGGGTCAGGTTGCGAAAGCCCAGGGCGGAGCCTCGGAGGTGTTCGAGTCGGCCGTTGATCGCCTCCGTCGGGCCGTTGCTCGAGCCTGGTAGGTCGAAGAACGCCAGCACGTCGGCGGCGCGCTTGGTCAGGGTGCGGCCGAGGGTGACCAGCTCGGTCAGCGCGGCCGGAACGCCGCGGGCCACCGAGTCGATGACGGCGACCATCAGGGCGCGGCCGTGTGCGCGGTCGGGGTGGCGGTAGGCGGTGATCATGCGCTGATAGATGCCCCAGGTCGCCTCGACCTCGACGTGCTCCTCGATCGCGAACAGGGCCTCGATCCTGGTCGTCTGCTTGTCGGTGAGCAGGTCGGCGCCGGTGTGCAGGGTCCGCCGGGCACGATAGAGCGGATCCTTGGCACGGCCGCGGTGGCCGTGCAGATCCAGCTGGACCCGGCGTCGGCAGCGATCCAGGGCATCGCCCGCCAGGCGCACGACGTGGAACGGGTCCATCACCGCGGTCGCGTCGGGCAGCTCTTCGGCAGTGGCGGTCTTGAACCCGGTGAAGCCGTCCATCGCGACGACCTCCACCTGATCTCGCCAGGTCTTCGGGCGGGTGGCGAGCCACTGCTTGAAGGCCTGCTTGGAGCGCCCCTCGACCATGTCGAGCAACCGGACGGATCCGGTGCCGTCGCGGATCGGGGTCAGGTCGATGACCACGGTGACGTACTTCTCGCCGCGGCGGGTGTGCCGCCACACGTGCTCGTCGACTCCGATGACGGCCACGCCGTCGAACCGGGCCTCGTCATCGATCAGCACCCGCCGACCTTCGGCCAGGACAGCGTCGTTGGCGGTGTGCCACGCGATCGCGAGGGCCTCGGCCACCCGCGCCACTGTCAGGTGCTGAACCACGATCCCGACCAGGGGCCCAGCGCACCGCCGCCCGCGAGAGCTTCGCCCGCGGATCCGCAGCCGCCGTGGTGTCCTGCCGCCACACCCGCCCGCAGCTCTCGCAGCGGTAGCGGCGCACCCGCACCAGCAGCGTCGTCGGCCGCCACCCGAACGGCTCATGCGCCAGCCACCGAGACACCGTCCCACGCGGCGTGCCCTCGGCCCCGCACTGTCTGCAGAACGCGTCGTCATCGCGCGCGACCACGCAGCACTCGAGCACCGCCCGGTCAGGCTCCAGATGCTGCCCGACCACGACGAGACCGAGCTCGTCCAGGCGGCAGAACGTCGTCAGGTCAGGTGTGCAGAAGGTAGCGTCGTCCACGTCGAGGTCTTCCAGATGGGCAGAGTGAGAACTCCCATCCTGGGGGACCTCGACCCATCCCCGGCCAGATCAGCCAGCCAGCGCTACACCCTCATCTGCGTTGAGCCCGAAAAGTCCCGGCCGGGGTCACCCGGCCGGGGCTTTTGTCGTTTCTGGGTGGTTCGCGCAGCGTGGCGCCGGCTGGTGCTGGGTCGGGCGCCCGGTGGGCCGGTCGTCCGACGGCGGTGGTGGTGTCGGGCGGTGGCCCTGCGGTGGCCGCGGCGTGGTTCAGGACCTGTTCGGGACGTGCTCGTCCGGTCGGCGGTGCCGGTGGGTCAGGTAGTCGGGTTGTGGCTGGTGCTGCTGGCCTGGCCGGGTGGTGTAGCCGACAGGGCGCTCGTCGGGTGGTGTAGCGGGTCTGCTGAACAGATAGGTGACAGCGGTTCTCAGGCGGCGAGTGCGACCTGAGTGGTGATGATGGCTTCGGGTCTGCTGCACGGATAGGGGCGGGGTGACGGGCAGCGCTGCTCTTCACCGGATCGACGAAGAGCCGGTTTCGCCGTTCCCGGAGATCGGTGCCGCGCTCGTGGCCACGATCACGCCCGCTGGACTCTCTGGGCAGCCGGACGGTCCGAGATGACGTGTTCGATGTTCTGCCGTCCGAGATCAGCTCGTGGGCTCAGGGACGTCGTGGGAGAGCGCTCCGCTGATCAGCATCTGTACGAGCATGTCGGCATCGTGCCGCTGGTCGGCCGCTGCCCCGATGCACAGGTTGCCGATGCCCTTGAGCACGGTGTAGGCGTCGACCGGGAGGGCGTCGTGGCCGGACGCCGCCCGGGCAGCGTCCAGGAGTGCGCCGCAGACAGGCACGAGCCGGTCGATGAAGTACCGGTGCAACGCGTCCGGTTCCGCGTCCTGGCCGTGCAGGGCGCCTGCGAGCCCGTGCTTGGTGACCAGGAACTCGACGAACAGCGCCACCCACGCGCGCAGCGCCGCCTCGGGTGTCGGGCTCTCCGCGAGCAGCCGCGGCCCTGCCTCGGCGCAGGCCTCGACCTGGTGGCGGTACACCGCCACGACGAGCTCCGCGCGGGTCGGGAAGTGTCGATAGATGGTCCCGACACCGACCCCGGCCTTCGCCGCGATCTCCCGTACCGGGGCGTCCACGCCGGAGGTGACGAACACTGCCGCTGCTGCCTGCAGGAGGTCCTGCTGGTTCCGGCGTGGGCGCCCCGCCGGCCTGGGCTGCGCGGCAGGCCGCTGCTCGGGTCCGCTCCGAGCCATGGGTCCTCCTCGGGGTCGACGACGCAGGCTTGCGTTTCGGAACAGTGCTCCGTATTGTGGCGGAACAGCGTTCCGATACCAGTATCGCAGAGCGCACCCCTCAGGAAGGAATCTGTCATGACGACATCGATCGTCGACTCACTGGACGGCATCGTCGGCACCGGCACCCCGGTCGTCTCCGTCGCTCCGCTCGAGCTGTCGGCCCCGGGCCGACCCCTGCCGCTGGAGGTGCGCGTCTCCGCCCCGGCGACGGGCACCGACCTCCCCGTCGTGGTGTTCTCCCACGGCAACGGGTGGAACCTCGACGGGTACGCGCCGGTGACGGCGTTCTGGGCCTCCCGCGGCTTCGTCGTGGTCCAGCCCACGCACCTGGACTCGCGCCGCCACGGCTACGGGTTCGACCATCCCGTCTTCCCGACGATCTGGACCGAGCGGATCGCCGACCTCACGCGCATCCTCGATCAGCTCGACACCGTCGAGGCCGCCGTGCCGGGCCTCGCCGGCCGGGTCGACCGGAGCCGCGTCGCCGCTGCCGGTCACTCCTGGGGCGCGCAGTCGGTCCAGTCGCTCCTCGGTGCGCGGATCCTCGACGAGTCCGGCCAGGTCGGTGAGGACATGGCCGACAGCCGCATCACCGCGGGCATCCTGTTCGCCGCCACCGGACTCGGAGGCGACGAGCTCCACCCCTTCGCGCAGGCGAACTTCCCGTTCATGCGCCCCTCGTTCGAGGAGCTGACCACCCCGACGCTCGTCGTGGCCGGCGACCGTGACCAGTCGGCGATGTCCAGCCGTGGACCCGACTGGTTCACCGACGCCTACCGGCACAGCCCTGGCGCCACCGATCTCCTCACGCTCTACGGCGCGGAGCACGCGCTCGGCGGGATCGTCGGGTACGAGGTGGCCGAGACCACCGACGAGAACCCGGAGCGCGTCGCCGTCGTCCAGCGTCTGAGCACCGCGTACCTGCGGACCGCGCTCCAGGTGGACGACGGCGCCTGGCCCGCCGCGCGAGCCGCGTTCAGCGGCAGCGCCGAGCCGATCGGACGGGTCGACAGCCGATGAGCCATGACGGCACGCCTCTCACCGGGCGCCGTGAGCCCGCGAGGACCCTCAGTGGAACGTCGTCGCGTAGTACGTCTGCCGGTCCACCTCTTCGACGGTGACGTCGCGCGTCCGCTCGAGGTGGCGGCGCAGGTTGTCCGCGAACCGCAGCCCGTCGTCGTTGAAGCGGGAGACGTCGTAGGCGCAGACCACCCGGTGCTCCGCGAGATGGGCGACGAGCGCGTCGATCATGTCCATGAAGGTGCGGGTCGCCCGCCGGCCGGGGTGCGCGAGCGTGTAGCCGATGTACCAGACGGCCCCGCGCGCCGCGTGCTCCGGGTACCGGGCGGCGAAGTACTCGGGGCTGACCCAGGGCACGGCGGCGAGGTCGGTCGCCAGGGTGGTCATCCCGACCGCGTCGCCGGTCTCGTCGTGCGCCAGGAGCTTGAGGACGCGGGGGTCGGCCATCTCCTCGTCGAACTCCTCGCGGTGCAGCACGTGCCGCGCTGCCGCCCGGGTCCGCAGGGGCTCGAAGGCCTCCAGGTACAGCTGCCAGAAGCGTTCGGCCACCGGACCGCTCAGCGTCGGTTCGAACGTGACGTCAGTGGCCATCGGCGGCCTCCGCCCAGCCGGCCCGCCGGAACGTCGCCACGACGACGGCGCACACGGGCAGCGTCTCGCACGTGATGCCGGTGATCCGGCGGCCCTGCGGGTGGTAGACGCCGCCGCGTGACGCGGACAGGTCCTCCAGGCTGTGGCCGAGGTCCGTGGCGACCTGCTCGTAGGAAGGGCCCTCGTGCTCGACGAACAGACCGGCTCCGCTGCCGTCGTCGCGCACCGACCAGGCGACCCCGGCCCACGCCTCGTGCCCCGGCAACGAGGCGTGCGCCTCGGCGTAGACGCAGTAGAGGGCGTCCCCGTGGTCCCCGGAGATGCCGTCCTGCGGCTCCACCTTGAGGATCGTGCTGCCAGGTGGGACGACGGAGCTCAGCCGGATCAGGTTGAAGTCACCGACCCCGGCGGCGACCAGGGCGGCGTCGAAGGCCGCGAGGGTCGTCCGTCCGGTGCCGGTGCCCTTGCTGATGCGGATCGTCAGGTTGTCGCTCATCAGTTCCTCGGAGGTCGGGTGGAGGGTTGTCCGTGCCGGTCGTCCGGCCGGCGACGGCGTCAAGGAGGTCCAGCACCGGCCGCAGCAGGGTGTCGGGTGCGGTGCGTTCCTTGGCGAGAAAGACGGTACGGCCCAGTCTCAGGTCCGCACGGTCGTGCAGTGCCACCGGGCTGCCCGTGTAGACCACGAGCGGCACCTGCCCCAGCCGTCCATCCTCGCGCAGGTCGGCCACGAGGGCCTGCCCGGTGCCGTCGGGCAAGGAGAGGTCCAGCACGAGCAGGTCCGGCTCGGCCGTGGCGAGGGCGGTCCGGGCCTCGCCGACCGAGCGCGCCTGGGTGACGGTGAGCCCGCCGTGCTCGAGCACGGCGGCCACGACCTCGCGCAGCTCGTCGTCGTCCTCCACGACGAGGACGCGTTCGTGGCGTGGATGCCGGCGGACGACGTCGCGCACGGTCGCGACGAGTCGCCCCGGGTCGACCGGCTTGACCAGCCACCCGTCGGCGAGGTCCGCGCTCGCACCGGCCTCGGTCGGCTCGGTCCCGGAGACCACCACCACCGGGACCCGAGCCGTCGCGGCGGTGTGGCGCAGCCGCGACAGCACCTCGGCGCCGTCGGTGCCGGGCATGGCCAGGTCCAGCACGATCGCCGCCGGGTGCTCCGCGGCGACGAGGTCGAGCGCGGCCTCTCCGTCGGTCACGCCGATGACCGCGAACCCGCGTTCCTCGAGGATGGTGCTCAGCACGTCGACCACGTAGGGGTCGTCGTCCACGACGACGACGCGCGGCGTGCCCGCGTCGTCGTCGCCCGTGCTGCGCGGGTCCGTGCCCGACGGCGGAGCGTGCGTGAGGCCCGCAGGCTCGCCGTCGGCGGCGTACGGGCCGGTCGGCGTGCGGTGCGCGTCGACACGCCGCAGGGTGAACCGGATGCTCGTCCCCGTGCCGTCGCCCTCGCTGACGGCCCACATCTTGCCTCCGTGGCCCTCGACGATGCCGCGGGCGATCGGCAGCCCGAGACCGGTCCCGCCGCGCTCGCGGGCGTCGGAGGCGTCGACCTGCTCGAACCGGCGGAAGACGGCCTCCAGCTTGGCGGGCGGGATCCCGCGTCCGTCGTCGTCGACGCGCAGCTCGACCATGTCGCCGGCCGGCAGGGCGCTGGTGCGCACCGTGCTGCCCCGCACGGAGAACCTCACCGCGTTCGACAGCACGTTCACGAGGGTCTGCACGATGCGATCGGCGTCCGCCCGGACGACCTCCGGGGACGGTCTGTGCTCGAGGGTGACACCTGCCAGGTCCGCGAGGACGGCGACCTGCTCCTGCGCTGCCACGACGAGGGCGTCGACCGGCTGCTCCGCCAGCTCCAGGGAGGTCGAGCCCGCCGCCATGCGCTCGAAGTCGAGGATGTCGTCCACGAGCCGCCCGAGCCGGTCGCCGCTGGTCAGCGCGATGTGCACCATGCGCCGCGCCCGTGCGGGGTCGTCGCCCAGGACGCCGCTGTCGAGGAGGCCCAGCGCGCCACGGATCGACGTGAGCGGCGTGCGCAGCTCGTGGCTGACCACCGAGACGAACTCGTCCTTCAGGCGCTCGATCTCGCGGCGCTCGGTGACGTCGCGGAAGACGACGACCGCCCCGCGGATCCTGCTGTCGTCGCGCAGCGGGCTCGCGGTGACCTCGACCGGCACGTTCCTGCCGTCGAGCCGGCGGTAGACGTCCTGCTCCGCCGTGGCGGTGACGCCGTCGCGCACCGCCTCGGTGATGTAGCAGCTCTCCACCGGGAACGGGGAGCCGTCCTCCCTGGAGGCGTGGAACGTGGTGTGCGCGTCACGTCCCACGAGATCGTCCGGTGTCGCACCGAGCGCCCGGCACGCGGCCGCGTTGACGAAGGTCAGGCGACCCTCGGCATCGACGCCGTAGATGCCGTCGGCGACGGACTCGAGCGTGCGCTCGCGCTCGGCGGCCAGGGCGCGGAGCTGCGCCGTCCGCTGCTCGACCCGTCGCTCCAGGCCGTGGAGAAGCGACTCGTTGTCGACCACCACGAGGATCTGCCGGGCCACCACCGCCACGAGCACCACGATCCAGAGGGCGTCCGCCACCCACGGGATCTCCTCGCCCGACCCGACCACCCGGACCAGGGCCGCAGCGAGGAAGAGGGCGAACGTCACGACCGTGCCGAGCACGGGCGACCCGTCGCGGCGCCGGCTGTCGACGGGGCTCCCGGACGCCGCAGGGTGTCGCGCGGCGACGGCGATGGCCGCGTATCCCCCGATCCAGCCCAGGTCGGCGGGGCTGCCGAAGGTGAACTCGTTCTCGGCCGCGAAGAACGCGAACGTGACGTCCGCGACGGCGTAGAGGACGAACCCGCTGCCGACGAGCACCAGCGGTACCCGCTCCGCGGCGCTCGACCGGGTCATCACGAGGACGGCCAGGGTGGCGAGCAGCGCGTCGGCGACGGGCAGCACGTAGGCGCTCACAGCGGGCTGGCCGGTCACGTCGCGGCCGCTGAGGACGACGGCGAAGACGGCGATGTACAGCACGGACCCGCCGACGACGATGCTGTCGAGCAGCATCCGCGGGATCTCGAGGCCGCGGCGGCGGACGGTGGGGAACGACGCGAGCCCGACGACGCCGAGCGTGAGGGCGAGGATGTAGGCGACGTCGCCCGTCGCCGGGTCGTCCACGACGGTGGCGTACACGTTGCCCAGGAGGCCGACCGCCCCACCGAGGCTCAGGGCGCCCCACGCCCGCCGCCGTCGTCCGGCAGAGCGGACGGCACGCCGACCGCAGCTGGCCCAGGCGAACACGGCGGCAGCGGCGAGCGCCGCCTGGGACGCGACCTCCCGCACGGCCGGGTCGAACGGGCCCGCGAGCACGACGGCGACCACGAGCACGGTCCCGCCGGCAGCCCAGGACCACCCCAGGAACTGCCTGTGCGCCCGTGCCGCTGCGCGGCGCGCCTCGTCCATGGCCCGAGGGTAGGTGAACGCGGTCGGCGCCGCCCGACCGACCGGCGCCGCCCGACCGACCGACGGCTCTGGGTGCGACGGACGGCGCGTGCCGCGCGTGGCGGGTCGTGAGACGGTAGCGTCGTCGAGGTCCGGGCACCGGGGGGCGGAACAGGTGGGAACCAGGCGTGTCGTGGTGGTCGTCGACGACGACTCGTCGATCCGCGAGGTCGCGGCGCTGTCGCTGTCCGCCGTCGGAGGCCACGAGGTGCACTCGGCGGGCGACGGGGTGGGTGGCGTCAGGCTCGCGCGCGAGGTCCGTCCGGACGTGATCCTCCTGGACGTCATGATGCCGACGCTCGACGGCCCGACCGTGCTGGCCCGGATGCGGGCCGTCGACGCGCTGCGGGACGTCCCGGTGGTGTTCCTGACCGCGAAGATCGGCTCGCACGACATCGGCCGGCTCGACGGTCTCGGTGCGGCGGGAGTGATCACCAAGCCGTTCGACCCGCTCGCCCTGCCGCAGATCCTCGCCGACATGCTCGGGTGGCCAGCGTGAACGGATCGCCCGGGCGCGCCGCCGGGGACGACGGGCTGGACGGTGCGGTCGCCCGGATCGGCCGCAGCGCTCGGCAGCGCAACCTCGCCCGGGCGGACCGGGTGCTCGAGCTGTTGGTACGCCGCAGGGGACCGCTCGGCGCCACGGACCGGAGCGAAGCCGCACGGCTGTGCCACGCGATCGCGGGCTCGGCGGGGACCTTCGGCGACGACGAGCTGGCCGATGCCGCCCGGCACGTCGAGGCCGCGCTGCGGGACGGGCGCCCGGACCGTGTCGCGCCGGCGCGCGACGTGCTCCACGAGACGGTGCGCGTCCTGCGCCGCTGACCTGCCCCGGCGGGCCCCGATCTTGAGGTGATCCTGAGCGGATCCTGATCACGTCGGGAGTCGCGCATGAGGTCGGATGCTCACCATCGGAGGGTGTCGACGCCCATCTACCTCGCAGAACCGGACATGACCGTGCAGCTCGCGCTCGCGGCGGTCACGACGGCCGACGACGCCGGACGCACCAGGACGCCCGGGGGGCGCGCATGACCACGATCGATCCGTCCGCCGCCGTTGCGCGGGCCTGGCAGGACCTGATCGACCAGCTGGAGGGCAACGGGCCTGCGGTCGACCGGTTCGCGACGATCTGGCTGGAGCTGCTGCCGCGCCGTCTGACGTCCTGTCGCCGGGCGCTGGTCCGCGGTGACGGAGACCTGGCCAGGACGCGGCTCCTCAGCCTCCATGGCTCGGCGGTGATGCTGGGCCTGGAGGACCTCGCCTATTCCACCGCGCGCTGCCGAGCAGCTCTGGACGCGGGTGACGACGGGTTGGAGTCGGCGCGCGTGCTGGCGCGGGAGGTCATGATCGACGCGCAGATGGCCGCAGCGCTGGTGTCGACCGCTCTCGCTCAGTGCCGCTGGTCGAAGCGGTAGCCCACGCCGCGGACCGTGCTGATCCACCGGGGCGAGGCCGGGTCGTCCCCGATCTTGCGCCGCAGGTTGGCCATGTGGACCTCGACGCCGCGCCGGTCGGCAGAGGTGACCGGCGTGCCGGTGTCGTACTCGCCTCCCCACAGCACCCGGACCAGCGCGTCCTTGGACAGCACGCGGCCGGGCGCGCCGGCGAGCGCGGAGAGCAGGTCGAACTCGCTGCGGGTGAGGTGGACCTCGACGTCCTCCACGTGGACGGTGCGGCCGGCCCGGTCGACCAGGAGCCCGTCGGCGGTCGTCGTCGCGACCGGGGCGACGCCGTCGGGCGGGTGCACTCCCGGTGGGGCGGTGGCGGGCGTCACCGGGGCGGCGCCCGGGGGGAGGTCGCGGTGCTGCCGGCGCAGGATCGCCTCGATGCGTGCCCTCAGCTCGCGCGGCCGGAACGGCTTGGTCTGGTAGTCGTCCGCGCCGGCGTCGAGGCCCATCAGTGCGTCGATCTCGTCCGTCCGCGCGGTGAGCATCACGACGTAGGTGTTCGAGACGGTACGGATCTGCCGGCACACCTCGATCCCGTCGATGTCCGGCAGGCTGATGTCGAGCGTGGTCAGCAGCGGGTCGATCCGTGTCACGAGCTCGACCCCGCTGCGGCCGTCGACAGCGGTGTACGTCTGGAAGCCGGCCTGCTTGAGGACCTCCTCGAGGAGCGCGCTGATCTCGGCGTCGTCCTCGACGATGACCGCGGTGCGAGCGGGACCGGACCCGTCACGGGGGCGGCTCGGGATGGGGCCAGCGGTCATGGCGCCACGTTAGTGGCCGGTTGCTCGGAGCGCACGGGTGCCACGTCGGAGTCGCCCCCGCGGATGTCCGAGGGCCGGAAGTTATCACGCGCGGGTTGTCGTATCGGGTGAAGCTGCGGGTGAACTTGCGTTCTGGGAAACCGATCTCTAGCATGAGAAACCGGTTCCTGATGGGAACGGTCTCATCCGGGTGTCAGTTCCAACGCCGGAGTCAGGCGCGACAAGGGCTCCTCGATGAGGCAACGCGTCACCACGGGCGGAGCTGCCCGACGGCGGACCGTCCGCCCGCGACGCGTCGCACCACACGCAATGCCCGATTTCGATGACGAAGTGAGGCAATGATGAGAAGAACAGCCGCAAGACGGCTCACCGCGGCAGGGGCCACGATGGCCCTCGCGGGGACGATGGGCATCACCGCCCTGTGGATGGCCGACGCGCAGGCCGCCACCGGCACCGCCACCGGATTCGCGACCGGGACCACCGGCGGGGCCGGCGGGCAGACCGTCCGGGCCAGCACGGGCACCGAGATCCACGAGGCCCTCTGCACCCGATCCAGCAGCGACACCCCGATCATCATCGAGGTCGAGGGCACCATCAACCACGGCAACACCAGCAAGGTGTCCGGGGACAGCTGCAACACCGCCGACGACAAGATCGAGCTCAAGGAGATCAGCAACGTCACGCTGGTCGGTGTGGGCAGCGGTGCGCTCTTCGACCAGCTCGGCATCCACGTGCGCTCGTCCGAGAACATCATCCTGCAGAACCTGCACGTGCGGAACGTCAAGAAGTCCGGCTCGCCCACCTCCAACGGCGGTGACGCCATCGGCATGGAGAGCGACGTCAGCAACGTGTGGGCCGACCACCTCACGCTCGAGGCCTCCGGCGGCGAGTCGTCCGGGTACGACGCGCTGTTCGACATGAAGGCCGACACGACGGACGTGACGCTGTCCTACAGCATCCTGCGCAACTCCGGTCGTGGCGGGCTCGTCGGGTCCAGCGACGGCGACACCGGCAACGGTCCCGTCACCTACCACCACAACCTGTACGAGAACATCGACTCCCGCACGCCGCTCCTGCGTGCCGGCACGGCGCACTCCTACAACAACCACTTCGTGGGCCTGGTCAAGTCGGGGATCAACTCCCGGCTGGGCGCGAAGGCGCTGGTCGAGAACAACTACTTCGAGGACTCCAAGGACCCGCTCGGCACGTTCTACACGGACGACATGGGCTCCTGGGAGGTCAGCGGAAACATCTGGGACAACATCACCTGGTCCTCGGACGGCGGCGACAACCACCCGGCCGGCCCGAACCCGACGTCGACGGCGTCGATCTCCGTGCCGTACTCGTACGAGCTCGACGACGCCGAGTGCGTGCCGAACCTGCTCGCCGAGACGGCGGGGGCGAACAAGGGCCTCCAGGTCTCGGACGGTTCCTGCAACCCGCAGACGCCGGACCCGACCGACCCGACCGACCCGGACCCGGAGCCGACGGACCCCACGGACCCGGACCCGGAGCCGACGGACCCCACGGACCCGGACCCGACCGACCCGCCGAGCGGCGAGAACCTCAGCATCGGCGCGGGCTCGGACGGCTCGTCGAAGGCCAGCGGCACGAGCTACGGCGACGTGCGTGACGGCGACATGAGCAGCTACTGGTCGCCGTCGAGCTCCACCGGCCGGATCTCCATCAAGTGGGGCGGCGACACCACGGTCTCGTCCATCAACATCCGCGAGGCCTCGGGTGCCGAGGGCAACATCGGCTCGTGGCAGGTCGTCAACCACGACACCGATCAGGTGCTGGCCACGGGCAGCGGTGCCGGCGTCATCGACATCCCGACGACGTCGCTGCGCAAGATCAACTTCGAGATCACCGGCTCGAACGGCACACCCCGGGTGGCCGAGTTCGAGACCTACGCCGGCGACCCGGGCACCGACCCGACGCCGGACCCGACGGACCCGACCGACCCCGACCCGGAGCCGGACCCCGACGAGCCCCAGCCGGGAGCCGACACCATCTACGTGGCGCCGGGCGGGTCCGACGGCGCAGCCGGCACGGAGAGCGACCCCACCACCCTCACCTCGGCGATCGACCGGGTGAACGCCGGCGGCGAGGTCTTCCTGCGCGGCGGCACGTACGACCTGGCCGACACGGTGACGATCGAGCCCGGCAACGACGGCACCTCGGGTGACCGCACGCTGCTCTCCGCCTACCCGGGCGAGACGCCGGTGCTCGACTTCTCCGCACAGTCCGAGGACTCCTCGAACCGTGGTCTCGCCATCGGCGGCGACTACTGGCACGTCTACGGCCTGGTGGTGCAGCACGCCGGTGACAACGGCATCCTGCTCGGCGGTGACCACAACATCATCGAGCGTGTGGTGACCCGCTACAACCACGACACCGGCCTGCAGCTCTCCCGTCTGATCGCGGGAGCGCCGTCGAGCGAGTGGCCGTCGCACAACCTGGTCGTGTCCAGCGAGTCGCACGACAACGCCGACTCCGACGGTGAGGACGCCGACGGCTTCGCCGCGAAGCTCACCTCCGGTCCGGGGAACGTCTTCCGCGACACGGTGGCGCACCACAACATCGACGACGGCTGGGACCTCTACACGAAGTCCTCGACCGGAGCGATCGGCGAGGTGACCATCGAGAACTCGCTCGCCTACTCCAACGGGACGCTGTCGGACGGTACGCAGAACGACGACGGTGACCGGAACGGGTTCAAGCTCGGCGGCGAGGACATCGCCGTCGACCACGTCATCAAGGACAGCTACGCGGTCGACAACGGCAAGCACGGGTTCACGTACAACCGGAACCCCGGGTCGATGGCGGTCTCGGGCAACGTGAGCATCGGCAACGAGGAGCGGAACTTCAACTTCGACGGCGGTTCCTCGGTGTTCAGCGGCAACGTCTCCTGCGACAGCGGGTCCACCGACCGCTACCGCGGCACGGACGCGGGTGGCAACTCGTTCTGGGACGGCTCGAACGGGTCCGCCTGCGGTCAGTACGCCGGCTCCCTGAACTGGTCGTTCGCGGCCGACGGGTCGCTCGACGTCACGTTCGGGTAGCAGAAGCGGCAGCAGCGTGAAGGTCGGGCGGGGGTACGAGGGGTCCAGCAGCGGGCTCCTCGGGCCCTCGCCCACCTGCGCGAGCCCAGGAGCCCATGATGCCGAGCCGTCGACGCCGCCTCGAGGACGGTAGGACGGCCCGACCGGCGCTCTATGCTCGCGGGATGAACACCAACCAGACGCCCGCCGGCAAGGCCATGGCACGCAGCTTCCTGAAGATCGCCATGGTCGAGGGGGCCGTCCTGGTGACGGCCGTGGTCCTGCTCTCGCTCGACGTCATCCCGTTCGGGGTGTTCATCGCGGTCGTGGCCGTGTGCGTCGCGGCGTCGGGGATCGCGATCCTGCGGGTCTCGCAGCGCCACCGCCCCAAGCCGGACGGCGGGACCGCGGAGCCCGCCGCGTCTGCCGGCCCGGGCTCGACGATCGACCCGGCGAACCCGTTCACGCGTTGATGATGCGCATCATCACGTCGAGCTGAGTCGCCGGGACCCAGAAGACTGCCGGTGGTGATCCCGGTGCCGGCCGCGCTCCTCGCGACCCAGCGGCTCGCGCCCTGCGGGCCTGAAGGGTTGAACCGGTGGCGGACGCCGCCCTGATGCCGAATCGTTGTGGTTCTGCGACGATTTCATCCTGTCAAGAAGCGCTTTCCATCCGGTAGGTTGCGGCGCGTGAGGCGCAACGGAGCGAGAACCAGGACCAACGGTCGGCGGCTGGCAGCAGCGACCGCCGTCAGCACCGCCCTGCTGCTGGCGGGCTGTGCCGGCGCGGACGACCCCGGAACCGGTCCGGCCTCGGCGAGTCCCGCGGCCGAGACGGCGCCCGCCGCGGAGAGCACCTGCGGCGGCGGCGTGCTGGTCGAGTGGGACGGCACCCCTGAGTCCCAGGACATGTACACGGCCGTGACGGTGGTGCGGCTGTCCGGCGACGGTGACTCCACCGTGCGCAGCGAGTGGAGCCGGGGCGAGGCGGCCGGGGCGCGCGCCGCGTCCGGGGCGACCGACGACCAGGAGGCCATGGTGCGCGACGCCGTCGGGGGCGGCCTGCTCGCGGCGACGGAGGCCCCCGCCATCGCGGAGCCAGACGCGCTGCTGGTGGGAGCGGACAAGGGCACCTACGTGATCTACGCCTATGCCGAGCGCACGACGGGCAGCGCGACCGTCACCTGTGGCGACGGGAGCAACGCGGTGGACGTCGACGTGACGTCGTTCGACGAGATCGAGACCGACCTCGTCGACTGCGACGCCACGCCCGACCCCGTCACGGAGTACATCGCGGCCGACGCCATCACCGACAACTGCGGCCGGGCGTAGCCCGCCCGGAGGGTACGAGAGAACCCGCGGGGCGGAGAGGTCTCCCGCCGTGCTGGACGATGGCACGGCACCCGCGGGTCCCGGTGGTCACGGGACTCAGCCCGTGACCACCTCGCTGGTCCGAAGAGTCTTCACTTCTCGGATCACCTCCTTTCGTCGTAGGACCGACGCTATGCCCGACGGCGCCGTCCGCCTAGGTATTTAGCGGGACTGGTCGGTCGGCCCGGCGGTCGGGCGGCGCAGCAGGTCCTCCCACTCGACCGGGTAGTCGTCCAGCCACTGCTCGAAGGAGCGCGCCGGGCGGCCCACCAGCCGCGAGACGTCCGGGGAGACGTGCGCCAGCTCGCCGGCCGCGATCGCCGTGTACGAGGAGACCCAGCCGGCCAGCTCCGCGTCCGAGACCCCCAGACCGGCACGGGACGCGTGCGCCTCCTCCACCGTCTCGGCGTGGTAGGTGATGCGGCGGCCGGTCGCGGACGACAGCAGCTCCGCGACCTGCGCGAGGCTCAGCGCGATCGGTCCCGTGACGTCGTACGTGACGCCGTCGTGCCGGGTGGGCGCCTCGTCGAGCAGGACGGCGGTCGCGACGTCCGCGACGTCGTCGTGCGCCACGGACGCCACCCGCCCTTCGCCTGCCGGGCCACGGATGACGTCGTCCTGACCCACGAAGCTCGCCAGTTCCTGGTGATACAGGTTGTCGCGCAGCACGGTCCAGCGCAGGCCGCTGCGGCGCAGGTGCTGCTCCGTCGCCCAGTGGTCCCGCGCGAGCGTGAACACGGCGTTCGGTGCAGCGCTCACGAACGAGATGTACACCAGCCGCTCCACCCCGGCGGCGACAGCCGCGTCGATGGTCGCGGTGTGCAGGGCGACGCGGTCGGCGGACTCCCGGGCGCTGACCAGGAAGACCGTCCGCACGCCGTCGAACGCGGCGCGCATCCCGGCGGCGTCCGCATAGCCGTCGGCGACCGCGACCTCGCACTCGGGCAGAGCGCGGCCGTCGGCCAACCGCGGCACCCGCGAGGGGTCGCGGACCACCAGCCGCTGGTGCGCACCCTCGGCGGCCAGCCGGAACGCGAGGCGCGAGCCCAGCCGCCCGGAGGCCCCCGTCACTGCGATCAAGCCGTCTGCGGACCACCTCATGCGGCAACGTTACGTGCGGGCACGCCCCACCGCGCGGCCTGCGGGTCCCACCGCGCGGCCTGCGCACCGTGGTCCGAGGGCCGGTCTGCCACCATGGAGCCCGTGACCTCCAGGACCTACCGCGTGATGATCGTCTGCACCGGCAACATCTGCCGGTCCCCCATGGCGCAGATCGTGCTGCACGAGCGCCTCCGGGACGCCGGCCTCGACGACCGGGTCGTGGTCGACTCGACGGGCGTCAGCGACGAGGAGGCCGGCAATCCCGTGGACCCGCGGGCGCGGCAGGTGCTCTCGGCGCACGGCTACCCGGCCGGGGACGGGCACCGGGCGCGGCAGGTCCGCGCCGACCTGCTCGCCGAGCGGGACCTGGTGCTGGCCATGACCACCCGGCACGCCCGCGCGCTGCGCACGGTGGCGGACGGTACAGACGTGGACATCCGGATGTACAGGTCCTTCGACCCTGCGGCCCCCGATGTCCCGGCAGGCGGCAGCGAGTCCGTCCTGGACGTCGAGGACCCCTGGTACGGCGACCTGGACGGCTTCGAGACCTGCCTCGCGCAGGTCGAGGCGGCCGCCGACGGCATCGTGGAGCACGCCCGCGCGGCGCTCGACGGGCGGCACCCCGAGCGCGTCGAGGGCTGACTACCGCCGGAGCCAGGAGAACCAGCGCCGCCACCCGCGCGGCTCCGGCTCCGGGGCCGGAGCCCGCGGGACGTAGGCGCGGAACCAGCGCTCGGTCTCGAACCACACCACGTCGCGCACCTCCGGCGCCGACAGGGTGACGTCGTGCAGCGCGCCCTCGATCCGCGCGAGCGTGGAGACCCGGCCGAGCTGGGGCGTCCGGGCGGCGACGCCGACCACGTCGAGCACCGTGTCGGTGCGGTTCATCTCCTCCGACCACCGCACCGGCGGGGTCGAGCGCGCCGACAGCAGCACCAGGATCGGCACGTCGATCGACAGACCCCGCGCGACCCGGTCGTGGCCCGCGAAGATCGCCGCCAGCCACGCGGGCGTGGCACGCCACCCGGCGTCCGGACGCCAGGCCGGGTCGAGCTCCCACGCGCCCTCGTGCCGCGACGAGATCGTGCGGACGTAGAACCCCAGGTCCACGTTCGCCAGCTGGCTGCGCGGGGCGATCGCCGCCTGGGCGCGGATGCTCGGCTCCAGGACGAGCCGACCCACCTTGCGGGTCTGGAACTCCAGCCACGGGCTGTTCAGCACCAGCGCGTCCGCCCGACCCGGTCGGTGGTGCGCCCACAGGCTGACCACGAGCCCGCCCGTCGAGTGCCCCATGACGACCAACCGACGCCCCGTGCCGCCGTCGGCCCCGTGCCCCATCGCCGACAGCGCGGCCTCGATGTCCTCGTCGTACGTGCGGAGCTGCGTGACGAAGCCCGGCGTGTGGTGCGGGCGCAGGCTCCGGCCGTACTTGCGCAGGTCGACGGCGTGAAAACGGACGCCGAGGCCCTCCCAGAAGTCGGCGAGGTGCGTCTGGAAGAAGTAGTCGATCCAGCCGTGGACGTACAGCAGGTCGACGCCCGCGTCGCCCCGCAGCGGACCGTCGTGCCGCCGCCGGACCAGCGTCGCGACGACCTCCCCCTCGAAGTCCGGGGCGAGCTCGAGCGTGCGCTGCTCGAACCCGTCCAGGACGTCGGGCACCCAGCCGTCCTCCGGCACGGGCCCCGGCGGTGGGTCCGGGAGCGGGATGCTCATGTCCCGGCCAGCAGGTCGGGCGTCGACAGGAACGTCACCGGCACCTCCGGCACCGTGCCGTGCAACCAGTCCGCGAACAGGCTCATGCCCGCCTGCTCGCTCGGGACGTGACCCGCGACGACGAACCCCGTGCCGTCGAGGTGGGCGAGGTCCGCCGCGTACGACGCGACCTCCCACTCGTGCGCCTCCCCCACGACGACGGCGTCCACCTCGGCCGCGCGCAGGAGGGCACGGTTGCGCGCGAACCCGCGGAAGCCCAGGTCGAGACCCACCCGGCGGACCGTCCGGTGCGGGTCGCCCGCGAACCGCGTCTGGGTCGAGCCGAGCGCGGCGGCGACGTGCCGGGCCAGCTCGCCGACCGTCGTCGGGCGCACGTCGCTCCAGGCGACGCCGCGGGCCGCCGCGTCCGCGTCCAACGTCCAGCCGAGCGCGGCGGCCGCGCCCGCGTCGATGCCGTCGGGGCGCCGGTCGTGCCACGCGTCGTGCATCCGCCACACGGCGAGCCCGTGCTCGCGGACGAACGCCGACTTGGCGGCGTGCACCGGGTCCGCCTCGCGGACCAGCTCCGCCGTCGCGGCGCCCTGGTGGTCGTAGAAGAGCGGCTCGTGCGTCACGACGACGTTCGCGCCGACCGCGACCGCCCGCTCGAGCACCGCCAGCGTGGCGAGGGTCGTCACGGCGACGCCGCGCACGACGGCGGAGGGGTCGCCCGCGTCGAGGCCGTCGACGGTGGTGCGCCGCGCGGGGACGTCGAGCGCCGCCGCGGTGCGCGCCATCAGCTGCGCGACGGTGCAGGTCATGGGCGCGAGACTACCGGCGCCGCTGACGCCATCGAGAGACCTCGCGCTCGACGTCGCGGGTCGGGGTGACGACGGGCGGACCGCCCGTGAGCTGCCGACGCGCGTCGATCACCCGGGCGTTGAAGTCGCCGACGATCTCCCGGACGCGACGCTCCTCGTGCTCCCGGTCCAGCGTCTCGTCGAGGGCGGAGTGCTCGGCGCGGAGCTGTGCGGCCGGCAGGACGCCGGAGATCCGCTCCCGCTCGACCAGGCTCTTCAACCACCAGTCCGGGTCGTGCGTCCCGCCGATGCCCGGCAGCGGCTTGCCCTGCAGGGGCAGGTCGTCGAACTCGCCGCGGCGGATCGCCTGGTCCACCACCGTGTCCACCCAGCGGGCGCGGTCGTCCATGCGGTGGCGCGGCGGGGCGGTCTCCTCGGCGGGCTCGGCACCTGCCCGGTCGTCCTGCCCGCTGAGCTGCTGCTCGGTGAGGTCGTGGGCGACCTCACGGTCGACGCGATACTGCGCGGCCCGGCGCGCGGGGTCGGGCGCGGCGGCGTACCCGTCGCGCTGACGGTCCTCAGGGTCTCGTCGGTGGGCGCCCACACGGCCACGGTACCGATCCCGGGCAGCCCGAACATCCCGAGAGCGACGACCCGCCCGGCTCGCGCCGGGCATGATGGGCGCCATGAAGGTCTCGCGCCGCAGCCAGGTCCCGCCGTTCGCCGTCATGGAGGTGCTCGCCGCCGCCAACGCCCGCCGGGCCGCGGGCAACGACGTGCTCAACCTGTGCGCCGGCGAACCCTCGGCCGGTGCCGCCGACGTCGTGCGGGAGCGGGCGGCGGACCTCCTGCGCCGCGCGGACCTCGGGTACACCGAGGCGCTGGGCGTGCCCGCGCTGCGCACGGAGATCGCCGGGCACTACCGCCGCTGGTACGACGTCGAGGTCGACCCGGCCCGCATCGCCGTCACCACCGGATCGAGCGGCGGGTTCCTGCTCGCCTTCCTCGCGGCGTTCGACGTCGGTGACCGCGTCGCGCTCGCGCGCCCCGGCTATCCGGCGTACAAGAACATCCTGACGGCGCTCGGGTGCGAGGTCGTCGAGCTCGACTGCGGCCCCGAGACCCGTTACCAGCCCACCGTCTCCCAGCTCATGGAGACGTACTACGGCGGCGGGCTCGACGGGCTGGTCGTCGCCTCACCGGCGAACCCGACCGGGACGATGATCGCCCCGGCCGAGCTCGACGCCGTCTCCCGCTGGTGCGCCGAGCACGAGGTGCGCCTCATCAGCGACGAGATCTATCACGGCATCGCCTACAGCCAGGACGTCCAGCAGGCGACGGCCGCCACGTCCACCGACCGGGGCGCCGTCGTCGTGAACTCGTTCTCGAAGTACTGGGCGATGACGGGCTGGCGCCTCGGGTGGCTGGTGCTGCCCGACGAGCTGGTCGGTCCCGTCGACGCGCTCGCCGGGAACGTCGCCCTGTCTCCCCCGGCGCTCGCCCAGCATGCCGGGATCGCGGCGTTCTCCGCCGAGGGCTATGCGGCCGCGGCCGCGAACGTCGAGCGATATGCGGCGTCGCGCACCGCGCTGCTCGACCGTGTGGACGAGCTCGGGTGGCGACCGGTGGCCCCGGCCGACGGCGCCTTCTACCTGTACGGGAACGTCGCCCGCTTCGGTCTGGACGCCGTGACGTACTGCTCGCGCCTGCTGGCGGAGGCGGACGTCGCGATCACGCCGGGCACGGACTTCGACGGCGAGCGGGGTCGGGACTGGGTGCGGTTGTCCTTCGCCGCGGCCCCCGACGTCGTCGCCCGCGCCGTCGACCGGATCGTGGCCTGGCAGGCCACCCTCTAGCTCGTCAGCGGATGGCGAGCGGCGTCGGCACCGCGAGGTGGTCGACGAGGGGCTCCGCCGGTGCGCCGGCCTCGGCGAAGACCGTCTCCGTGCCGGCCTCGCTGTACGTCGGCTCGGCGTAGGCCCGCTCGGCGTACTCCGCATTGCGGCGGGCGTCGCGGCGTGCGCGGACGATCATGAGGACGGCCTGCGTCCCGATGATCATCCAGGCGATGTTCGCGGCGACCGACGGCCACACGCCGTGCACGGCGGCGACGAGGAACAGCATGGAGGTCGCGCAGAGGTTGGCGGCCTGGAACTGGATCGAGTTGGGCGCCCAGCGCCCCCGCGACACCTGGAAGTAGGCGACGAGGCCGACGATGGCGCCGACCCAACCAAGAGCGGTGACCACGGACAACAGGTACGGCAACATACGAGCCTCCTCACGAGGGTTTCAGGGGGGGACGGCGCCCGCCTCCGACCACTGACTCGTCGGGCGCCGAAAACAATTTTGCGGCACGAAACCCGTTCAGCACAATTGAATCTTTCTGCAGATGCCGGTTAGCATCACTACATGGCCACCGACCCACGAAGGCTTGCCTTCCTCCTTGCAGTGCACCGTGCCGGCGG
This sequence comes from Isoptericola maris, assembly GCF_048065335.1. Lineage (NCBI taxonomy): Bacteria > Bacillati > Actinomycetota > Actinomycetes > Micrococcales > Promicromonosporaceae > Isoptericola > Isoptericola maris. The sequence goes on along the minus strand of NZ_JBLUNY010000011.1, from coordinate 9,010 downwards.
CGTCCTCGCCGCAGCAGATCTTTTGCATGTGACCCCTTCTGCCGTCTCTCAGCAAATCGCTCGTCTGGAGGCCGAGGAAGGCTTCGCGGTGCTGGACCGAGGGCCGCGAGGCGTCACCCTGACACCCGCCGGCCGGGTCCTCGCCGACGTGGCCGAACGCATCGAGGCCGAGCTCCTCGAGGCACGCCAGGAGATCGCCAACCTCGGCGAGGGCGTCACCGGCACCGTCAAGGTCGGCGCGTTCCAGTCGGCGATCCGCGCGGTCGTCGCTCCCCTGCTCGGCCCGCTCGCCGAGGAGCACCCAGGCGTCACCATCGACGTCCGCGAGCACGAGCCCGCCGAGTCCGTCCGGATGCTGCGCGCCGGCGACCTCGACGTCGTCCTCCTCGAGCACGACGGAGACGTCGACGCCCCCGCCCCCCGCGGCGCGCACGACGTGCCGCTGCTCGACGAGCCCTGGCGGCTCGTGGTGCCGGCGTCGCTGCCCACGCCCGAACGCCTCGACGACCTGCGCGACCTGCCCTGGGTCGGCGCGCTCAGCGGGACCGCAGCCGACCGCGCGCTGCGTCGGCTCGGTCGCACCCTCGGCACCACCATCGAGGCGCGGCACGCCTACTTCGACTTCGACACCGCGCTCGCGCTCGTGGCCGCCGGCCAGGGGATCGCCATGCTGCCGGCGCTCGCGGTCGAGAGCGGCGAGGTGCCCGACGGCGTCGAGCGCGTCGCGATGCCCGGGCTCGGATCGCGCCGCGTCATCGTGCGCCACCGGGCGACGCGGCACGAGCCGGGGCCGGCGGTGCGCGCCGTCGTCGACGCGATGGTGGACGTGGCCCGAGGCCTCGAGCTCACCTGACCCCGGCCGAGGTACTACCTCGACGACGGCGGTACGACCTCGGCGGTAGACTGCCCGGGACAACAGCACGACCGCACAGCCGCTCGAACCGTGACGGGAGAGCACGGCCCCAGCCAGGGGTCGGCGCCGAAGGAGCAAACCCTCCCCGGGAATCTCTCAGGCCCCAGTACCGTCACGGCGAGGCAACTCTGAAAAGCGGTCCGGCGTCTCGACGCGGGGCCCACCGACGGTGCAAGCCGGCGCGCCCCGTACAGGCGGACCGGCCAAACTCTCAGGTCCCATGACAGAGCGGGGAGGGTCCTCGTCCACCGACACCCTCGGAGCACTCCTCGTGACCCACTCCCCCTTCGACCCGGACGTCTTCGCGGACCGGCACATCGGCCCGCGCGGGCGCGAGACGACGGCGATGCTCGACCAGCTCGGGTACGCCGATCTCGACGCGCTGGTCGACGCCGCCGTCCCGGCCGCGATCCGCGAGCAGGAGCCGCTGGACCTGCCGCCCGCCCGCAGCGAGGCGCAGGTGCTCGACGACCTGCGCGCGGTCGCCGCGAAGAACCAGGTCAAGCGGCAGATGATCGGGCTGGGTTACTACCCGACGATCACTCCCCCGGTCATCCGGCGCAACGTTCTCGAGGCGCCCGCCTGGTACACCGCGTACACCCCGTACCAGCCGGAGATCTCCCAGGGCCGGCTGGAGGCGCTGCTCAACTTCCAGCAGGTGGTCGAGGACCTCACCGGGCTGGAGATCGCCGGGGCGTCGCTGCTGGACGAGGCCACCGCCGTCGCCGAGGCAGTCGCCCTCATGTGGCGGGCCTCGCGCGCGAAGCAGGGCTACGTGGTGCTCGACGCCGACCTGTTCGGCCAGTCGCTCGCCGTGACGCAGGGCCGCGCGGAGGCGGTCGGGCTGCCCGTCGTCGTCGTGTCGCTCGAGGACGGACTCGACGCCGGCCTCGCCGCGTTCGAGGCCGACGGCGGCACGCTCCCCGCGGGTGACCTCGTCGGCGTCGTGGTCCAGCAGACGGGCGCCTCCGGGCGCGTGCTCGACGTCCGTTCCGTCATCGGGGAGGCGAAGGACCGCGGTGCCCTGGTGACCATGGCCACCGATCTCCTCGCGCTCACGATGCTGGTCTCCCCCGGCGAGCTCGGGGCCGACGTCGCGGTCGGTTCCGCACAGCGCTTCGGCGTCCCGCTGTTCTACGGCGGCCCGCACGCCGCCTACATGTCGGTGCGCAAGGGTCTGGAGCGTCAGCTCCCGGGCCGCCTGGTCGGCGTGTCGGTGGACGCCGACGGCGCGGTCGGGTACCGCCTGGCCCTCGCCACGCGGGAGCAGCACATCCGCCGTGAGCGGGCGACGTCGAACATCTGCACCGCGCAGGCGCTGCTCGCCGTGGTCGCCTCGATGTACGCCGTCTACCACGGTCCCGAGGGCCTGCGGGCGATCGGCGAGCGGGTGCACGGCCGGGCGCTCGCGCTCGCGGGCGGTCTTCGCGCGGCGGGCGTCGAGGTGGTGCACGGCGCGTTCTTCGACACCGTGCGCGTCGCGGTGCCAGGCCGCGCCACCTCGGTCGGCGCTGCCGCCGTCGCGGCGGGCTACAACCTGTACGTCTCCGATAGTGACCACGTACAGATCGCGTGCGACGAGACGACCACCGAGGCCGACGTCGAGGCGCTGCTCGGGCTGTTCGACGCCACTCCCGCCGACACGCCCGCCGACGCGGCCGAGGGCGTCGGGCTCGACGAGGTGCTGCTGCGCGGCACGGCGTTCCTGCAGCACCCAGTGTTCCACCGGCACCGGTCCGAGACGGCCATGCTGCGCTACCTGCGCCTCCTCAGCGACAAGGACCTGGCGCTGGACCGCACGATGATCCCGCTCGGCTCCTGCACGATGAAGCTCAACGCCACCGCGGAGATGGAGCCGATCAGCTGGCCGGGCTTCGCCGACCTGCACCCCTACGTGCCGGCCGACCAGGCGCTCGGATACGGCGAGCTGATCGCCGACCTCGAAGACCGGCTCGCCCGGATCACCGGGTACGCCGCGGTGTCGGTGCAGCCCAACGCCGGTTCGCAGGGCGAGCTGGCGGGCCTGCTGGCGATCCGCGCGTTCCACGCGTCCCGCGGCGAGGAGCACCGCGACATCGTGCTCATCCCGGCGTCGGCGCACGGCACCAACGCCGCGTCGGCCGCGCTGGCCGGTCTGCGGGTCGCCGTGGTGGCCACGGCCGACGACGGCGAGATCGACCTCGCGGACCTGCACGCCAAGCTGGAGCAGCACGGCGGCCACGTGGCAGGGATCATGATCACCTACCCGTCCACGCACGGCGTCTACGAGGAGCATGTCCGCGAGGTCTGCGGCGCTGTACATGATGCGGGCGGTCAGGTGTACATCGACGGTGCGAACCTCAACGCGCTGGTCGGCCTCGCCCGACCCGGCCGGTTCGGCGGCGACGTCTCCCACCTGAACCTGCACAAGACGTTCTGCATCCCGCACGGCGGTGGCGGCCCGGGCGTGGGCCCGGTCGCGGTGGCCGAGCACCTGGTGCCGTTCCTCCCGGGCGACCCCACGCCGTCGGGCAGCACGGCCCGGGAGGTGGGAGTGCCGCCGGTCTCCGCGGCCCCGCACGGGTCGGCCGGCATCCTGCCGATCTCGTACGCCTACCTCGCGATGATGGGGCCCGAGGGCCTCACGGCGGCGACCCAGAACGCCGTGCTGACCGCCAACTACGTCGCCTCACGGCTCGGGGGCCACTACCCGGTGCTCTACACGGGCGCCCACGGTCTCGTGGCGCACGAGTGCATCCTGGACCTGCGCCAGATCACGGCCGAGACCGGCGTCACCGTCGACGACGTCGCCAAGCGGCTGGTCGACTTCGGCTTCCACGCGCCCACGATGGCCTTCCCCGTCCCGGGGACCCTCATGGTCGAGCCGACGGAGTCCGAGGACCTCGGCGAGCTGGACCGGTTCGTCGAGGCGATGATCGCCATCCGCGGCGAGATCGACGCCGTCGCGAGCGGGCGTTGGGCCCTCGAGGACTCCCCGCTGCGGCACGCACCGCACACCGCGGCCACCCTGCTGGGCGCGGAGTGGGACCGCCCGTACACGCGCGAGGAGGCGGCGTTCCCCGTCGCCGGCCTGCGCGCCGCCAAGTACTGGCCGCCCGTCCGCCGCATCGACCAGGCGCACGGCGACCGCAACCTGCAGTGCTCCTGCCCGCCGATCGACGCCTACGCCGAGCCGCTCGGCCAGAACTGAGGACGCCATGACGGAGAAGAAGACGCCGCTGCACGCCGAGCACGAGGCGCTCGGCGCGACGATGACGGACTTCGGCGGCTGGATGATGCCGCTGCGATACACCTCTGACCTCGCCGAGCACCGCGCGGTGCGCGAGGCCGCCGGCCTGTTCGACCTGTCGCACATGGGCGGCATCGCGGTGACCGGCCCGGACGCCGGGGCGTTCCTCGACCACGCCCTGGTGGGGAACCTGTCGAAGCTTCGCCACGCGGGCGCCCGGTACACGATGCTCTGCGCCGAGGACGGGGGAGTGCTCGACGACCTGATCGTCTACCGCACCGGTGACGACGAGTACTTCGTGGTCGCCAACGCCGCGAACGCGGAGACGGTGCTGGTCGCCCTCCTGGAGCGTGCGGCCGGGTTCGACGCCGAGGTGCGCGACATCTCCGCGAGCCAGGCGCTGATCGCCGTGCAGGGCCCGCGCGCCGCGCAGATCGTGACGGAGGTGCTCACCGAGGACCCCGAGAACTCCGGCGGCACCGCGTTCGACGAGCTGCGGTACTACGCCAGCCTCGGCATGCGGTTCGGTGACGAGGCCGTGCTCGTGGCCCGCACCGGCTACACGGGCGAGGACGGGTTCGAGGTCTGGGTCGCCACGCAGCACGCCGTGGCGCTGTGGCGGGCGCTGCTCGCGGCGGGGGAGCCGCACGGGCTCGTGCCCGCCGGGCTGGCGGCCCGTGACTCCCTGCGCCTCGAGGCCGGGATGCCGCTGTACGGCCACGAGCTCGACACGACGACCACGCCGTACGACGCCGGAGTGGGCCGCATCGTCAAGCTCGACAAGGTGTCCGACGACGGCACACCGGTCGAGTTCGTGGGCCGCGCCGCGCTCGCCGACCGGCACGACGACGCACCGGAGCGGGTCCTGGTGGGCCTGCGCGGTACCGGACGGCGCCCTGCCCGCGCGGGGTACGCCGTCGTGCAGCGTGACGCCTCGGACGCCGGCTCTCTCGGCTCGCGGGTCGGGACGGTGACGTCGGGGGCTCCGTCGCCCACGCTGGGCCACCCGGTCGCGATGGCGTACGTGACGCCGGAGGTCTCCGCGGAGGGGACCGAGCTGGCCGTCGACGTGCGGGGGAGGGCGGAGCCCTTCGTCGTCGTGCCGATGCCGTTCTACCGCCGCGAGCGCGGCTGAGCGTCCGCACCCGGCGCGCCGCGCCGTCGTCCGACACAATCTAGCCAGCCCTACCCCACGACAGGAGTCCTTCCCATGGCCGACTTTCCCGCGAACCTGCGCTACTCCGTCGAGCACGAGTGGGTCGACGACGCGACCCCCGCGACGGTGGGCGTCACGTCCGTCGCCGCCGACGCGCTCGGTGACGTGGTCTACCTCGAGCTGCCGGAGGTGGGCGCCACCATCGAGGCGGGCACCGTCATCGGCGAGATCGAGTCCACCAAGTCCGTGTCCGAGCTCTACTCGCCGGTCTCCGGCACCATCGTCGAGGTCAACCAGGCCGCGATCGACGACCCGGCGGTGGTCAACTCGGAGCCGTTCGGCGCGGGGTGGCTCTTCAAGGTCGAGGTGACCGGTGCGGGCCAGCTCCTCAGCGCGGAGGAGTACGCACAGCACGCTGGATAGGCAACCGTGACCTGATTGTGATAATGAGGTTTCCGTTGCTCCGCGCAACCGGAAGAAATGCCCCTGGCCTGCGGAGATATCGCGCAGAAGGCGCCCCGACAGCCACCGTGGGAACGCTCCGACCCCGCTTGCGCACATAGCCGCTCTGTGGTGCGCGTCATGAACCGCGCGCTGCACGCTCTCCTCCTGTGACGGCAGATCCCCAAGTCGATCGTGGCGATCGGCGGCCGTCGTGGAGGAAGAACGATGAGTGCAATCGAGATGGACCGTCTGGTCCTCGACCCTGGTCTGACGGTCCGTGAACAGGTCGTGCTGTCGAACCTGTCCGAGGAAGTCACGCTCGAGCAGATTGCGAGCAAGCTGTTCGTCACGCGCAACACGGTGAAGTCGCAGGTACGCAGCGTCTACCGCAAGCTCGGGGTCTCGACCCGGGCCGACGCCGTGGCCTGGGCTCGCACCGCAGGTTTGCGCACGCCCTGATCGGTTGGACGACGTCTGGCCCCGCTACCACTCGGGGGATGCTGGTAGCGGGGCACACGTCTGTCCAGCGGCGGATGGCAGACTCGCGGCCATGACCCGTCGCCTCGTCGTCGCCGCCGCCATCGTCGACTCGCTCGAACGACCGGCGCGTCTGCTCGCCGCCCGCCGGTCCCGGCCCGCGAGGCTCGCCCGCCGGTGGGAGTTCCCCGGCGGCAAGGCGGAACCGGGGGAGCAGCCGCACGAGGCGCTGCACCGTGAGCTCCACGAGGAGCTCGGCGTCACCGTCACCCTCGGGACCGAGCTGACGGGGCCCGACGACGGTGCCTGGATCATCACCGACCGGCACGTGCTGCGGCTGTGGTTCGCCGCGCTCGCCGGAGGTGAGCCGGCACCGCTCGTGGAGCACGACGAGCTGCGCTGGCTGGACGCGGGCAGCCTGTGGGACGTCGACTGGCTCGACGGGGACGTGCGGATCGTCGAGACGCTCGCCCGCAGGCTCTCCTAGGTCGACCCGACGACGCCGGGTGGCGCCGGGACGGGACGCTCCGCGCGGTTCGCGGTGCGTCCCACCCACCGTTCGACCTCCGCGCGGCTGCGGAGCCGCACCACCTCGAGGTGCGGCGCCTGCACCGCCAGCCGCTCGTCGAGGTGGTCGAGCGAGCGGCGGGTGCGCCACGCCCACCGCACGATGTGGTCGGCGTCGGTGAGGAACGTCCGCAGGGGAGGTTCGACGTTGCCGTTCCACAGCACGGTGCGACGGCGCCGCCGGCCCAGGGTGCGCCGCACCACCTGGTCCATGCGGACCTGGACCGGCAGATCGAGCCAGACCAGCAGCTCGGCCCGCTCGAGCAGGAGCGGTCGCACGGCCCGGTACTGCCACTCGGTGACCCAGGCGTCGCTCGCCACCAGTGCCCGGACGTCGTCGCGGAACTCGGGCCGGGGTGTCCACCGCGGGCCGTGGAAGAGGCCGTCCAGCTCCGTGTGGGGGACGTCGAGGATCTCTGCCAGGCGGGCGGCCAGCGTCGTCTTGCCCGCCCCGGAGGTCCCGGCGACCAGGACGCGGCGGGGGAGTCCGGGTCGAGGCATCCGGAGATCGTACCGGGCTCCGTCGTGCGCCGGACGGCGCCGGGCTAGGCTGGCCCCATGAGCGACTTCAAGGTGAACCCCGCCCCGCAGAACGACGCCCCGGGCGCGATGCTCGGGCGCGTGATCGTCTCGTTCGTGCTGTTCCTCGGCGGTCTGGTCCTCATCGGGGTCGGCGCGACGGCCGACCCGTCCATCGCCCCGTACGTGTTCACCGGAGGCATCCTCGCCACGGGGCTCGCGTTCGGGCTGCCGATGATCGGCGCCAGCAAGGGCTGAGCCCTCACCGGCGCCGACCTCCGGCTGTCGCGATCAGCTCTTGCGGGCCTCGATGGTCTCGCGGTCGGACTCGTGGCTGACCTCGATCCGGCGCGGCTTCGCGTCCTCGGCCACCGGGATGGTCAGCGTCAGCACCCCGTCGGCGTAGTTCGCCGAGATGTTGTCGAGCGCCAGTCCGCGGCCCAGGGTGAGCTGCCGCGCGACCGTGCCGGACGTCCGCTCCCGCACGAGCCACTGACCCTCGCCGGACCGAGGCGTGCGCTCGGCGCGGATGGTCAGGGTGCGGTCCTCGCACGAGACGTCGATGCTGCCGGGGTCGATGCCGGGCAGGTCGACGGCGAGGACGTAGTGGTCGCCCTCGCGGAACAGGTCCATCGGCATCGCCGGAGCGTTCCTCGACGTGGCGAGCGACCCGAAGAGTCGGTCCATCTCCTGGAACGGGTCCCAGTAGGTAGCCATCGCGCATCACCTCCTCGACGAGGGCCGCACGGTGCGGCCCCGACCGCGATCAGCGCGCCGGTCCGTCCGGCGTCGCCTGGCTACACCTCATGATTTAGCACTCTCACCCCGAGAGTGCCAAGAGGTGTCTGTTCGCTCTCGGCGAACATCCATCGAGGTGCAGCCAGGCGCCGTCGCACGCCGGTCAGGCGGTGCTGCGCACCTCCTGGAGGAACCGGCGGGTACGTTCGCGCAAGCCCTCGATGCGCCGCTCGACGACGACGGCGCGCGCCCCGTCGTCGTCGGCCCCGGACTCGGCGAGGGTGGGCCGCCGCCGTACGTTGCGCGAGCAGCGGAAGTCGGTGCAGATCAGCGTGCCGATCGTGCTGCCCTTGCGGCCGGGCGCTCCGCCGCGGCGTGCGACGTAGAGGGACGTGTCGCTGTTGTCGGCGACGTCCTCGCACCACGCGCACATGGCGGCGCGGCGGCTGCTGGTCTCCGGGGCGCGCAGGATGATGCCGACCGGCTCGCCGTCCATCTCGGTGATCGCGTACGCGGCGAGCGGCTGCTTGCGGTCCCGCCACCCGAGGTAGTCGAGGCGGTCCCAGCGGAGCTGCGCGAGGTCGGGGAGGATCATCCGCTGCCGCTCGCTGCGCGTGGCGTTGACGAGGCTGGCGCGGATCTGCTGTTCGGTGAAGGGAGTCATGGGTCGGCTTTCGGGGAGCAGGGCCCACCCGGGGCGCCACGGCACGGATCGACGGATCGTCGTGTCGAGGGCTCGGCGGGCCGGGTGGAGGAGGGCAGGACTGAGCCAGGCGCCTCCGCACGGGCCCCGTGGGGTCAGCGGCAGGCGGCCTGGGTCGACGGGTTGACCGAGCAGGCCTCGAGGGCCACCCCGATCTCCGCGACGACGCGCTGCATCTCTCGCTCCTCGTGCCGATCCGGTCCGTCCGTGCGACGAGACCATCACCATCGTGGCACACGGCGGTGGGGGCGGGGGGGGGGGGGG
>NZ_JBLUNY010000010.1:117039-145050 GCF_048065335.1 Isoptericola maris | reverse complement strand
ACCTGCAACATCGCCACCACCGCGGACGGCATCGAGCTGATCACCACCCTGGACACCTGCCCCGACGGCTCACGAGAAGCAGACATCGAGAGCGCCCCCTGCAACGACGACGAGTACGAGCTCGCCGAGCTGTGGGTCGAACGCCTCCAGGACGACGGCACCTACACCGCACCCGAGCAGGTCTCCGGCCGCGAGTGCATCACCCCGGCCGACGTCGCCGCCCAGGCCCGACGCGCCTTCGCCGCCATGCAGATCACCACCCCCACCGCCACGGTCCAAGCCCGCGAACCGCTGCTGGTCAACGTCCACTACCCCGCCTACGCCACCACCCAACCCCAGACCCAACAGGCCACCCTCCTGGACGTGCCCGTCGAGATCCGCGCCGACCCGGTCGAATACACGTGGAACTTCGACGACCCCCACACCCCAGGCGGCGACACACTGACCACCACCGACCCCGGCCGAGCCTGGACCGGCGAGACCACCGCACCCGACGCATCCTGGATCGGGCACACCTACACCCACCTCGGCGACCCCGCCCACGACCCCGACACCCACGTCGACGACCAGGGCGACTGGTACCGCGACACCGTCACCGTCACCCTGGACACCACCTGGCAAGGCCACTTCCGCATCGCCGGCACCAGCACCTGGACCACCATCGACGGCACCATCACCACCACCAGCACCACCGAACCCGTCACCGTCACCGAAGCACGCGTCCGCCTCCACTGCGACGACCTGCACGGAGCCACCACCTGCTGACCACCCCGCGGTGTCTCCCACGGCGTCGATGGTGGCGCAGGGGACGGTGGCGGTCGTGGCGGTCGTGGCAGTCGTGGTGCGTGCCGGGGCCCGGCCGGCGCTGCGTGCGGCACGTTGCCGTGCTGAAGGCGCACCGACGTCCGCAGGCTGTGGTCACCCGCGCAGCACGTCCATCAGCGCCCGGTTGATGTAGAGCACCTCGCGGCCGACGCGCAGGTCGGCAAGCACGCCGGCGTCGACCAGCCCGTGCATCCACTTGGAGGCCGTGGGCCGAGACACGCCGCACCGGTCGATGACGTCCCGCACCCGGGCATATGGCTGCTCCATGAGCACCGCCAACAGGTCGCCGTTGGCCGACCCCACCACCTGGCGCACATGATCGAGCAGCCGTTCCTGAACCTTGTCGATGTTGTCGACCACCCGGGTGGTCCGCTCCGCAGTCACACGGACGCCGTCGACGATGTACCGGACCCACGGTTCCCAGGCCCCGTCCGACGTCACCAGGCGCAGCAGACGGTAGTAGTCGTCCTTCGACTCGATGATGTAGCGGGACAGGTAGAGCAGGGGAAGGTGCATCAGGCCGGCGTCGCAGAGCATCAGGACGTTCATGATGCGCCCGGTGCGACCGTTGCCGTCGGTGAACGGGTGGATCGCCTCGAACTGGTAGTGGGCGACAGCCATGCGCACCAGCGGGTCCAGATCGGACGGCGCGTTGAGGAACTCCGACCAGTCGTCGAGCAAGCTGCTCAGCGCGGTGCCCGACGGCGGGGTGTAGACCTGCTGCCTGGTCGCAGGATCTCCGATGAACACCTCACCGCGACGGAACCCCTCGTCGTGGCCGCGGATGACGGCGCAGATCTCGGCCGCCGTGTTCGCCGTGAGCGGGCGCTGGCCAACCTGCTGGAACCCGGTCTGCAGCGCGCTGCGGTACCGGAGCGCCTCCCGTGCCGCGGGAGTCGCTCCGACGTCTGTGGCTGCTGCCGTGAACAGCTCGTCCGTCGTCGTGACGATGTTCTCGATCTCCGAGCTTGCCTGCGCTTCCAGGAGCGGGATGGCGTTGATCAGCACCGTCGGATTCGGCAGGGCCTGCGCTCGCGCGTCGAAGCGCGCCAGGGCATCACGCGCCTCGATCGTCGCCTTGAGCACCGCGTGGGTCTCCAGCTCCACCGGGGGAGGGAGGGGTTAGACGAACGTGTCAACGCAGTTGCCACGTGGCACACAGCAGCCCCACCCGCCCCTCCGCTGTGGGTGCACGACACGCCACCATCCACGCGGCGACAACGGCGTGTCGTGCACCCACAGCGGAGGTGTGGAACGACGAAGGCCGCGGCGGGACGAGTCCCACCGCGGCCCGTCCGTCTCGCCGAGCCGTCAGGCGTCGGCCGCGGCGGTCTCGAGCTCGTCGTACGTCGCGAGCTCGGCCAGGTCGCCGGCGACGATCTCCGCGATCTGCACGGCGTTGAGCGCGGCACCCTTGCGCAGGTTGTCGTTGGACACGAACATCACGAGACCACGACCGTCCGGCACCGACTGGTCCACGCGGATGCGACCCACGAACGACGGGTCGGCACCGGCGGCGGCCAGCGGCGTCGGGACGTCGGCCAGCTCCACGCCCGGCGCGGAACCCAGCAGCTCGCGCGCCCGGTCGGGCGTGATCGCCGCGCCGAACTCCGCGTGGATCGCCAGCGAGTGCCCGGTGAACACCGGCACGCGCACACAGGTCCCCGCCACGGCGAGGTCCGGCAGCCCGAGGATCTTGCGGGACTCGTTGCGGAGCTTCTGCTCCTCGTCCGTCTCCTCGGACCCGTCGTCCACGATCGAGCCGGCCAGCGCCACCACGTCGAACGCGATCGGCGCCACGTACTTCTCCGGCTCGGGGAGCTGGACCGCGTCCCCCGAGAGCGCCAGGCCCTCGAGGTCACCGGCGACGGCGGCGCGCGCCTGGTCGGCAAGCTCCTTGACCCCGCCGACCCCCGACCCCGACACCGCTTGGTAGGTCGCGACGCGCAGGCGCTCCAGCCCGGCCTCCGCGGCCAGCGGCTTGAGCACCGGCATAGCGGCCATCGTGGTGCAGTTCGGGTTGGCGATGATGCCCTTGGCCGCGTCGGCGATCGCCTCCGGGTTCACCTCGGAGACCACCAGCGGCACCTCGGGGTCGAGGCGCCACGCGGACGAGTTGTCGACGACGACGGCGCCCGCCTCGGCGAAGCGGGGAGCGTGCTCGCGCGACGTCCCCCCACCGGCGGAGAACAGGGCGATGTCGATGTCGGCAAGCTCCGCCGTCGGCGTCGCCGCGACGTCCTCGACCGTGACGTCGACGCCCTCGTACGTGATGACCGAGCCGGCCGACCGCGCCGAGGCGAAGAGGCGCAGGTTCTTCACGGGGAAGCCGCGCTCGGAGAGGAACCGGCGGATGACGGCACCGACCTGGCCGGTCGCACCGACCACGGCGACGTCGACGCCCTGGTTGTTGATGAGAGCCATCAGCCGATCACCGCCCCGTCCCGGCGTAGACCACGGCCTCGCCCTCGGAGGAGTCCAGGCCGAACGCGGAGTGGATGGCCCGCACCGCGTCGTCGAGGTTGTCCGCGCGGGTGACGACCGAGATGCGGATCTCCGAGGTGGAGATCATCTCGATGTTGATCCCGGCGTCGCGCAGCGCGCCGAAGAGGCGTGCCGAGATGCCCGGGTGCGACTTCATGCCGGCGCCGACGAGGGAGACCTTGCCGATCTCCTCGTCGATCTCCAGCTCGTCGAACTTGAGCTCCGACTTCACGGCGTTGAGCGCGGCGACCGTCGAGCGGACGTCGCCGTGCGGCAGCGTGAACGAGATGTCCGTCAGGCCCGTCGCGGCGACAGAGACGTTCTGCACGATCATGTCGATGTTCGCGCCGGCTCCGGCGACCACCTCGAAGATGCGGGCGGCCTGGCCGAGCGTGTCGGGGACGCCGACGACGGTGATCTTGGCCTCGCTGCTGTCGTGCGCGACGCCGGAGATGATCGGGTCTTCCATGGCTTCCTCCTGGTCACCGGTGCTGGCGTTCGGGTCGATGGCGTCTCCGTGGGTGCCGGTCACGAGCGTGCCGGTCTTGCCCGAGAACGAGCTGCGGACGTGCACCGGTACGTCGTACCGGCGCGCGTACTCGACGGCCCGCAGCGCGAGGACCTTGGCGCCGGAGGCAGCCAGCTCGAGCATCTCTTCGTAGGTGACCTGGTCGATCTTGTGGGCACCCGGCACGATGCGCGGGTCGGCGCTGAAGATGCCGTCGACGTCGGTGTAGATCTCGCAGACGTCCGCGTCGAGCCCAGCGGCCAGGGCGACCGCCGTCGTGTCCGAGCCGCCACGGCCGAGCGTGGTGACGTCGTTGGAGGTGCTGACACCCTGGAATCCCGCGACGATCGCGACCTGCCCCTTGGAGAGGGTCTGGCGGATCCGGTGCGGGACGACGTCGACGATGCGGGCCTTGCCGTGGACCGCGTCGGTGAGGAGGCCGGCCTGCTGGCCGGTGAAGGACTTGGCCTTGACCCCGAGCTTGTCGATCGCCATCGCGAGGAGGGACATCGAGATCCGCTCACCGGCGGTGAGCAGGATGTCCATCTCCCGCTGCGGGGGCCTGGGGCTGATCTCTTCGGCAAGTTCGAGGAGCTCGTCCGTGGTGTCGCCCATGGCGCTCACCACGACGACCACGTCGTTGCCGGCGCGCTTGGCCTCGGCGATGCGCTTGGCCACGCGCTTGATGGAGCGGGCGTCCGAGACGGACGACCCACCGTATTTCTGCACGACCAGTGCCATGCAAGCAACCTTCCTGTTGCCGGCCACCGTCTCTCTCAACGGCCCGCCGGTGTCTTGTGTGTGCGCGGACCATCGTAGCGGCCGGTCCACGCGACCGATGTGGACGCCGTCACAGACGGCGGTACTACCTCGGCGGAGTGCGCACTACCTCGAGAGGTCGGTGACGACGTCGTAGCCGAGCTTGCAGATCAGCGCGCCGACCACCACCACGAACACCACCCGCACGAACCCGGAGCCCTTCGCGACGGCCATCCGCGCCCCGACGTACCCGCCCACGAGGTTCGCCACCCCCATCGACAGGCCGAGTCCCCAGATCACGGCGCCGTGCGGCACGAAGTACAGCAGCGCCCCGAGGTTCGTGGCGAAGTTGACGATCTTCGCCAGCGCGGACGCCGGCAGGAACGCGTAGCCGAGCACGCTCACCAGGGAGATCACCAGGAACGTCCCCGTCCCGGGCCCGAGCAGGCCGTCGTAGGCGCCGATGACCAGGCCGATGCCCGCGGCCGTCCACCGGTGCCGGTTGCCCTCCCAGCGCAGGTCGTCCTGTGCGCCGAGCCGCGGCCGCAGGATCGTGAACAGGGCGACCCCGACGAGCACCACGAGGATGATCGGCGTGAACAGCTCCGCCGGGATCTGCGTGGCGAGCGCCGCGCCGCCGACCGCCCCGGCCAGGGCCGCGAGCGCCATCGGCCCCGCCGTCGTCAGGTCGGGGCCGACGCGCCGGTAGTAGGTGATCGAGCTCACCGAGGTGCCCATGATCGAGCCGAGCTTGTTGGTCGCGAGCGCCTGCACGGGCGAGATGCCCGGCACGAGCAGCAGCGCGGGGAGCTGGATCAGCCCGCCCCCACCGACGACGGCGTCGACCCAGCCGGCGGCGAGGCCGGCCAGGACGAGCAGGACGATGGTGGTGGGGTCGAGGTCGAGCACGCGTCGAATCCTTGCACGTGCTCGACGCCCGAGGCAGTCGTCGCAGGTGAGAGATCATCCCGGAGGATGATGTCGGTACCGCGCCTCGCGGCGTAGGTTCGTCGCCATGACCGACGACGGCGGTGGTATCAGCACGCGCGGCGTGCGGCGGGCCTTCGGCACCGTGCACGCGGTGGTGGACGTGACCCTGGAGGCGCGGCCCGGCCGCGTCACGGCGCTGGTCGGCCCCAACGGGTCCGGCAAGACGACGCTCCTGCTGATGCTCGCCGGGCTCCTGGCGCCCGACGGCGGCGAGGTCCGGATCGGCGGCATCGATCCCGCTGCGCACGGCCGTGCCGCACGCGCCCGGATCGGCTGGATGCCCGACGTGTTCGGCACGTGGGAGTCGCTCACCGCCCGCGAGGTGCTGACGACCGTGGCGGCGGCCTACCGGATGAGCGCCGCGGACGGCGCCCGGCGCGCGGCCGAGCTGCTGGAGCTGGTGCACCTCGCCGATCTGGCCGACTCCCCCGCGCACGTGCTCTCCCGGGGGCAGAAGCAGCGGCTCGGGCTCGCTCGGTCGCTGGTCCACGACCCCGACGTGCTGCTCCTCGACGAACCCGCCTCCGGCCTGGACCCTCGCTCGCGCGTGGACCTGCGCGAGCTCGTGCGCCGTCTCGCGGCAGCGGGCAAGACGATCCTCATCAGCTCGCACGTGCTCACCGAGCTCGACGAGATGGCCGACGACGCGGTCTTCCTCTCCCAGGGGCGCACCGTGCGGTCGCAGTCCGTGGACGACGCCGCCGCGGAGCGCCGCGCGTGGCGGATCGCCGCACTGACCCCCGATCCGCTGGCGGAGTGGCTCACCACGGCCGGGATCGCCGCCCGGCTCGAGGACGACGGCGCCGCGCTGGTCGAGCTCGGCGGCGACGAGGCCGCGGCGGCCCTGCTGCGCGACGCGGTCGACGCCGGCGTGCCGGTGGTCTCCATGGCGCCGGCCGGTGGCGCGCTGGAGCAGGCGTACCTGCGACTCGAGGAGGAACGACGGTGAGCGTCGAGACCCGGGAGGTCCCGCCGTCGGGCACCCAGCCCCGTGCGGTGCCCACGAGCGACTGGTCCCTGTCGTGGCAGGGCGTGCGGACGGTGACGCAGCTCGAGCTGCGGCAGCGGGTGCGCTCCACGCGCTGGAAGATCGCGCTCGTCGTGTGGTTCGTGGTGGTGGGGCTCATCACCCTGCTCACCTCCGGCGCGGTCACCATGATGTTCGACGACCCGTCGATGGGCGCGGACGGCGCGGGCGGGACGATGTTCGGCGTCGTCGTCTTCTTCGTCCTCTTCCTCGGGCTGCTGGTCGCGCCGGCGCTCACCGCTCCGGCGATCAACGGCGACCGTGCCGCCGGGACGCTCGCGACCCTCCAGGCGACGCTCCTCACCCCCGCGGAGATCGTGGTCGGCAAGCTGCTGGCCGCCTGGCTGGCAGCCCTCGCCTTCCTGGCCGCGAGCGTGCCGTTCATCGTGTGGGCGTTCGCCGTGGGCGGGCTGCCGTTCTGGTCGCTCGTGTCCGTCGTGCTGGTGCTCGCGGTCGTGCTCGGGGTGGTGTGCGCCGTCGGCCTCGGGTTCTCCGCGCTCACCGCGAAGACCTCCGGTTCGGCGGTGCTCACCTACCTCACCGTGGGCGGGCTGTCGGTCGTGACGCTGGCGCTCTTCGGCCTCAGCGCACCGCTGGTGACCACCACCGAGGACGTGCGGACCTGGAGCGCACCGACCGACTACGACTGGGAGGACACGGAGCCGCCGGAGTGCGGGTGGACGGTCCAGACGCAGGACGTCTGGCACTCCGAACGCACCTGGTGGCTGCTCGCCGCCAACCCGTTCGTGATCGTCGCGGACGCCCAGCCGCTCGCCGACCCCGAGACGTACGAGTCCGCTGCCGACCCGTTGACGCTGATCCAGTACGGGGTCCGGTTCGCCCGCACCGGTCCTCCGGCGGAGCAGGACTGGTGCGGAGACATGTGGTTCACGGTCGACGGTCGCGACACGCAGCTCACGTCGCCCGTCGAGGAGCAGCAGCCGAGCGAGTCGGAGGTGTGGCCCTGGGGCCTCGGGATCTACGTGCTGCTCGGCGCGGGCGGGATCGTCACCGCCGTCCGGCGCCTGCGCATCCCGGCGCACCGGCTGCCGCAGGGCACCCGCGTCGCCTGACGGTCCCCGCGCCTCGGCGGGTCAGGCGTGCAGCGCGTCGTACTCCGCCTCGGCGGCGACGTCGTCGGGCACGTCGAGGCGCAGGTGGCCGAGGACGCCCTGGAGCACGCGCAACCCTGACGCGGCACGCTCGCCCCAGCTCGACAGGTAGCTGAACTGCCACCACCACAGGCCCTCGAGCTCGTGGCCGTCGTCGAAGTGCTGCAGCCCCTTGGCGATCTCGTCGGCCACGCAGGCCAGGTCCCCGGAGAGGGTCGCCGGGGCGACGTCGGCGCTCAGCACCGGGTCGGTCACCTCGACGTAGTCGTCGAACCCGTCGAACATCCGGGCCAGCGCGGTCCGCAGCGGGTCCATGTCGGTCTCCCGCCCGGCGTCGGGCTCGAAGCGCTCGACGGGGACGACGTCGGTGATCGCCGCGAGCCGTGCGCCCGCCGCGAGCAGGTCCGAGGTCGCGAGGATCAGCAGGGACAGCTCGGCGCCCGGGAATCCGCCCGAGGCGACCTGCGACGTGGTCGACAGGAACGTCCGGGCCTGGGCCGACATCTGCTCGGCGACGTCGCGCAGCTCCGAGTCGGCGGAGATCTCTGGCACGTTCCTCACCCGTTCCTGCGCTCGATGCCGGGCCGAGCGTCTCTCGCCCCCGCGTGCTGACAGTGTCCCCCGAGCGACCTCCGGGACGCCAGGCGACCGGCGATCTGCCATGAGATCGGCAAGATCATTAGTCTTGATGATCATCTTTTGCTTGCCGATCAGCAGAAGCCCGTCTACGGTCAGGAGCGGTCGACACCGTCTTCAAGGAGGAAGAACATGCCAGCACGACCGTCCGGCCCCGCCACCAGATGTCTCGCGGGACTCGTCACCCTCGCCCTGACGGGCGGCACCGCTGCCCTCGCCACCGCACCCGCCGGAGCCGTCGAGCCCGCCTCCCCGGCCGCCACGCAGCTGCAGACCGCCGACCTGCCGCCGCAGGAGCCCGGCGTCACCCTGCGCACCTACGACCTCCGCCAGAGCATCGAGCAGCTCTGCACCCTCAAGGACGGTCAGACGCCCAACGTCGACAAGCTCATGCCGACGATCGACTGGACCGAGGCGAGCCAGTTCGGGCTCGAGGACCACTTCCTCACCCACGTGGTGGGCAACGTCCACGCCCCCGAGGACGGCGAGTACACGTTCCGCCTCACCAGCGACGACGGCTCCCGGCTGTCGATCGGTGACGAGGTCGTCGTGGACAACGACGGCCTGCACGGCGAGGAGTCCGTGGACGGCACCGTCACGCTGACCGCCGGCGCGCACCCGCTGTTCGTCGAGTTCTTCGAGGACGCCTACGGCCAGGTCCTGCGGCTCGAGTGGATGCCGCCGGGCGCCAGCGAGTTCACCGTGGTGCCGCAGGAGGCGCTGAGCACCGAGGCCGGCGTCGTCCGCGTCACGGCCCCCGGCACCAAGTACTGCGAGGGCGCCGAGGACACCGCCGGCGACGGCCTGCCCCTGGACGCCGTGCACCCCGGCTACGACCTCACCGACCTGCGGCCCGAAGGCTTCGAGCCGATGGTCTCCGGCATGGACTGGACCGCCGACGGCGACCTCGTCGTCGCGACGTCCGGCTCCGTGAGCCCCGGCGGCTGGGTCGAGGACCCGGAGCCCGGCGAGCTGTTCGTGCTCGACCAGGTGACCGGCGAGACCAGCGCCGAGGAGGTCACCGCGACCAAGATCGCCACCGACCTGTTCAACCCCATGGGCGTCGCCGTCATCGACGACTCGATCTTCGTCACCGAGCGGGACGCGCTCACCGAGCTCACCGACCCGGACGGGGACGGGTTCTTCGACACCCGCTCGACCGTCGCGGAGTGGCCGTTCGGCGGCAACTTCCACGAGTTCGCGTTCGGGCTGCTGCACGACGAGGACCACTTCTACGTCAACCTCTCCGTGGCCATCAACAACGGTGGCGCCACGACCGACCCGCAGCCGGCGGAGAACCGCGGCACGAGCATCACGGTCGACCGCGAGACCGGCGAGATCGACTACGTGGCGGGCGGGCTCCGCACGCCGAACGGCATGGCGTTCGGCC
The DNA here is from genome assembly GCF_048065335.1 of Isoptericola maris. Taxonomy (NCBI): domain Bacteria; kingdom Bacillati; phylum Actinomycetota; class Actinomycetes; order Micrococcales; family Promicromonosporaceae; genus Isoptericola; species Isoptericola maris. The sequence continues at coordinate 135,319 of NZ_JBLUNY010000010.1, read as the reverse complement.
CCGAGGACGAGCTGTTCGTCATGGACAACCAGGGCGCCTGGCTGCCCAGCTCCAAGCTGGTGCACGTCGAGCAGGACCGGTTCTTCAACCACTACACGAACCCGGCCGGCCCGTTCGACGACCAGCCCGTCACCCAGCCGGTGCTGTGGATCCCGCAGAACGAGATCGGCAACTCGCCCAGCGAGCCCGTGCAGCTCACCGAGGGCGAGTTCGCCGGCCAGCTCCTCTTCGGCGACGTCACCTACGGCGGCCTGCAGCGCGGGTTCCTCGAGAAGGTCGACGGCGAGTTCCAGGGCGCCGTGTTCCGGCACACCGCAGGGCTCGAGGCGGGCGTCAACCGCACCGTGATCGGGCCCGACGGCGCGGTCTACGTGGGCGGCATCGGCGAGGCCGGCAACTGGAGCGAGCCCAACAAGCTCCGCTACGGCCTGCAGAAGCTGACGCCGAACGGCCAGGAGTCGTTCGACATGCTCGAGATGCGCGTGCGCGACGGCGGCTTCGAGATCGAGTACAACCAGCCGCTCTCCGACGCGACGGCCGCGAAGATCGCCGAGGACGCCGCCCAGGCGTACCGCGTGGACCAGTGGCGCTACGTGCCCACCCAGCAGTACGGCGGGCCGAAGATCGACGAGGAGGTGCTGCACGTCAGCGACGCCACCGTCTCGGACGACCGCACCACCGTCAGCCTCACGGTCGACGGGCTCAAGCCGGGCCGGGTCGTGCACCTGCGCTCGCCGCGCCCGTTCAGCGACGCCGCGGACCGTGAGCTGTGGAACACGGAGGCCTGGTACACGCTCAACAGCCTGCCCGGCTACGAGGCCCCCGCCGACCGCGGCTACCACGAGGCCGAGGAGTCGGTGCTGCTCGGCTCCGCCGGGCTCACCAGCGAGCACAGCGGCTACTCGGGCTCCGGGTTCGTCGACGGCATCCAGTCGCCCGGCGCGGGTGTGAGCTTCACGGTGACGGCGGACGCGGCCGGCACGCAGCCGGTCAACCTGCGGTACGCCAACGGTCCGAACCCGTTCGAGGGCGACAAGTCGATCTCGGTGCTCGTCAACGGCACCGAGGTGGACCCCTGGGTGCTGCCGAGCACGGGCGACTGGAAGACGTGGGACTTCGCCACGCGCGACCTCGACCTGCGCGAGGGGGCCAACACGATCACGCTCCGGTACGACGAGGGTGACGACGGCAACGTCAACCTCGACGTCCTGTCCCTCGGCGGGTCGCCGGACCTGTGCGCACCGACCGAGCCCGACGACGGGTACACCGCCCTGTTCGACGGCACCCTCGCGAGCTTCGACGAGTGGCGGCTTGCCGGCGCCGGGTCGTTCGGGCGCCAGGACGACTGCACGCTGCGGACCGAGGGCGGCATGGGCCTCCTGTGGCACACCGACGAGCTGCAGGGGTCGTACAGCCTCCAGCTCGACTGGAAGCTGGTCAAGGACGACAACGGCGGCGTGTTCGTCGGGTTCCCCGACCCGGGCGACGACCCGTGGGTCGCCGTCGACCAGGGCTATGAGATCCAGATCGACGCCAGCGACGAGCCGGACCGCACCACCGGTGCGATCTACACCTTCCAGGGTGCGGACGAAGAGGCCCGCGACGCGGCCCTCAACCCCGTCCCGGAGTGGAACAGCTACGACATCCGCGTCGTGGGTGACACCATCCGGGTCTACCTCAACGGGGAGCTGGTGAACGACTTCACCAGCACGGACCCGGCACGGGACCTCTCCCAGGGGTTCCTCGGGATCCAGAATCACGGGGGCGGCGAGACGGTGTCCTACCGGGACATCCAGGTCAAGCCGCTCGGCGAGCTGGCCGTCACCGCCACGGCGGAGGTCCGCTGCGAGGCGGACGTCGCGGTGCTGGACGTGCACGCGTCGAACACCGAGACGGACGTGGCGGTGGATCTCACCATCGACACGGCGCTCGGGTCCCGCACGGTCGAGGGCGTCGAGCCGGGTGCCTCCGTGACGGAGTCGTTCGCGGCCGAGGCCGCCGAGCTCGCGGCCGGCGCCGCCCAGGTGACGGCGAACGGCGACAAGCGCACCCTCGAGCTCGAGGCGTCCTACGACGCCGCGGACTGCGCTGAGGGCCTGCCCGCCGAGATCCGGGCGAAGCTCGCTCCGCCGAAGGTCAAGGCCGGCAAGGACACCAAGGCGATGGTCTGGGTGTCCGGCGCGGAGGGTGACCCGGTCCCGACCGGCACCGTGCGCGTCACGCTCGGCGACGAGGTCGTCACCACCGAGATCGGCAAGGGCCCGGCCAAGGTGAAGATGCCGACGTCGGGGCTCTCCGCGGGGGTGCACACGGTGACCGTGGAGTACCTGGGTGACGCCGTCTACGGCGACACCAGCACGACGGCGGACCTCACGGTGCGCTGACCGCTCCGCATCACCGCGACCGGGCCTGCTCCCCTCCGTGGGGGCGGGCCCGTTCGCGTCGGGCCGTCAGGTGCCGACGACGCGCCGGCCCTCGAACGCGCGGCCGAGGGTGACCTCGTCCGCGTACTCCAGGTCGCCGCCGACGGGCAGCCCGGAGGCCAGGCGCGAGACGGTCAGCCCCATCGGTCCGATGAGCCGCGAGAGGTACGTGGCCGTGGCCTCGCCCTCGACGTTCGGGTCGGTGGCGATGATGACCTCGGTGACCGCGCCGTCGGCCAGCCGCGACATGAGCTCGGCGATGCGCAGGTCGTCCGGCCCGACGTTGTCCAGCGGGTTGATCGCGCCGCCGAGCACGTGGTACCTGCCGCGGAACTCGCGCGTGCGCTCGATGGCGACGACGTCCTTGGGCTCCTCGACCACGCAGATGGTCTCGTCGCTGCGCCGCGGGTCGGAGCAGATGCGGCACCGCTCGGACTCCGCGACGTTGCCGCAGACCTCGCAGAACTGCACGCGCAGCTTCACCTCGGTGAGGGCGTCGGTCAGCCGCCGCACGTCCGCGGCGTCCGCGGCGAGCAGGTGGAACGCGATCCGCTGCGCACTCTTGGGCCCGACGCCGGGAAGCCGGCCGAGCTCGTCGATCAGGTCCTGGACCGCTCCTTCGTACACACGCTCAGGGTACGGGCCGCACCCGACAACCCCCGCCCCACCCCGCCCTTCGTCGCGGGGGGGGGGGGGGGGGGGGGCGGGCCCCCCCCGGGGGGGGGGGGGCCCCCCCCCCCCCCCCCCCCCGAGGAGGGGTGGGCGGGATCAGACCCAACCCTTGGCCCGCGCCACCCGGACCGCCTCGTGCCGGTTGGTGACCCCGAGCTTCGCCACGGCCGAGGACAGATAGTTGCGCACCGTGCCCGGCGCCAGCGCGGCACGATCGGCGATCTCCTCCACCCGGGCCCCGTCGGCGGCGAGCTCCAGCACGTCGGCCTCCCGCGCCGTCAGCGGCGAGTCACCCGCGGCGATGGCGTCGGCCGCCAGCTCGGGATCGACGTACCGCCCGCCGGAAGCGACCTGCCGGATCGCGGCGGCCAGCACCGTGGCCGAGACCGTCTTGGGCAGGAACCCGCGCACCCCCGCACCGAGCGCCTTCTTCAGATGCCCGGGACGCCCGTGGCCGGTGACGATGACGATCCCGCAGTCCGGCACCTCCGTCCGCACCTGCTCGGCCACCTCGATCCCGTCCGCGCCCGGCATCTGCAGATCGAGCACCGCGACGTCCGGCCGAAGATGCCGGACGACGGCGACCGCCTCCGTCCCGGACGCCGCCACAGCGATCACGTCCAGGTCGTCCTCCAGGTCGAGGAGCTGGGCGACAGCGTCACGGATGAGGGTCTCGTCATCAGCGAGGACGATGCGGATCATGCGGCAGCTCCGGGTTGCGTCTGGACACGTGCCACCAGGGTGAACCGGTCACCCTGGGTCGACACGTCGAGGGTGCCGCCGACGGCGGCAAGTCGTTCGCGCAGGCCGGCCAGCCCCGTCCCACCAGGCTCGCCGCCGCTCACGGCACCAGGCTCGACGCCCACGACGCCGTCGTTGACGATGCGCAGCACGGTCGTGTCGCCGTCGACGTCGAGCTCGAGGCGGCACTCGGCGGCCTTCGAGTGCCGCACCACGTTCGTCACGGCCTCGCGCACCACCCAGGCCAGCGCATCCTGCTGGGTCGTGGCCAGCGGCGGCACCACGCCGATGACGCGGACGGCGATCCCGGCGGCCCGCAGGACCGATCGCGCCCCGGCCAGCTCGGTCGCCAGGTCGGTCGCGCGGTAACCGGCGACCACACCGCGCACCTCGCGCAACGACTCCTGGGCGAGGGTGCGCACCTCGTCCATCTCCTCGGCGGCACGCGGGTCGCCGCGGCGGGCCAGCGCGGCCGACAGGTCGCTCTTGACGGCGACGGCCGACAGGGCTCGCCCGACGACGTCGTGCATGTCACGCGAGATCCGCAGACGCTCCTCGGCGACGGCGAGCCGGCCGACCATCTCCCGCGACGCCTCCAGCTCGCGCACCACCTCGAGCACCCACATCGAGAGACGCACCGTGCTGGTCCAGAACATCGTCACCACGTACAGGAGCACCGCCACGACGACGGCGCTGGCGTCGAACGTGCCGTCCAGCAGTCGCCCGACCAGGATGATGACGGGCACCACGGTGCCTGCGATCGCCAGCCGCCGGAACGAGAAGCCGATGGCCAGCGCCCCGAAGGTCCCCGCCCCGCACGCGCCGATCATCAGGCTGCGCGCGTCCCAGCTGCCGGTCTCGGCCGCCCCGGGCAGCACCACCAGCGCGAGGCCGACGACGACGGCGGTCGCGGCGAGCAACGCCAGCACCACCGGGTGCAGCCGGTCACGCACCAGCGGCTGGTCGAACCCGACATGCACCGTCGCGAACGCCAGCCCGATATGGACCAGCGCCACGACCGCGAGCAGCCCCAGCGCGAGCGGCGACGGCAAGGGTTCACGACTCTGCGCCAGCGCACCGGCAGCATAGAGGTAGAAGAACCCCTCCATCGGCACGAACAGGTACAGGGTGATGCGCGTGTAGATCTCCACCCCGCGCGCACCACCCGCCAGCGACGCCGCCGGTCGGAACGACGCGGGGCGCAGGCTGGACGCGGACTGGCGGGAGCTCACGCCGTCAGCCTGCCACGTCCTGGCGCGGGAAGCGCTCAACGTCGCGGTGCCCAGCGCATCCATCGCCGTGCCGCCAGGACCCCGAGCGTCGTCCACCCGGCGAGCACCAGGACCGGGACGCCCGCCGCACCGAAGGTCTCCACGAACGACAGCGTCTGCCCGGAGGCGTCGGTCCCCGTCAGGCCCAGCCCCATCAGCTCGGTCACCGGCCGCAGCGGCGTGAAGCGCGCGACCGTGCCGATCGCGTCCGGGGTGGGGAACGTCCCCGCGAACGGCAGGATCAGCACGATCGCCGGCAGCGTGGTGAGCTGGACGGACTCCACGGTCCTCGAGAAACCCGCGGTCGCGGCCGCGAGCGCCCCCAGCACGACCGCACCACCCAGCGCGGCGACGAGCACCAGCACCGGGTTGGCCATGCGCGGCGGCTCGATCATGGCGGACACCGCCGCGTAGCCGAGCCCGAGCTGGACGAGGACGACGACGACGGCGGGCAGCGCGGGGGCGAGCAGCGCGTCGACGCGGGTGGTGGAGCCGGTCAGCAACCGCTGGAGCACGCGGTCCTCCCGGCGTGCGACGTACGCGGTCGTGAGGTTGTAGTAGACGACGAAGATCAGTGCGACGACGAGCAGCATCGTGAGCACGCCGGTCGCCACGGCCTGGCCGGAGGCGTCGTCGCCACCCACCCCGCCGAGCAGGGTGAACAGCCCGACGAAACCGACGGGGAGCAGCAGCGCGTTGGCGAGCGCCGCCCGGTTGCGGACCAGGAGCAGCGTCTCGGCGCGGGCCAGGGCCAGCAGCCGTCGGGTGCGTGACGCCGTCGGCAGGGTATTCGCCGTGCCTGCGGAAGCTGTCGTGCCGGTCATGCCGCCACCTCCTCGTCCGTGCCCTCGGCGAGCGAGAGGAACGCCTGCTCGAGGGACGCCGACCGGGCCTCCAGCTCCTCCAGGCGCAACCCGTTCTCGCGGGCCCAGGTCAGCACGATGTCCAGGTCCTCCTGCAGCTCGGAGGTTCGTAGCCGCACCCGGCCCCGGTCGACGTCGGCGCCCACCAGACCGGGCAGCGCCGGCAGGTCCGTCGCCTTGAGCCTCAGCAGTGCCCCCGGCCCGGCGCGCGGGACGAACTCGATCCGTGCAGGCTCCGCGGCGACCGCCTCGGCGACCGTCCCCTCACGCACCACCCGCCCGGCACGCATGATGGCGACACGGTCGGCGAGCTCCTCGGCCTCCTCGAGGTAGTGCGTGGTCAGCAGGACGGTGGCGCCGTCCTCGAGCAGCCCGCGCACCAGCCGCCACACCGCGCGGCGGCTCTCCGGGTCCAGGCCGGTGGTCGGCTCGTCCAGGACCAGCAGCTCCGGGCGGCCGAGGATCGCGAGCGCCAGGTCGAGCCGCCGTCGTTCACCGCCGGAGAGGCTCCCCACCCGCACGTCGGCGCGGGAGGTCAGCGCCAGGTCGGCCAGCACCTCGTCGACCGGGCGCGGCCGGGCGAGGGTCCCCGCCCACATGCGCATCGTCTCGACGGTCGTCAGGTCGGACGAGAATCCCGCCTCCTGGAGCATCACGCCGAGACCGCCGACGATCTGCGAACGCTCGCGGTACGGGTCGTGACCCAGCACGCGGACCTGCCCGGCGTCGGCGGGAGCCAGGCCCTCGACGAGCTCGACCAGCGAGGTCTTGCCGGCACCGTTGGTGCCGAGCAGGGCAAGAAGCTCGCCGCGCCGGACGTCCAGGTCGACGCCGCGCACGGCCTCGAACGGGCCGTACCGGCGGCGCGCCCCCCGCAGGGAGACGATCGGTTCGTAGGTCATGCCACGATCTTGTCCCGCGGACGACGCCGCAGGCAGTGCCTACGATCACCGGTCGCCGTGCGGTTCCCACGGCCCACCCGTGACATCTGTCAGGTCGTGCCCGACGGCGCTGGCCCGGCGCGCGTCCGGCGCGGGCGCGGTCCGGCTCAGGGTGTGGCGCCCAGCCCGGTGGCGCGCAGCAGGGCCGTCGAGCCGAACGACACGTTCTGGTCGACGGCCAGCTCGACCCAGCGTCCCTCGCCGTCGCCACCGAACGTCAGCCGTGCATCGAGGGCGAAGGGGGTGCCACGCCACAGGAGGCGGCACGTCAGCTCGTGCGGAGTCGTCCAGGCGGCGGCGCCCGCGACAGGCAGGTCCTCGCCGTCGATCCGGGCACGGCTCAGCACCCAGTGCCTGACGCCGCAGCGCACCACCTGGCGCTCGTCGCTGCCCTCGAGGGTCCAGCCGAGCTCGATCTCGTCACCCTTGCGGTCGATGCCGACGCTGTGCCAGCGCAGGATCGAGCGGCTGTGCCGGGCGGGCGCTCCCGGCTCCGGGCCGTCCGGCATGTCCGGTGCGCCGCCGTCGTGCCCCTCGAGCGTGAAGGTCGAGCCGCGCACGAAGTCCTCGAGCGACCCGTGCGACGTGCCGTGGGGCAGCGCGACGGTGAGGTCCCGGGGAGGGAAGGAGCCGCCGTCGGCCGGAGCCGTTGCGCCCGACGTGGCACCGCCGACGGCTCCCATCGCGTCGAGGGCCGCCCCGAGCTCGAGGTGTGTCGCCTGGGCGCCCGCGGTGAGGACCACGACCATGTCGCGTTCCGGCGACACCACGCAGAACTGCCCGAAGGCACCGTCGGCACGGTAGGCGTCACCGCGACAGCGCCAGAACTGGTAGCCGTAGCCCTGCGCCCACTCGGCGTTCTCGTCAGGGCCGGTGGGCACCTGGGTGGCGGTCATCTCGTCCACCCAGGCGGCCGGGACGAGCTGCTCGCCGCCCCAGGTGCCGCGCTGCAGCAACAGCTGGCCGAACACCGCGAGCTCCTCGGTGGTGAGGCGCAGACCGTAGCCACCGACGTCGATGCCCCGCGGGCACTGCTCCCAGGTGGCGCCCGTGATGCCCAGCGGGGCGAGCAGACGCGGCGTGAGGTAGTCGAGGAGCCGCTCGCCCGTGAGCCGGTGCAGGATCGCGGAGAGCAGGTAGGTGGCGCCCGTGTTGTAGACGAAGCGCGTCCCGGGCTCGTGGACGACCGGCGCCGCCAGGATCGCCTGCGCCCAGCTCGACCCGGGGACGTGCAGGTTCGTCAGGGTGAAGTTCATCGTGTCGGTGCCGTGACCGGACGTCATCGTCAGCAGGTCACGGACGGTCATGGCGGACAGGTGGGCGCTCGGCTCGGCGGGGGCGTCGTCGGGCAGCAGGTCGATCACGCGGTCGTCGGTGCGCAGCAGACCCTCCGCCGCCGCGAGGCCGACGGCGGTGGCCGTGAAGGACTTCGACACCGAGAACATGGTGTGCGTCTCGTCGGGTGCGTAGGGGTGCCACCATGCCTCGGCGACCACCGAGCCGTGGCGGAGCACCATGAGGCTGTGGACGTCGCGGAGGCCGTCGAGCGTCGCGACGAGGCGTTCGAGGACGGCCTGGTCCACCCCGTGCGACTCCGGGGTGGCGCGGGGAAGGCGGGCGGGGGCGGTCGGTGTCGTCGTCGGCACGGGGCCAGTCTGCCGCACCGTCCCGCCGGGGTCCTCACGGCTGGTCGGCGACCTCCTCCAGGATCGTGCCGTCCAGCACCTTCACGACGAGCGGCACCCCGAGCAGCCCTGTGGAGGCGATGTCGGGGTCGTCGTCCGAGGCGTCGTCGTAGCCGCCCCCGGACGGGCGCGCCCGCTCCGACTGCTCCCGTTCTCGGGACGCGGCCGCGGCCTGCTCGGCCGCCTGGCGGGGCGTCTGCGCAGCGGCCGACGGCGCGGCGGTCGACGGCGCGGCGGTCGACGGCGCGGCGGTCGACGGCGCGGTGGCCGACGGCGCGGTGGCCGACGGCGCGGTGGCCGACGGCGCGGTGGCCGACGCACCGTCCGAGGGCGACGACGACCCGGCGAGCCAGGCCGCGTCGGCGGCATCGGCGGCCGACTGAGCCGACTGGGCCGACTGGCCTGCCGGCTCAGAGGCCGAGGCCGCTGAGGGAGGCGTGTCGTCGACGCGCGCGACGGACACTCCGCCGCGCGGCGATCCTGCCGGCGCGACAGCGGCTCCTCGGGGCCCGCCGTCCGGGGCCGCGTCGGGCACGCTCGGGCTCGGCGGGGTCGGCTGTTCGGTCGGTCCGGGCGCGCCGACGGTCGCCTCGAGGCGTACCTGCACCCCGAGGGTCTGGAAGACGGCATCGACCACCGCGTCGACGTGCCGCGGCTGCGCGGAGAACGTGCGAGCCATGCCCTCCGCGTCGAAGGCGATCCGCAGCACTCCCCCGGACAGCGAGGCCACCTGGGCGTTGGGGCCCACGAGGGCGCGGGTGACCGGGCTGGACAGGTTCGCGACCACCTCGTCCCAGCGTCGCCGCACCAGCTCGGCCGTCACCTCGGAAGATCCGGAGGACGGCTCGGTCGCCGCCGCAGGAGTGTGCACCGGTGCGGGGCCGGACGCCGGCTCCACGGAGGGCTCGGCGGCCGGCGGTTCGGACGGGAGCGCAGCCTCCGGTTCGTCGGCGACGGGCTCGGTGGGCGCCGGAGGACCGGGTGCGACCTCCGCCGCGCGCTCAGGCTCCGGCTCACGCACAGCCTCGGGCTCGCTCTGGGGATCAGAGACAGGCTCACGGTCGATCCCCTGCTCGCGATCGGTGTCGAACGCGGGCTCGGGCTCGGACTCGCGCTGCGGGTCGGACGCAGGCTCGGTGGCGGACGCCGCGGACACGCTCTCGGGGCTCGAGCCCACGTCCCGGGCGACGGGTCGTCGGCTCTGCTGCAGGGCAGCTCGCGCGGCCGCCGCGCCGGACAGCCCTGCCGTGCTCCCGGCCCCCGTGCCGCCGCCCTGGCCGTCCGCGGCGGGCGCCGCCGTCGGCGCCGGTTCTGCACCCGGGCCGGGCCGGTCGCCGGCAGCGGCGGGCATGCCGGCCGGTGCCGCGGCGATGGCGCCTCGCTCCAGCCGGTCGATGCGCGCGGCGAGTCCGTCGGCACCGTCGTCGGCGCCGGGCAGCAGCAGGCGGGCGCACAGCAGCTCGAGGTGCAGGCGTGGCGAGGTGGCGCCGGTCATCTCGGTGAGGGCGGAGTTGACCAGGTCGGCCGCGCGGGACAGCTCGGCGAGCCCGAGGTGGGTCGCCTGCTCGGTCATGCGCTCGAGCTGGTCCGAGGGCAGGTCGCGCAGCACCGCGCCCGCGGCGTCCCCGGAGACGGCGATGACGACGAGGTCGCGCAGCCGTTCGAGGACGTCCTCGACGAACCGGCGCGGCTCGTGCCCGGTGGCGATGATCTGGTCGACCACCCGGAAGATCGAGGCGCCGTCGCGCGCCGCGAGGGCGTCCACGACGTCGTCCAGCAGGGTGGCGTGCGTGAACCCGAGGAGGCCGACGGCGGTGTCGTACTCGACCGAGCCGCCCGTCGCCCCGGCGATGAGCTGGTCCATGACGGACAGCGAGTCACGTACGGAGCCGCCGCCGGCGCGCGTCACGAGCGGCACGACCCCCGCGCCGATCTCGACGCCCTCGGCGGCGCACAGCTCGTCGAGGTACGGGCCCAGGACGTCCGGGGGCACGAGCCGGAACGGGTAGTGGTGGGTGCGTGACCGGATGGTGCCGATGACCTTGTCGGGCTCCGTCGTCGCGAACACGAACTTGATGTGCGGCGGCGGCTCCTCGACGATCTTCAGCAGCGCGTTGAAGCCCTGCTGGGTGACCATGTGGGCCTCGTCGAGGATGAAGATCTTGTACCGGTCGCGCGCGGGGGCGAACGTGGCGCGCTCACGCAGGTCACGCGCGTCGTCCACGCCGTTGTGCGAGGCCGCGTCGATCTCGACGACGTCGAGCGACCCGGAGCCGCCGCGTGCCAGCTCGACGCACGACGGGCACTCGCCGCAGGGCGTGTCGAGCGGCTTCTCCGGGGTGTTGCGGGCGCAGTTGAGCGTGCGCGCGAGGATGCGTGCCGAGGTCGTCTTGCCGCAGCCTCGCGGCCCGGAGAAGAGGTAGGCGTGGTTGACGCGCCCGCTGCGCAACGCCTGCATGAGCGGCGCGGTGACGTGCTCCTGGCCGATCACCTCGGCGAAGGTCTCGGGCCGGTAGCGGCGGTACAGAGCGGTGGACACGCACGCAACGATAGACGCCGGGGCTGACAGGGACACCTCCCGGTCCGTCACGTCTCGCCACGCACAATGTTAGTGACTAACATAGGACCCGTGACCGTCCCCACCCCCCGGGCGCTGCGCACCCGGGAACGCATCCTCGCCGCGGCCCTCGACCTGTTCGAGCGCGAGGGGTACGACACGACCACCGTCGCCCGGATCGCCACGGCCGCCGGCGTCACGCAGATGACGTTCTTCCGGCACTTCCCCACCAAGGACTCCGTCCTCGTCTCCGACCCCTACGACCCGCTCATCGCCCGGGCGGTCGCTGCCCAGCCGCGCGGGCTCGCCCCCGTCGAGCGTGTCCGCCGCGGCATGCTCGCCGCGCTCGGCACGATCGAGCCGGTCGAGGACGCCACGGCCACGCGCCGCGTCCGGCTGGTCGCCGCGCACCCGTCCCTGCGCGCCGCCATGGTCGCCGCCACCGCCGACACCGAGCGCGCGATCGCCGACGCCCTCGTGGCCGACGGCGTGCCCCGCCTCGACGCCGCCGTCGCCGCAGCAGCCTGCCTGGCCGCCTGCACGGCGGCGCTGCTCGCGATGCCGGGGCTGCCCGACGGCGAGACCCGCCTCGGCGTCGTGGTCACCCGCGCGCTCGACCTCCTCGGCGAGACGTCGTGAGAGCGCTGGCCCTGCACGGCCTGCGGCACCGGTTCGGCGACCGCGCGGCCCTCGACGACCTGTCCCTCGACGTGGCTGCCGGGGAGGTCGTCGCGATGGTCGGCCTCAACGGCGCGGGCAAGACGACGGCGCTGCGCATCCTGACCGGCCGGGTCCACCCGCAGCAGGGCACCGCCCACGTGCTCGGTGCGGATCCCGCCACGCTGGGCACGACGGCGGCACGACGGTTCGGCCACGTCGTCGGGGCCGCGCTGGTCTCACCCGACCTCACGGTGACCGAGAACGTGCGGACCGCCGCGCTGCTGCACGGTGTGGCGCGAGCCGACGTCCCGGCCGCGAGCGCCGCCGTCGTGCACCGCCTGGACCTCGACGCGTGGGCGGGCGCGCGGGCCCGCACGCTGTCCGCCGGCAACGCCCAGCGGCTGGGGATCGCCTGCGCGGTGGTCCACGGACCGTCGGCGCTGGTGCTCGACGAGCCGACCTCCGCGCTCGACCCGCGCGGCGTGGTGCTCGTGCGCGAGCTGGTCCGCTCCCTGGCCGACGGCGGCGCCGCCGTGCTGGTCTCGAGCCACCACCTGGACGAGGTGGCGCGCGTGGCCGACCGCGTCGTCGTCGTGCACGGCGGACGGGACGTCGGCGAGCTCGCGCCCGGGCCCGAGATGGAGCAGCGGTTCTTCGCGCGGGTGCTCGAGGCGGACGCGGGCCGGTCCGGGAGCGCGGCGTGACCGGGCTGGGCACCGCGCTGCGGGTGGAGGCCCTGGCCTGGCGACGATCGACGGTGCAGCGGATCGCGACTCCCCTGGTCCTGGTGCTGCTGCCGCTGGCGAGCGTCGGCACGACGGCGCTAGCCAGGTCGGGGGCGGTGGACGGCGCAGGAGCGGCCAAACTTGCCGACTACGCGCACGGCCCGCTCGCCGTCACGCACCTGACGGTCGCCGGGCAGGTGCTGGCCGTGGGGCTGCTCATGGCCGCAGGGTTCGCGTACGCGGCGGTGTTCGGCCAGCCGCTCGCCGACGGGCGCGCGGGCTCGCTGTTCGGGCTCGCGACGCAGCGGTCCACCATCGCGCAGGCGCGGTGCCTCGTGGTGCTCGGCTGGGCGGCGGGGTGTGCGCTGGCGGCGGTGTCGCTGACCGTCGTGGCTTCCACAGCGGTGGTGACGGTGGGCGGCGAGACGTTCACGGACGAGGCCTGGGCGACCGCCGGGCAGGCGCTGCTGGTCGGGCTGCTCGCGGCCTGCCTGGCTCCCCCGTTCGCCGCGGTGGCGACCGCGACCCGGAGCCCGCTGGCCACGGTGGGCACGCTGATCGGCGTCGTGGCCCTGACCCAGGTGGTGGTGCTGGTGGGCGGCGGGGCATGGTTCCCCTACGCGGTGCCGTCGCTGTGGACGGGCATGGGCGGCGTGCAGGTGGCGGCGTCGGTCACCCCCGCGGCGCTCGGGCTGACCGCGGCCGTCGCGCCGGCGGCGATCGCCGTCGTCGTGCGCCAGTGGCGGCGGCTGACCGACGTGTGACGGGAGTTGACGCAGCCCTGGGCTCCCTCTAGGTTTGTACCGTTTCAATCCCAGGAGGACCGATGACGATCCACCTCGCGGGCGACTCCACCGTCGCCCCCACCGACCACGGCGCCACCTCGGGCCATCCGGAGGTCCCGCTGCTCGGCTGGGGCGACGAGCTCGCGCGGTTCGTGCACGACGACGTCCGCAACCTCGCGATCGGCGGCGCCACCACGCAGTCGTTCCGCGACGAGGGCCACTGGGACCGTGTCGTCGAGGCGGTGCGCGCCGACGACACCGTGGTCATCCAGTTCGGCCACAACGACCAGAAGGACCCCACCGAGCTCGCCGCCGAGGGCGGGTACCGCCGTCGGCTCACCGACTTCGTGACCGAGGCGCGTGACGCCGGAGCCAGCCCCGTGCTGGCCACGAGCGTCGAGCGCCGCTGGTTCGCCGACGACGGCACGTTGCGCTGGTCGCACGGCCCCTACCCCGCCGCCGTCCGCGCGCTGGGCAGGGAGCTGGACGTGCCGGTGATCGACCTGACCGTCTTCACCCGCTGGCTGTACACCTGGCTCGGGCCGGAGGCGTCGGCCGCGCTGTTCCCGCACGGGGCGGCCGTCGAGGCCGGCCTGCGTGTGGACGACGCGCTGGCCACGGACAACACGCACTTCACCACCGCCGGCGCCCGCTACGTGGCGCAGTACGTCGCCGAGGCGCTCGTCGCGATCGACGGTGTGCACGACGCCGCCGAGCCGATGGGCGCAGCGATCATGGCGGCACAGCAGGGCTGACGGCGCTGCACCGCGCCCGCCACCCTGGCGTCCACCTCACTCCCGCGGGCGCAGCCTGACGGTCGGCATGGGCGGAGCGGGCAGCGCCGGCGGTTGCCCCGGAGGAAACGGACCGAACAGGTCCGGCGCTCCCGCGTCCCGCGGGTCGGCGGGCTCGAACCCGAGCTCCGCCTGGTAGCGACGGCGGAACTCGGCGATCTCGTCGTGGTCGCGCCCGACGAAGTTCCACCACATCACGATCTGCTCGCCCAGCGGCACACCCCCGAGGAGGATCACCCGGGCACCCGTGGCTCCCGCCGTGACGGCCAGCGAGTCCGCCCCCGGCGGCAGGTACGCCAGCGAACGATGCCCCACGGTGGTCGAGCCGACCACGACGTCCGCGTCCTCGGCGAGCACCGCGTGCTCGAAGTCCGCTCGGACGCCCAACCGCACGGAGGCGCCGGGCGCGAGGACCAGCTCGGCGCCGAGCAGGTCGGCCGTGCGCGTGTCGACCGGCGACACCGAACCCAGGAGCTCTCCGACGAACACGCGGGCGGTCACCCCGGGCAGCTCGACAGGCTCCGGCGTGTGGCGCACGAACGCGTTCTCGCCGAACCGCGTCGCCTCGGGCAGCGCGTACCAGAGCTGCACGCCGTGCAGGGATCGAGTGCCCGGCGAGCTGATCTCCTGGTGGGTGACCCCCCGACCCGCGATCATCAGGTTGAGCGATCCCGGGACGACCGACGCCGCGTTCCCGCCGGAGTCGAGATGCTCGACGCCCCCCGTGAACAGCCAGGACACCGTCGCCAGGCCGGTGTGCGGGTGCCGTGGCACCAGCATGCCGCCGGTCTCCGCGACGTCGTCGGGGCCGTAGTGGTCCAGGAAGCACCAGGCTCCGACCAACGAACGCTTCCGCTGGGGCAGCGTGCGGTAGACGCTCATGGCGCGCGGTCCCCCGAGCGCCACCGGGCGCGGTTCCAGGACCTCGACGGCGACGGACTGCCGACCGGGCTCGAGGAGCTCCACCTCGGGGCGGCTGTCGAGGTTGGTCATCGGACCAGCCTTCCTTCGTGGTCGCGTGGGCGCACCGGGTGCCCGCTGAGGATGGAGATCCGGTTGAACGCGTTGATGGCGACGGCCACCCACTCGGCGGCCGCGAACGTCGCGTCACCGAGGACCTCCCGGGCGGCGGACAGCTCGGCGGCGGTCCTGTCGTCGAGCGGGAGGACCGTCGCGGCCTCGGCCACCGCGAGCACCGCCCGTTCCCGGTCCCCGAACACACCTGCATCTCGCCAGCCCGGCAGCACGTCCAGCTGCTGCTGCGGGACTCCCGCCTGCCTCGCCTCTCGCCCGTGGAGGTCCATGCAGAAGGTGCAACCGTTGAGCTGGGACGATCGCACCTTGATCAGCTCGGACTCCTGCGCGAGGAGCCCGCGCTGCTTCGCGGCGTCGCGCGTCGCCACCGAGAAGGCGACCAGGGCGTGCCACGATTCCGGCACGGCCTTGTCGAGGAACGGGCCCACGCCGGCTCTAGGCACGGTCGGCACGGGCGGGGCCGGCGGCGGCACGTGGGGCGGACGTCTCGACGATCTCATGCATGAGGTGAGTCAAGACCGTGTTCCCGGCACAGGGTCAAGCGCTCCGGCGAACCGGACGCCGTCGACGAACTGCTCAACCGATCAGGCACGCTGTAGTATCGACTCCTTGGTCAGCAGGTCGACACGAGGTGGGCAGCCGGATGGCGGAGGTGCGAAAGACGCGCAACGCGGAGCGCACGCGGCGCGCCGTCCTCGACGCGGCGACCGCCGTGATCCTCGAGAAGGGCTCCGCGGTGACGCTGGCCCAGGTCGCGTCCGCGGCAGGCGTGTCCAAGAGCGGCCTCATCCATCACTTCGGCAACCGGGACCAGCTCGTCGTCGCCGTGGTCGAGGACGTCTACGAGCAGTTCCGCGCGACGGTGCTCGAGCACCTCGACCTGTCGGAGAACTACCCCGGCAAGGTGCTGCGCGCCTATGTCCGCGCGCTCAGCGCGGGGAGCGCCGAGGCCACCGCCGTCCGTGACCTCTCCTCGGCCGTGAGCTGGAACGGCCTCTACGCCATCCCCTCGGTCGCGTCGCTCGTCAACGAGCAGAACGCGGAATGGAGCAGGCAGTTCGCCGCGGACGGGCTCAGCGCCGAACGCATCCAGATCGTGCGACGGGCCGCCGAGGGGATCGCCGCGGCAGCCGTGATTGGCGACGAGGACGCGCAGAGCATCGCGGCCGCCACCCGCTTGCTGCTCGAGCTCGCGTCCGACGGCACGTTCCGCTCGCCCCTCTGAGGCCCTCCCCCCTCCGCCCGCACCCCGGTGCGGCGCCTGGCGACCGTGAACCCATCGGCAGGTCCTGACACCTGCGCACCTGGCGCGCTCTGGCGCGCCCTTGCGCTCGTCGACGGACGAACGCACCTCTGACGACCCCGTACCCCTCGCCTTACCGATCGATCGGTCTATGAGGTCGACCACATGGTCTTGCTAACCGACCTTTTGGTCTGTACGTTGACGGCTCATCGACCACACAGCTGACGAGGAGCCGCATCATGACCGCGCCATCAGCCCAGGCACCCGCCCGGGCCACCTCCCGGACCTGGTTCGGCCTCGCCGTCCTGGTCCTCCCACTGCTGCTGATCACCATCGACGGGACGGTCCTCGTCCTGGGCCTGCCGTCGATCTCCGCCGAGCTGAGCCCGACGGGTGTCCAGCAGCTCTGGATGATCGACATCTACTCGCTCGTCCTGGCCGGCCTGCTCGTGGCCATGGCCGCCATCGGCGATCGCTTCGGGCGCCGACGGAACCTGCTCATCGGCGCGGTCGTCTTCGCGATCGCCTCGGCGGCCGGTGCGCTGGCCACCGAGCCGTGGATGCTCATCGCCGCTCGCGCACTCCTCGGAGTGGGCGGAGCGATCATGATGCCGTCGACGCTGTCGCTGGTCCGCAACATGTTCCTCGACCGGCAGCAGCGCCGCTACGCGATGGCCGTCTGGGCCGCGATGGCCTCCGTGGGCGCCGCGGTCGGGCCCATCATCGGCGGCTGGGTCATCGAGACCTTCGGCTGGCGGGCGGCCTTCACGATGAACATCCCCGTCATGGTGATCCTTCTGATCCTCGGGCCGCTGCTCCTGCCGGAGAGCCGCAACCCTCAGCTCCAGAAGATCGACGTCTTCAGCATCGTCCTCTCGCTCGTCGGGATGCTCTTCGTGGTGTACGCCATCAAGACGCTCACCGGCGGCGAGGACATCGCCCTGGGAGTCGTCGTGCTCCTCGTCGGCCTGGCGGCGGTCGCCCTGTTCATCCGCAGGCAGCTGCGACTGGCCACCCCGCTCCTGCAGGTCAGGCTCTTCAGGGTGCGCTACTTCCGCGGAGCCGTGATCGCCGACCTCCTGGCGATCTTCGCGATGGTCGGCGCGCTGGTCGCGCTCGTCCAGCACCTCCAGCTCGTCCTCGGGCTCACCCCGCTGCAGTCCTCGCTCTGGCTCATGCCCCAGGCGATCCTCGCCGCGGGCGCGAGCTTCGCCGCCGCGATCATGGTCAAGCGCGTCCTGCCGGCCTACGTCATCTCCGCGGGACTCGTGATCGCGGCGCTCGGGTTCGGGCTGACCCTCTTCCTGACGCCGACCTCGAGCCCCGCTCTCGTCGCGGCCTCGCTCGGGCTCGTCTCGCTCGGAGCCGGCATGGCGCTGGCCCTGAGCAACGACATCATCATGAGCTCCGTCCAGCCCGAACGCGCCGGGCAGGCCGCCGCGACCTCGGAGACCGCGTACGAGCTCGGCACGACGCTCGGCACCGCCGTGCTGGGCGGGGTGCTCGTCTCCTGGTACACCCGGACCGTCATGGACGGGACCGCTGCCCTCGACCTGTCGTCGTCCGTCGCCGAGCGGGCGTCCTCGACGATGGCAGAGGCCCTGCTGGTCGCCGGGGAGGTCGGTGGCAGCACCGGCGCGGCGATCCTCGAGATCGCCCGGTCGGCGTTCACCGAGGCGATCACGGTCACCGGCATCGCCGGTGGCGTGGTGATGGTGCTGGCCGCGGTCTGGGCGCTGGTGACGCTTCGCGGCGCATCGGCGCACGAGGACCTCGCGTCCGAGCACAAGGAGGAGGTCCGGTAAGACCGTCGGACGACGCGGGGGCCCCCCCCGGTGAACCCCCCGGGGCCCCCGGCCGTCACGCCCCCCGCCCCCCCCCCCAC
>NZ_JBLUNY010000010.1:41896-117029 GCF_048065335.1 Isoptericola maris | reverse complement strand
ATGAGCCGTGCGGGGCGGCGGCCGGGCCCGCGGGGGGGCCGCGGCGGGCCCCCGCGGGGGCCCCGGGGGGGGCCCCCGCTTCGTTCACTCCGCCGGCACCGACGACGAGCGGCGCAGGACGTCGCGCTGCACCGGGCTGTAGAGCTCGGCGACCGCTGCGGCGACCGTGGCCCGCAGGGCCGGTGGCGCGGTCTCCGGGCTGCGCCAGTGCGGACCCCCGTCGGTCAGCAGCGCCGCGACCCGGTCGCGGGTCGCCTCCGACGCGTCCGGCCCCAGGTCGTCGAACGCCCGCCGGGTCCCGGCGGGCTCGGTCACGACCATGGCCCGCAGCCGGGTCAGGTGTTCCGCGCCGGAGATGCGAGCGAGGATGTGGACGAGCGAGCGGTCCGCGGCCGAGAGCTCTGCGGCGATCGCCTCGAAGCCACGGGGCGTGTCCGGCGGGGCGTTCTCCCGCAGGATCGCGGCCACGTCCGAGCGCGCACGCTGCAGACGCTCGAGGTCGGCCTCCAGGGCCTGGTCGACACCATGCAACGCCAGGGTCTGACGGCGTTCGACATCGGCGACCTGCGCGAGCGGGACACCCAGCTCGGCGAACCGCCGCAGGCGGATCAACCTGACCAGATGGTGCACCCGGTACTGCTTGTACCCGTTGTGCCGTCGCTCCGGCACCTCGAGGAGCCCCACGGCGTGATAATGCCGCACGGTGTTGACCGTCGTCCCCGCGAGAGCCGCCAGCTCCCGGGTGCTCCACTCCATGACGTCCTCCTCGTTCGGCGAAAGGGTGGGGCCCCGCCACCGGGTGGGGTACGCCGCCGCGCGGTGATCCCACCCGCCCTCCTGGGTAACGTCTCATCGAGCGCCCGCGCTCGGCGTCGGTGAGGACTACGTAAACGTCCCGTCGCTTGACCCTGTGGTCGGCACACAGCGTTCGCTGAGATGCGAGGTGCGCCGCGTACGGCGCACCCGGAGCGAAGGAGCACCGTGCCGACACCCACCGTCGTCCTGGTGCACGGAGCGTTCGCCGACTCGTCGAGCTGGAACGAGGTCGTCGCCCGCATGGACGAGGACGACGTGCCCGTCGTCGCCGTCGCGAACCCGTTGCGCGGACTCGCCGAGGACGCCCGCTACCTGTCGGACGTCCTGGACGCGGTCGCGGGAGAGGTCGTCCTCGTCGGGCACTGCTACGGCGGGATGGTGATCACCGAGGCGGGATCGCGCGACGCCGTCACCGCGCTCGTCTACGTGTCCGCCTTCGCACCCGACCACGGCGAGAGCGCCGACGAGCTCTCCCGCCGGTTCCCGGGGAGCACGCTCGGTGACACCGTCGCGAGATACCCGGTCCGGTCGGGCGGGCGGGAGCTCGTCGTCCGGCGCGAGGCGTTCGCCGACCAGCTCGCGGCCGACGTGCCGAGGCCGCTCGCGGCGGCGATGAGCGTCACGCAGCGACCGGTGGCCGAGGGCGCGTTGTCGGACACCGTCGAGAGCACGGTGCCCGCATGGCGGACACGTCCGAGCTGGTTCGTCTACGGCGACGCGGACCGGAGCATCCCCACGGCCGCGCTGCGGTTCATGGCCGACCGGGCCGACGCCGTCGTGCGCCGGGTGCTCTGGGACGGGCCGCACGCGCTGGGGGTCTCGCGGCCGGACGACGTCGCGGACGTCATCCTGGAAGCCGTGGCCGCCGTCGGCACCGGGGGCCGGCCCGCGGACTGAGCGTCGTGCGGACCGGCCCGGCGCGCCGCTGTAGCGTCGTGCCATGAGCACACTGACGAAGGCCGAGGCGCTGAAGGCGCTCCACGAGGCCCCCGAGATCCTCCGTGTCGTGAACGTCTGGGACGCGATCAGTGCACGCACGGTCGCCGACCTGCCCGGTACGCGAGCGATCGCCACCGCCGGGCACTCCATCGCCGCGAGCCACGGGTTCGCGGACGGGGAGATCCCCTTCGACGTCGCGCTGACCGCCGTGGCGCGGATCGTGGCGGCGACCGACCTGCCGGTGACCGCCGACCTCGACGCGGGGTTCGGCGACCCGGGAGAGTCGGTCCGCCGCGCGATCGGCGTCGGTGTGGTCGGCGCGAACGTCGAGGACCGCCTGGTGCCGCTGACCGAGGCGGTGGCAAACGTGGAGGCCATCGTGCGCGTCGCCGAGCAGGAGGGCGTCCCGTTCCAGCTCAACGCGCGCACCGACGCGCTGGTGCGCGGTGGCGACCGTCCGCTGACCCAGAGCCTCGACGACGCCGTCGAACGTGGTCGGGCGTTCCTCGACGCCGGCGCGAGCCTCGTCTTCGTGCCCGGCATGCTCGACCGCGAGTCGACCCAGCGGCTCGTGGCCGGTCTCGGGCCGCGCCGGCTCAGCGTCATCGGCGTACCGGGGGCGTTGACCGCGGCCGAGTACGAGGAGCTGGGCGTCGCGCGCATCTCCTACGGCCCGCTCACGCAGCGGGTCGCGCTGCGCGCGCTGCGCGACCTGGCCACAGACCTCTACGGCGACGGCGTCGTCCCCGAGGACACTCCTGCGCTCAACTGAGGTGCGGCCGGCGCTGTCAGCGCGGCCGCACCTCCGGTCGCGTTGTCAGCGCGGCAGCGTGGCAGCGGCGACCACGACGCTGTTGACCACGACGGCGGTGACCGTCCGGGTGACCGCCTCGGCGGAGGCCGCGGCTCCCCAGCTGCCGTCCTTGAGCTCCTCGGCACGCCCGATCACGGGAGAGGTCCACGGGATCTCCGGATCGAGCTGGGGCAGGGTGCCGCTGCCGTAGAGCAAGGCAGCGAGCGCGGCGGTCCGCGGGGTCGGCTCGACCCGGTCGACGAGCACCGCGCGCACCTCACCGAGCAACCTCGCCCTGCGGCCGCTGTCGCCGTCCTCGATGGCCGTCGTCGTGAACAGACCGAGGGTCTTGCGGGTGCGCCGACGCAGATCGCCCCGTTCGACCAGCCGGTCCAGGATCGGCTGGCGCAGCGACGGGCCCGTGGCCGCCAGGACGGTCTGCACCCCCCGGGGCTTGTCCGCGACATACTCCCAGCTCGTCCGCAGGAGCGGGTCCACGGGCGGACGCTCGCCGGCGGCTCCGACGAGCAGCGAACCAGTCCGGCCGCGCAAGGTCTGCACGTGGTCACCGAGGGCCAGGTCGGCGAGGACCGCCCCGGCGAGCACGTAGTACAGGGTGCCCTCGCCGGCGATGGTTCCCGAGCCGGGCTGGAACAGCAGCAGGAGGAGATCCTCGGCCAGCATCGGCTCGCCGGTCCGGGTCGGGTCGTCGGCGCCTCGTGTGGCGGCCCGCGGGTTGTCCGGGTGCTCAGTCGTCATCTGTCGTGTCCTTCTCCTCGGGCTCTGGCACGGTCCGTTCGAGGTCGGTCGCCAGCGTGTGGGCGCGCTCGAGGACGTCGAGCTGCGCAGGGTTGTACAGGTCGTTCAGGGCATGGGCCAGGGTCTGCGCGGCGAACGACGGATCCTTGGCCAGGTGGGCCATCGGGTCGGTCAGCCACGGGTAGTCGCGGTTGTTGCGCAGGATGACCGGCGCCAGCCTGTCGACCAGCCGGCGCCGGGTGTTCTCGTCGGCGTCGGCGGGCAGCTCGTCCAGGTCGGCTCCGAGACCGTCGGTGTCTGCCTCGACGAGCTTCTGGATGTCGCTGAGCGCCGACTGGTCGTACAGCTGGGTGTAGATGTGGACGATGGACCGGTCCGCCTCCGAGAGCTGGGATGCCACGGACTCGAATCCGGCCGGGACGTCGGCCGGCACGTCGTCGCGCAGGATGACGGCGAGGTCCGCCCGCGCCTTCTCGAGCCGCGCGATGCCCTGCTGCAGCTCCGCGTCGAGGGCTTGCAGCACCTCCGAGGCGCTGTCGGCACGGGCACGGACGTCGCCGATCTGGGCGAGCGGCACACCGAGGCTGACCAGGCGCCGGATGCGGAGCAGGGTCACGAGGTGATGCACGTCGTACTGCTTGTACCCGTTGGACCGACGCTCGGGCTCCTCGAGCAGCCCGGTGCGGTGGTAGTGGCGGATCGTGTTCACCGTCGTGCCCGCGCGTTCGGCGAGCTCTCGGGTGCTCCACGCCATGTCGTCTCCTGTCGCTCAGCCGAGTGGCGGGCCGCCCTCCACCGGGTGGTCTCACCCGCCCAGGAAGGACTTCAGGGCGTCGTTCACCTCGTCGCCGTGGGTCCACAGCAGCCCGTGCGGCGCGTCCTGGACCTCGACGTAGGTGGCCTCGGGCAACGCCTGACGGAACCGCCGAGCGGTCGCATCGATCGGCAAGATGTTGTCCTTCGTGCCGTGCAGGATCATCGTCGGCTTGCCCGCAGCACGCACCGCCTCGACATCACCGCGGAAGTCCTCGATCCAGGCCGGCACCACCGCATACGCAGCAACCGGAGCGCTGGCCACGGCGACGTTCCAGCTGGCCTGGACCGCCTCAGGGCTGATCAGCGAACCGAGCGTCTCGTCCAGGTTGTAGAAGTTCTTGAAGAACTCGGTGTACCAGGCATACCGGTCACCCCGAGCAGCCGCGGCGATACCGTCGAAGACCTCCTGCGGCACCCCTTCAGGGTTGTCCTCACGCTGGACCAGGAACGGCTCGAGCGAAGCCAGGAACGCCAGCTTCGCGACCCGCTCATGACCGTATCGTGCGACGTAGCGCGCCAGCTCCCCGGTCCCCATCGAGAAACCCACCAGCACCACATCACGCAGGTCCAGGGTCTCCAGCACCGCGTTCAGGTCTGCGGCGAACGTGTCGTAGTCGTAGCCGTGGTGCACCTTCGTCGACTGGCCGAACCCGCGCCGGTCATAGGTGATCACCCGGTAGCCCTGGTCCAGCAGCTCCCTGGTCTGACGCTCCCAGCTGTGCCCGTTCAGGGGGTAACCGTGGATCAGCACCACCGGCTGCCCGGCGCCCTGGTCCTCGTAGTACAGCTCGACGGGCGCGCTGTTCTCGTTCCCTACCGTGATGTAGCCCATGGTCCTGCTCCCTTCGGTCCCGGCCGACGACGGAGACGACCGCTGGCCCCCAGTACATTCCCTGTGCCAACAACACAGTCAAGCCCTCCGTGCCGACGTCGACTTCCCAGGAATACTTGAGAGTTCAAGTCAGTTGCCGGAATCATGAGCAGACCACTTCTCGCAGCGGACACGGCCATGGGTGCCGTCACCCTCAACGTCGCCGACCTGGACGGCATGACCGCCTACTATCGCGACGAGGTGGGCCTGACCGTGCTGGAGCAGACCGGACCCGTCGTCACGCTCGGCCGGTCCGGCCGCGCCGTCGTCGTCCTGGCACACACCCCCGAGCTCCGGCACGCCTCACCCCACGAGGCCGGGCTGTTCCACACCGCGATCCTCTTCGACACGGAGGCGGCCCTGGCCGCCGCGGTCCACTCGGTCGCGCGCCGCCGCCCGGAGTCCTTCACCGGGTCCGCCGACCACCTGGTCAGCAAGGCGTTCTACTTCGACGACCCCGAGGGCAACGGCGTCGAGCTCTACTGGGACCGTGACCGGACGCAGTGGAGCTGGACGCACGGGCAGGTCGAGATGGGCACGGTGTTCCTCGATCCCGGCGCCTACCTGCGCGAGCACCTCGACGCCGACGGGCTCGCCGGCGACCCGGTCGGTGACGCCCGGGTGGGGCACATCCACCTCTCGGTCGGCGACGTGACGACAGCCCGCGACTTCTACGCCACCCGCCTGGGCTTCGACGTGACGATGGCGTTGGGCGACCAGGCGGTGTTCGTCAGCGCCGGCGGCTATCACCACCACATGGCGATGAACGTGTGGAAGAGCCGCGGCGCGGGTCCTCGTCAGCAGACCCTCGGGCTCGGCCGGGTGGACATCGAGGTGCCCACGGCCGACGACGTCGCCGAGCTGGTCGACCGCATGAAGCACCACCGCGTCCCGGTCCGCGACGACGGCCGCACGGTCAGCATCGAGGACCCCTGGGCGAACGCGGTCAGCATCACCGCCACCCAGGGCCGGGAAGGGAATTCGTGACGCACGACCCGCACGCGCGGGTCGATCCCGACGACAGCCTCGGCCGGGCGTCGGTGTGGCGGGACCTCGTTCTCGCCACCCACGTCCTCGAGACCGCGCTGGACCGGCAGTCGCAGCGGGAGGGCGGTGTCTCGCACGGTCACTTCAAGATCCTGGTGCTCCTCCACGCCGCCGAGGGCCACACGGTCGGGCTCAAGCGCATCGCCGAGACCTTGCGTTTCTCCCCGAGCCGCATCAGCCACGCCGTGACCGCCCTGGAGCGCCAGGGGCTCGTCGAGCGCCGCCCGGCGACGAGCGGACGGCGTGCCTACGACGCCGTCCTGACCGGCGAGGGACGCCGCGTGGTCCGTCGGGTGCTCCGCTCGCAGCGTCGCGAGATCCGCGACCCGCTCCTGGACGAGCTCGGCGGACCTGGCACCGCCGCCCTCGGCGACCTCAGCGCACGCATCATCGCTCGGTTCGGCGAGGGCACGGGCGAGGGCTGACGGTCACCGCCGCAGCGCGCGCCTCGCGAGGGAGTTGCCGAGCCACTGCACGAGCTGGACGATCACGATGATGATCACCACGACGATCGCCGTCACGGCCCAGTCGTACTGCCGGTAGCCGTAGACGATGGCGAAGTCGCCCAGGCCGCCACCGCCCAGGTAGCCGGCGATCGCGGACATGTCGAGCACGCCCACGAACAGGAACGTGTAGCCCAGGATCAGCGGCGACAGCGCCTCGGGCACGACGACGGTCCGCACGATCCGCAACGGCGAGGCACCCATCGCTCGGGCCGCCTCGATCACGCCCGGGTCGATGGACACGAGGTTCTGCTCCACCAGCCGGGCGAACACGAACGTCGCCATGATGCACATCGCGAACGTGAACGCCTCCATGCCGATCGTGGTCCCCACGAACGCCCGGGTCAGCGGCCCGATGGCGACCAGGAAGATGAGGAACGGCACCGGCCGCACGATGTTCACGGCCACGTTGAGCACGGCGAACACGCCGCGGCTCGCCAGCAGGTTGCCAGGCCGGGACAGGTACAGCCCGAGCCCGAGCAGCAGGCCGAGGAACCCGCCGACGGCCAGGGTGATCAGCACCATGAACATGGTCTGACCGAACGCCTCCCACAGCAGGGGCACCAGGTCGGGTCTCATCGGTCGTTCCCTCCGACGGCGGGCGCCGCCGCCGTGCCGTGGTCGACGACGGCGGTCACGGCGCGCAGGCCGTCGAGCGCCGCCCGGACCGCGGCGTCGTCCCCGACCAGCTCGAGGGTGAGCGACCCGTAGGGCCGCTCCGCCACCTCGGTGATGCCGCCGTAGACGATGGTCCCCGCGACCCCCCGTTCGGCGAGGACACCCATGACCTGCGCGGACGAGCCGGCGACCTCGTCGATCCGCACGGTGACGATGCGGCCGGGGTGGCGCGCGCGGAGTCGGTCGAGCACCGCCGTCGACGGCACGTCCCGCAGCGCGGAGGCGACGAACCGCCGGGTCACGGGCTGCCGCGGCGCGCTGAACACCTGGTACGCGTCACCGATCTCGACCACGCGGCCGCGCTCCATGACGGCGACCCGGTGGCAGATGGACCGGACCACCTCCATCTCGTGGGTGATGACCACCACGGTGATGCCGAGCTCGCGGTTGACGCGCTGCAGCAGGGCGAGGACGTCCGCCGTCGTCTCCGGGTCGAGGGCGCTGGTGGCCTCGTCGGCCAGCAGGATGGTGGGGCTCGTCGCGAGAGCTCGGGCGATGCCGACGCGCTGCTTCTGCCCGCCGGACAGCGCCGAGGGGTAGGACGCGGCCTTGCCGGAGAGGCCGACGAAGTCGAGCAGCTCGGCGACGCGGGCGTCGCGGTCCGCGCGGGACCAGCCCGCCACCTCCAGCGGGTAGGCCACGTTGCCGGCGACCGTGCGGGATCGCAGCAGGTTGAACTGCTGGAAGATCATGCCGATCCCGGCCCGCACCGGCCGCAGCCGCGCCTCGCTCAGCCCTGTCAGGTCGGTGCCGTCGACGACGACGGAGCCCGCCGTCGTCGTCTCCAGCGCGTTGACGAGCCGCACGAGCGTGGACTTGCCGGCGCCGGAGTAGCCGATGACGCCGAAGATCTCGCCCGCCGCGATGTCGAGCGTGACGCCGTCGACGGCACGGACGGGCTCCGTACGGCGCCGCGCTCGGCCACGCGCAGGGAACTCCTTGACCGCGTCGCGGAAGCTGATGATGGTCTCGCTCACGGTTCTCTCCTTCCTGGCAGACCCGCCCTGCTCCGCGAAGTAGAGCCGTGTGTGCTCGAGAAGTGCGTCAGGGGCACTTCTCCGGTACACACGGCTCTACTTCGCGGGACCGATGGCGGTCACTCGGCGGCGAGGTCCGCCTGGATCCCGTCGAGGACGGCCTGCAGGTCGGCCGCGTCGTTGTCCTTGATGACGCCCGTCCCGCCGGAGGCGTCGAGGACGCCCTGCTCGATCTCCTCGGTGTGGAAGATGTCGACGAGCTGGTTGAGCGTCTCGTCGTCGGCGTCGGCGGCGCGCGACACCCACACGTTGATGTACGGCTCGGCGGCGGACGCGTCCGGGTCGTCCGAGTAGATGGCGTCCTCGGCGGTCAGGCCGGCGTCGCCCACGAAGTCGTTGTTGACGATCGAGGCGTCGACGTCCTGCAGCGCGAGCGCCGTCTGGGCAGCGTCCACCGGGGTGACGGTCACGCGGGACTCGTCGGCCAGGACGTCGGCCGGCGTCGAGAACGAGCTGCCGCCGTCGCGCAGCGCGACGAGGCCCGCCTCCTGCAGCACGAGGAGCGCACGCGCCTGGTTGGTGTCGTCGTTGGGGATGGCGACCTCGCCGCCGGCCGGGATCTCCTCGACGCTCGCGTGCGCCGTGGAGTAGAGGCCCAAGGGGTAGACGGCGGTGGCGCCGATCGGGGTGAGGTCGTCGCCGCGCGCGTCGTTGTAGCCCGCGAGGAACTGGAGGTGCTGGAACTGGTTGAGGTCCAGGTCGCCGTCGCTGAGCCCCTGGTTGGGGAGCTGGTAGTCGGAGAAGTTCACGATCTCGACCGTGATGCCCTCCGCCGCCGCGGCGTCGGCGAACGTGTCCCAGTAGGTCTCGCCGGAGGAGACGACGCCGATGCGGATCGGGTCCTCGGCGGTGCCGCCGGCGACGGCGGCCTCGGCACCTCCGGAGCAGGCCGCGAGAGCGAGGACGGAGGCGGCCGCGCCGGCCGCGAGCAGGGTGGAGCGTACAGACATGGGTGGGTCCTTCCACGGGCACGACGGCAGCACGCCGTCGGCGGTCTCGAACAGAGGGAGAGCAGGCGGGCCGCGGCCATCAGCACGCGGCGGGCGCAGGGAGAGTGGGTGCCGTCAGCGATGCCCGACGGCGGTGCGGAGCGCTGTCAGCGCACGCACATTCGGGTGCTCCGCATCGCGGCACGGCACATCCGTCCGCGCAGCGTGGTGCGCGCGGTGCGGGGTGCGGTGGTGTCGAAGCGGTGCATGGCTCAACGAGAACACCACGAGGGCCACTTCTCCAACTCCGAGGGGCCAAAATCTTGCCATGCGGACGCCGGTTGTCTCGCCATTCAAGAAACCGCTGGTGAGCGGGGCGCAAAGGACCCCTCGCACACCCACCAGAGCTCACTTACCCTTGCTGCCTTCCGGCCCTGGGGGAGTTCGGCGAGATGGTGCCGCACGAGGGGTCTGTCCACAGCCTAACGGAGGGAAGCCGCTGATTCGAAACCGGGTCCCCCGGCAGGGTCCGAGACGAGGGTCACGCCGGGACGATTCGGAGAAGACCGCACCCGTCGGCTATTCTGCTGGGGTTGCCTGCGCCGTCGTGCGCGGGTGGCACCAGAGGAGGATTCGCCTAGCGGCCTATGGCGCACGCTTGGAAAGCGTGTTGGGTTCACGCCCTCGGGGGTTCGAATCCCCCATCCTCCGCCAGCCTCACGGGCAGAACGCCGGGCGGCTCCGCAAGGGGCCCCCGGCGTTCGGCGTCTCACCGCCGGGTCCCGGCCCGGCTCGGCCGACGAGCGGTTCCGGCTCGTCGACCACGCGGTCACCCCGGCCGGCGTCGCGTGACCGCCGTCACCCCTCGACGACGAGCACCTCGTCCTGCGATCCCTCGGCGCACGCGGCAGGAATCCCGTCCACGACCTCCAGCGGAACCGGCACGGCAGCGAGCTCGACGTCCTCACCCACCTGCACGGTGCCCAGCCCCGGTGTGGTCACGGAGGGCCGGGCATCACGCAGCACGAACTCCGCGTCGTCGGCGAAGACGAGGAGCTGCGGCGGCGCGTCGGCCTCCATCGCCAGGCAGCCCCCGGGGCCGCTGATGAGCATGCCCGAGTAGTCCTGCGCGCCGCCGTCGGGCACCTCGGTCGCCAGCAGGCCGATGGGCCCCTCCCCCTCGGCCTCGACGACCAGCAGGTCGCCACCGGTCGCACCCTCCGTGGACCCGGGCGTCGAGCTCTCGCCGTCGGCAGACGGCGTGGCGCCCTCGGGTTCTGTCGCGGTCGCGTCGGGCGCGGCGCCTCCCTGGTCGCCTCCGGCGTCGTCGTCCGTACAGCCGGCCAGGGCAGCGACCGCCACCACGCCGGCGAGCACCATGCCGTGCACACGAGCTCGTGCCACGATCCGTACCTCCAGGCTCCGAAGTGTCGTCGGCCGCGCCGATCGGTCGCGGCCGGGACCAATATGGCATGCCCCGTCGCCGCGCCTCCGTGCTCGTCCACGGGACGTCGTCGTCGACCGATGTGCTTGGATCGGTTCATGCCCCGCTTCGAGATCGGTGACGACGACTTTCTGCTCGACGGCCGGCGCCTTCAGATCGTCAGCGGTGCCCTGCACTACTTCCGCGTCCACCCCGACCAGTGGGCGGACAGGATCCGCAAGGCCCGGCTCATGGGCCTGAACACGATCGAGACGTACGTCGCCTGGAACGTCCACTCCCCCGACCGCGGCACCTTCCGCACCGACGGCCCCCGGGACCTCGGCCGGTTCCTCGACCTGGTCGCCGCCGAGGGGATGCACGCCATCGTCCGGCCCGGCCCGTACATCTGCGCCGAGTGGACCGGTGGCGGCCTCCCGGCGTGGTTGTTCACCGACCCGGGCGTGGGCGTGCGCCGCGCCGAGCCGCGTTTTCTCGCCGCGATCGAGGAGTACTACGCGGCCGTGGCCCGGATCGTCGCCCCGCGGCAGGTCACCGCGGGCGGTCCGGTGCTCATGGTGCAGGTCGAGAACGAGTACGGCGCCTACGGCGACGCCCCGCCGGACGAGCGGCAGCTCTACCTGCGCGCCCTCGCCACGATGCTGCGCGACCCCGGCATCGACGTCCCGCTGTTCACCAGCGACCAGGCGAACGACGAGCACCTGGCCCGCGGCGGCCTGCCCGAGCTGCTGCGGACCGCCAACTTCGGCTCCCGCACGCCCGAACGCCTCGCCACCCTGCGCCGCCACCAGCCGACCGGCCCGCTGATGTGCATGGAGTTCTGGGACGGCTGGTTCGACTCCTGGGGCCTGCACCACCACGTCACCGCGCCGGGGACCACGGCCGACGACCTCGACGACCTGCTCTGCGCGGGCGCGTCCGTCAACCTCTACATGTTCCACGGCGGCACCAATTTCGGGTTCACCGCCGGCGCCAACGACAAGGGCACCTACCGCCCGATCACGACGTCCTACGACTACGACGCCCCGCTCGCCGAGCACGGGGCCGCGACCGCGAAGTTCCGCGCCCTGCGCGACGTGATCGCCCGCCACCGCCCGGTCCCCGACGAGGTGCCGGCGGAGGCGCCGTCCGCCCCGGAGCTCACCGTCACGATGGGCCGCCGCGTCCGGCTGGACGACGTCGTCGACGCCCTCGGCGAGACGCACCACGTCGACCACCCGCCCACGCACGACGACGTCTCCGCCTGGGACGGGTTCGTCCGCTATCGCACGCGGATCGCTCCCGACGACGCCGTCCTGGTGGTCGACGACGTCCGGGACCGCGCGCTCGTCGCCCTCGACGGCGAGCCGGTCGGGCTGCTGGACCGCACCACGCACGCCACCGCCGTCGCCCTGCCTGCCCGCGCCGGCGAGCTGACGCTGCTCGTCGAGGACCAGGGCCGCGTCAGCTACGGCCCGCGCATCGGCGAGCCGAAGGGCCTCGTCGGCACGGTGCGCACCGCCGTGCGGGAGGTCACCGGCTGGGACGCGACCCCGCTCCGGTTCGCCGACGACGGCGGAGCGTTGCGCCGGGAGGTCACGGACGCGTTGCGTGCAGCGCCGCCCGTGGGCTCGGACCTGCCTCTCGCCGGGCCGGTCCTGACGCTCGGGACGTTCGCGAGCACCGCGGGTGCCGACCACTTCCTGAGCCTCGACGGCTGGACCAAGGGCGTGGTGTGGGTCAACAGGTTCTGCCTCGGCCGCTTCTGGAGCGCGGGGCCGACACGGACGCTCTACGTCCCGGGTCCGCTGGTTCGGGCCACGGACAACGAGGTCGTGGTGCTCGAGCTGCACGGTGCGCACCACCGCACGGTGCGGATGGTCGCCGGACCCGGTCTCGGCCGGTCCGAGGAGTGAGCACCGCACCCTTCACCCTGTGACGGGCATCACGGCATCTCGGCCGTTGCCCGAGCAGACATCGACCGGACGCGAGACCGAACCAGGCGAATTGGCTCGATCGTGACGATATCGTGACGAACCATTGCCTCCGTCTCGGTGACCGCGTCGCCCTCCGCCTCTACGATGGCAGCCATGATCTTCAAATCCGTGGGCGATGGGCGTCCGTACCCCGACCACGGCCGCGAGAGCACCAACGACTGGTCGGACGTCCCACCGCGCCAGGTCCGGCTGGACGAGCTCGTGACGACCAAGCGCACGCTCGATCTCGACGCCCTGCTCGCCGACGACTCCACGTTCTTCGGCGACCTCTTCGCTCACGTGGTCGAGTACCGGGGAACCCTGTACCTCGAGGACGGGTTGCACCGTGCCGTCCGGGCCGCGCTCCAGCAGCGGCCGATCCTGCACGCCCGCGTCCTCGCCGTCGGATGATCGCTCCCGTTCCCGGAATCTCAGGTAGTTTCTTCGCGTGACGTCACCAGCCCAGGACCCGGCGAGGGTCGCCCGTCGTCGGCGCAAGCACGAGCGCCAGGCGGTGGTCTTCGGGCTCATCATCGCCTTCCTCGTGATCCTCGGCCTCGGTGCGCTCGCCGTCTACACCGAGACCATCGACGCGCCGTTCGCGGAGCCGATCTACACCCCGAGCGCCCAGTCGACGAGTATCGCTCCGGCCTGCCTGCCCACCGACGAGGACTCTCCCGAGGGCGTCCTGCCGACGGCGTACGACAAGGTCCGCGTGCGGATCTTCAACGCCGCCGACGACCGGTTCGCGCTCGCCGGCGCCGCCGACGACGTCCTGTCCGACCGCGGCTTCGACGTGCGCGACACCGGCGACTTCCCGAGGCTGATCGACGGGCCGTCCGAGATCCGCTACGGCGCCGAGGGCATCGTGCAGGCCTACACGCTGGCGGCACAGTTCGAGGACGTCGAGCTGGTGATGGACGACCGCGGCGGCAAGTTCGTCGACCTCCTGATCGGCGTCGGCTGGACCGAGCCGGTGCCGCCCGAGGAGGTCACCCTCTCCGCCGACGAGCCGCTCACGAACCTGCCGGGCTGCGTCCCCGCCGAGGAGCTCGAACCGGTCGAGCGTGAGTACGGCCGCGGCCGCGGCCCCGACGAGGCCTGATCCCCGTCACG
The DNA here is from genome assembly GCF_048065335.1 of Isoptericola maris. Taxonomy (NCBI): domain Bacteria; kingdom Bacillati; phylum Actinomycetota; class Actinomycetes; order Micrococcales; family Promicromonosporaceae; genus Isoptericola; species Isoptericola maris. Next base: position 103,329 of record NZ_JBLUNY010000010.1, on the reverse strand, counting down.
CTGCGCGCACGAGCAGCCAGGCGAGCAGCCTGGACCGCGTCGACCCGTCGTCGATGCGCTCGTCCGGCAGCTCCCGGGCGACGTCCAGCGCCGCCGCCGCGTCCTGCGTGCCCAGCAGCGCGGCGTACATCAGGAGCTGGTCACCGAACATGACGTCCCACGTCGCCGGGTCCGCCCAGAAGTCGTCGGTGCCCAGCGCCTCGGCGAGGTTCTCCCGCACCCGGGCCGGGTCTTCGCCGAGGTAGACCGAGACCTCGGTGACCGGCAGCACCACGATGCCGAGCGCCGCGCTCGGCTCGGCCGAGAACCAGGTGGCCCGCTCACGTTTGCCGTCCCACACGAGCGACGTCACCGACGCCTCGAGCCCTGCCGTCGCCGGGTCCGCGGTGTCGAAGTCCGTCCAGTAGGCGCGCGCCGACGCCGCCTCGAGCGAGAGCATCCAGCGTGCTTGCTCACGCATCCCGCCGTCGTCCAGCCCGGCCGCCGCGCGCGCCGCGGCCCAGAGCGACAGGCCGTGCCACGCCGCGACCGCCTCGGAGGCCGACTCCTGGTTGTTCCCGTCAGCGAAGGGAGACGGTCCCGAGGCCCACGAGTGCCCCATGACGACGTCCAGCACCCGCAGGCCGGGCAGGGGCGCACCGTCGCCCACCGGCACGTCGGCGCCCGCCGACACGTCGGCCGCGAGCAGGTCGAGCACCGGCGCCAGGTCCGCGGCCAGCTCGCCGTCGTCCGCGGAGACAACCCCCGCCGCGTACAAGAAGTAGCCGTAGTGGAAGTGATGGTCGTTGCCCTCCTCCGAGCCGAACGCGGTCGCCTGCCCGACGACGGTGCGCAGGTCCGGCTCCCAGGTGAAGCAGCGCTCGGGCCGGTTCACACAGCCGTCCGCCTCCGTCCAGGTGCGCAGGTCCGCCACGACGCTCTCGCGCAGGTCCGCGGCCACGTCGTCGAGCCCGAGGTCCCGGGCAAGCACCCACAGGTCGGCGTCGCGGGCGAGCGCCTTGCCACCGAAGTACGTGTCCGCCGGCCGCACCTCGGCCAGCACTGTCGCGGCGTCGGCCCGTACCTGCTCGGCGAGCTCGTCGCGCGCGGCGTCGTCGAGCCCCGAGACGTCGGGCCCGGGCACCGGTCGACGAGTCGGCGAGCGCCAGGCCGTGGTCGAGGCGAGACACAGCTCGACCGTCCCCCGCACGGTGGCGTAGGTGCCCAGCCCGCAGGTGCTCGCGGAGCCGCCCGGGCCGGCCACGGCGTCCTGCTGGTGCGGCCAGCGGACGACGACGGCGGGGCCACCCGCGCCGGTCTCGTACGTCACCGAGGTGGTCACCTGGTCCGCAGCGACCTCGTACCCGACCGCGGTGCCGACGACCGGGTCACGCACGGCCTCCACCAGGTCCACGAGCGACTCCGGGTCCTCGCCCGCATCCGGGGCGACGAGCCAGGACACCGAGTCACCCGCGGCCAGGCCGAGCGTGGCGCCCGCTCCGTCCAGCACGCCCGTGACGTCCAGGTCGCCGGCCCCGACGAGCACGTGCGCGCGGCCGTCCACCTCGGCGGTGGCGACGTCGTCGGGCAGGTCGCCGGCAGCGCCGGTGAACGCGACGCCGAGCCCGAGCTCCTGGTCACCGGCGGCCGTGTACCGCAGCACGGGCGAGCCGCGCACCAGGTGTAGCGTGCCGAGCACCATGCCGTCGCCTGCGACGAGGTCGACGCTCACCGTCGCGGCGTCGTATCCCGTGACGATGCCCGTGACCGGCTCGCGCAGGTCCATCTGCACCCGCGGGGCGTACGGGCCGGCCAGCACGGCACCCTGCGCCCGCACGGCGGGCAGCCCGTACGCGAACCCGGACGCGGTGAGCCCGACGGCGAGCGGCAGCGGGAACACCGGCTGCGGCGCGTCGCCGAACACCAGACCGGAGAACCACCGGTTGGTCGGGGGTGCCAGACCGTCCGCGAGCCGCATCGGCATGTCGCCGCGGTCCACCGTCGGCAGCAGGGTGGGATCCACGTCCGGTGGCGCGGCGCTCGTCACCCCCGTGCCCGACGACGGCGCCGCGGCCGGGGCGGACGTCGTCGTGCAGCCGGCGACCAGGCTCGCCACCACGCAGGCCGCGACGACGAGCGCGGCTCCCCGGCGCGTCACAGCCCGATCCTCTGCAGGAACCGCTGGAAGGCGAGGTCGACGCCCGCCCACGGGCCGTCGTCGCGCAGCTCGACGCTCGCGACGACGGGCGTGCCGGGCTGCACCAGGTCGGCACCCGCCCGCTGCGCGAGCGTGGTGCTGTCGACGACGACCGTCGCCTCCGCCCGGTTGCGCGAGCTGCTCACGGCGATCGACGCGACCTCGCCGGGGACCTCGCTCTGGTCCGGCAGCGTGATGCGCACGTACGCCCCGGGCTCGATCCGGGCGAAGTCCGCCGGGTCGAGCAACAGCCGGGCGTCGACCGCCGTCGACCCGTCGCGGTGCAGGGTGGCGACCACCTCCCCCGACTGCACGAACCCGCCCGGGGTGCCGGCGATCTGCGAGACCACGCCGTCGACGGGCGCCACGACCGTCATCTCGCCCTCGTCGCTGACCTCGTAGGAGGCGTTCCGGCGCGAGACGAGGCCGACGGACAGGTCGTGCGCGAGCAGCAGGCTGCGCATCGTGAACAACGGGTCGCCCTGGGAGACCTCGTCCCCCGGCTCCACGTGCGCCGACACGACGGTCCCCGCGTAGTCGGCCCCGACGGCGACCTCCTCCGCCACGATCGTCGCCTGCGCCGACGTGGCTTGGCTCATCCGGCGGTTGAGGACCAGCGTCAGGGTGGCGCACAGCGCGAGCACGACGACGACGCCGACGGTCAGCTTCAGGCGGGTGGCCCAGGTCATGCGGCACCTCCCGTGACGACGGCCCGGTGCTCGCGCACGGCCGTGAGGAGGAACCCGCCCAGGATCACGGTGTTCGTGACGTTCCAGGCCACCGACAGGTTCGGCAGCAGGTCGTCGCGGTACTGCCACACGCCCACCACGGACGTCACCAGGAGGAACACGAAGCAGAGCGTCTGCGGCACGATCACCTCGAACGGGCTCGTCCCGCGGCCCACCCGGCCGGTGACCGCCCAGGCCTGCTGCTTGCCCGTCAGGGCGTTCCAGAACGCCTTGACGTAGATGGGCCAGGACACCGCGGCGAGCAGCAGCACCTCCCAGCGGAACGACCCGAGGGTGAAGAAGGCGATCGCGATCTGCAAACCGTAGAAGCCGAGGTAGTACAGGGCCCAGGTGCCCACGGACACGTCGAGGCGCATCGGTGCCAGGCCCAGGTAGATCTGCAGCGGCGGGACGAGCAGGAGCAGCAGGGGCGCGATCCCCGACAGGTAGTGCGTCGAGGTCACGAAGTACTGCAGGCGCTGGTCCAGCGTGAGGTTGCGCCGCGGAGACAGCGGGTTGTGCTGGAGCAGGATCTCGAACCCGCCCGTCGCCCAGCGCAGCTGCTGCTTGGCGTACGCCACGATGGTCTCCGGAGTGTCCCCCACGGCCAGGGTCTGCGGGATGTACACCGACCGCCACCCGCGCTCGTGCAGGTGCAGGGACGTCCAGACGTCCTCCGACTTCGAGTCGGTGCACATGCCGCCGATATCGTCCACGGCCGCCCGCCGGAACACCACGTTCGTCCCCACGCAGAACGCCGCGTTGAACCGGTTGCGGCCCGGCTGGACGAACCGGTAGAAGACCGCCTGCATGTAGCCGGCGCCCCGCGAGATGAGCGAGTTCATGTTGCCGTACGTCTGCGGCGACTGCACGAACGCGACGTCGTCGCGCACGAAGAACGGCACGGTCTCGACCAGCAGCTCGGGGCGCGGCACGAAGTCGGCGTCGAGGATGACGAACAGGTCGCCCTTGGCGATGCTCAGCGCGTGGTTGACGTTCCCGGCCTTCTGCCCGCCGCTGGACAGGCGCCGGATGTACCGGGCCCCCAGCGTGGCCGCGAGGTCCCGGACCCCGTCCGAGCGACCGTCGTCGAGCACCCACGTGCGGTGCTCGCCGTGGATCGCGACGGCGGCACGGACAGTCCTGGCAATCGTGTCGAGGTCCTCCCCGCAGGTCGTGACGAAGACGTCGACGGTGACGGGGCGGTCGTGCAGGAACAGCCGCCACCGGGTCGGGTCGTCGGTGGCGCGGTCGCGCAGGATCTGCGGGGCGTCGAAGAGTCGCTCACGGGCCTGGTGGTACGCGAAGTCCCGCGGGTCGTAGCCGGAGGAGAGCACGGTCCACATCGCCAGCAGCGCGAGCACCAGCAGGACCGACTCGGCGACGATCACCAGCGCGTAGGGCAACCAGTCGCCGCGGTGGTCCGGGTCGAGCAGGAACACGGCGTAGGCGACGGCGCCGATCGTCGCCAGCATCATCACGAGCATCAGCGACGGCGAGTGGGCGGCGGCGTTCGCGTCGCGGCGCCGGGCGGCCGCCTGCGGGTCGCCCTGGACGGTGGTGGCAGGTCCGGTGGGCGCCGGCCCGACCGGTGGCGGCAGCTCCGGCGCACGGGGATGGAGGGTGGAGGTCATCGGACGGTCCCCTTCGCGAGGCACGGCGGTGGGTCGAGCATGACGTCGGCACTGCACTTGCCCCCTGACGACGAGAGGTGGATCCCCCTCCTCGGGGAACCCACCTCGTCGTCCGCTCACAAGTTAGGCCAGTGCCGACGTCCTGTCACGGGGTGAAGCGCTCGCCGCGCAGATCTACACCAAGCGGAAATCGCGCCGTTCGCTCCCCGCAACGCGCCGTTCTCATTCCGTCCCGCTCCCCTTTCCGTTGTGGGCGCGATTCTTGGCCCGTTTTGTACCTTTTGGGGGCTTCTTTGGCCCAGGAATCGCGCCCACAACGGCTGCCGGGTCGGTCAGAGCTGGGGTGCGACCTCCCGGGCGATGAGGTCCAGGTGGTCCAGGTCCTGCTGGTCCAGCACCTGCAGATACACCCGCTCGACGCCCTGGTCACGCAACGACGCGAGCCGGTCCACCGCCTCGCTCACCGTCCCCGCGATGCCGTGCTCGCGCAGCTCGGCCGGCTCACGACCGATGGCCGCGGCACGCCGGGAGAACTCCGCCTCGTCGGCGCCCACCGCCACCACCAGCGCGACCGACTGCGTCAGAGACTCCGGCGTGCGACCGGCCGCCGACAGCGCCTCGTTGATCACGCCGATCCGCGGTCCGATCGCGTCGAGCTCCGGGAACGCCTGGTTGTACTCGGAGGCGAAGCGGGCGGCGAGCGCCGGGGTCCGGCGCGGGCCGCCACCACCGACGATGACCGGGATCCGCTCCTGCGTCGGCTTGGGCAGCGCCGGGGAGTCCGTGAGCGTGTAGTGCTTGCCGGCGAAGTCGAACGTCTCCCCCACCAGGGTGCCCCACAGGCCCGTGAGGATCTCGAGCTGCTCCTCCAGGATCCCGAACCGCTTGTCCGGGAACGGGATGCCGTAGGCGGCGTGCTCGGCGGCGAACCAGCCGGTGCCGAGCCCGATCTCCACCCGGCCGCCGGACATCTGGTCCACCTGGGCGACCTGGATCGCGAGGACCCCGGGGTGGCGGAACGTCGCCGAGGACACGAGCGTCCCCAGCCGGACCGTCGTCGTCTCCCGGGCGATCCCGGCGAGCGTGGTCCACGAGTCGGTGGGTCCGGGCAGACCGTCACCGCCCATCGCGAGGTAGTGGTCGGAACGGAAGAACGCGCTGAAGCCCAGCTTCTCGGTGGCCTGGGCGACGGCGAGCTGGGTGTCGTACGAGGCCCCCTGCTGGGGCTCGGTGAAGATGCGCAGGTCGAGGGTCACGGTGCTCCTGGAGGGTGGTTCGGCGATGGTGCTTGTGGTGCGGTGGTCGCTCGCGGCTCAGTCGTGGACCGGGCTCTCGGTGCGCGTCCGCTTGAGCTCGAAAAAGTGCGGGTTGGCGGCCAGCGTGACGGCGGCGTCGAACAGCTCCACGGCATCTTGTCCGCGCGGCACGCGCGTGAGGACCGGGCCGAAGAACGCGACGCCGTCGACGTGGAACGTCGGCGTGCCGACCTCGTCGCCGACCGGGTCCATGCCCGTGCGGTGGCTGGTCGCGAGCGCGTCGTCGTAGGCGTCCGACGTCGCGGCGTCGGCGAGCTCGGCCGGCAGGCCGGCCGCGGCGAGGGCTTCGGCGATGACCGTGTCGAAGTCCGTTCCGCCCTGGTCGTGCCAGCGCGTACCGAACTCCGTGTAGTAGCGGCTGAAGGCCTCGTCACCGTGCTCGACCCGCACCGCGGCGGCGACGCGCCCCTGTCCCTGGCTGGCCATGACGCGCTCACGATAGGACTCGGGGATGTCCTTGTCCTTGTTCAGGAGGTACAGGCTCATCTGCTTGAACGTGAGGTCGACGTCGCGGTGCTTCGCGACCTCGAGCGCCCAGCGGGACGTCACCCAGGCGAACGGGCAGGTGGGGTCGATGTAGACGTCGACGACGGGAGGGGTGGTGTCGGTGGAAGTCACGTCCAGCACAGTACTCCGGGACGCGAATCGGTTCGAGGCCGCCCGGTCCGGTTACGCTCGGGACGTGCTCCAGACTCTGCGCGACATCCGCTGGGCGAGCATCCTGACCGTCCTGGTCGCCGGAGCCTTCACCCTGGTAACCCTCGTGGCCGCGCTGCGCGGGCGGGTGTGGGCATGGGTCCCGTTCACGCTCTCGGCTGCGATCCTCGTGCGCGAGCTCCGCTACCTGCAGCGTGCCCGACGGCAGCCCGCCGGTTTCGACGAGCCGGACCGTCGCGCGGGACGCAGCTAAGGGTGCTACCTCGGCGAGCGCCGCACTACCTCGCGCCGTCGCGCATTACCTCGGCGCGCGCTGCACCACCTCGCGCCGGGGCGAGACCGCGGGCCACGCCCGCCGTCGCCAACCGCCCTGCGAGGAACAGCCCGAACCACGTGCACGCCAGGAAGCTGCCCAGCATCAGCGTCACGAACGTCACCAGGACAGCCGGCGCCATCGCGCCCATGTCGAACGCCACCCATCCCGAGGCGACGTACGCCGCACCGAACACCAGCGCGTCCACGAAGAACAGCCAGGGCCGCCAGACGCGGTAGCGGGTCACCAGGAACGCCAGCTCGACGGCGGCGCCCGCCATCAGGCACGTGACGACCGAGTAGACGCCCACCGGGGAGGCGGACGACACGACGCCCGCCACGAACATGGTCAGGATCCCCGCGCCCGGCCGTCGCAGCAGCGCCATGGCGAGCACCGGCCCGATGATCCACAGCCCCACCATCGGCGCGTAGGCCATGGGTGCCGCGGCCGCGAGCGGCGCGCTCACGAAGTTGGCCGGGACGAGCAGCACCCCCATGGCGGCGCCGATGGCGGCGCACGTCATGAGGTAGCGGGTGGTGACGGACTTCATGAAGGCCTCCGAGGCGGGACGGGTCAGGCGAGGGTGACGGTCGCGGCCAGGACGACGCACGCCGCGCCCCCGGCCCAGAACGACAGGAGCAGGACGACGTCGCGCGCCCCGAACGGGACGGCGGTGCGCTCGGTGCGGGTCGGGTGGGCGCCGAACCCCCGGGCGTCCATCGCGAGCGACACCCGTTCGGCGTGCCGGATCCCGCCGGCGAGCAGGGGCACGACGTATCCGGCCTGTCGGCGCACGGCCACCACCGGCCCGCGGCCGGGCGCGACGCCCCGGACACGGTGAGCCCCACGGATCACCTCGAGCTCGTGACCGAACCGGGGCACGAACCGCAGCGCCGCGAGCGCCGCGTACCCGACGCGGTAAGGCAGGTGGAGCTGCTGGGTCAGCGCCCGCACGAGCTCGGCGCCCGACGTCGTCAGGCCGCCGAGCAGCACGAGCATCATCAGCGCCACCGTCCGCACCGCGGTGGCGAGTCCGACGGCCAGGGCGCCGGACCGCACCTCGAACGTCCCGACGGTTGCGAGCAGCGCCGTGCCCTCGACGAGCGCCGGGTCGGTGAGCAGGCCGAACGAGAACGTCATGACAGCGCACAGCACCACCGCTCCCCCGGCGATCGCGGCGAGCACCCGCGGGCGCAGCCGACCCATGCCGGCGAGCACCGCGAAGGCACCGAGCGCGACCAGCGCCGGCGTGAGGACGTCGCGAGTGGTCACGACGTAGACCATGACGGGGACGGGGCCGAGCACCTTGACGAGCGGGTTGTACGAGCGCAGGTCTCCCAGGCCGGTCATGCGTCCACCTCCGCGAGACGCGCCGCGGGCAGGTCGGCCAACCGGGTCACGGCCCGCCACGCCGGGTCGCGCAGGGCTCGGGTGGCGCGCGCGAGCGGCGGCGTCCGCAGCCCGGCGGCGGCCAGCACCGCGTCGTCACCGAGCACGACGGCGGGGCTCCCGTCCGCGACGACGCGCCCGTCGGCCAGCACCACGACGCGCGTGGCGTGCTCGGCGACGAGCTGCATGTCGTGGCTGACCACCACCACGGTGGTGCCGTCGTCGTGCAGAGCCGTCAGCAGGTCGAGGAGCTCGACGGCGCGCTCGCGGTCCTGGCCGTACGTGGGCTCGTCGAGGACGAGCACGTCGGGCCGGCAGACGATCGCCGTGCCGACGGACAGCCGGCGCTTCTGCCCGCCGGAGAGCCAGAACGGGTGGCGGTCGCGCAGGTCGCCGAGGCCGAAGCGGTCCAGGACGTCGTCCACGCGGGCCGCGATCTCGCCGTCGGGCACCCCGCGCACCCGCAGGCCGTGGGCGAGCTCGTCGTCGACGCGGCCGGTGACGAACTGGTGCTCGGGGTTCTGGAAGACGAAGCCGACGGCGGGGGGGCGGGCGGGGCGGCCCCCCGGCCGGGGGGCGCCCCCGGGCCGGCGCACGGAGCCGGCGACGGCGCGGCGGCGGGGCCGCAGGACGCCCGCGACGATCTGGGCCAGCGTCGTCTTGCCGGCGCCGTTGGCACCGACCAGCGCGAGCAGGTCGCCGCGCGCGACGTCGAGGCTGACGTCGTCGAGCACGGTCCGGCCGCCACGGCGGAGCGTGAGGTGGTCGACGCTGATGACGGCGTCGCGGGCGTCCGGCGGCCGGTCCGGCGGCGGCCGGTCCGGCTCGCCGACCACCGGCGCCGGGAGGGTGACGGCGTCGAGGGCGGCGGTGAGCTCGGCCGGGGTGAGCGGCAGCGGGTCGATCGGCACGCCCGCCGCGCGCAGCCGCAGGGCGGCGATCGTCGTGGTGGGCAGCCAGACGCCCAGCTCGGCGAGCAGCTCGGCCCGGTCAGCGAGGACCTCGCGCACGGGGCCGGTGGTGGCGACGCGCCCGGCGGCGTCGAGCACCACGACGCGGTCGGCGGCGTCGACGGCGGCGTCGAGGTCGTGCTCGACGAGCAGCACGCCCCTCTCGCCCGCGGCCGTCACCGACCGCAGCGTGGCGTAGAACTGCTCGACGCCGTCGGGGTCGAGGTTGGCGGTGGGCTCGTCGAGCACCAGCAACCGGGCGCCCACGGCGAGGGCGCAGGCCAGCGCGAGGCGTTGGCGCCCGCCGCCGGACAGCAGCGCCGGGTCGTCCTCGCGGCGCTCCCACAGGCCGACCTGCCGCAGGGCGTCCTCCGCGCGGGCGAGCACCTCCGCGGGCGGCAGGCACAGGTTCTCGGGGGCGAAGCAGACCTCGTCGAGCACCGAGCCGGTGACCACCTGGGCGTCGGGGTCCTGGAAGACCATCGCGACGTCGGCGGCGAGCAGCGGCGGGCGCGTCTGGGCGACGTCGTGGCCGCCCGCGGCGACCTCGCCGGTGACGTCGGCGGCGACCGCGTGCGGGACGAGCCCGTTGGTGGCGAGCGCCAGGGTGGACTTGCCGCAGCCCGACGGCCCGAGGAGCAGCACGACCTCGCCGGGTCGCACGGCGAGGTCGACGCCGTCCGGGGCCGGTGCGCCGAGCCGGTGGCCGCCGTCGTCGAGCGGCAGGTGGTGCCGCACGCGCAGGCCACGCAGCTCCAGCAGGGGGGAGGTCACCTGGTCAGGATAGGCAAACCTCACCCCTCCTGGCGAGGGTCGGTGACCCCCCTCACATCTGAGCGGCACTTCGCGCTCTGTCCGGCACCTCGAAGTGCCGGGCAGAAGACGAAGTGTCGGACGGACGCCGCGCGCGACGCGGTCTCGTCCGGGAGTAGCCTCCTGCACATGACTGCCGTTCGGACGCACACGCACGCCCAGGCCGTCGACGCCGCCATCGACCTGTTCTCCCGCCAGGGGTTCGAACAGACGACGGTCGAGGAGATCGCCGACGCCGCGCAGGTCAGCCGCGCCACCTTCTTCCGCCGCTTCCGTTCCAAGGAGGACGTGATCTTCGCCGATCACGAGCTCCTCCTCGAGGAGGTGGTGGTCATGCTCGCCGCCACGCGGCCCGAGGCCCGCGAGACCGACGACGCCGGTGGCCGCGAGACCGCCTGGAACCCCGCCGTCGACCCCTACCTGGAGGTGTGCCGGGCCGCGCGGCTCGTGTTCGACCACCACGTGGGCCAGCGCGAGACGTCCCTCGCCCGCCACCGCCTGCTGCAGCAGGTGACCGCGCTGCGCGACCGCGAGCTCGTCACCACGCACCGCTACGAGCGCGCGTTCACCGCCTACCTGCGCGACACGCTGCCCCCGGACCGGTCGAGCACCACCATGTCGATCGCGTTCGCGGCCTCCGTCGTCGCGGTCCACAACGCGGTGCTGCGCCGCTGGCTGCGCAACCCCTACCTCGACCTGCGCCCCGACCTGGAGGAGGCGTTCGCCGAGCTGCGTCGCGCGGCCTGGGCACCCGGGGCCGACGGCGGCACCCCGGCCGACCCTGCGGGCACGGCCGCGCCCGGGGCCGCCGTCCCCACGAACCGTCGCGTCGTGGTGGCCGTCCTGGACCAGGACGCCGACGCCGACGACATCGCGCGGGCCGTGCGCGACGTCCTGGCCTGAGGAGCGAGATGATCGACTGGCTCTTCAGCGCCACGTTCAGCGTCGGCGCCGAGCAGGTCCTGTGGCGCGAGGTGATCGGCAACGCGTTCGGGCTCGCGTCGGCGCTGGGCGGGATGCGTCGCAAGGTCTGGGCGTGGCCGGTCGGCATCGTCGGGAACCTGCTGCTGTTCACCGTGTTCCTCGGGTCCCTGTTCGGGGACGCGGACCGCGTGGACATGCTGGGCCAGGCGGGGCGGCAGATCATGTTCATCGCCGTGTCCGTCTACGGGTGGATGCGGTGGCGCGAGACGCGCCGTCAGGACCTGGAGGTGCGCGCCGACGGCAAGATCCCGGCGTCGGGCGCGGAGGGTGTGCACCCGCGATGGGCCACCTGGTGGCAGCGGCTCGGCCTGGTGGCGGCGCTGGTCGGTGGCACGCTCCTGCTCACGCCGCTGTTCCGGGCGCTCGGGTCCTACGAGCCCGTGTGGGCGGACGCCTGGATCTTCATGGGCTCGCTGCTGGCGACGTACGGCATGGCCCGCGGCTGGGTCGAGTTCTGGCTGATCTGGGTGGCGGTCGACGTCGTCGGGGTGCCGTTGCTGTGGAGCGCCGGCTACTACGCGACGTCGTTCATGTACATCTTCTACGGGGCGTTCACGCTCGTCGGGTTCTTCGTCTGGTGGCGGGTGCACCGCCGCGAGCAGGCGGCCGCCGGCTGAGGCCGCCTGCTCTGCGGGCGGTCAGAGGGTGGCGTTCATCGCCTTGGCGAACCCGCGCGGGGTCAGCTCGCCGGTGAACACCCGGTGCAGGTTGTCCAGGAGCGGCCCGGCCTGGTCGGACGGGATCGCCTGGTCCCAGGAGAGCTGGAAGTGCGGCGCCGAGGCGACCATGTCGTAGACGTACTCCAGGTACTCGGCGTCGTCCCGCTGGGCGAGATGCTTGCCGAGGTTTCGGACCGGCGGGACGGTCCGCACGACGAGGAACCGTTCGACGGCGACGTCGGAGTACACCTGCTCGTTGAGGAAGTCGATCGCGGCCTGCTGCTCCTCCGGTGTCGCCGCGGACGAGACGGACCAGAAGTTGGCCGGGTTGCCGACCACGTTGTCCGGGTCGCCGGCGCCGTCCTCGACCGCGGGGAAGGGTGCGAACCCGAGCCCGTCGTTGGCGACCAGCGCCGGCGCGGCGGTGACGAAGTCCGGGTAGACCCAGGCGCCCTGGAGCACGAACGCGGCGGTCCCGTTCGCGACGAGACCCACGTCGCCGGACTCGTCGGCGACCGTCTCGGTGAAGTACTCCCCGAACGCGCCGGCGTCGACGAGCTCGCCGATCTTCTCCAGCGCCTCCAGGATCGCGGGGTCGGACCAGGCGTCGGGCTCGCCGTCGACCACGCGCTGGAAGACCTCGGGCCCGCCGATGCGGTCGGTGAGGTACTGGATGTACATGAGCTCCGGCCACCGGCTGCCGCCGGCCAGCGCGATGGGGATCACGCCGGCGTCCTGGAGCACGGGCACCGCGTCGAGCAGGTCGTCGAACGTCTCGGGCGGCTCCAGCCCGGCGGCGTCCAGCACCTCGGCGTTGTAGTACAGGACGACGGGCTGGGTCTGGTTGTTCGGCACGGCGTACGTGCGCCCGTCGACCTCGCCGTTCGCGGCGACGGCGGGCAGCACCCGTTCCTGGACGGGGCCGACGGCGTCGCTGAGGTCGACGACGGCTCCGTCCGCGACCATCCGGTCGAGGTCGCCGCCGGCCCAGCCGAAGATGAGGGTCGGGGGTTCACCGGCGCCGAGCGCCTCCTGGATGCGAGCCTTGTACTCGTCGTTCTCCATCCACGTGACCGCGATCTCGTCGCCGGGGTGGCCGCTGTCCCACTGCTCGAAGGTCTTCTCGAGGACCACGTCGCTGCCTCCGGAGAGCGCCCAGGCGGTCGGTCCGTGGGCGGGTGCGGTCTCGGGCCCTGTCGCCACCTCCTGCGGACTCTCGGCACAGGCGACGAGCAGCAGGCTCACGCCCCCCACTCCCGCCAAGACCTGCCCGAACCGTCGCCTCATCGCTTGCCCCTCCACGCCGTCGTCTGGGTCGTCACCCGGTCTTGCCGACGGTGTAAACCGTTTTCGATCCGGGCTGGTGCACATTACGTCAGAATCCGCGACCATCGTCAAGATCCTCGTGAGTTTCGATATCTGGCGAGACCTTGTTTCAATAATCAGTCGAATACCGGCCGCGAAATCCTTTCGACGCGAGAGGTCCGTGCCCACCGCGCCCGACCTCGGCAGGTGGGCCGACGACTACCTCCCTACCCTGAGCCTGTGATCTCGACACCCGGTACCTCGCGCCTCGCCGCGGCCTGGCCCGCCGAGCCCGGACGCGCCCGACGGGGGATCGTCGTCGGCGACCTCCTGCGCGTGTCCGCGCTGGTCAGCGTGGTGGTGACCGGCATCTGGTTCGGCTGGCCGGCCGTCGCGCTCTTCCTCCTCGTGCTCGGCGGCACGATGCTCCCCCGCGCCGCCGGGACACGTCCCGCGCTGGACGTCACCTATTGCGCGTCGCTGCTCGCCGCCGCATGGTGCGCGCAGCTCGGCGTCTACGAGCGCGTGGACCGGCTCGACCTCGTGGTGCACGCCGCGACGACCGGCGCGATCGCCGCCGTCGCCCACCACGTTTTCACCCGCGCAGGCCTGGTCGCACCGAGCCGGCACGCGCGCGCCTCGGCAGCACTGACGACCGTCGGGCTGGGCTCGCTCGTCGCCGTCGTCTGGGAGCTCCTCGAGTGGGTCGGCCACACGTTCGTCGACGACAGCATCTTCGTGACGTACACCGACACCCTCGGCGACCTCGCCGCAGGCCTCGTGGGCAGCGTGCTGGCGGCCGCGCTCGTGGCTCGCGGCGCCCGGGCCGAGACATGAGCCCCGCCGCCGCCCGACCGACCGTGTCGGTCGTGGTGCCCGCCCGCGACGACGCCGACGAGCTCGACCGGTGCCTCGCACTCCTGGCCGCCCAGTCGGTGGCGCCGCTGGAGGTCGTGGTCGTGGACAACGCCTCGCGGGACGCGACGGCGGAGGTCGCCCGCCGGTGGGGCGCCGTCGTCGTCCCCGAACCCCGCCTGGGCATCCCCGCCGCGGCGGCCGCCGGGTACGACGCCGCGCGAGGTGACGTGATCGCCCGCCTGGACGCGGACTCCCGGCCCGGCCCGCACTGGGTGCGCTCCGTCGTCGACTCGATGACCACGGACCCCGCCCCCGACGCGGTGACCGGCACCGGCACGTTCGTCGACCTACGGCACGGCGGCCGGCTCGCCTGCACGCTGTACCTCGGCCTCTACTACGCCCTCACCCGACTGGCGCTCGGCCACACCGCCCTGTGGGGCTCGAGCATGGCGGTCCGCCGCAACGTGTGGTGGGCCGTGCGCGACGCCGTCGAGCGCCACGACCCCGAGGTGCACGACGACATGGACCTCGCCTTCGCGCTCGGGCCCCACCGACGCCTCGTCCGGGACCGCCGCCTGCACGTCGGGGTCTCGGCCCGCTCGCTGCGCTCCGGACGACGACGGCGGTTCCGGCGCGCGTGGCGCACGCTGCGGAGCAACTGGGCCGACGCGCCGCCGTGGATCCGCTGGTGGGAGCACTGGCGCGGGCAGTGACCGGCGCCTCGCGGCACGCCGTTCGTCCACCGGCCTCCGATGCCACGGTGAGGCATGCGCATCGTCGTCGTGGGTCAGTCGGGGAACGTCGGGACCGCCGTGCTGCGGGCCCTGCGGTCCGCACCCGAGGTGGACTCCGTCCTGGGCATCGCCCGCCGCCTGCCGGACCGCACCTCCGCGCCGTACCAGGACGCCGACTGGGCGGCGCTCGACATCTCCGAGCCCGACGAGGAGAGCGTCGTCGACACGCTCGCCACGCACTTCCGCGGGGCGGACGCCGTCGTCCACCTCGCCTGGCTGATCCAGCCGAACCGTGACCGCGAGCTGCTGCGCCGCACCAACGTGGAGGGCACGCGCCGGGTGGCCGCCGCGGTGGTCCGGGCCGGCGTGCCGCACCTCGTGGTCGCCTCCTCGGTGGGCGCCTACGCGACGGTCGACGACGACGCCACCCGGCGCGAGGACTGGCCCACGACGGGCATCCCCACCTCGCACTACAGCGTGGACAAGGCGGCCCAGGAACGCGTCCTCGACGAGCTGGAGCGCGACCACCCCGAGGTCGGCGTCGCCCGCCTGCGCACGGCCCTGGTGTTCCAGGGCGACGCCGGGCACGAGATCGTGCGGTACTTCGTCGGGCCGCTCGCCCCCGTGCGCACCGCCCTCGCACTCGCCTACGCCGCCCACGCGGTGCCGGCCGACCCCGGCTGGCTCGACATGGGCATGGGTGCCATCTGCTCGGGCTCTACCTGTCCGACCACCTGACCGGCGCCACGGCCGGGCTGGGGCGCATCGAACGGATGGCCGGCTCGTACCAGGACACCCCGTTCCACGCCGACATCGCCGAGCTGACGGAGCAGATCCGCGGCGAGCGGCAGCTCTACCGCACGCTGCTGGCCACCCTGCGCATCCGCCGTCGTCGCTACCGACAGGTGGTCGCCGGCGTCGGGGAACGGCTCGGCCGCCTCAAGCTGAACGGCCGGCTGACGGAGCGGTCACCGCTGACGGTGATGCTCGAGATCGAGCTCATGCGATCAGCCGTGACGGGCAAGCTGGGCGGCTGGCAGACCCTCGAGGAGTACGCCGACGACCTGGGGCTCGAACCCGAGCGGTTCGCCCGGCTCGCCGCGGTGGCACGACGCCAGCTCGCGCTGCTCGAACGCCTCCACGAGCACGCCCGCGAACAGGCCTTCCGCCGGCCCGGCTGACCGGCCGGCCCGGACTCCGACGCCCGACGACGAAGCGCCGCCCCGGATCTTTCGGGACGGCGCTCGCCGCAGGTGCACCGCCTCGCCGGCTGGTGGACGGCGGCGGTGATGCACACGACCGGCGTCGACCCACGCCGGGAGCTGGTCGGGGACGTCTCAGGCGAAGGAGGAGATGCCCGTGATGTCGCGGCCGACGATCAGCGCGTTCATCGACTCGGTGCCCTCGTAGGTGTGCAGGGCCTCGATGTCGGCGAAGTGCCGCGCGACGCGGTTCGCGAGCAGGATGCCGTTGCCCCCGAGCATGTCGCGGGCGACCGACGCCACCTCGCGCGCGCCCCGGGTGCAGGTGTACTTGGCCAGCGACGCCTGCTCGCCGGTGAGCTCGCCGGCGTCGGCGAGCTCGGTGAGCCGGCCGACCAGGAGCTGCATCTGCGTGATGGTGGAGAGCATGCGGGTGAGGCGCTCCTGCACCATCTGCTTGGCGGCGAGCGGCTTGCCGAACTGCACGCGCTGCTTCGAGTACTGCACGGCCGCCTCGTAGCAGGCGATCGCCTGCCCGACGGCGGACCATGCCACGGCGAGGCGGGTCGCGAAGAGGACGGCGGCAGTCGCCTTGAACGAGGTGGCGCCGGGCAGGGCCGCGCTGGCCGGGACGAACACGTCGTCGAGCTCGATGTGCGCCTGCCAGATCGCGCGCAGCGCCATCTTGCCCTCGATCGTGGTGCCGGTGTACCCGGGGGCGTCCTGCGGCACGATGAAGCCGTGCACCTGACCGTCGCGGTCGCCGGCGTCCGGGTCGTCGAGGCGGGCCCAGACCACGGTGATGTCGCCGCAGGAGCCGAACCCGATCCACTTCTTCTCGCCGTCGATCACGTAGCCCTCGACGCCGTCGCGCACGGCGGGCCGCGCCGTCGTCTCCAGGGAGACCGAGTCGGAGCCGTGGGTGGGCTCGGTGAGCGCGAACGCGCCGAGCACCTCGCCGCGCGCCATGGGCTCGGCGTACTGCTCGATCTGCTCGGGCGAGCCGTGCATGACGATGGAGCGCAGGGCGAGACCGCCCTGGACGCCGCAGATGGTGGCGACCGAGCCGTCACCGCGAGACATCTCCATGCTGGCCAGGCCCTCGGCCATGAAGGAGACCTTCGGGCGGCCGGGCACGTCGACGCCGTCGCGCAGGAAGTCGTGCTCGGCGAGCTTGGTGACCAGGTCGAAGGGGACCTCGGCCCGCTCCCAGTAGCCGTCGATGACGGGCAGCACCTCGTCCTGCACGAACTGCCGCACGGCGAGCTGGTGCTCGCGCTCAGCCGGAGCGACGTCGGCGAACGCGGCCGCGTAGTCGAGGTCCAGGGGCTGGGAGACGTCGTACTCGGGCGCGGTGACGCCGGGCAGGACGGGGGCGGTGCGGGGCATGCGCGTCTCACTTTCCACGGGGGCGACCGCGCCGCCGCAGAGGCTGGTGACGACGGCGTCGGTCTCCCATCATAGTGCGACGCGACGGAGTCTCAGTCAAGCGATACGGCGTATCAGTTTGCGATCGTCAGCCAGAGCAGCGTCACGTTGAGCCCCACGATCACCGCCGCCACCGCCCAGGCGACCACCTGCATCGGCCGCCCGTTGCGGAACTCGCCCAGCAGCCCCGCGTCCCGCGTGACCCGCACCAGCGGGATCATCGCGAACGGGATGCCGAAGCTCAGCACCACCTGGCTGAGCACCAGCAGGTAGGTGGGCGAGATGTCGGTGGCCAGCAGCAGCAGCGCCGGGATCAGCGTCACCAGGCGCCGCGTCAGCAGCGGCACCCGTACCCGCAGCAGGCCCGCCATGATCTCCGAGCCCGCGTACGCGCCGACCGCCGTGGACGCCAGCCCCGAGGTCAGCAGCCCGACGCCGAACAGCACCGCGACCAGCGGTCCCAGCGAGTCCGAGATCGCCGCGTACGCCCCCTCGATGGTGTCCGTGCCCGTGCGGCCCGGCAGGTTGGCCGCGGCGAGCAGCAGCATCGCGATGTTGACCCCGCCCGCGATGATCAGCGCCGCGACCACGTCCCAGCGCGTCGCGCGCAGCAGGCGGCGCACGGCCGAAGGGTCCGACGGCGCCGCACCGGCCGCCGTCGCCACGTCCGACGGCGTCGCCCCGGCTATCGCGGCCCGCCGTGCCGCGTCGTGACGCACCCGGTCGCGGGCCAGCGAGCTGTGCAGGTAGATGGCGTGCGGCATGACGGTGGCACCGAGCATCGACGCGGCGAGGAGCACCGAGTCCGTCCCCTCGAAGCGGGGCACCAGGCCGCCCAGGACGGCCCCGGCGTCCGGCGGGGCCGCGAGCAGGCCCGCGCAGAAGCCGACGGTGATGACGCCCAGCATGGTCAGCAGCACCGTCTCGAAGATGCGCTGGCCCCGGCGCTGCTGGACCGCGAGGACCACCATCGACACCGCACCGGTGATGAGCCCGCCGACCACGAGCGGGACGCCGAACAGCAGGTTCAGCGCGATTGCCCCGCCGATCACCTCGGCCAGGTCCGTGGCCATGGCGACCCCCTCGGCCTGGAGCCAGTAGGCGATCCGGCCGCGGCGGGACATCCGGTCGGCGAGCACCTCGGGCAGTGACCGGCCGGTGACGACGCCCAGCTTGGCCGACAGGTACTGCACGAGCACCGCCATCGCGTTGGCCATGACGAGCACCCACACCAGCAGGTAGCCGAACTCGGCGCCCGCCGTGAGGTTCGCGGCCACGTTGCCGGGGTCCACGTAGGCGATCGCGGCCACGAAGGCCGGGCCGAGCAGCGCCAGCGCGCGCAGGCGGCGCAGGCCGCGCTCGGGTGGTGCGGTACGGGTGCTCACAGGGCTCCTTCGGCGACGACGGCCAGGCATGGTTTCGGGTAACCGAAACCATAGACGCTGCAGGCCGCATCCGAAACCCGTCAGATCCCGCGCCGGTCCGTGCCGGTCTGGCACGATGTGCCCCGTGCCTGCCGACCCGCCCACCGACGCGCCGTCGTCGTCATCGCCGTCGTCGCCCACCGAGCACCGCGACCGTGGCGGCAGCCTCCTGCAGTCTCCCTGGCTGCTGGCGCTCGCCTTCGTCATCGTGCACGCGCGCCTGGTGCACGAGGCGATCACCTGGCAGTACACGATCTTCGGCGACGTCACCCTGTACGAGTGGTGGGCCCGCCACGGTCTCGGCACCGGCGAGTGGCCCGTCCTGGACTACGACTGGGTCTACCCCGCCGGAGCGCTCGTACCGGTGGTCGCGCCCTCCCTCGTCACCGACGACCTGCTCGGCTACGAGATCGTGTGGACGGCCCTCATCGTGGCGCTCAACGCGGCCGCGACGGTCCTGCTGGTCCGGTCGACCCCGCGCGGGGCCCTCGGCGCCTGGTGGTGGCTGCTCTTCCTGCTGGCGCTGGGCCCCATCTTCGTGGGCCGGCTGGACGGCGTCATCGCCCCGATGATCCTCGCCGCACTCGTCCTGGCTCGGCGGCATCCCCGCATCGCGACCGCCGTCGCCACCGCCGGAGCCTGGATCAAGATCGCACCGGGCGCCGTCGTCGTCGCCATCGCCGCGACCCGCCGCGATGCGCGCGACCTGCTGCGCGCCGTCGTCGTCCCGGGAGCGATCGTGTCCGCCGTCGTCGTCGGGGTCGCGCTGGCCGGGGGAGCCGGCACGCGAGCGCTCAGCGTGTTCGGCGAGCAGGGCGCCCGCACCCTGCAGGCGGAGTCCGTGGCCGGGACGTGGTTCTCCGTGGCTCGGCTCTGGGACCCGGCCGTGACGATCGAGTACAACGACGACATCTTCACCTACGAGTTCCAGGGCTCCGGCGCCCGCAGCGTCGCCGACGCCCTCGACTGGATCCTGCCGCTGGCCGTGGTGGCGCTCGCCGCGCTCACCTGGTGGGCTGCCCGACGGCGTCCCGAGCGGGCCTACGAGATCGTGCTCCTGTCCTCCGCGGCGCAGCTCGTCGCACTCATCGTGTTCAACAAGGTGGGCTCGCCGCAGTTCGTGGCGTGGATCGGCCCGCCCGTGGCGGTCGCTCTGGCGACCCTGCCCGCCGGGCGGGCGCTGCGGGCCTGGTGGCCGCCCGCGCTCGGCATCGTGCTGGTCGCGTACGGCACCTACCTCGTGTACCCCGTGGCGTACGGCCCTTTCCTGGACGGCGCCACCTGGATGATCGTGGTCGAGGCCCTGCGCAACCTCGCACTGGTTGTCCTCATGGCCGGGGCGGCCTGGCGGATCGCGCGGCTCGGCGCCGTCCGCAACGCGTAGTTCCGCCTCAACGTTCGCCCGGCGTTCGACGGCGCGACGGCGACACGTCGCCTGCGCCACCCCCGTTCGACACCCGGGGCCACGACAGTTCGAGTCGTGAGGGTAGCGATCGTCGCAGAGTCCTTCCTCCCGCAGGTCAACGGGGTCACGAACTCCGTGCTGCGGGTCCTCGAGCATCTCCGCCGGGGCGGGCACGAGGCCCTGGTCCTCGCCCCCGACTCGGACGAGGGAGACGTCCCACCGTTCGCGCACGGCGCGCCCGTGGTCGAGATCCCCTCCGTGGGGCTGCCCGGGTACGCAGACGTGCGTGTCGTGATGGGCCAGCGAGCCCGCATCGAGCGGACGCTCGCGGCGTTCGGGCCCGACGTCGTCCACCTCGCCTCGCCGTTCACGCTCGGCTGGCGCGGCATGCAGGCCGCCGAGGCCCTCAGGATCCCCACCGTCGCCGTCTACCAGACCGAGGTGCCCAGCTACGCCGCTCGGTACGGCATGCGCCACCTGGAGCCGCTGCTGTGGCGTCGGGTGCGCAACCTGCACGAGCGCGCCACCGTCACCCTCGCGCCGTCGAGCCCCACGATCGACCATCTGCGTGCCCGCGGCGTGCCGCGCCTGCTCCGTTGGGGCCGCGGCGTGGACACCGTGCAGTTCCGGCCCGAGGCCCGCGACGACGCCTGGCGGCGGGCGGTGGGCGCCGGGCGGCCGCTGCTCGTCGGGTACGTGGGGCGCCTCGCCGTGGAGAAGCAGGTGGAGGCGTTGCGGGTGCTGTCCGGCCGCGACGACGTCCGGCTGGTCGTCGTCGGCGAGGGTCCGGAACGCGCGCTGCTCGAGGAGCTGCTGCCCGACGCGCACTTCACCGGGCTGCTGCAGGGCGAGGACCTGGCCCGCGCCATGGCGAGCCTCGACGTGTTCGTCCACCCCGGCGAGCTGGAGACGTTCGGCCAGACGCTGCAGGAGGCCAACGCCTCGGGCGTCCCCGTGGTCGCGCCCGCAGCGGGCGGGCCGATCGACGTCGTCGCGCACTCGCACACCGGCTGGTTGTACCCGCCGGGCGACCACGCCGCGCTGCGCTCCCACGTGGACGACCTGCTGGGCGACGACCGCAAGCGCCGCGCCTTCGGGACCGCCGCCCGGGAGCGAGCGCTCGGGCGCACGTGGGCGAAGGTGTGCCACGAGCTGATGGAGCACTACGAGGCCGCGATCAGCGTCTCGGCGGAGGTCTGACCCCGTGCGGATCGTCCACGTCGCCAACGCCTACGCGCCGCGGTCGGGCGGCATCCGCACCGCGATGCACGCCCTGGCCCGCGAGTACCTCGCCCACGGCCACGAGCCGGTCCTCGTCGTCCCGGGCCCGACGGCGGCCGAACGGCGAGACGGTGACCTTCGCGTCGTGCAGATGGCCGCGCCGCGGGTGCCGGGTGTGCCGGGCTACCGGGCCGTGGTCCGCCCCGGTGCGGTGCGCTCCGTGCTGGAGGCGCTGGCGCCGGACCGGGTCGAGGTCTCCGACCGCGCCACCCTGACGGGGATCGGCCTGTGGGCGCGCGAGGCCGAGGTGCCGTCCCTGCTGATGCTTCACGAACGTCTCGACGGCGTCCTCTCGGCGTTCTGGCCGGGTGCGGGCAGCGGCGCGCGGCCCGGGCCCGTCGGCCGTTGCCTGGCTCCCCTGGTGGCCGACCGCTGGAACCTGGCGACCCTCGGGCGGTTCGACCGGGTGGTCGCCACCACGGCGTTCGCCGCCGGGGAGGTGGAGCGCCTGGTCGGGCGGCGCCACGGACGCACGGGTGCCACGGTGCTGCCGCCGCTGCACCGGGTGCCCCTGGGGGTGGACCTCGAGCGGTTCACACCGGACCGGTTCGACGCGGACCTGCGACGGCGGACGGCCCCGCGCGGCGAAGCCGTCGTGCTGGTCATGAGCCGGCTCTCCCGCGAGAAGCGGGTGGACCTGGCCGTCGAGGCGGTCGGGCGGCTCGTGGCCGACGGTGTACCCGTGCGGCTGGTCGTGGCTGGCAGCGGCCCACGCTCCACGGCGCTGCGGGTGCGGGCCGAGCAGCTCGGCATCCGGCACCGGTTCCTCGGGTTCGTGCCCGACCGCGCCCGGGTGGCCGCGCTGCTGGCGAGCGCCGACGTCGTCGTCGCCCCCGGACCGATCGAGACGTTCGGGCTGGCGGCCCTCGAGGCGCTGGCCTCGGGGACGCCGGTGGTGTGCTCGGCGACCAGCGCGCTGCCCGAGGTGGTCGGCCCCGCCGGGGCGAGCGCCGCCCCCGAGCCCGAGGCGCTGGCCCTGGCGGTGCGCGAGGTGCTCTCCCGGGACGCGGGTGGGCGACGGGCGGCGGCACGAGCCCGGGCCGAGCTGTTCCCGTGGTCGGCAACGGGCGAGGCGATGCTGGCCCTCCACGCCACGGCGCCGGCCCTGGCGGGTGCACGGTGAGCGGGCCGGCCGTCGTCGCTCTCGGCGACTCCATCACCGCGGGCGTCGGCGACGCCGTCGGGCCCGACGCCGCGCACGGGCCCGGCTGGGCGGCGCACCTCGCGCTGCTCGCCGACTCGGCGCGGTTCGAGAACCTGGCCCGCAACGGCGCGCGGACGCAGACCGTCATCGCCGAGCAGCTCGACCTCGCCCTCGCCTCCGGGGCCGACCTCGCCACGCTCGTCATCGGGGGCAACGACGCGCTGCGCAGCGACTTCTCCCCCGCCGACGTCGCCCGCCGACTCACCATCTGCGTCGACGCGCTGCGCGGCCGGGGCGCCGCCGTCGTCCTCGCGACCCTGCCGCCCATCGGGCTGTTCGAGCTGTGCGGCGGCCGGATCCGGTCGGTGATGCGGGCGCGGATCGACGCGGTGAACACTGCCGTCCGGACGGTGGCGGCGCGGCACGCGGGCGGGTCGGGGTGCACGCCGGGCGTGGTGGTGTTCGACGTCGCCGAGGCCATCCGTCCCGCCGGGCTCGGCGCCTGGTACGTCGACCGCGTGCACCCCTCTCCCCTGGGCCACCGGCACCTCGCGGTCACGGCGGGACGCGCCCTGCACGTCTCGCTGCCCGAGCTGTCGCGGCTGCCCGCTCCGCCGCCCCCGCCGCCGGCGTGGGAGCGCGCTGCCTGGCTCGCGTTCGCCGGCGTGCCCTGGGCGTTGCGCCGCGGCCGCGACTTCCTGCCCGGCCTGGTACGCGCCGTCGTCGACGACCTGCGGGGCGCTTCCAACAACAGTAAACGGCGTTACCGTAAACGTCGCTACTAGTGTTCCGACGGAGAGCCTCGACCGTGCCGACCATCCCTCGCCCTGCCGATCTGTTCGACAGCGTCGACGCCCCGTTGACGGACGAGGCCCGCAGGGCCGAGCGCAGCGTCCTCGTGGCGGCGGCGGTCGGCTTGGGCGTCGGCGTGGTGGTGCCCGCAGCATGGGCGGACTACCCGTGGACGACCTCGGGGAGGCTGCCGTGGCTCGTCTGGATCGTGGTCCTCGGACCGCCCGTCGCGGCGGTGATCGGCGCGATCCGCGCCCGCTCCTACCGTCGTGGACCGCTGTTCTGGCTCACGGTCGCGCTTGCGGTGGTCGTCACGATCCTGTCGCCGCCCGCCCTCGTGTGGGGCGGGGGATCCGGCGCCGTAGCCGCCGGGCTCCTGGTCGCGTCCGGTCTGGTGCTGCTCGTCGGGCATCCGCATCGGTGGCGCGTGGTCGGCCTCGGCCTCCTGCTGCTGTGCGTGTCGCTGTTCGGGACCATGGGGTTCGTCGCGCACATCGTCGACCAGGCGTGGGCGCTCAGCCTCACCGCCAGCCTGCTCAACCTGGTCGCGATGGTCATCCTCATCCGCCGGGCGATGGCGCTGCGGGCGGTCGCCCGCTGCTGATCACGAGGCCGGCCACTCGGGTGACCTGGTTGCCCTCCCTCAGAAGACGTTGACCCTCTGCAACATATCTAGTAGACCTGTCTATGAGAGATGTCCACGAGGGAGGCACCATGGCACGCCAGGACACGGCCGACCGGCTGCAAGCGTCGCTGGATCGGAAGGCTCGGCGCCGAGGCTCGATGCCACCGCCGCAGGTGCTGGTGGTCGCACCCGAATGGCAGGTCGAGTCCGGAGGTGCGCAGCCGTTCCACGCGGCCAGCGTCGGCAAGGTCATGACAGCCACCCTCATCGCCGGGCTGGTCGAGCAGGGGCTGCTGAGCTTCGACAGCCCGCTCGGCAAGGTCCTCCCGGCGGCGGACATCGACGGGCTGCCCGGTGCACCGGGCGTCGACGTCGCCTCCGAGGTGACCGTGGAACACCTCCTCACGCACACCAGCGGACTCCCCGACTACTTCGAACCGCCCCGCGGCACGCAGACCGGCCCTTCGGCCAGCACCGCCGGGACACAACCGGATCGTCGCTGGACCCCGGCGGAACTGCTCGACGAAGCGCGCCGACTGCCCGCCGTCGGGCGTCCCGGCGAGCGGTTCCGTTACGGCGACACGGTGTTCGTGCTGCTGGGACGGATCGCCGAGGAGCTGACCGGGGAGCCGTTCAACTCCCTGCTGCGGCGGCGAGTCTTCGAGCCGAGCGAGATGGAGCACAGCTCCACGCCCTACAGCGACGCCCGCACCCCCGCAGACCTGCAAGGGCTCGACGTCGCACCGTTCTGGCTCGGTCGGCACGAGCTCAGCCGCGCGCTCAGCGTCAGCCTGGACTGGGCGGGCGGCGGCATCGTGGCCCCGCCCGCAGATCTCGTCAGCTTCCAACGCGCACTGCACGGCGGGAAGCTCGTGTCCTCCGAGACGCTCCGCTGGATGGCCTCGCCGCGGCACCGCCGTCGTCGGGGGATCCACTACGGCGCCGGCATGGTGACCGTGCGGTTCGCCGAGTTCACCCCGCCGTTCCTGCGCGGGCTCCACGAGCCGATCGGCGGCCTCGGGCACTTCGCCACCCACATGTTCTACTACCCGCGCCGGGACGCCCACGTGGTGCTCAACTTCCACACCTACCGCCGGATGAACCAGAGCTTCATGCTCCACGCGCGCATCGCCGGGCTGCTCGCCGCGTCGGCCTGACGCGGACGACGGCGCCCTGGCCCCTCAGCGCACCACGCCTTCAGCGCACGACGCGGTAGCGCAGGGCCATGCGCACACCGATCTCCTGAGCGCTCACCTTCTCCAGGGTCACCGCCGGACCGCCGGCGAACAGGCGCACGCCGTCACCGAGAAGTACCGGCATGACGTCGATCGACAGCTCGTCGACGAGCCCCGCCGCGAGGAGCTGACCGAAGACGTCGGCGCCGCCGATGAACGTCACGTCCCGGTCTCCGGCTGCCTCGACCGCTCGCTTCACCGCTTCCTCGACGCCGTCGGTCACGAACGTGATCGACAGGCGTCCGTTGCTCTTCGGCGTGACGGGCGGGGCTTCATGCGTGACGACGAACATCGGCACCTGGAACTCGTAGTTGTCCGCGTAGTCGTCGGGGTCCTCAGCCATGTCGAACGTGCGCCGCCCCATGAGGACCGCACCCGTCTCGTCCTGCAGTGCCTTCATGTACTCGCTGCCCGCCAGCTCCTCGAAGTCCGAGTACAGGGCAGCGGCACTGCCCTCGGCGTCCTCGACGAACCCGTCCAGCGACACCGTCGCCCCGGCGATCACCTTGGCCATCTCGTCCTCCTGTCTGCGCGCGAACCTGGGTACAGAGTTGGACCGGGGCGAGTGGCAAGACTCATCGGGCTGCTGCTGGGTGTCCGCCTGTCGTCCCAGCGGTGTCCCTGTTGTTACCTTGACGGGCGGGCCGGTACGGTCGGCGACCCGGTCCGAACCTCATGCTGGAGAACGAGCTTGCACCCACCGACGACGCCCACAGCGGGAGGTCTCGCGCTCAGGTCGCTGAGCGCCGTCGTCGGGGCGGCGGCGTACGTCGTCGCAATCGGCTATCTCGCCCTCCATGCCGAGGCCGCGAAGGCTGGCGCCGTGCTCGCGTGGGACGGCACCATCACGTCCTTCGCACCCCCGACGCCGCCACTGTGGTCGAGCGTCGGCGTCGTCGTCCTGGTGGCGGTCGCCTTCCTCCTTGCCTGGCGTTCCCACGCGACGGCATCGTCCCGGCGAGGAAAGCTGCCGCTGTGGACAGCGACGCTCACGCTCATCGTCCTCTCCGCCTACCTCATGGCGACGTCGCAGCTCCCCTTCAGCGCCTTAGTCGCGGTGTCGGGGATCGATGCCTCCGAATCCATGCCCGCTGTCGTCGCGTGGGCCCACCAGGGAGCGCTGAGCTCCGCCACCTACGCCGTGACCGGGGTCATGCTGGTGCTGTCGTTCCTCCGTCCTGGGCGCCGGACCGCCTTGCGCTCTGACGACGAGCCTGCTGCCGGCGCGACCATCACGGGCCCGGACCATGAGTCCGGCGTACAGGCCGGCTGAACCGCCCGACTCCATGAGGCCAGTCCCCCGGCGCGCGAGGTGCCCCCGCCCTGGCTAGCGTCGAGGCGTCGACCACGGAAGGGGCACGATGACGATGGACGGCAAGGTCGCGCTGGTCACGGGCGCTGGATCGGGTATCGGGCGCGCCACGGCGGTGCGCCTGGCCCGCGAGGGCGCCACGGTGGTGCCGCTCGGGCACCGGCAGGAGAGCGCGGACGACATCGCGGCCGAGATCCGGCACGACGGCGGCACGGCGCTCCCGGTGGCGGCGAACGTCGAGGACGCCGCCATGGTCCGCGACGTGCTCGCACGGGTCGATCAAGAGCTCGGCCGACTCGACGTCGTCGTCGCGAACGCCGGTGTCAACGGCGTCTGGGCCCCGCTCGAGGAGCTGGAGCCGGACGAGTGGGCCAGCACGATCGACACCAACCTCACCGGGACGTTCCACACCGTGCGATACGCGGTGCCCCTGCTCGTGCGGCAGGGCGGCGCGGTCATCGTCGTCTCGTCGATCAACGGGACGCGCACGTTCAGCAACTCCGGCGCTTCCGCCTACGCGACGAGCAAGGCGGGCCAGGTGGCGTTCGCGCGCATGGCCGCCGTCGAGCTGGGTCCGCGCGGCGTGCGCGTGAACTCCGTCTGCCCGGGCGCGATCGACACCCAGATTGAGGACAACACCGAGCAGCGCAACACCGAGGACCTCGGCGTGGAGGCCGACTACCCGGAGGGTCAGATCCCGCTGACCGGCGAGGAGTCGGGCGAGGCCGCGCAGGTCGCCGACGCCATCGCCTACCTCGTGTCGGACGCTGCGAGCCACGTGACCGGCACCGAAGTGTTCGTCGACGGGGGCCAGTCGCTCATCGCCTGACGTGCCGGCGCGCTTGACCGTGTTCGGACAACATGGTCTCTACTGCCGCCATGCACACAACGTCCGGCGTGACAGCCTTGCGCGTCCGTCCTCGGGTCTGGCTGGGCCTCGGTCTCTTCGTGACCTACCTGGCAGTCTTCTACGCCGTCTGGATGGTCAACGGCATCGACTACGCCCGCGTCGGGGAGAGCGAAGAGACGCTGGCGAAGTGGTATGTGGCGCCCCTCAGCGGTGGCCTCGCCGTGATCCTGGTCGGCCTCTCGGTCTTCGGGTGGTGGCGGCCGGCTCTGCGCGAGACGAAGCGGCTCCCGAGAAGTGGCGCCGTCGTCCCGGTGATCATGGCCGTGGTCGCGATCCTCAACCTGGTGTTCGGCGAGTTCTCCCGCGTCACGATGACGATGTGGATCCTCCTCGTGATCGGCAGCATCCTGGTGGGGTTCAACGAGGAGGTCGTCGCGCGTGGTCAGCTCTTCGTCGCGCTGCGCAGCCGGTTCGGCGAGACGGGTGTCTGGTTCCTGTCCACCGCGCTGTTCTCGCTGCTGCACCTGCCGAACTTCTTCTTCGGCATCGGATCGCTGGCGTTCCTCCAGGTCGTCATCCAGTTCGGGCTCGGATCCGTGTACTACCTGGCGTTCCGTTCGACGGGCTCGCTGGTCCCCGCGATGCTCCTCCACGGACTGTGGGACTTCTCGACGTTCTCGTCGAGCCTCCCCTGGGCCGGACTCGTCGCCCCGTTCCTCGCGGTCGCAGGCGTCGTCGTCGCCGTCGTGCTGCTGGTGAAGGAGCGACGGCGGGACGCGGACACGAGGAGCTTGTCGATCCGCTGATCGGCGTTCAGCCATCGGGCCGGGTCAGCGGACGACGAGGCGCACGAGCGTCTCGACCCGCTCCTCCTGGTGCGCGGCCGGGAAGCGTCCCGCGCGCCGGAGGGCGACGATGCCGTGGACGGCACCCCACAACACCTCCGCCGTCGTCGGCAAGTCGGCTGGCGGGTCGTCGAGAGAGTGGAGTGCGCCCTCGATCGCCTCGAACCCGGCTCGCACGATCGCCGGCGTCTCGTCCGAGGCGAACGGGACGAGGACGGGCAGCAGGAACATCGCGTCGTAGGTCGCCGGGTGGCGCTCGGCGAAGCCGAGATAGGCGGTCACGAGCGCCCGGACGCGCTCGGCGTCGCTCGCTACGGGGACGTCCGCCGACGGCGCGAGCGCGGTCGCCAGCTCCTCGAAACCCTCCAGCGCGACGGCGGTGACGATCTCCGTCCTGCCCTGCGGGAAGTGCCCGTAGAGCACCGGCTGGCTGTACTCGATCGCGTCGGCGAGTCGGCGGATGGTCACGGCGTCCCACCCCTCCGTCTCGGCGAGGGTGCGGGCCGCACCGACGATCTGCGACCGCCGTTCTTTGAGCTGACGGGCTCGGCGTGCCGCGGCGGGAGTCGTCATGCGCCCAAACTCTAGCACTGCTAGACAATCGCTGCTACATTCTCTAGCACCGCTAGATCTAGCGGCGCTAACCGAGGATGGAGCGCGTCATGGAATCGTTGTCGATCGTCGCTGTGGTTGTCGTCGGACTGATGGTGGGGGTGGAGCTGTCGGTCGCGCTCGTCATGAATCCGATCTTCGACCGGCTCCCCCGGGACGCCGGGATCGCAGCACGCTCCGACGGGGCACGCATGCTCGGACGCGTCATGCCGATCTGGTACATCGGCTCGGTCCTCCTGGTCGCCGGCACGGCACTGGCAGAGCCCACCACCGCGGGGCCCGCCTGGGCAGCGGTCGCCCTGCTGCTCGTCAGCGTGATCATGTCCGTTGCGCTGCTCGTCCCGATCAACAACCGGTCGAAGACCTGGACTCCTGAGACAGCTCCGGCCGACTGGCGCGACCAACGAAGCCGTTGGGACCGCCTGCACCTGGTGCGCCTGGCCCTGATCATCACCGCGTTCGTCCTCGTAACCGTCGCCGCCACGCGATGACCACGGAGCGGACGGCGGCACGCCGGCACGTCGGAGTCGTCGGCCACCCGGCCGAGGTGCCGCTGCCATGGGCTGCGTCGATGCTCGAGAGTGAGAGCGGGCGGTGACCGATGAGATCAGTCGGGTGCGGCGGTCTAGGGGTGGACACCTGTCGACCAACCCGGAGGACTCCCATGTCAGACACGAGCACCACACTCGACCACACGTTCACCGCGCCGATCGGCGTCGACGTGAAGGGCGAGACCTGGCCCTGCGTCGAGCTCACCGGTGCCGCCGAGCTGCTGGGGACGGGACGGTCGGTGCGGGTCGACGCCACCGTCGATGATGTTCCGGTCGAGAACATCGGCCTCATGCCCACCGGGCGCGGTGAGCTGATGCTGTCCCTCAACGCGAAGCTGCGCAAGCAGCTCGGCAAGGACGTGGGCGACACCGTCACCGTCCACCTGGCGAAGCGTCTGAGCTGAGGCCACTGCACCCGCGACCGACGAAGGGCCCCTGATCTCGGCGAGTTCCGTTGCGGCCGACGGCGGCACTCCGGTAGCGACGATGCATCGACTTTCGTCGCGGTCAGCGTCGTCCAGGGAACAGGCCAGCGAGCTTGTCCATGCACTGATCCAGGCCCATCTGGGAGCCGTCGCGGCCTGGGCCCTCCGCATACCCGGACTCGACGACCGTGACCCGCGTGCCACCGTCGACCGGTTCGAACGTGACGACGTGCGGCGTCCCGTCGGGCATACCGGACGGGACGCCGTCGTCGCCAGGAGTCAGCGCCGTGCCGTCTTCCGTGGCGAACCGCATCGTGTACTCGAGGCGGTGCGGGTGGTCCACGCGCGTGTACGTCCAGGTGTTGTACGTGGTGCCGCCGCCGTACTCGGGCGGAGCGGTCATCCCCGTGAGGGTCACGCCGCCTTCACGCACGTCCAGCTCCGCCGTCGTGCAAGCGAATCCGTCCACGGCCCACCAGCGGGAGAGCAGGCTCGACTCGGTGAACGCCGCGAAGACGTCGCCGGGCGGTGCGGGGACGGTCCGGCTCGACTCGACTGTCGCCGAGGGTTGGTGCGACATCTCGATCACTCCTGACGGGGCCTCCACTGTGAGGCCGATCGCTGCCACGGTGAGATCGACGCTAGACGCTACGATCATCGTAGTCAATAGTGTGGAGGTAGTTGGTGAAGAGGTCCGGCGGCAAGTCGCACTGCCCGATCAACTTCGGGCTCGAGGCCTTCGGCGACCCGTGGTCGCTGCTCATCGTGCGCGACGTCGTGTACTCCGGCAAGCACACGTTCAACGGTTTTCTCGCCTCGGAGGAGGCCATCGCGCCCAGCGTGCTGGCGGCACGGCTCGACGGGCTCGTCCAGGCCGGCGTGCTGCACCGGTCACCCGACCCCGCAGACAAGCGGCGCGTTCGCTATTCCCTCACCGAGCGTGGCCTGGACCTCATTCCCCTCCTCCTGGAGATGGCGGAGTGGAGCGCGGGCGTGGATCCCCAGACGCAGGCGCCCCCGGACTGGATCACGTACGTCAAGGCGAACAAGACCGAGGCGATCGCACGCGTGCGCGAGACCGTGCGCCGTGGTGGCAGCGTGTTCGTGGGCGACGACAGCGTCGTCGCCCAGCTCGCGGACGAGAGCACGAACCGCTAGGCCGTCCTGGATGCCAGCGACCACACCACGAGCATCAGCAGCGTTGTCATGGAGACCACCCGCACCGGGTGCCACCGGCGCAGCGCCAGGACGACGAACTGCGTCGCGAAGATCCCGAAGAAGAACGCGACGACGGCCTGTACCAGGAAAGCGACACCCATCATCGCGTTGCTGACGGGGCCAGGGCCGGGCGGATCAGAAGACGCGTGCCGCGATGCCGTCCGAGTGGTGAGGGCAGGGCAACGTCGAGCAGTTGATGGCCATCGTCGGCGCAGACGGGCGCAGGCATGCGGACGGTCCCGTGGGGTGGTCCTGTCGAAACGTTACTGCAGCCGCGGGCGGCAGCAGCGAAGCACGAGTTACGGGAACGACGAAGGGCCCCACAGCCGCAGAATCTTGCGGGCGGGGCCCTTCGGGTGGCGGTAGCGGTGGGCTTCAGTCGCAGGCTTCGGACGTGGTTGGCAGGGCGGGACAATCTGCCCCTGACCTGGGTCGACGCCTCGTCGGGGCGTGTAGCGCGTTGTACCTGTTCGCGCTGGTTTCGCTGGCAAAGCAGAGTGAAAAAGGTGACTTGCGGGCTGGAGGTAGACCCGGGTGCTTTGCCAGGTCACTGCTGGTCGGCCGACGGGGCTCCCGGCGCTACATCGCGGAGGTACTCGAAGGCCTCTTCGGTCGGGCGCCAGCACATCCACTGACCATCAGCGAAGCCGTTGAGCGTCGCGATCTCGGGATTAACGAGCTCGTCCGCACTCGGCCGGAGTCGGACTGCGCCAGTCTCGAACTCGATGCTGATGCCCGCGCCGACCCCCTCGTGCGTTGCCGTGATGCTCTGCCCGGCCAGCCCGACGAGAGCGTCAGCCCAGCCGTGTTGACCTGGCGCGATCACGCGATCGCTCACGATGACGGTCGGGCTCACGTCGCAGGTCAGCATGGGCATGTCCGCTGTCGGGAAGACGTCGAAGTGCAGTTGCACGAAGTCCAGGACGAATTCGACCGAGTACAACCGATAGCCCACAAGCCGGCCAAGAAGCGAGTTGAAGACGTAGCTCACGGCGCGAGTGTACGGAGCGGCACCCGACCACGGCCGCGAACTGTGGCCGAGTCATCGGCGGGGACACTCCGAGGCGCCGTGCCGATAGCGGAGCACAGGAGGTCGGCGGAGGTCCGGGTCAAGGGTGGCCGCAGGCCATCGCGCAGCGACGCCGCAGGCGCCCTTGACGCGGGCCGGAGCCGGCCGGATGCTCGGCTGTCGGTGCGGGGCCGGAACGCGAGAGAGCAGCGCTACCCGACGACGGCGGCTCCCGCCTGCACGCACCCCTGTCGCCACCTCGCCGTAGGGTGGCGACCGCTCAAGTCCTGGCGATCGGAAAGGCACCAACGACGATGCTCATCGCGCGGCCGTTCACCTCGGCGGCCATCAAGCTCCATCCGTTCGACTGCGGCGAGCCGGAGCTCAACGAGTGGCTCGCCCGGTACGCCAGCCAGAGCGAGAAGAAGGACAACGTCCGCACCACGTTGCTCCTCGACGAGGAGGCGCAGCGCGTCGCCGGCTACTTCTCCATGCGCACGTTCGAGCTGTCAGCGGCCGACGGCGAGTCAGCGATGGGACGCAGACGCCGCTACCCCGTGCCGGCGATGCTCCTTGCACGGCTCGCGGTCGACAACGACTACAAGGGTCAGGGCGTCGGCAAGTTGCTCCTCGTCGACGCCCTCCAGCGGCTGCTGGCAGCGGCCGACAACGTCGGCTTCGAGATCGTCGTCGTGCATGCGCTCCACGAGGACGCCGCCTGCTTCTACCTCAAGCACGGCTTCCGCCGGTTCCTCGACCACGATCTCAGTCTCTTCCTCACGACCAAGGACCTGCGCGCGACGTTCGCTTCAGCAGAACCAAGTTGAGCCGTACGCACCACGTGCGTACAGTAGACGTACACCAAAGATCCGAGGAGCCACTATGCCCACCGCCAACGCGCGGTCAGAACGTCTGAACATGCGCCTGTCGCCCGATGCTCTCGCGACCATCCGCGAGGCCGCTGCCGCCCAGCAGCAGGACGTGTCCGCGTTCGTGCTCGGGGCTGCGATGGAGCACGCCCGCGAGGTCCTGCTCCGGGACCGCGTCCTCCAGCTCACCCCGCGCGAGCTCGACCAGGTCGACAGCGCACTCGACGCCGAGCCGAGCGTGGTCCCGGAACTTGCCGCGCTCATCGCCGCGGTCCGACGGGACACCCCGCAGCACGGCAAGCAGGAGCTGACGTCGCACTGAGCGATCAGCCCGAGCGCGAACAGAGGGCGGCCACGGAACTGATCCGGGGCCGCCCTTCGTCGTCTCGGGACGGGATGTCGGGTGGGGTGCGCGCAGCGAGCGAAGCGCGGGGCCCCGCCCGCGATGCCGCCCAGCGCGGCGGAGCCGCGCCTTGAGTCAGCAAGGAAAGTTCTCACAGGGCGGGCGCACACGGACGCGGACGTACACGACCGCGAACGGCAGCACGGCAGCACGGCAGCACGGCACGACGTCACAGCGTGGGATCGGCCGACCGGCGCCGGCTCCAGCAGATAGCCTGCTCGGCCCGGACCCCGAAGACGAGTCTGCGGGCAGTGCGCCGACAGCCCGTACCGACTCCTCGCGAAGTGGGCTCACATGCTCGGCATCCGCGGCCACTTCTCGAGCAAGTCGCGCCGCTACTCGATCCCGCTCGGACGCCTGCGCCGGGCCCGCATGCGGTTCCAGCGACTCAAGGCCGACGCCGACCGCGACGGCACTCCCATGGACACCGCCGACCTCGAGAACCGCCTGCTGGCCGACGAGGAAGAGACCATGCTCGTCGTCGCCACCTGGACCTACCAGGGCACCGGCTGGACCAACCCCGGCGCCAAAGCCCTGGCCGACGCCGCAGCCGCCCGGGCACGCGAGTACGCGCAATGGAGGGCGCAGCGCCTGAACTGACGCGGCTACGAGTCGTAGAAGGCCTCGATGGTCCAGGCGATCTGGATCAGCACCGTGGAGGAGAACACGACGAAAGGGAGGTTCTCGTGACGCCGAACGGCCGCGTGAAGTTCATTGAGGATTGCCCCGACGAACGCGGTGACGGTCACCGTGCTGAGCCACACCGGGATCGTTCCGATCCCGTTGGACCGGTCACCGAGGTTCTCCAGCCAAGCGCCGACGAAGAACGCTCCGAGAAGGGCCTGGAGCAGCAGGAGCACGACGACTCCGGCGATCGTGGTCGACCCGGCCCACGGGATTCGGGGTCTATCGGCCGTCAACGCGCTCGCCTCGCCTGGTCGGGACTCCGCTTCCATGCACTGACCTCCCAGATCGATGCTCCGGACCACCGTATCGAGGTGGAGCGGCCGTCAACAGCCCTACCCCCACCCATCACCACACCACAACGACGTAGGAGGCACCGTGAAAACGGAGTACGGGGAACGACGAAGGGCCCCACAGCCGCAGAATCTCGCGGGTGGGGCCCTTCGGGTGGCGGTAGCGGTGGGCTTTGCTGGCGCCTTCGGACGCCGTCGCCTCCGAGGCCATGAAAACACCTCTGACCTGCATGTTCACGACGGGGATGGTCGCACGGGGTTGCACGTGATCGGCCGCATCGCCACCCCAAAACGGAGGGAATCTGGTGACCTGGCGGGTGCCCGACCGGCTGGGACACTCCGAGGCGCCGTACCGATAGCGGAGCACCAGAGGTCGGCGGAGGCCCGGGTCAAGGGTGGCCGCAGGCCATCGCGCAGCGACGCCGCAGGCGCCCTTGACGTGAGCCGGAGCCGGCCGGATGCTCGGCGATCGGTGCGGGGCCGGCAACGTTCGCCCGAAGCGCCAGCCTCGGAGGCGGGCGGACCGTCGCAAACAGCCGATGACCTGCGAGAATCCCGGCCATGATCGCAACCGCAGCTGGTGCCATCCTCACAGCAATCGGCGTCATCTGGGGCGTCGCCGAACTGGGCCCTGAAGACGCTTTGATCTTCCTCCTCCCAGGCATCGCCCTGCTCGTCGTAGGGCTGATCCTGCAGTCGAACGCCAAGACGCGCCGGGAGCTCATGGGCATTCGCCTGCAGCTCGAGGCGCTGGGGCGCACGCGTCGGCAGCCGGAGAAGTAGGCGCCGCACAGCAGCCGGATGAACGTATGGCGGCCCGGGGAGACTCGGTGCCGCCTTCGTCTTGCCATGGGGAGGTCGGACGGGTGGGGTGCGCGGAGCGAGCCTGCGAGCGGAGCGCGGGGCCCCGCCCGGACGACCGACCGCGCGGCGGAGCCGCGCCTTGAGTCAGTAAGGAAAGTTCTCACAACGAACCAAATTCTCGGCGCACTGGATCGTGGGACGTTCAGACTCTGAGGTGTTCTCACCAGCGTGGTCGTCGGGTTCCTCGTTGAAGGTGGAGCAGGACGAGGGCAGCGGCGGTGATCTCGGTGAGGCGGTGCGGGTCGAGGGTGATCATCTGCAGGGCGGGCCAGGTCTTCTTGAGCAGGGCGTTGCCGCGTTCGGCCACGGACCGCAGGCCGGTCAGGAGCTTGTTGTGGGTGACGTCGTCGAGGTGCGGGTTGGCGGGCAGGCGCAGCGGGTGCCAGATCCCTGCTCCTGCGCCTTGGTAGCCGGCGTCGGTCAGTGTCGGGATGCCGGCGGCGGCTGCGGGGTAGAGCGCGGGCAGGGCGAAGGCTCTGGCGGCGGTGATGTCGTGGGTCGAGCCCGGGCTGACCGGGGAGACCCACACGGGGTAGCCGCTCGGGTCGCACAAGACCTGGATGTTGCCGCCGTGGCGGTGGTGC
Organism: Isoptericola maris; assembly: GCF_048065335.1. NCBI lineage: Bacteria > Bacillati > Actinomycetota > Actinomycetes > Micrococcales > Promicromonosporaceae > Isoptericola > Isoptericola maris. Next base: position 67,758 of record NZ_JBLUNY010000010.1, on the reverse strand, counting down.
TTGCCGGAGTACCAGGATTCTGCTCCGGAGGGGTTCTTCGGGCCGTGCAGTTGCGTCGTCGGGATCAGGGTGCCGTCGAGGCAGACGTACGGCCAGTCTTCGTCGCGCGCGGTGGCCAGCACGTCGTGCAGGTCGGGAGCCCGCAGGGCGATGACGTCGATGGCCTCGTGCAGGTACCGGTAGGCCGTCGCGATCGAGATCCCCGCATCGCGGGCCAGCAGGTGGACCCGCGTGGAGCCGGAGAACCAGCGCAGCACCAGCAGCGCCTGCGTGCGTGCGGTCGCCACGCGTTGCCACGGGCGGATGTCTCGAACCTGGCGGTGCGCCGCGATCCAGCGCGTCACGGTGCGCAGGGTGTGAGCAGGCACGTCGAGGGTGGCACGATAGGTGATCAAGCAGGGTCCCAGTCGTCCGGTATGTGTGTTTGGCGACTTGCATCCTGGCCCTGGGACCCTGCTGCTGCCAAACCACTCCCGCACGAACCTGCAGGTCACCGCACCGTCGCGCTGATCACCTCACACGGCCTGGTGAGAACACCTCTGAGTCGAGGGCCGCTCGTCTCGATTCGTGCTGCGGTCACCGGGTCGAGTCGGTCGGCCCAGTGCTCGGGCCGGGGGAAAGCGGAGTGAAAACGGAGTACAGGGAACGACGAAGGGCCCCACAGCCGCAGAATCTCGCGGGTGGGGCCCTTCGGGTGGCGGTAGCGGTGGGATTTGAACCCACGGTGGCTATGAACCACACAGCATTTCGAGTGCTGCACCTTCGGCCGCTCGGACACGCTACCTCGCCGGACGAACCGGCCCACCGAGGATACCGAACGCGGACAGATCTGCGAAATCTGCGCCCCTGCGACGTCGGTCACCGTCACCCGTGCCGCGAAGTAGTACGCCCGGCGGTGGTGGAGTACCCGCGGGGCACTTCACCAGCACGGGAGGTACTACTTCGCGGCGCGGGTGGGGCGGTGCAGCCTCAGGCGCAGGGCGCTCCCGCGTCCCACGCGCCGGTGACCGACGTCCCGGGCACCTCGCCGCGGGTCCACCACAGCGCGGTGTGGTTCACACCAGCGCGCGAGACCACGTCGCCGGACGCGTATGTCGCAGCCGGGTCGAACGCCTCCCCGCACTCTTCGGCGGCCACGGGGTGGTCGCCGTGCACGCCGACCTCCACCCACGGGCCCTTCGACGCCTTGGCGGCAGCGCCCGGCATCTCGCCGCGCGTCCACCACTTCGCCTCGTACTCGACGCCGTTGTGCGACACCACGTTGCCGGCGGTGTACACCCCGGAGGCGTACCAGGGCGCGGCCCCGTCACCGACGACGAGCGGTCCCGGTGCCGCAGCCCGGAAGGTGTCGGCGAGCGCGCCGCCGAGCTCGTTGCGGTAGTCCCCGGCGATGTCCCAGAAGTAGGCGCCTCCGTACCCGTTCTCCGCGAGCCACTCGGCCTTGGCGGTCACGGACGTCGGGGTGTCGAGGCTCCACCACTGGTCGCCGTCCCACCGGTAGGCGGCCACGGCCTCGGCGTCGTAGTACTCCTCGCCGACGGTGCGCAGCTCGGAGTAGTTCTTCACGCCGAGCGCTCCACCGGCCGGAGCGCCCGGAGTCGGGTCGTCGACCCCTTCCCAGCCCTGGCCGTAGGCGGCGAGGCCGAGCACGATCTGCTCGTCCCGGTAGCCCGCCGCTCGGTAGGCGCCGAGCAGGCTGTCGGCCGCGAGACCCCAGTTCGCGTCCTGGTCCGGCGCGTCCGGCCAGGAGTACGGGTGCAGGTTCCCCTGGTGCCCGGTCCGGTCGGCGACCCAGGTGCCGTGGTAGTCGTAGCCCTGGATGTTGAGGAAGTCGACGACGGCGGCGAGCCGCGGGTCCACCCAGCCGCCGTCGGTGCGCGGGGCCCAGCCGGCCGGTGCGAACCCGGTCAGCAGGTAGTCCTCGCCGTCGGCGGCGGAGCGCTCGTCGAGCTCGGCGCGGAACAGCTCCATGAGGGCGAGGAAGTTCTCGCGGTCGGCCTCGGGGTTCGGCGAGGGGTGCTCGCCGGTCGCGGCCGGCCACTCCCAGTCGATGTCGAACCCGTCGAAGATGCCGGCGGCGACACCCTCGCCGCCCTGGTCGCCGACGACAGGCAGGTTGCCGTCGAGGTACACGTCGAGGCAGGACTCGACGAGCCGCGCGCGGCTCTCCGCCGTCGACGCGGCCTCGGAGAAGTTGTCCGACCAGGTCCAGCCGCCGAGCGAGACCATGATCTTCAGGTCGGGGTAGAGCTCCTTGAGCTTGCGGAGCTGGTTGAAGTTCCCGGCGAGCGCCTGCCCCTCGACGTCGGCGACACCGTCGACGGCGTCCCCGGCGCCGACGATCCGCAGATAGTCGTTCTCGGGGTCGCCCTCCGGCTGGCCTGGGTCGACGCCGTCGTCCGGGACGACGTCGTCGCTGATGTCGCACACCAGGTCGCTGGTGACGTTGCCGAAGGCGTAGGTGAGGTGGGTGAGGTCGGCGACGGCGCCGGTCTTCACGAGGTCGGCGACCTCGTAGTCGTGGGTGTCCCCGGTGCCCCAGGCAGGGAAGTAGCCGAGCGTCGTGTAGCCGTTGACGCCGTCGGCGTCGTGGGTGGAGCTCGCGTCGGGTGGTGCGGGGGCGGGCTTCGCCGCGGCTGCGGGCGCGGCGAGTGCCGCTGCGGTGAGTCCGGCGGCGGCGACGGTGGCGGTGAGGGTGGTCAGGACGGACGTGCGCTGTTTCATCGGGGAGCCTCGCTGCTTCCTCGGGATGCGACCGAACCCGGTTTGTTCGGTTCCCTGCACAATAGCGAGGCGTCGGCCGCAGCACCAGGGCCCGAGCCGCAAGAGCCTCCTTCGTGATGACTTTGTGAGAGCCGGGCACGGGACGACCGCTCGGACGGCAGGTCCGCTCCGGCGGGGATAACGTCGCGGTAACGACCCACCGCTGAGACCCAGCGACGGACCAACGGACAGAGGAGAGCGCGATGGACCCTTCACCGGGTAGCACCGAGCACCAGCCGCTCGAGAACGTCCTTGCCCTGGGTGACGCACACCGACCGGCACCTACCGCGTCGACCTCACCACCCAGGAGTGGTGGTGGTCCGACGAGACCTACCGGATCCACGGGTTCGAGCCCGGCGAGGTGGTCCCGACCACGGCGATGGTCCTCGCCCACAAGCACCCCGCCGACCGTGAGCAGGTACGCCACGTGCTCGAGGACGCACGCCGCACCGGCGCCCCGTTCGCCTCGGTGCACCGCATCATCGACGCCCACGGCAAGAACCACGTGGTGTCGATCGTCGGCCGCGGCCGGACCGACGACCACGGCGACCTCGTCGACCTCGTCGGCTACGTGCTGGACCTCACCGGCAGCATCAAGCGCTTCGCGTCCGAGGAGGCGAACTTCTCGATCCGCGCCGCCGCCCAGAGCCGCCGCGACATCGAGCGGGCCAAGCTGCTCGTGAGCCTCGCGCTCGGCGCGGACGACGACGAGGCCTTCGCCCTGCTGCGCCGTCGCTCCAACGACTCGAACGTCCCGCTCCGGGCGCTCGCCGAGCGGCTGGTGCGGCACGTGCGCACCGCCACCGTGCCCGGACAGCCCGTCGACCCGACGCGCGCCCTGCGCCACTTCGACGCGAGCCTCCGCACGGAGGGATGAGCCTCACCGCAGAGCGGGGAGCGGGCCGACGCGCGACGCCGTCAGGCGCCGACGCTGTCGGTCAGCTCGGCCCCGGTGCTGACCCGGGCGCAGTGGCTGCAGCAGAACGTCTCGTCGTCCACGTCGACGCCGTGCCCCAGCACCGCGCACCCGCAGTGGGCGCACCGCGGTGCCATCGCGTGGATGGCGCACTCGAACGAGTCGTAGACCCCGCTCGCGCCGTCGGCCTTGGTGATCGTGAAGGTGTGTGCGTACTCGTTGCCGCACATGTCGCAGGTTGCCATGTCGCCCCTCCGTCGATGAACGGGTCGGCCCGTGGCTGGACCAGTCGCGCGAGGTGCGCCCGGTCCCCCGGGCTCGCCGGCCCCGCCCTTTCCACGCTAGGGCGAAACCGGCGAGCAGGCCACCGCGGCGCTCGAACTGCCGACGTCGGTAGTCCGTGCCCAGATCGGTAGTTCGCACTACCGACCTCGAGACGAATTGCCGACGTCGGTAATTCGGGGGCAAGGGCTGGGCGTCAGCCGATCCCGAACAGGCGCTTCAGCCAGTCGATCAGACTGTCGACGACGTCGCCGAGCCAGCCGCCGTGACCGCCCCCGTGCCGCTCGTCGACCGTCACCGGCTCCGACGTCGCGACAGCAGGTTCGCCGCCGCCCGCGGGGACTGCCGTGACCTCGACGCTCAGCTCGTGCCCCACGTCGGCCTTCTTGACCCGGTAGTCCTGCTCCGTGCCCTTGCGGCCGATCGGCTCGCCGTCGCGCAGCCAGCGGTACGAGAACTCCGCGTCCGCGGACCACCGGCCCGGGTCGGCCGTCAGGCGCGAACCCTTGACCGCGTCACCCACGATCGAGGGCGCCACCGTGTTCTCCAGCGGCGTGGTGACCTCCGGCAGCAGCTCGATCTCGGTGGGCCCCGGGTTCGCCACGAGGCGCGCCCCGGTGTCCGACGGCGCCACGTCCGTGAGCTCGTACAGCCCGTTCATCTCGATCGAGCCGTCCGCCGCGATCTGCGGCACCGTGGCCGCGGAGTCGGTCGTGACGAACCAGTCCTCGCCGACCTCGGCCGGCCGCCCGTCGGAGGCGTCCGCCGTCGTGCCGTCGAAGTAGTTGGACGGGTCGGTCAGCAGCGACGTGTCGTCCTGGGCGAGGCCCAGCACGTCCGACGCCGCGGCCCGCCACGACAGCACCCCGGCAGCCTCGTACGCCGTCTCGCTCGCGTTCGTCTCGAGCCGGACGCCCCGCTCGTTGTCGACGGAGGTGACGCGGTCGAGCCGGATGTCCGGACCGGAGTTGGACGTCACGCCCGTGGCGAGGTTGTCGAAGGCGACCGCGTTGCGCAGCAGGTGGTCGCCCGGCATGGACTCACCGCCGAGCTTGAACCCGTTGCCCTCGCCCGTCCGCGTCGGGTCCGCCTCGAGCCACCCGTTGCTGTACGCCACCGAGTCCTCGACCACCACGGTGCCGATCGGGCCGGTGGTGGACTTGGCGAACAGGTCCCAGCCGTCGTCGATGTTGTGGTGGGCGATGTTGTACCGGAACACGTTGCCCTCGCCGACGGTGAGCTTGGCCGCGAACCCGTCGGCGTCGTTGCCGCCGTCGTCGGCATTGTTGTGCGACACCGAGGAGACCACCAGGTTGTGCGACGGCCACATCGACGGCGGCTCCGCGGACCGGCCCGAGATCTGGATGCCGGTGTCCCGGTTGTGGTGCGACTCGACACGCTCGACCACGTTGTGGTGCCCCTCGACGAGCATCGGCTTCTGCTTGTCCGCCGAACCCGTGATCTCGAGGTCGTACACATGCCACCAGTCGCCGCGGATCACGAGGCCGCCGTCGGGCGACTCCGACAGGTCGAGCACCGCACGGGTGCCCGGCTCCGACAGGATCGTGATCGGCGCGTCCTCGGTACCGTCCCGGCCGCGCTCGGCCACGACCGCGCGCTGCGGCGTGTAGGTGCCACCCGCCAGCACGATCTGCTGCCCGGGCTGGGCGAAGCCGACGGCCGTGTGCAGGTCGAGCGGGTCGGCCTGCGTGCCCGCACCGTCGGCCGAGCCGTCGGGCGCCACCCAGATCGACTCGCCCGGCTCGCCGTACGAGTCGACCGTGACCGTCAGGGGGACGTCGACCGGGTCGGTCGACTCGATCCGCTCGTACTCGCCGAGCTGCGGCTGCTCGGCGTCGGGCAGCAGCCGCGCGGTGAGTGCGTTCTCCCCCGGCGCGAGGTCGACGCTCACGAGCTCGCGCTCCCCCGGCGCCAGCTCGACGCCGTCGACGACGACGTCACCGGCGGCGTCGAGGATCTGGCCCTCGCCGTGCATGGTCGAGACGAGCGGCACGTCGATCTGGTCGTGCGGCGTGGTGGAGGTGACGTCGACCTGCAGGTCGGCCGGCACGTACTCGATCGGTCGCTCCTGCGCGGGCTCGTCGTCGTCCGGGTGGATCGTCGTGAGCTCCCAGTCGGTGACCGTGACCTGGATCTTGCGTGCCACGGCCATGCCGACGTAGAGCGCCTCGGGGTCCTGCTGGAGCAGCATCTCGGGGTCGTACTGGATGACCTCGATGTCCTCGCCGTCCGCACCGGCACCGTGCCAGATCGCGTGGAACCCGGTGTTGGACCTGCGCAGCGTCAGCTCGTAGACGTCGCCGTCGCCGAACTTCGGCCCGGTGGCGATCTCCGGCCGGTAGTCCGGGTCGAACACGACCGAGTCGCTCTGGTCACGCGACCCGGCGGTGTTGTCGTCGGTGGCGCCGGTGTAGCCGTGCACGAACCGGGCGCCCGGCATGCCGTTGACCACGTTCTCGGTGCCGTCGCCGAACCGCGTGAGCAGCGCGCCCGCCGAGTTGAAGTAGCGGTGCGGCGAGGACTCGGCGACCAGGTCGTCGACCGCCACGACGCCGAACCCGGACTGGTTGTCCTTCGCCGCCGAGTCGTCCACGTGGAACGTGGCGGTCAGCGTGAAGTTCTCGGTGGCCGGGTCGATCCTCGTGAAGTAGTACTGGAACCCGTCCTCGGACGTGGCGAGCTTGGTGGAGCTCGCGCGGGCGTCGAAGGTGATGGTCCCGTCGGCGTTCTCGACGATCTCGCCGCCGGAGCCGGCGTTCGATCCGACGTCCGCCGACTGCCAGCGCTCGACCGAGTCCGCCACGGTCACCTCGAAGGGCGCACCGGCGGCCTCGTCCGTGCCGCGCTGCGCGACGACGCGCACCTGGTAGGTCTGGCCGACGGTCAGCCCGGCGATCTCCGCGCTCGTGCCGGTCACGCCGTCGACGGCGGTGGTGAAGCCGGTGCCGTCGGTGCTGGTCTGCACGGCGTAGGTCGTGGCCTCGGGCGTGGCTCCCCACTCGACGGCGACGGTGCCCTGACCGCCGGAGACCGCCGTGGTGAGCGCGCCGGTGATCTCGGGGCCGACGAGCGGTAGCGAGAACTCGCCGGTGGTCGCCCGCTCGGAGACCAGCGGGTCGGCCTCGCCGGAGCGGGTCAGCCGCACCTCGACCTCGTAGGTGCCGGAGGCCGGTGGGGTCAGGGAGACGGTGCCGGACGTCCCCTGCGCCGCGGTGAAGTCGCGGTCCACGATCTCGCCGGCCGCGTCGTACAGCAGGGCGTGGGCGATGTCGCCGCCGTCGGTGCCGACCAACCCGCTGTAGGCGACGGCGAGCCGGGCCGGGTCCTGCGGGTCGGGCGTGACGCCGTCGACCACCGGTGCCGCGACGTCCGCCCAGGGCGCGCGGGCGACGTCGTCGTCCATGCCGAGCTGGGCGTAGTAGACGTTGACGCCCGAGGACGGCGAGGAGAGCCAGTAGGTCCCCGCGGCCGGCACCTCGAGGACCTCGGTGGCGACGGGCACGCCGGAGTCGTCGGCGAGGGCGGGGGCGGCGTCGACGACGGTCCACGACTCGTCGAAGAGCGCGAGCTCACGGTCGCTGCTGCCGCTGCCGGAACGGGCGTGGACGAGGACCTCGGTCGCCTCGTCCACCGTGAACCGCAGCGACCGGTGGTCGGCCGTGCCGGATCCGTTGAGCTTGAGCCGCTGGGTGTACTCGTCGCCGCGGTCGGAGGTACGGCTGCTGCCGTCGACGTCGACGTCCTTGCCCTCGGCGGCCTTGACGGTGAAGTCCCCGGCGACGACGTCGCTCGTGTACTCCCCGGCGGTGAGGTCGTCGGCGCTGAACGCCGTCTCGGGGCCGGCGGCGACCGCCGCGACCGCCGGGCCGAAGGTGAGGGCCGCTGCCGCGACCACCGCCCACGACGCACGGAACCTGCTGCCTGTCGGTGTCATGGATCTCCTCGTCGAGATGCGCATCGCTCAGCGTCGAACGTGCGGGAAACCGGTTTCCGACAAGGTAGCCGCATCCTCGTCCCGGCGTCAAGGGTCGGCCCCGCTCGCGCACCGCGCCGCCGTCGTACGCTCGAACAGTGCAACCCGCCCCCCGGCCGCTCGCCCCCACCTACCAGCAACGCCGCTGGGAGCTGCCCCCCGACGCCGTGATCCACCACGGCACGGTGGACGACGCCGCCCGCCTGCTCGAGGGCCGCACCGTCACCGCCCTGACCGGCGCCGGGATCTCCACGGACTCGGGCATCCCCGACTACCGCAGCCCCGACTCGCCACCCCGCAACCCGATGACGTTCCAGCAGTTCACCGGCGACCCCGACTTCCGCCGCCACTACTGGGCCCGCAACCACGTCGGCTGGCAGCACGTCCGCCGCACGCACCCCAACGCGGGCCACCGGGTGCTCGCCGACCTGGAGCAGCGCGGCATCGTGCGGGGCGTCATCACCCAGAACGTCGACCTGCTCCACGAGGACGCCGGCTCGCGCACCGTCATCGACCTGCACGGACGCTACGACCGCGTGATCTGCCTGCAGTGCGGCCGCACCATCTCGCGCTCCCACCTGGCCGAACGCCTCGACGCGCTCAACCCGGGCTTCGTCGAGTCCGTGCTCGACGGCGGCACCACCGTCGCGGACATCGAGATCGCCCCGGACGCGGACGCCGTCATCGCCAAGACCTCCCACTTCCGCCCGGCGGACTGCGAGTTCTGCGGCGGCGTGCTCAAGCCGGAGATCGTCTACTTCGGCGAGAACGTGCCGCGCGCCCGCGTCGACGACGCCTACGCGCTGGTCGACTCCGCGGACGCCCTGCTGGTCGCGGGCACCAGCCTCACCGTGATGAGCGGGCTGCGGTTCGTGCGCCGGGCCGCCCAGGCGGGGCAGCGGGTCGTCATCGTGAACCGCGGCGAGACCCGCGGCGACCCGCTCGCCACGGTCAAGGTGGACGCCGGCGTGAGCGAGACCCTCGTCGCCCTGGGTGAGATGCTCTGACGCGTGCCAGCACCGTCCACCGCGCGGACCGACATCCAGGGCCTGCGCGCCCTCGCGGTCGCCGCGGTTCTCGGCTTCCACCTGTGGCCCGCCGCGGTCACGGGCGGGTACGTCGGCGTGGACGTGTTCTTCGTGGTGTCCGGATTCCTCATCACGAGCCACCTGCTGCGCCGCCCGATCCGTGACGGCCGCGACCTGCTCGGCTTCTGGGCCCGGCGGGTGCGCCGCCTCATCCCGGCCGCCAGCCTCGTGCTGCTCGTCACGATCGTCGCCGCGGCCGCCTGGCTGCCCACCACCACGCTGGTGCAGGTCGGGCGGGAGGTGCTCGCCTCGGCGCTGTACCTGGAGAACTGGGCCCTGGCGAGGTCGGAGACGGACTACCTCGCCGCCGACCAGCTCCACTCCCCCGTGCAGCACTACTGGTCGCTGTCCATCGAGGAGCAGTTCTACCTGGTGTGGCCGCTGCTCCTCGCGGCGGTCGCCTGGGCCGGCCTGCGGGCGCGGCGCCGGCATCGCGACCCGGAGCGCACGACGGCGGCACTGGCGGTCGCGCTGACGGGTGCGGTCCTGGTGGCCTCGCTCGGCTGGTCGGTGTGGATGACGTGGGCGGAGCCCGCCGCCGCGTACTTCGTGTCCACCACACGGTTCTGGGAGCTGGCGCTCGGCGGGCTGCTCGCCGCCGTGCTCGCCCTGCGGACCGTCCGGGCGCCCGCCCCGGAGGGTCAGGTCGGCGCGGAGCCCGGCTCGCCGCCCTCCGTGTCCGCCCTGCGCGCCGCGGCCGCCTGGACCGGCCTGGCCATGATCACCGTCGCCGTGCTGACGTTCGACGCCGAGACCGCGTTCCCCGGGTACGCCGCCCTGCTGCCGACCGTCGGGGCGCTGCTCGTCATCCTCGCCGACGCCGACCGGCTCCGCGCCGGCCCGGGTGCCGCCCTGCGCTGGCGGCCCGTCCAGTGGCTGGGCGACACGTCCTACTCGGTGTACCTGTGGCACTGGCCGCTGATCGTCATCGCACCGTTCGCCCTGAGCCGCGACCTCAGCGACGTCGACCTGCTGGCGATCCTCGGGGTGACCCTCCTGCTGGCCTGGTTCTCCCAGCGGTACGTCGAGGACCGCCTGCGGTTCCACCCCCTGCTCACCCGCCGTCTCGGGGCGACCTTCGCGATGCTCGGGCTGTGCGTCGCCGTCGTCGGAGGCACCGCCGTCGGCGTCCGGGAGTGGGCGAGCGCCGCCGAGCGGGACGCCGTCGTCGACGCGCGCGCCGCCGTCGCGCAGGCCGGGCCGTGCCTCGGCGCGCAGGTGGTCCGCGACGAGGCCTGCGACGACCCGGGCCTCGTGCTGCCGCCGACCGCCGCCGCGCAGGACAAGCCGGTGGTGTACGCCGACGGCTGCTGGAACGACTCGCCCTTCACCACCCGGAACGTGTGCACCTACGGCGGGGACGGCACCGGGGAGCCGACGGCGCGGCTCGCCCTGGTGGGCAACTCGCACGCCGGGCACTGGGTCCCGGCGCTCGAGGACGCGATCGCCACCGACGGCTGGCAGCTCGACACGTACCTGCAGTCCGTCTGCTACACCGTCGACGCGCCGATCGAGCTCCCGGGCGAGGGCGTGACGCAGGCGTGCCAGGCCACGAACCGGTGGGCCGTCGAGAGCGTCGTGACCGGCGGCTACGACCTGGTGGTCCTGTCCGACCGCACCCACCAGCCGCTGGCCGGCGTCGCCGAGGAGGACCAGGTGGCCGCCGCCGAGGACGCCTACCGCGAGACGCTCGCGGCGTTCACCGACGCCGGCATCCCGGTGCTGGTGCTGCGCGACACCCCGGCGATGCCGCGCAACGTGCCCGAGTGCCTCGTCCAGCTCGCCTACGACCCCGACGCCTGCGGCGCCCTGCCCGCGACCGCGCTCGAGCCAGACCCGCTCGCCGCGGCCGCGAGCGCCGACACCACCGGCCTGGTGTCGGTGACCAGCGTCGACCACCTCATGTGCGACGAGATCTGCCACCCGGTGATCGGCGGCGTCACCGCGTACTTCGACCACGGGCACCTGACGGCGACGTTCGCCCGGACGCTCGCCCCCGAGGTGTCGGGTGCCGTCCGCGCGGCGCTCGAGAGCCCGCCGTAGGCTGCGAAGCATGCTGGACGCCGTCGTGGTGGGATCGGGGCCGAACGGGCTCACGGCCGCGGTCACGCTCGCGCGCGCCGGCCTCGAGGTCGTCGTCCTGGAGGAACAGCCCACGGCGGGCGGGGGCGCCCGTACCCTCGACCTCGGCCTGGCCGACGGGATCGTGCACGACGTCTGCTCCGCCGTCCACCCCATGGCGTGGGCCTCGCCCGTGCTGCGCGCGTTCGACCTGGCGACCCACGGCGTCGAGCTGCTGACCCCTGGCGTGTCCTACGCCCAGCCGTTGCCCGGCGGCCGCGCCGGGATCGCCTACCGCGACCTGGAGCGCACCGTCGAGCGCCTCGGGGCCGACGGCGACGCGTGGCGCTCGCTGCTCGGCCCGCTCGCCGAGCACTGGCAGGCGGTCGTCGGGCTCGCGCTGTGCGACAAGCGCTCCTGGCCTCCGGGCCTGTCCGACGGCGGAGCAGCGGTCACGGCCGCCCGCTTCGGCCTGGCGGTGGCCGAGCAGGGCACCGGGCTGTGGGGGCGGCGGTTCCGCACCGAGGAGGCGGCGGCGCTCCTGACCGGGGTGGCCGCGCACGCCATCGCCCCGCTGCCGTCGACGGGGGCGGCCGGGACGGCGCTGCTCCTGGGGGCGTTGGCGCACGCCGGTGCGGGCTGGCCGATCCCGCGCGGCGGGTCGGGCGCGATCACGGCGGCGTTGCAGGCCGAGCTGGAGTCCCGGGGCGGCACCGTGGTGACCGATCATCCGGTGCGGTCACGCGCCGACCTGCCGCACGCCGCGACATACCTGTTCGACACCTCGCCCGGGACCCTGCTGGACGTGCTGGGCGACGACCTGCCGCCGTCACGACGCCAAGGACTGACGGGGGTCGCGCGCGGCGACGCCGCCGCGAAGGTCGACCTGGTGCTGTCCGGCCCGGTGCCGTGGACCGAGCCGGAGGTCGGCCGGGCGGGCACGGTGCACGTGGGCGGCACCCGTGCGGAGATGGGCCGGGCGGAGGCGGCCGTCGCGGCGGGCGACCACGCCGAACGGCCGATGTGCCTGGTCAGCGACCCGACCGTCGTCGACCCCTCCCGTGCGAAGGGCGGCCTGCGCCCCCTGTGGGCGTACGCGCACGTGCCCGCCGGTTCCACCCGCGACGTGACGGACGACGTGCTGGACCAGATCGAGCGCTTCGCGCCCGGCGTGCGGGACGTCGTCGTCGCCTCGCGGTGCACCCCGGCCTCCCGGCTGGCCGAGCACAACGCGAACCTGACCGACGGCGACATCGCGGGCGGGCGCGTCACCCTGTGGCGGATGATCGCCCGGCCGACCGCCCATCCCAACCCGTACCGGCAGGCCGGCGGGGTCTACCTGTGCTCGGCGTCCGTGCCGCCGGGCCCCGGGGTGCACGGCATGGCCGGCTGGCATGCGGCCCGGCACGCGCTGCGGGAGGTCTACGACCTGCGCACGGCGACCCTCTGAGCTCCGGTCGGGCTCAGGGAGCGAGGTAGGCCACGTCCCCGTTCGAGCTGCGGACCTCCACGGTGCGCTGCGCCGCCGGGTCCGTCGGGCCCTCGATCGTCTCGCTGCCGTTCGACGTATCGATGACCAGGTTCACCGGCTCACCGTCGCCGACCACCGTCGCCGAGCCGTTGCTCGTCCGGGCCAGCACGTCTCCGGCTGCACCCGCCACCTCGACCCTGCCGTTCGAGGACTGGGCCTCGACCTCCCCGCCGACGGTGGACACGTCGACCGACCCGTTGCTCGTGCGGGCGAGCACTCCCGCGCCGACGTCGGAGGCCGCGACGTCACCGTTGCTCGACCGCGCCGTCACCCGCCCCTCGACGCGGGACGCCTCCACGTCACCGTTCGAGGTCCGCGCCTCCACGTCCCCGCCCACGTCGGCAAGGACCAGGTCACCGTTGCTCGACGTCGCCAGCACGTCGCCACCGATCGCCTGCGCGACGACGTCGCCGTTCTCCGAGCGCAGCTCGGCCCCGTCGAGGCCCGACGCCTCCACGTCACCGTTCGAGGTCCGCGCGTCCACCGCCGTCCCCGTCGGGACGACGGCGCGCAGCTCGCCGGAGCACACCCAGGAGAACCAGGCCCACGAGGGGCACTCGTGCGTCAGCACCAGCCGGTCGCCCACCTGCTCGACCCCGTACCGCGGGGAGACCAGACCACGGTGGGCGACGACCTCCACCTCGATCCCGGTGATCGCGTCGTCGGCCCGGACCTCGACGTCGCCGTCGGCCACGAGACCCAGGTCCGCCGAGGCGTCGTAGTCCTCGCGGGTGGTCTCCGTCGAGGACACGGCCCGGTCGACCAGGAGCAGCGCCGCCCAGGCGACCACGAGGACGCCGAGGCCGAGGCCGACGGCGAGCAGCACGCGCCCGGCCGTCCCGCGGCGCCCGTCGGTCGCGGGTCCCGGGGCGGGCGAGGAGCCCGGGGAGGATGTGGTGTCCGGGGTGGGTGTGGTCATCGCAGATCTCCGTTCAGGTCGAGCCAGCGCAGGACGGCGAGGACGCGCCGGTGCGCGTCGGCGTCGGGCGGCAGGCCGAGCTTGCTGAGGATGTTGGTCACGTGCTTCTCCACGGCGGCCGGCCCGACGACGAGCCGGTCGGCGATGGCGGTGTTCGAGCGGCCCTCGGCCATGAGCGCGAGCACGTCGCGCTCCCGTGGGGTGAGGTCCGCCAGGTCGTGGCGTGAGCGGGCGAGAACCTGCGACACGACCTCCGGGTCGAGGACGGTCCCGCCGCCCTCCACACGCGCGACGGCGTCGAGGAACTCGTCGACGTCCGCCACGCGGTCCTTGAGCACGTAGCCCAGGCCGCGGGTGCCGCGGGCGAACAGCTCGGCGGCGTAGCGCTGCTCCACGTACTGCGAGAGCACCAGCACCGGCAGGTCGGGGTGCAGGCTGCGCAGGTGCACGGCGGCACGCAGCCCTTCGTCGGTGTGCGACGGCGGCATGCGCACGTCGGTGACGAGCAGGTCGGGCAGGGTCACGCCCGGGGTGCTGAGGGCGGCGACCATCTCCTCCGCGGTGCGGTGGCCGGTCACCTCGTGCCCCTCGGCCTGCAGCAGCCGGGTGAGACCGTCGAGCAGGAGGACCGAGTCCTCGGCGATCACGATGCGCACGGGAGCTCCACGGTCAGTCGGGTGCCGGCGTCGGCCGGGCTGGTCAGGTCGAAGGTGCCGTCGAGCGCGGCCACGCGCCCTCGCAGGCCCGCGAGCCCGCCCCCGGGCGCGGTCCCGGCACCGCCGCGGCCGTCGTCGGTCACCTCGACGCGCAGCACCGGTCCGGAGCCCGCGGCGCCCTCGGGGACGACGGCGGCACGGACGTGGGCGACCGACGCACCGGCGTGCTTGGCGACGTTCGTCAACGCCTCCGCGACGACGAAGTAGGCGGCTGCCTGCGCCGTCGTCCCCGCTGCCTCGAGCCCGGACGCCTCCACCCGGACCGGGACGGGGCTGCGGGCCGCGAGCGCCGACAGCGCCGCGTCGAGACCGCGGTCGGAGAGCACGGCGGGGTGGATGCCGCGCACCAGGTCCCGCAGCTCGGCGAGCGTCTCCTTGACCTCGCCGTGGGCCTGCTCCAGCGCGTCGACGGCGGCGGCGGGTTCGCGCTCGGCCACGCGCCGCGCGGTGCCCAGCGTGACGCCGAGGGCCACGAGGCGCTGCTGGGCGCCGTCGTGCAGGTCGCGCTCGATGCGACGCCGTTCGGTGTCCGCGGCCTCGAGGGCGGCCGCGCGGGTCTCGGAGAGGACGTCCGCGCGCTCCGTCGCCGCGGCGGCGGCCGACTCGGCGACGCGCGCCTCGGACTCCGCGAGGGCCTGGGCGGCCCGCGCCTGCGCGGCGGCCGACGGCCCGAGCAGCGTCCGCGCCAGGCGCACGATGGTCAGGGTGCCGGCCTGCGCGCAGCACGCGGCGAGCCAGAGGGCCACGACGACAGCGACGAGGAGGAGGAGGGTGCCGGCGGCCGTGGCGAGGGGCCCGGCGTCGCCGCCGCCCAGGAGGAACCGGGCGGCCAGCACGACGCCTCCGACGGCGCCGGCCGCCATCGCGACGACGAACGCGAGGTAGACGCTCGTCAGCAGCAGCGCGACGACGGCGTACGCCGTCGCGCGCCAGCCGACCGGGTCGCTCGAGGCCGCCCACAGCCGGGTGACCCGGTGCGGGCCGCCGGGCCGCCGTCGGGCCGGGGCGGGCACGACGGCGCCGGTCTGCGCGGCCAGGCGCGCCCGCTCGGCGCCGCCGAACGCCCGGGCGAGGGCGAGCGCCGGCGGCAGCACGAGCAGCCCCAGGCCGAGCACGGGGACCAGGGCGGCCGCCGTGACGACGACGATCATGACGGGGAGGCCCGCCGTCAGGGCCCAGAGCCAGCCGACGACGACCTGCGCGACGCCGTGGTAGGTCGCCGGGGCGAACGGGGCGCGCAGGAACCCGGAGGTCGTCAGCGCCGGTGCGACGCGGCCGGTCGCCGGCTCTGTGCTGGTCATGCCACCGACCCTACGGAGGCGGCGACCCGTGCGGAATGCGGCGCACCCACGGGTCGGCGTCGGGTTGTCCCTACCCTCGGCGGGCATCGAAGAAGGCGCGCAGCACGTCGGCGCACTCCTGGGCACGCACGCCGGTCACGACCTCGACCGCGTGCAGCGCACGCTGGTCGCGCACCATGTCCCACACCGACCCCGTCGCCCCGGCCTTCGGGTCCCACGCGCCGAGCACCAGGCGGTCGACCCGCGCCGCGACCAGCGCCCCCGCGCACATCACGCACGGCTCCAGCGTCACGACCAGGGTGCAGCCGTCCAGCCGCCACCCGCCGCGCTGCTCGGCCGCGGCGCGCAGGGCCAGCACCTCGGCGTGCGCCGTGGGGTCGCCCGTCTCCTCGCGGCGGTTGCGGCCGGTGCCGAGCACCTGCCCGTCCGGGCCGACGACGACGGCGCCCACCGGCACGTCGTCCGTGGCCGTCGCGTGCGCCGCCTCGGCCAGGGCCGCTCCCATGAGCTCCGCCCAGACGGCGCGGCGGGCACCGAGGGAGGGCGGCGGGAAGGTGTCGTCCGGGGCTGACCGGTCGGCCGAGGGGTGGTCCACGCGGTCAGGCTACCGACACGTCCGCGGAGCCGGTCGTTGCGCCGAAGGACAATTCACCCGAGGTCGGACCTTCCCCTCGACGCCGACATGATGCTCTAATAGCATGCGTCCCCGTTTCCTGCCCGCTGAGCGCCTCGGTTCGCGCTCGCGCCCACCCGCTGAAGGGATCACACAGCCGTGAAGAGAATGCTCGCGAGCGTCGCCACCGCCGCGCTCGCACTGGGAGGGCTCGTCGCCACCGCGATGCCCGCCTCCGCCCACACGCCGAAGGTCAGTGTCGACTGCCAGAACCTCACCGTCGACCTCTGGGCATATGCCGGCGGCGACGGGAACTCCGTCACGGTCACGGTGAACGGCGAGGTGAAGATCGACGAGTCCTTCGGGACGTCGTTCCGCCGGACCCTCGAGCTGGACCCCACGCAGAGCAACGAGTGGACCGTCGACGTCGACGCGTGGGACAACGACGTCTACGACTTCGACGAGGCCGGCACGACCGAGCCCTGCGTCGCGCCGTCGCCCCAGCCGGAGCCGGAGAACGAGATCCAGACCGCGTTCTACGTGTACCCGAAGCTGCGCGACCACGAACCGGCCGCCTGGCACAACTCGGGCAAGCAGACGCGGATCGCCGTCCGGGACGGTGCCGAGTTCTGGGAGACGCTGCCCGAGGAGTACCCGGGTGAGTACTTCGACGTCGCGGACCTGCCGGCGGACGTCTGCGAGTCCTGGGGCGTCCAGCAGGACATCGTCGGGATCCACCAGGGCTTCGACTGGGCAGACTACGTGCACATCACGTACCCCCACGGGCCGCTCTTCCAGGACCTCATCGCTCACCGTCACACCGACCTGAGCGAGTTCCTGCCCGAGTGCGGCGACCAGCCCAAGGAGAAGGTCACCCTGCCCGCCCCCTCGTCCGTCGAGCAGTGCGACGCCGAGGACTCCGTCGAGCTCCCCGAGAGCGAGCACGCGACGTACACCGAGAAGTGGAACGACGACCGCACCGAGGTCACCGTCACCGCGACCCCGCACGAGGGCGTCGAGCTCGCCGAGGACAGCGAGACCAGCTGGACGTTCACGTTCACCCATGAGCCCTGCGAGGTCGAGCCTGAGCCCGTGGTCGTGACGCCGGACCTCCCGTCCGTCGAGGACCTGTGCGGCACGGAGAACGACGACGTCCGCCTCCCCCAGAACACGGACGAGGTCATCTACGAGACCACCGCCGACGGCATCGTCGCCACCCCGGCCGAGGGCTTCGCCTTCGACGAGAAGCTCCCCGCCGAGTACACGGCGCAGGACGACGGCACGGCGATCTACACCCTCCCCGAGGGTTCCTTCACCGACGAGCCCTGCGAGCTGGTCCCGGGTGACATCGGCGCCGTCTGCGACGCCGAGACGCCGTACCTCGTCTACGAGGTCTCCCTGCCCGAGGGCTCCGAGGCCACCGGCGAGAACCCGCTGACGGTCACGTTCCTCAACCCGGACGGTGACGACCACGTCACCACCGACCTCCCGCTCGAGGGCCGCCTGCTGTGGCCGGGCGCCTCCGCCGAGGAGCCGCTGCAGTGGCCGGGCTGGGAGCAGCTCGAGGACGGCTCGTACGTCGAGACCGACGACAACTACGCGTGGACGCGCGACGGCGTCCAGGTCCAGTTCGAGGTCAACCCGGACTACTCGATGGTCGTGAACTACCCGCCGGCCTCCGAGGAGTGCGCCGACGCGCCCAGCGATCTCCGTGAGGCACCCGCGCAGACCGTCGTCGACGTCCCCGTGGACGCCGAGGAGGTCGCCGCCCAGGAGGACGAGCTCGCGGTGACGGGTGCGACCATCGGTGTCGCCGCCGCCGTGGCACTCCTGCTGGTCGGTGGTGGTGTCGCACTGTTCGTCGTGCGCCGTCGCCTCCAGCAGAGCTGACCTGCTCACGACTGAGCACTGAACGGCGAAGGGCCCGACCGGCACGACCGGTCGGGCCCTTCGCCGTGCTGACGGCCGAGCGGTCGTCGTGCCCCGGTACGGTGTGACCATGCGCCTGCACGTCACCGACCACCCGCTGGTCGCCCACAAGCTCAGCGTCCTGCGGGACGAGTCGACGCCGTCGCCCATCTTCCGGCTGCTGGTCGACGAGCTCGTCACCCTGCTCGCCTACGAGGCCACCCGTGACGTGCGGACCGTGCCCAAGGAGATCACCACCCCGGTCACCACGACGACGGGCGTCAAGCTGAGCGATCCCAGCCCGATCGTCATCCCGATCCTGCGCGCGGGCCTGGGCATGCTCGAGGGCATGACCCGCCTGCTCCCGACCGCCGAGGTCGGGTTCCTCGGTCTGCAGCGGGACGAGGAGACGTTCGAGGCCGTCACGTACGCCAACCGGCTGCCCGACGACCTCACCGACCGCCAGGTGTTCCTGCTCGACCCGATGCTCGCCACCGGCGCCACCCTGGTCGCGGCGATCGACTACGTGCTCGAGCGCGGCGCCCACGACGTCACGGCCGTGTGCCTGCTCGCCGCGCCGGAGGGGTTGCAGGTGCTCCAGGACGCGATCGGTGACCGCGTGGACGTGCAGGTCGTCGTCGCCGCCGTCGACGAACGGCTCAACGAGAAGAAGTACATCGTGCCGGGGCTCGGCGACGCCGGGGACCGGCTCTACGGCGTGGTGTGAGCGACCGCGTGGCGTGAGCGACGGCCGTCCCGCGTCAGCGGTACTCGCAGAGGCCCGTCTTCTCCCACTGCTTCCACTGGCCCATCCACACGCCGTCCCACTGCTCGGACTCGTACCAGCGCTTGCCGTGGTCGTGACCCTTGCCACGATCACGGCCCTTGCCGTGACCGTGCTCGCCGGCGGGCGGCGCGCCGTCCCAGTCCAGGTAGCGGTAGGCGTGGCCGTTCCACGACCGCACGTCGCCGCTGGCGTACTTCGCTCCCCAGGCGATCCGTTCGGCACACCACCCGGCCTCTGCCGCAGTGAACGTCTCGACCTCGAGCTTCGTCGACCAGTCGCCGGCGGTCACCGTCCACGTCCCGCCCTGACGGCCGTCGACGCGTCGGCTCTCGACCGCACCCGTCTCGCCGGCCGCCACGACGATCTTCTGGGCGTGGCCGTGCGGGCCCTCGACGCGGAAGGTCGTGCGCACGGTCGATCGGCTGTTGTCGAGAAGCACACCGACCTTCCGCCACGACGTGGCGTGATCGCCGTGCAGGTCCATCTGGACGTCACCCTCGTCGAGGCGGGCCCGGGGGTCACGGACGACGCACCGGGCGGAGTCATGCGACGCCTCCCGCTCGGCGGTGAACTCGCGCCCCTCGATGGTGCGTGCGAGGCGGACGGTCACGCTCCCTGAGCCGGTGCGCCACGAACCGTCGTCGATCACGAACCGGGTGGATCCGCGTGCCGCGAGGGCCCGCGTCTCGACACCCTCCCCGCGGCGCAGCAGCATCGCCGCCCAGGCCCGGTGGTCGTCTCCGGCGACCTCCACGACGACCTGCGCGGTTCCCGCGTCGCACTGCGCGGCGGCGGAGACGTCGACGGCGGCCGGCCATCCGGGCGCCTCGGCACAGCTGTCGAAGCCGACGTCGATCCCCCGCAGCTCGACGCCGTCGGCGAGCACGGTGCCGGACGCCGTGCCCCAGGGGACGCTCAGCTCGAGGGTGCCCTTCGCCCCGGCGGCGAGGCGGACCTCGTCGGTGCTCCCGCCGGCCCGGGCGCTGAAGACCACCGGCAGGGTCGAGCCCGTGTTGTCGACCGGGATGGTGAAGGTGCGCGTCGACGTCTCGCTCGCGGCGTCGTAGGTGCAGGCCTCCGCCGCCTCGGCCCGGCCCGCGGCGGGGGCGATCCGCGCTCCGTCGTAGGCGGCGGTCGGGGCGACGGCCGGCACGACGCCGGAGGTCGGCTGGTCGCCGTCGGAGTCGGTCACCCATCGGTACAGGTTGAACGTGGCGGTGCCGGCGGCGAGATCGCCGCCACCGGTCGTGCGCCCGAGGTCGACCGACTCCCCCGCGCCGAGACGCACGGCGTCGGTGGTCCCGCCGGCGGCCGTCAGCGACGCCTGCATCGGTTCGCCCGTCCGGTTGGTGATCGTGCCCTCGATGCGGACCTTCCCGCCGTCGTTGAGCACGGTGGCCGCTGTCTGCACGTCCCAGCTCGGGTCGTAGCACTCGGCGGAGCCGTGGGTCCCGGCCGTGACCGTCCGGCTGTACGTGGTGCCGCCGACCACCGTCGACACCGTCCAGGTGCCGGCGCCGGCGGGGACGCGCAGCCCGTCGGGTGCCGTGAGCGTCGTCGACTCGCCCGGGGCCAGCGTCGAGGGGGTCGAGACCTTCGTGCCGGCGGCCTCGAGCGTGGCGGAGATCGTGCGGCCGGTGAGGTTGGTGTAGGTGCCGGTGACGACGGCGTCCGCCGTGGCCAGCCCGCCGGTGGCGCGGCACGACGCCTGCATCGACGACACCCCGGCGTTGGCACCCTGCCACCCGCGGGGCGCCGTGACGACGGCGACGGAGCGGACCGTCGGGACGCCATCCAGCGCGGGGACCACCGTGACGTCGTAGCTGCCCTGCGCGGTGGTGCCGTCGGCGACCACGGCGGCGCTGCCCGAGACGGACTCTCCGGGAGCGAGCCCGGCCCCCGTGCACAGCCACACCGAGGCGCCGTCGTCGGCCGAACCGTCGCGGGCGGTGCAGTCGAGTCCTCCACCGACGCCGTGCGGGACGAGCCCGGCAGGGACGCGGACCTTCGCCGTCCATCCGGCGTCGACCGGCTGGTCGCCGCTGTTCCGCACGGTGAAGGGGATCTCTGCCAGGCCAGGGTTGGCGACGGAGGTCGCGCCGGCGGCCGCCGCGGTGAGCTCCGGGCCGAAGTACTCGACCCGGACCGGATCGAGCGCGACGCTGCGGGCGTCCACGCCGTCGGCCCACGTCTGCGCGGAGACGGTGTACGAGCCGCCGTCCCGCACGACGAGAGGGACGGTCACGGTCCGCGCCTCGCCCGGCGCCAGCGTGCCCACAGCGCAGAGGGTGTCCTGCGGCCTCGTCGTCGGGGTGCAGGCCAACGACTCGGACGTCGGGTGATGGGTCCCGGCGGAGGCGCCGGACGGCGTCGACGTCGACGCGAGCCGGACGCCCTCGGGGAGCGTGAGGAGCACGTGCGATCCAGCGGCCGCGACCTCGCCGAGGTTCGTGACCCGCAGCGCCAGGTCGTTCGTGACCCGCGGCTCGAGGTCGGCGTCCGGTTCGGCGACGGCGACGACCACCTCGGCGGGCGTCGGGACGTGGACGTCGTCCGAGACCAGCTCGGCTTCCTTCAGGAAGGGGACGTTCGCCGGGTCCGTCGGGTCGTCGCTCGGTGCCGGCGTCGGGTCGCTCGGTGCCGGCGTCGGGTCGGCGGAGGGCCACGGCAGGCTCTCGGCGGAGTGCAGCGGAGGCTCCGGGACCCCCGGGGGTTCCTCGGAACCGATGGCACCGAGCACGCTGACCACACCGGCGGCAGCGACGGCGACAGCGCCGGTGGAGGCCGCCACGGTCGCTCCCGAGACCCCGGCCGTGGTCGCGGCGACGGCAGTGGTCGTCGTGCTGGCGGTGACCGTGGTCGCTCCAGCGGTGGCAGCAGTCGCGGCACCTCCGGTCGCGGCACCACCTGTCGCCGCGCCCGCGGTGGTGGTCGTGCCGGCAGCGGCACCGACCCCGGCCGAGACGCCCGAGGTGGCCCCCGCCGTCGCGCCCCCGACCGATCCCGTGACGCCCGCACCGACACCACCCGCGGTGCCCGCGGCACCGGCGGCACCCGCAGCTCCGACCGCGCCTCCGGTGACGAGACCCAGCGGCAGCGCCCCCAGCACTGCCATCCCGGCCACACCGACGACCAGCGGCGCGACGACGCCACGCATGCCGTGCGCCACGTCGCCCAGCTCGAGGACCAACGTCCGGCAGTCGCCGCAGCCGTCGAGGTGGGTGTCGACCTGGGCGATCTCGCGGCGGGCGAGGCTGCCCCGGACGTACCCGCCGAGCAGCGCGTTGACCTTGCGGCACGAGTCGGCGGGCTCCGCCGTGAGGTGCTCCTGCAGGTAACCGACCCGCAGCCCTTCGCGCGCGCGGTAGGCGAGGGCGGAGACCCCGTTGGGCGTGAGCCCCAGGATCGGCGCCACCTGGGCGGGCGTGAGCTGTTCGATCTCGGTGTACCACAGCACCGCCTGCCACCGTTCCGGCAGCCCCTGGTAGGCCCGCGCCACGATGGTGCTCTCGAACCCGGCCAGCGTGGGGTCCTCGGGCGAGGCCGACGGGCCGAGGGCGGCCTCGAAGGTCCAGTCGTCCGCCGTCGGGCGCGTGCGCTGAGCACGGCGAGCGAGGTCGGCGGCGAGCCGACGCACCACGGTGAAGAGGTAGGCCCGGAAGTGGGTGTCGGGGCCGTCGCCGTGCTGCAGGACCCCCAGCACGCGGTGGAACGCCTCGGAGACCACGTCGTCCGCGTCGCTCACCGTCGTGACGTACTGGCGGGCGAGGACCCGCGCCGCAGAGGCGTGCCGCTCGTAGAGGGCGCCATAGGCGTCGAGACTGCCGCTGCGCACCTCAAGGATCAGCTCGCCATCGCTGGGAGCTGATCCGTCCGAACCCACGTAGACGTCGGTCACGTCGCAACCCGCTTCTTCGTCACTCCCCCGAGCGTGCCCGCACCCAGCAGAGCACGGACGGCGTCACTCTACGCTGGATCATGGCCGGCGGGGTGCTGGGCGGAGGGTGAATCATCAGTGGCGCGATTCACCCTCACCGGTTGGCGCGAACTGCGTCATGATGGAGACCTATGAAAGTCCCTCCACCATGAGTTTCCCACCCAGCGGTGCACCCGCCGCCGCCACCCGTGAACGCTGGCGCACCGCCAGCCTCACGGAGGTATGGCTGCGCCCCGGCGACTGGTACCACCCTGCCGTGGACGCGCTGGTCGAGGCGGTCGAGGCGGGGCGCAGCCCGGAGGCTGCCTCGCACCGGCTGGGCACGGCACGCAGCGCAGCGGGCATCGGCCTCGACGAGACGCTGGACGACGTCGCCTGCCTCTACCGGTCCGTCGGGGCGCCGCTCGACGTGGATGCGGTCCGCGGTGCCGCGCAGGGCTGGGTGCTGGTGCGCGAGCGGGACCCGGCACCCCGGGGCATCCGCGACCCTGCCACCGGGCTGCCGACGTCCGCCTACCTCGGCGAACGGCTGCGGGAGACGTACGGCCGTGCCGCCGGGAACGAGCAGGACGCCTCCGACTCGCACTGCCTCGTCGTCCTCGACGTGGCGGTGGACGAGCTGGACGCCTGGCAGCGCATGGGGCGGGCCGCGTCGGTCGGCAGGACGCTGGGACAGGTCTTCGGTGACGGCCACCCGATGGCGTCGCTCAGCGACGGCGTGTTCGCGGTCCTCTGTGAGCGGAGCGCCGCCACGGCACGGCTGGCGCAGTCGGTCCGCAAGATCGTCGAGCGCAACGCGGAGGTCCTGGGCGTCGCGGAGAGCCTGCGCCGCCCGGTGCGCGTGTGGGTCGAGCGGCTGCCGGAGTCCCACCAGGCCGCCCTGGAGCTGATGCGGAACCTGCGCCGCTGACCGGCCGTCCCATGACGAGGGCCCCGGACGCTGCCGTCCGGGGCCCTCGTCATGTCCGGCGACCTGTCATGCCGTGGTGAAGGTGAGACAGTCCGCGTGGCTCGGGTCCTGCGGTCCGGCGCCGACGCGGATGGCGCTGGCCGCACACTCCAGGTCCTCGTTGTGGACACAGTCCGTGCGCTGGCAGGCACCGACGTGCGCCACGACCTTCTCGAGCCCGCCCTTGGTGCTGAGCGGGATGAACGTCGCGCAGGAGGCGTCCCCGGGGACGCCCGCGATCGTCACGGCCCCCGCGTGGCAGTCGTGGTCGTGGTTGTAGCTGCAGCCGTCCACGGTGCAGCTGGTGACCTCGGGCATCTCCATCAGGGTGGTCATGATCTCGCTCCTCGCGTCAGGTCTCGCACTCGCCGATATCTCGATGATAGGCGTGAATGAGATTCCTGCACAGGAAAGCGAGATATTCACCAGCGGTAAGGAAAGCCTTACCAGAGAAGAATCTATTGACGAAAGAATGCCGTTCCTGAAAGCAGGCGCTCAGTCGCGGTGCGGCGCCGGGCGCCACAGCACGAGCGCTCCGCCCTGCTCGCGGCGCGACTCGACGTACAGCTCGGTGCGCCGCACCCGCTGCCCGCGCGGCACCGCCACCACGTCGCCACCGGTCCCGGCGGCGAACACGCGGCCCTCGGCACGCTCGCGCTCGGCCAGGAGGCTCGCGAGCTCGTCCAGGCGGTGCTCGAGCACCATGACGTGCTGCTCGAGGTCGAGGATGCGCTTGACCCCGGCGAGGTTGATGCCCTCGCTCTGCGCGAGGTGCTGCACCTCGAGCAGGCGGGCCACGTCGCGGCGGGAGTAGCGCCGTCCGCGGCCACGGGTCCGCCGCGGCACGACCAGTCCGAGCCGGTCGTACTGGCGCAGCGTCTGCGGGTGCAGCCCCGTGAGCTGCGCGGCCTGCGAGACCGTCAGCACGGGTGCGTCGTCGGTGACCATGTGGACCTCCTTCGCTCCCTGACGTGGTCCGGCGGACCAGCCCTTACTGTGCGGCCTGGGCGGCCAGCGCGGCGCGCACGTCCTCGCCGTCGGCCTCCGCGGCGAACTCCTCCAGAGCCTTCTTCGCGGCCCGGCTCAGCTTCTGCGGCACCACCACCTGCACGCTCACGAGCAGGTCGCCGGTACGCTTCGCCGTCGCCACGCCGCGGCCCTTGACGCGCAGCACCCGGCCCGACGGCGTGCCCGCCGGCACCTTGAGCCGCACCTTCTCGCCCGAGAGCGTCGGGACCTCGACCGTGGTGCCCAGCGCGGCCTCCGCGAAGGTGACCGGGAGGGTCATGCGCAGGTTGACGCCGTCGATCGAGAACACCGGGTGCTCGCTGACGTGCACCGCGATGAGCAGGTCGCCCGCGGCCCCGCCGGCCGTGCCCGGACGGCCCTTGCCGCGCAGCCTGATCTTCTGCCCGTCGTGCACCCCGGCCGGGATGCGCGCGGTGATCTTCTTGCCGTCCACGGTGAGCTCGACCGTGGTGCCCTCGACGGCGGCGCGGAACGGGAGCGTGGCGCGCGTCTCGACGTCTGGCCCCCGGCGCTGCTGCGGGCCTCCGAACCCGGCCGGCCGGCCGGTGCCCGCGCCGCCGAACATCGAGCCGAGGATGTCCTCGAACCCCGCACCGCCGGACTGGTACTGCTGGTACTGCGACCCGGGGCGCGCTCCACCGCCGAACATCGAGCTGAAGACGTCCTCGAACCCACCGGACGCGCCGCCCGGGCCCGCGTTGAAGCGCGCGCCGCCACCGGCCATCGACCGCACGGCGTCGTACTGCTGGCGCTGCTCGGTGTCCGAGAGCACCGCGTAGGCCTCGCCGATCTCCTTGAACCGGGACTCGGCGGAGGCGTCACCGGGGTTCTGGTCCGGGTGGTACTGGCGGGCCAGCTTGCGGTATGCCTTCTTGATGGCCGCCTGGTCGGCGTCCTTGGGGACGCCGAGCGCGGCGTAGAAGTCCTTCTCGATCCAGTCCTGACCGGTCACGACGTCCCTTCCTCACCTTCTCCGACGGTTGTGGGCGCGATTTCTGGCCCGTTTTGCCCGTGATGGCCGGGGTAGGTGCCCCCCAAACCCGCCCACCCCCCACACGCCGGGCCCAC